>NZ_JAHAIF010000001.1 GCF_018372875.1 Clostridium sp. | reverse complement strand
AGAATTCATGGTTCAATAGGTTATATCACCCCTCAAATGAAAGAAGATCAATTTAAAAAATTTTCATAAAAATGTGTCCAAAATATTGACCTAGGTCCAAAATAAAGAGAAACTGCTAAGCAATTTCTCTTTTAAATATCTTCATCACTATTCTTATTTTTCCTTGTAGTTATTCCTAAAACAGTTACTAAACCAAGTGCTAAAGCAAATACTGGTCCTGTTGATCCACTGGTTATAGAAGTCATTATAAAATCACCAGTTGGATACTTATATAAATCAGTGCCTAAAACAAGATTGAAGTTTGTCCCACCATCTTCTCCCATAACATGTTCTAATGGAATTCTTAATTCTGCTGTATACTTGGAACCACTATCTTCTTTAACCCAGTATCCTTGTTCTTTAAATAAATTTGCATTATGATTTAAAACCTGAATTCTATACGGCTCCGCTGATGTTAGTTTTTCTATATTTATATTATAAGCTTTAACCCCTTCTTTATCATTTTCCAAGGTGCTTATACATTCAGTACTTTTATCTCTATTATTATAATTTTCATAAAACTTATTAAAAGTACTTTCATTAGTGACTAACCAAGCTCTTATATGAGTTACAGGCATAGTATCCGTGTCTAATCTCAAGTATAAATATGGCTTTCCATCTTCTTTATCCCTCTTATCAATATAATACTGATATCCTAAAATATTTTCTGAATGGTTCCCATACTTATCCTCATCTTCAAAATATGGCATGTTTGTCCAATCACTAAAATCACCATCTAGTGTTATCTTCCCACTTTCCTCTACCTCATCTATTTCCTTATTTTGAAAAGCATTGTTAAACTCTTTTTCTACCTCTAGTCTCTCTCTCTTTCTTTCTTCAACTACTTTTTGTTCTTCTACCATATCCAATTCATCAGCTTTAACTAAAATTGGATTGATAAATATAGATAAACAAATGGACATTAACAAAATCTTCCTTAACCTTATCACTGTACTCCCTCCTTATCTATTTTTATCCCTTTTTCCAAAAGAAAAAACAGCTTTAACCCCTAGTTTAATTTCATCTACAATCCCAACTGCATTCCATGAAGATTCAGGACTTAAAGAATATATTACTCCACTAATTCTAAAAAATGAAAGTATTAATCTATATAGGGGCATAAAAATAAATATAAGTATATTTTTCAAGGTATATTTACGTACTTCTTTTAAGTCCCTCAGCAAAACTGCTGAAATTAATATAGATAACATAGAAATAATTGAATACGCTATATATATTATTAAATTAACTAACACTATTGTTTCAATAGGAAGGCCTATAACCCCTAAATATATTACGGCCATAATCCATATTAACTTTGGAAAAGTCATTGTATGGTCACTAATCGTCATTTTCCATAAAGATTTCTTACTTCCTGTAACCTCTTTATCTAAAAAAAGTGAAACTACCTCTAAGGCTCCCCTCTGCCATCTACTTCTCTGAATAGACAACCTATTAAAATCTTCAATAGGTGATGTAAAAAACACTGCTTCCTTACAATATGATACGACTCCATTTTGGAATAATAGTATTTGCTGAGTCATATGTGCATCCTCTCCTAATGTATCAGCATTATACATTTGAGATTTGAAAGCAACCTCTCTCTTTATAGCAGATATTGCACCTGCCATAGTAAATAATTCATTTGTGCTACTTTGATTGTTTCTTCCTATAAAGAAAACTTCTAAATACTCCATAAACTCGCACTTTTGTACCAACTTGTTTATTATACCTTTTGTTTCTTTTATCTCATTCTTATCTATTATTACACTTCCTGTGATTGCACTAACTTCTTTATTATAAATAAAATGTTTAACTATACTTTCAATAGAGTTTCTACTCATGTATCCATCACTATCAATATTAATTATATAAGCCCCATTTGAATAAAATATGCCTGCATTTAAAGCGCGTGCTTTTCCACAGCCTGATTTATACCACCACATCTTCACATGGTGATATTCACTTTGAAGCTGCTGAAAAACATTATAACTATTATCTTTACTACCATTATCCACCATAATTATTTCAATTTTATCTATTGAGTAAGTTTGGTTTATAACAGACTCTACACATCTTTTTAAAGTTTTTTCAGAGTTATATACTGGAATAATTACTGAAACTAATGGCTCAAACTCCAAAGTTGATTTCTTTTCATTCTTCTTATCCCCTCTTTTAAATATATAAATTATCATTATCCTTATGCATCTATAAACACCTAATAATAAATCAAATATTGTGGGTATAAACAGCCAAATTCCTAAGAATATTGTCCTTCCCAAGAATGTATACTCCATTATTCCACCACCTTACATTTATTAATATGAAACTTTGAAAGAGTGAAATAATACATGCATATCATTATTATATAAAAGAGTAATTTACCTAGTATTAAATGTACAAAATCAAATACTCTATCTCCAAAGTATTTTAGCGCTATTATCATTAAAGCCATTCTTAAGACATTAGCAAGCATTATTGTAAAATTCCCCAATACAAATTTTATAGTTTTCGCCTTGAAGTCTTTAATTGGATAGAATATAAGTATACTTGTAAACACAAGAACTTCTATAACTCCACTACATTCATAGTTAATAAGTATATTCTTTATAATCTTTGGAGTTCTAACTATTATAGAACTATTTTGATAAAAAACATCTAAGTCTGTTATAACATTTTCAAATAAGGATAATATTCCAAACTGTACCTTCATAATAATTTCTTCTATAATATCCCTAAAGAAAAAAATACCTATTGTAAATAACCCAAAACTTCCTAGAATAAATGCTAAAGTATTTAAGCTATTTGACTTAAGTCTATAATATATAAAAATCCAAATACAAATAACTATAATAACCATCTTTCTTACCTTTCTAACACAAAAGTTCTTGATGGATTTTCAGATATTTTTAAACTTGTTAGTAAATAGCCTGTCCCATTTAATGAGTGATTTATTATTTTCCATAAAACCCTACATATATTTTCAGTAGTTGTATCTATTCCTTGGAATTCTTTCTCATCATTTAGAACTTTATCATCGAATTTATTTAAAATTTCATCAATCTTCTTATCTATTACTCTAAAACTAATCATTTCATCACTTTCTACTTTAACATCTAGCTCTAGTTGCCAATTGTGAGGATGAATAATAGATTTTTTTCCATCTATAAATACATAATGTTTTGCATTTAAAAAATATTTAAGTATATATTTCTCCTTCATTTATCTTACCTCACTTTACTGTAGTTCTTCTCCTATTTTAGACATTGCATCTTGTAAAATATAATATGAAGATTTCAGCCTTTCGTGATATGTTGGAATCTCCCATTTAGCCCACTCATATCTCTTCAAATCTATTTTATTACTATTGTCAACTCCATAAATATATGTTCCTATATTTATCCCTTGTATTTCTAAAGGTTGAATACCACCAACTTTGTAAAAATCATCCATTACACATTTAGAGGATGGATCCATTACATTTAGTAATTGCCATGGTATTCTAATCTCTATAACATTCTCATTTATATAAAAATCAGCCAAAGAGTTATAATCATCATCCTTCGGATTTCCATTTCCATATGTTAGTTTTCCTGTTTCTTTTTTTCTTAAAGGAATGTCTTTATTATCCTCTGGTAAATGTATAGGACCACTTATACATAAATATATAGGATTAAATTTAGAGGAATCCTTCCCTTCTTTATTGGTCTCACCCCCACTATATTTTCCTCCATAAGAATAGCTAAATACATCATAATAACTTTGAACTTTAATTGTAGAATTATCTTTTCCATTAATATCAATAATAAAATCTACACCATCCTTAAAAGTAATGTCATCATATGTGCTACTTCCTGAATTAGGTGTAGTATCTATTGGAATTACTAAATGTTCATTTAAAAAGTTTATGCTGTCATTACCCTTAACCATAAAATAAACATACTTCTCATCACTATTTACATAAGTAGAATATTTATCATTCTCTATTAATGCCGTTCTACTCTTCCAGTCCTTTATTTTTCCATCTATATAACAAACACTTTCTTCTGATCCTGGATCAAAGGCTAAAAGTCCAAAGTTTTGCTCGTTAGTTTGTATATTAGACCAATAAGCTCTTCTTCCAGCTATATCATAATCCATGGTATTCCATGTTCTTTTAAACCATTCGTCTTGCCATGAGAATACTATTCCACCTGCATAACCTGTATTATAAATATCCTCCAACATTGAGCTGTCCATTTCTCCTTGAGATTTTTCATCTAGCCCTCCTTGGTTAAATCCAGTATATATATTCTCATGAGTTATCCCTCTTGATGATGGCACCCCAAATTCTGCTACTAAAACGGGCATAGTGTGCTCCTTAATTAAATCTTCTAAATAGGCTTTATATGGATTTACATTTCCATC
Organism: Clostridium sp.; assembly: GCF_018372875.1. Classification (GTDB taxonomy): domain Bacteria; phylum Bacillota; class Clostridia; order Clostridiales; family Clostridiaceae; genus Clostridium. Next base: position 127,421 of record NZ_JAHAIF010000001.1, on the reverse strand, counting down.
CTCATCCTCATACTCCCTATACTCCTTTTGATAAACCAATGCCTCTGGGTAATAAGGATATACATGATATGATGCAAATATTCCTGACTTAAAGTTCTCATTAGCCTTTATATTATTAGGATTTACAACTTCACTATCCTCTTTTTCATCTGGTTCATTTGAATGTTCTAATAAATCTGTTGTAACCCAATTAGTAAAGCTTATTGGAACTTGAGTATTATATTTATCTGTCTCATAACTTATGGCTTTATCGCCTAACTCACATAAAAAACTTTCAAAAGGACTAGCATTATCACTTGTATATAAATACTTTCCTTTAAAATCTGACTTGCCTACATTTAATTTATCAGTATTATTAACGAATTCAGGATCCCACTCTATTCCTAAAATTAATCCCATTAAATAAGGCGATATATCACTAGTATACTTCCCTGATGCATGTCCTGCTTTCTCTTCTATTTCTGCTTTACCATGAATAACATCAATCAATCGATTTATTTCATCTAGGGTAGTATCCTTTATAATAGGATCAAATGCATTTAATTTAGAATTGATATCGTCTTCATTTATCCATACTCCATGTAATAAATAAATAGTATTTTCAGATTTCATGTTATGCTCTAAAAGCGCTTCATAGAACTCAGGAGTTTGAATTGTATATACTCTTATTGTATTTGCATTCATTTCTCCAATATAACGAAACCACCTTAAATACTCCTCTTTTGTTATTGCTAATTCCCCAGGAAATGCACCTGGTTTACCAACTCCTATATTTACTCCCTTTAAGAACTTTTTATTAAACTTTTCCCCATCATAAACTGTAAAGTATTTATCATCTAATTTTGTATAGTATTTAACACCATCTTCAAAAGCTATTGGCTTATTATTTTTATCATTTGTACATGCTATAAAATTCATGCCTGATAATAAAACACTAGCAATTATTATCAAACTACTTGCTCTTTTAACAAAGTAATTCATACTAGCCCCCTTTTGCAATAATCCTCTTTTATTCTATTATACTCTTACCCTTATTATCCTATATTTGCTCTATAAATAAGTCAAGGACTATAGTCCCTATAAGTGACATATAGTAAAAATATTATTAAAACTTTACTATTATTAAACTTTTTATCAATTTTATAATTTACTTTCCATTCACAATTCGTTCTTTTTCTGCATAAATTGATTTTAGATAAACATTTACGAGGGGATAAACAATTATGTACTATGAAAGACATTGCATTGATTGTAAGGATTGTATAAAAGATCCTGCAAATCCAAAGTGCAACACTGCTTGTGCAGATAAAAAGAAAAACTGTTATGAAAACTATAAAACCTTTGCTCCAAAAATTTATGGAAAAGCTTATATAGTATGCCAACCTTACGAAACACTATTTGATCTAGATGATGCTATTCATGCTGGAACAATCTTTAAGAATATGTATGATCCATACTGCAACGTTAAATATGCTAAAGGGGGAAAGTCTTGTGAATAGAAAAGAATGTTTAGAACAATTTATGAAACTACAATTTTTTGCTGTTGACTTAAACCTCTATTTAGATAACTTCCCTTGTTGTTCAAAAGCTCAAGAAGACTACAAATTTATTTCCAAACAACTAGATAAAGTAAAATGCGAGTACGAAGAAAACTTCGGACCACTAACTAACTTTGGTTCAGCTTATGTAGAAAATCCTGAAAAGTGGATAGATACACCTTGGCCATGGGAAAGAATGTAAGGAGGAAATAGATTATGTGGTATTATGTTAAAACTTTGCAACATCCAGTTAACTTAAAGTCCAAAGATCTTAGGATGGCACAACTTTTAATATCTCAATATGGTGGACCAGATGGAGAATTAAGTGCTGCGCTTAGATATCTTAACCAAAGATATTCGATGCCAACTAATAAATCTAAGGGATTATTAACTGACATTGGAACAGAGGAAATGGCTCATGTAGAGATGATAGCTACTATGGCTAATCAATTAATGGAAAATGCTTCTATAGATGAAATTAAAGCTGCAGGCTTAGATGGACACTATGTTGACCATGGAAAAGCTTTATTCTATACAGATGCTACAGGCAACCCTTGGACTGCAACTTATATACAAGCTAAAGGTGATGTAATTGCTGATTTACATGAAGATATGGGTGCTGAACAAAAAGCTAGAGCAACTTATGAATGGTTAATAAACCTAACAGATGATCCTGATATCAAAGAAATTTTAGGATTCTTAAGAGAAAGAGAGGTTGTTCATTATCAAAGATTTGGTGAAGCTTTAATGGATGTACAAGATAATGTTAAGCCTATGGACCTATACTGTAAATAATAAAAAAAGGTGCGAAGAAAATCAAATCCTCGCACCTTTTTTTATTTTATTATAGCTATTGCCTCTATTTCAACTAATGCATCCTTTGGTAATCTTGCTACCTCTACACAACTTCTTGCAGGAGCATTTTCTTTGAAATATTCACCATATACTTCATTAACCTCTCCAAAATCATTCATATCTTTAATGTATACTACTGTTTTTACCACATTTTCTAATGATGTTCCAGCAGCCTCTAAAATAGCTTTTACATTTTCTAAAGATTGTTTTGTTGCAGCTTTTATTTCAGTAACTAACTCTCCTGTAGAAGGATTTAATGGAATTTGACCTGATGTAAATAACAAATCTCCTACCTTCTGTGCTTGTGAATATGGCCCTATTGCCTTAGGTGCTTTTTCTGTAAAAATAACTTCTTTATTCATCTTATTATCCTCCTAGCTTCTATTCATATATCATTGTAGGCTTAATTGATTTTGGATTATATCCATTATCCTTTAATGATTTAATTATCTTTTCTTTATGCTCATGTCCAAATGTTTCCATGGTTATTATTAATTCCACTGCGCTACTTCTATTTATACTTACAAATTGGTTATGTTCAAGTTTAACTATATTTCCTTGTGCATCAGCTATAACCTTTGAAACATTAGTTAATTCCCCTGGCTTATCTGGTAATAATACAGATACTGTACATATACGCCCTCTCTCAATTAATCCATGTTGCACTAATGATGAAAATGTAATAACATCCATATTACCACCACTTATTATTGGAACAACTTTTTTCCCTTTGCACTTTAGATGTTTTAATGCTGCAACTGTTAGAAGCCCTGAATTTTCTGCTAGCATCTTATGGTTTTCAAGCATATCTAAAAATGCACCTATAAGTTCATTATCATCAATTGTTATTATCTCATCTATATTTTCTTTTATATATGGAAATATCTTGCTTCCAGGAGTTTTTACTGCTGTCCCATCTGCAATAGTTTCAACTTTAGGTAATGTAATAACATGTCCCTCTTTTAATGAAACCTCCATACAATTAGCACCAGCTGGTTCTACTCCTATAACTTTTATATTAGGATTTAATAATTTAACTAGGGTAGATACACCTGAGGCTAGTCCACCTCCTCCTATTGGAACTAAAATAATATCAACAGTAGGTAGTTCTTTTATTATCTCCATAGCAATAGATCCTTGTCCAGTTGCTACATCTAAATCATCAAATGGGTGAATAAATGTATATCCATTCTCTTCTGCTAGCCTTAAAGCATAACTACATGCTTCATCATATACATCACCATAAAGTATTACTTCTGCTCCATAAGCTTTTGTTCTATTAACTTTAACTAAAGGTGTAGTTGTTGGCATAACAATTACTGCCTTTACCCCATAGGACTTTGCTGCATATGCAACTCCTTGAGCATGATTTCCAGCTGATGCAGTTATTAATCCTTTATTTCTTTCTTCATCTGTAAGAGTACTTATCTTATAATAAGCTCCTCTTATCTTATACGCCCCTGTTTTTTGCATATTTTCAGGCTTAATATATACCTTATTACCTGTTAAATCCGAATAAAAATCACTATAAACTAGCTTTGTTTGTAAAATTACTTTTTGTACAACTTCATAAGCTTCTTCAAACTTTTCTAATGCCATCATATTCCAAATTCCCCTTTTATTGCTTTGCTAAAATATACTAATATAATATCATTTGTAATATTTATGTCAATAAAAAATTGAATGGATATTTACCAAAATAAATATTCACCATCTCATGCTAAAAATAATAAAGGAAGCTGATATTACACCAGCTTCCTTTATTATTTTTTAATAGAAATTCCTTGTGGAAATCCAAAAATATTTTGTGGATCATATTTCTTCTTTATTTCTCTTAATCTATTAGTATTTTTACCAAAATATTCTCTTTCATAATCTCCTAACTCTGCATATGGAAAATTAATAAAAGAACCTTCTGTCATTGCAATTATATTCTTAAATTTATCTACAACCCATGCCCTGTTAGCCGGTGCGTATTTAGGCTCTTCCCATACAGACTGAAATCCCATTATAAAGTTAGAATTTCTAAAGGCAAAAGCAGTATCTTCACTACTTTTGTCTCTTACAGCTCCACCTAATCCATAAAATGATACTGCTGCATAATATGCACCTTTAGCTCTATCATCTACTAATTCTATTATTTCCTTAATCTCTTTTTCTGAATAATCTCTAGACACAAATCTTCCTGAGGATTTATACTTTTCATAATCTGGATGACTATCTTGAATCTTTCTATTAGCATCTAAAACAGTAGTGTAATCTAAAGAAAATTCTCCAAAGCTTGGAATTCTTTTAAATGGTTCAACTATCTTTTTAGCTTCTTCCTTATCCCCATAGAACAATCCAGTAAGCTTTATTCCTTTTCCTTTTGTTTCTGAATTATATATTCCCAGCTTAAAATTAGCTCTTCTATCCAAATTCTTATATTCCTTTTGCCACATCTTTATGAATTCTATCTTCTCTTCTAAATCAATATTAGGAAAATCCATGTTTATTAATGTAACCATATCAATTTTTTTAGGAATATTAAAAGTCATTGATACTACTACACCAAAATTTCCTCCTCCTGCACCTCTACAAGCCCAGAACAAGTCGCTATTTTCCTCCTCATTTGCTACTAATAAGTTACCCATATAGTCAATTAACTCAAGTTCTACCAAACTATCACAAGACAATCCTAATAATCTAGTAGAATATCCCCAGCCCCCTCCAAGTACTAGTCCTGGAACTCCTACTGTAGGACATCCTCCTCCAGGGAATGGATACCCTTTAGATCCTGTTGCTTCATAAAGTTCTCTATTTCTAACTCCACCTTCAATCTTTACTTTTCCTTTATCTTCATCTATGTAAATATTATTCATTTTACTAACATCAATAACTACTACATCATTTCCTGTGGAATAGCCTTCATAGTTATGACAACCTGATCTAATTCTTATTGGAAGCTCATTTTTTCTTGCCCAAAGAACTGAATTTCTAACATCATTTTTTTCTTTGCAATAAATAATTACAAGAGGATATTTCTCTATAGCCCTATTCCAACTCATTCTGCTCTCTTCATATGTAAAATCATCCCTTGTAACAACATCTCCTGTTAATTCTTTGAAATTATATTTAATCATTAGTAACACCCCTATTTAATAATATAATATTTTCATAATCATTATTGAAATCATTATGGTATACCTTCATATTCTTAATTATATCAGGTATTCCATTTTTAAATTCTAAAAGACAAATTCCTTTATGATATTTATTTATACATTTATAAGGAAGTAAAAACCAATCATGTATTATAGCTTTTATTTCTACATTTACCTCTATCTCTTCACTTTTATCTAAATTTCTTAAAGTATTAAATCTACTGCCAACATAAATATCTTCCTCTAGTATATTAGTAAAGATAAATATAAAATTCTCATTATATTGTATCTCTTTAAAGTCATTAATGCACCTTTCAAACTCTTTATAATATTCCCCTTGCCCTTTTTCCTTCATAACCCTTTTAGGAAAGATTTCATTCTTATATCTATTATAATAACCATCATCACCTTTAAAGGTTAATCCCATAATCTTTGGTCTTAAGTCTCTTGGGTTTAATTCTTCTAAAAACTTAGTCTTCATTTTTATACTCCCATCCATCTTCTATATATATTTATTAATACAAATAAATTCCTCTAAGTCCAGTAGTTGAATCAATAAAAAGTGGAATATTAGGTGGATTAAATGTGAAGTAAGTAAATAAGACTATACCAAGGAACAAAATAAACAGCGAAAAATAAAATACTACTTTATTATATTTATAATTCTCGTAACACTTTAATCCAATTAATTGACCTATAAAAACTCCCAGTATAAGTGAAAATATATCAAGCACTAAGTTTTGTATTCCAAAGGCACCTGTATAAGTATAGAAAAAAGTAATTATTATAATAGGACTTATAATTATAGATATGGTCATAGACATAATCCACTTTCTTATATCTATATACATTTTTCCGCGGTATATAAAATATCCCATCCCCCACCATAATACCGTAGGATAAAAAGCTAATTTTAGATGTTCCCATATACTTTCATTTATTGGTGTAAAAATTCCTACAATATTTATATTTCCACTAACCCCATATAAAAAGTGACTTAATGATGAAATAATAACTATAGCAATAACGCCGTACAACATGTATTTTTTTATTAAGTATGATTTATTGAACATATACTCTCCTTAATGTTAATTTTTTTATATTATATGAAAAGCTACATTTAAAAGTATATCTATTTATAAATTCTTTATAAGTAAGTGATATAATATATTTAATTTGAAATTAAGGAGCGATTATATGTTAGAACTATTAAAAAATAGAAGAAGTATAAGAAAATATAAAGATACACCTATTGAAAAATATAAAATAGATAAATTAATAAAATCAGCACTTCTTGCACCATCATCTATGAACAAAAAGCCAGTAGAATTAATAGTAGTAAATGAAAAGTCTACTTTAGAAAAACTTGAAAAGTGTAAAAACATGGGGACACTTGCTTTGAAAACTTCCCCTGTTGCTATAGTTGTAATTGGTGACTCTTCAATAAGTGATGTTTGGATAGAAGATGCTTCTATTGTTTCAACCTTAATTCAACTTGAAGCTGAAAGTCTAGGACTAGGATCTTGTTGGATACAAATGAGAAATAGACAAGGTGAAAATGATAATTCAGAAAAAGAAGTAAGAAATGTATTAGACATACCAGATAATTATGGTGTACTAAGTATAATTACTTTAGGCTATAAGGATGAATCAAAAACACCTTATGATGAAACCTCATTTAACTTTAATAAAGTTCATTACAATAAGTTCTAATTTAAAGGTGATACAGATTATTGCTGTATCACCTTTATTTCATTATTTTCATATTCTATTGTACACTTACCACCATTTTTTAATTTTCCAAAAAGAATTTCATCTACAAGTAGAGATTTAATTTCTTTATCTATAACTCTTATTATCTCTCTTGCACCATATTCTTCACTAATTCCCTTATCCTCAAGGAAATCTATACAAGAATTTTCCCAACTTAAATCTATTTTCTTTTCCTTAAGTTTGTCTTTTAATATATTAAGTTGTTTTATAACAATATTTCTACTCATTTCTTTATTTAATGGATTGAATACAACGATCTTACTTAATCTGTTTCTAAACTCTGGAGTGAAAATTTTCTTAACCTCTTCTGTTATTCCTTCCCTAGTAACCTCTCTATCTCCAAACCCAATTAAGCTTTTTCCAACATTACTTGCCCCTGCATTTGAAGTCATTATAAGAATTACATTTCTAAAGTCCGTTTTTCTCCCCTGGTTATCTGTTAATGTGGCATAATCCATAACTTGAAGAAGAATATTAAATATATCACTATGGGCTTTTTCTATTTCATCTAGTAATAGCACACAATGAGGATTCTTTTTTACGCTATCTGTTAATAGTCCTCCCTCTTCATACCCTACATACCCAGCAGGTGCTCCTATTAACTTAGCAACAGTATGTTTTTCTACATACTCACTCATATCAAATCTTATAAGTTCTATATTTAAAGTATTAGCCAGAGTTTTTGCAATTTCAGTTTTACCAACTCCTGTTGGTCCTACAAATAGTAAACTAGCAACAGGTTTATTATCATCATTAAGTCCTGCCCTTGAAAGTTTTATGTTCTTTACTACTTCTTTTATTCCCTCTTCTTGACCAAATACCTGTGATTTTAGTTCATCTTCTAACTTGCCTAACTTTTCAATTTCATCTATTTCTACTGTTTGTTTTGGTATATTACAAATTTTAGATAAAACCTCTTCTATTAGTTTATTATCAACAGTTTGAACCTTCTTTTTTAATGGATGCATTACTCTATAAGCACCTGCTTCGTCAATTAAATCAATTGCTTTATCAGGTAAATATCTTTCATTTATATACTTATGGCTTAATTCCACTGCATGTTCTAATGTGCCTTTAGAATATTTTACTCCGTGATAATCTTCATAATAACCTTTTAAACCCATTAATATCTTTATAGTTTCTTCCACTGAAGGCTCTTTTATATCTATGTTTTGAAACCTTCTAAGTAAACTTTTATTCTTAGAAAAATGCTTATTAAACTCATCATAAGTTGTTGCCCCAATTACTCTTATCTTACCTTCTGTTAAGTATGGCTTTAACATATTAGATACATCAAAGGTTCCCCCGTTAATTGCTCCAGCTCCAACAATATTATGAATTTCATCTATATAAAGAATTGGATTAGAATACTCTGCTACTCCATCCATAACCATTTTAAAACGCTTCTCAAAATCTCCTCTGTATTGAGTTCCTGCTAAAAGCCCACCTAAATCTATTGAAAATATTTTAGAATCCCTTAACTTATCTGGAACCTTTCCTTCATTAATAAGTCTTACAAGCCCAAAGGTAATGGCAGTCTTCCCTACCCCTGCCTCACCTATGTGTATAGGATTATTCTTATATTTTCTACATAAAATTTGCATAGTTCTTTCAAGTTCTAATTCTCTACCTATAAGGGGAGAATACCCATCTACTATATCATTTAAGCAGGTTACATAAGCTTTCCATCCTTCATCCTTTATTTCTTTTTTCTTCCCATCTTCAGCTATAACCTCTTTATTTACTCTTTCTTCCCCCTGCAAATCACATAACTCATATAAAAGATCAGTCCATTCAACTTGAGACAATAGATAATAAGCAGCGTAGCTATCTTCTAAATTTATAATACCATCTAAAATATGAGATAACTCTACCACATCTCTATTACTAGCTTCAGCTCTTGATGTTGAATATAAAATCACCTCATTAAAAGAATAACTTCCTTGAGGTTCATGTCCATCAATAATACTTATATTCTCATCTATATATCCTTGTAAATCCTCACGTAATTTAATAATATCTCCACCAACATTATTAAATACTCTTGCAAACCCTTCATTAAATGTTATCATATATAATAAATGTTCTGGAGTTATATATTCATGATTATTTTCTTTGGCATAATTTATAGCTTTAACAACTATTCCTTCTACTACTGCAGATAGTCTCATTTTCTTTCCTCCTATGCAACTTCCATAGTAACCTTAAATGGAAATCCCTCTTGTCTTGCTAATAATGTAGTTTCTTCTACCTTGCTTCTTGCTATATCATAAGAATAAGTACCTACCATGGCACTACCTCCCTTATGTACCTTTAGCATTAAATCATTAGCTTCCATTTCATTTTTATTGAATATATTCATTAAAACAAATATAACAAACTCCATTGAAGTAAAATCATCATTATGCATAATAACTTTATATCTTTTAGGTTCTTTCACCTTAACCCTTGTCTTCTGAATTGTTGATGTACTAGCTCCCATAGTACCCCTCCTACATACAATCTATCTTATATTATAATAGTAAAGTTACTATAAAAGTAATTTATTTTCAATCACATTTATACATTCTATGGTAACATAACCTAAGAAAAGACTTGGCCACAAGCCAAGTCTTCTTTACTATTTTTTTATTTTATAGATTCCTATTAGTAAAAATATTATATTTCTTTGTAGGTGCATAACTAACACATCTCTTACTCTAAAATTCTATTCTTAAATCAACTTTTTTATTAATCACCTTATAAATTATAAACCCAATCATTCCACCAAGAGTATTCAATATAATGTCGTCTATATCACAAGATCTAAAATTTCCAAAATACATAGATATATACTTAACCACCTCTATAGATAATGATACCAATGCACAAGTAATTACTGTTGATTTAAAACTTCTTAGTCTTTTAAAACACATTGGTAGGAATATACCTAAAGGTAATAATAAAAGAATATTTCCAAGTATATTTTTAATCCAAAATCTAACCATATAACTCTCCATTCCTATTGGCACTTCATATATATCTTTTATAGTATTAAAAACTGGTACAATATTCATAGATGGCTCTCCTATATGACCACCTATCACTAAGCAAATTTCATTTCTAACATATTAATACTCTCCCCTTAATTTTTTCCCCTTATATATATTCATTATAATTCCAATCCCAAGAAAGCTTATTATTATATTGGAAAGTCCATAACTTATAAAAGGTATTGAAATAGAATAAAAGTTCAAAATCCCAAAATTATATAAAAACCCTAATACATATTGACATGTAAATATAGTTGATATTACAATAATTAATCTTTTTCCGTAGATATCACATATCTTCTCGCTAATCTTATATACAGAAATAATTAAAAAGAGAACTAAAGATAGTACTAATATTCCAAATGCCCATCCAAAACTGTATATTAATGATGCTATAATACAATCTGAGATATTGTAAGGAATTATATCTAGATTAACTCCCGTTCCTTTCCCTATAAGCACTGATGACTCTAATAATTCTTTTGTAATATTATGTAAATAGCTATCATAATTATTCTGACTATAGATTAAAATTAAAGCTATTATAAAGATAAACATTAACCCAAAAGTAAGTTTTCTATTTTTAGTACTTATGTATAATAAAAAACTCAATGTTACTGTATATACTATTGCTACTCCTAAAGAATACTTTAATATCATCAAGAAACCTAAGGGAATAAAGCTTAAAATCAATCCATAAATCATTCCTTTTTTTGTATCCCATTTAATATCTTTAAAAATTCCTACTAATGAAATTAAGAATATATTAACTGCTAAATCTCTTACATTAATAGATATTGGTCCAATATTAATCCAACTATTAATATTATTTACAGGACTATTAAATAAAAGCAAAACCATAAATAGCGCTATTGATACTATATATAAATGCACAGACTTATTTTTTATTTTTCTATAGTCAAAAAATGATATTAATAGAAATACACCTATTCCTAAAGTTATATAAATAATCATATTATTTATAAAAACATATTCATTTGCAAAATACCTATATGCACTCTCTCTTAATGAATACATAGTAATTATCCCCGTTATAATTAGTAAGCTAACTGTAATTAATATTCTATAATTAAACTTCTCCTTATGAACCTTGTTTAATTCTTCTCCTAGGATATCAGAACTTCCCATATCTCTTAATGCTTTTTCTTCTGCTATTTTTTCACTGTCACCACATTTAATATAATCCTTTTTCTTTTCTTCTATGTGAGCATATAATTCTTCCTTAATTTGATTGTGTGCTCTCTTACTTTTAATCTTAAGGCAAACAGACTCTAAATATTTAATTATATTCTCTTCTCCCTTTACTTCCATCCCATTCCCTCCAAGTTCAACACTCTTTTAGTGCTTTTATTATAATCAGTACTCTCCTCTTTTTTAGATATATACTCTCTTCCTTTATCAGTTAATCTATAATACTTTTTATTAATCTCATCCTCTATCCAATAAGAAGTAAGTAACCCTTCCCCCTCTAGTCCATGAAGTATTGGATATACTCCTCCTTCTTTTAAGGCAAAACTCCCCCTAGATTTAATTTCAATTTCCTTCAATATTTCATATCCATACATATCTTTTCTGCCAATCAAAGTTAATATCATAATATCTATATCACTGTTTCTATTTATTCTTTCTTCATGAACCCTTTTTAAAATACTACTTAGTATTTCCTCTTTAGAAATTAAGTTTTCATCTATGGATTTCTTTATTAAATCTTTTTTATTCATAATTATCACCTACAAATTAAATTCCTTATTTATTTCTTTCATAGTTCTATAAAGTCTATTTTTTACAGTAGACTCATTAACCTTTAATATATTAGATATATCTTTTATCTTTAAATCCTTGTTAAAATATAAAATAAATATTTTAAGAGTTAATGAATCCTTGTCCTTTAAATAATTCCATATAGAATCACAAAGCAGCTTTTCATCATAGTTGTGCTCCATCTTTAAATCTGTCTTTAAATTAAGAAACTCTTCCTCGCCTTCTAATGAAAAAATAGGAATAAAATTTCGACTCAGTTTTAAAATACCGTAATGTCTATACACCTCGTTTCTTGCAATCCTAATAAGATACTTTTTATAATCTTTTATATTTTTATTTGATAATGCTCTGTAAAAGTTTAGATATGTATTCTGTACTAAGTCTCCTACATCATCTATATTCCTGCATTTTGATAATATATATTTAAAAATATCTTCATAGGTTTCGTTATAAACTGATACTAATATATCTTCTGAACTTACTTCACTCATAACTTTAATCTCCACGCGCCTTCCCACCCTTCACTTATAATGATGGTAGAATTATATATTTAGTTTCATTATAAAATAAAATTGTGATAAAATATTATTTCATATTATAAAATCCTAATTAAGGATAGAAAAGTCAGCTCCTAAACTTTGTGCAGATAGAATAAACTATACTCTTAGAGATATGTATAACAATGAGATAATTACTATTGAAGATATAAAAAAATAATAACCTTAGAAGACTTTTTAAAGGATGACAATTATTTATTAACTATTTTAATGTCCTCAAGATACTCTGAAATAATTAATTTACTAAATTCTATTTCTCCAAATACAAAAGTAGTAGAAATTTATCTTCATACATTAGACAGATAAATGAAGACGCAATCAAAAAGTCCCTTAAGGGATCTTATATAAAAATAGAAAGGAGTTAGTCAATTGGCTAACTCCTAAAGGCTATTTATTATATTTTTTTAAAATTCTTATATAATGATTAGCTTCTCTTATAACATGGTCAGAAAGAAGAGGCAATATTATTGATCTAATTTTACATTCTAATATTCCCTTTGTTCCATCCTTCTTAAAATCTCTTAGCTTAATAGTTTGTGATAAAGTATCATCAGTAACACTTAACTTTGTATCATCTGTAATACTTTCAGCTCTCTTTATTAACTTTTCAAATTCATTAGCAAATTTATTTGATTTAACAATTAATTCATTTTCACTAGGATCTAGTAAACCTCTAATAAACAACGCATGTTCCATCATAATCTCATCCAAAAATAATTCTGTTTTTCTAATATCGCTCTTTTCTATATCTTTATTATTTTCTAATTCTTTTATGTATGCTCTATAGGTCTTTGCTTCCTCTATTAAATGTTCATTGAACATTGGATAGTTTAGTGTAAATAGTTCGCAACATAAAACATCACTTAATATCTTTATCTTAAACTCAATTAATCCATCTAGTAATTTTATAGCTCTATTATTTATATTCTTTATATAACTTATAATTCTGTCATTATCATTTTTCTTTACTTTACATTCAAGCTTATTTTCCATCAAGGTAATTTTAGTATTTATATCTATTCCTGTATAATATTTTGTTTTCTTTTCTGCATCCAAAGTATATTTAGTAATAATTTCTCCAGAATCTAATAGCTCTTGTCCAATTCGCCCATTACTTACTTTTACTACATCCTGTAATATCTTTTCAAACTTAAACTTATAGTTATCAGCTATCTTTGCTAACTTTTTATTTTTATCAGTAAATCCCACCTCTAAAAATATTGAATGTTCTTTCATAATTCTAGCCCAAAAAAGATGCAATTCTAGTGATAAGTCAATGTACTTTTCCTTACTTATCATAATTCTCCTCCAAATAATTTTCTTATAATATATTTATTGAAAAATCTTATTTTTGTGTTAAGAAATAAAAATAAAAGTAGCCTAACTCTACGTTAAGCTACTTTTATTTTTTGTATTGTTTTATAATATAAGCCCCAAAATAGTTGCAACAATCAATAATCCATAAACCTCTAAAAATAGTTTAAATAATTTCTTGTTACTAACGCCCTTATATTCTTTCACTTCTAATTCCATGTTCTTATCCTCTATATAATGGATAAATTCCTTTTCTTCAATAGGCAAAGATTTACTTGGAATAAATATATCTTCCTTAATATCTCTTAACTTAATAATTAATCCAGAATGGATCTTTATTATCTCAGTTATTGATTTAAGTGGTGCTTCAATATATGAATGTTTATTTTCTCTACATATTGTACATTCATCCATTTTAAAAGAGTATATAGTATCAATATCAACAAATTGCTTTTTATATTTTTTCATACCTATCTTTTTTCTTAATAAACATATAAGAATTACTATAACTGTTATTCCTAAAAATAATAATAAAATAGCTGTAGTAATATTAGATGCAAATTTATATTTATTAAAAAGCTTAAATACGTTTATAAATACCAGTATATACCCTAATAACTTTACACAACAGGACATATAGATTTTATTAACCACCGCACTACCTACCCTATAGTTAATATACTCCCTATATTCAAATTCATTTTCAGAAGGTGAAAATTTAAAATTCATTGTAATACCACCTCACCTCTTTATATTTTTCTATATCAGAAATTAGCACATCTCTTTCAACATTAAAACCATCAAAAGTCATAATACGGTTTAATACACAAGAATTTTTACTAACAAATATTATATAGCCATCATATATTCTAACTTCTTTAATTCCTTCCCATGAAATTTCTATTAATGTTTCATTCTTCTTAATAGTAAGTCCCTTTTCATTAAAATTAATTTCAATTTCTCCATGGGATTTCTTCAAGTCTATAACTACTTTATTTATATACTTTCCATATATCGTTACCCCTAAAATTATCTGTAGTACAATTAAAGCTAGAAGTATGTATATAGGATAAGATGTTTTTAAAAACATATCTTTAGTAGCAAAATAAAATAACAGAGCTAATATTATATTCACCATAGATCCCATTGATACTATAAGCGGAATCAAAAATTTTCCATGAGCTTTTTTAATCATATTTATACTATTGGGATCTGTTAACTGTTTATATGAATACACTATATCTCCCCCATCCATAAATTCTCTTATTATTTTTATTGTACAATATACTTTCAATTATAACAATTAATACCATTGATGCTTTGTTTTAAAAATTAAAAGAGCTAGCATAAACTAGCTCTTTTAGTATTATCTTTTAAAAGTAATTTCTTTTTCCTCTTCTAAATTTATAAATGATTTACTTGGCAATGTTTTAGCTATTACTCTACCTTCTCTTATAGAGTATAAAACTTCTGCTCTTCTTCTTACTGCATCATAACCACTTTCAGCGTTTAGTAAAATTAAATTACCTGGCTTACCTATTTCTATTCCATATTTATCTTCTATATTTAATGTTCTTGCACTATTAGTTGAGATAAACTTTAGGGATTCATTTATATCATCATATCCCATCATTTGACATACATGTAACCCCAAATGAACTACTTCTAACATATTTCCTGTTCCCATTGGATACCATGGGTCAAAGATATCATCATGTCCAAAGCATACATTAATTCCTGCTTCATCAAGCTCCTTAACTCTAGTAATACCTCTTCTCTTTGGATATGTATCAAATCTTCCTTGTAGGTGAGTATTAACTAAAGGATTTGAAACAAAATTTATTCCTGACATTTTTAAAAGTCTAAATAACTTATAAGTATAAGCATTATTGTATGATCCCATTGCAGTTGTATGACTAGCTGTTACCTTGTTCTTAAGACCTGTTTCTAAAGCTCTTGTAGCTACAACCTCTAAGAATCTTGATTGTTCATCATCAATTTCGTCACAGTGAACATCAACTAATACATTATATTTTTTTGCTAATTCAAAAATCTTATTTATAGATTCAACTCCATACTCCCTTGTAAATTCAAAGTGAGGTATAGCACCTATTACATCTGCACCTAGCTTTATAGCTTCCTCAACTAGTTCTAATCCATTTGGATATGAAAGAATTCCTTCTTGAGGAAAGGCTACTATTTGCAATGTAACATAATCCTTAACTTCTTCTCTTACTTCAACCATTGCCTTTAAAGCAACTAAACTCTCATCTGTAACATCAACATGTGTTCTTATGAATTGAATTCCGTTTGCCACTTGCCACTCTATTGCCTTTTTAGCTCTAGTTTTTACATCTTCTTTAGTTAAAAATTCTTTTCTTTGAGACCATCTTTCAATTCCTTCAAAAAGAGTTCCACTTTTATTCCACTCAGGTTCTCCTGCTGTTAAAGTGGTATCTAAGTGAACATGTGGTTCTATAAATGGAGCAGATGCTAAAGCTCCATTTCCTTCTATAACCTCTTCCCCTTCTAATGCTTCTAAACTTGAATCTATTTCTTTAAACTTTTCGTCTAAAATTCTTATATCAAATGATCCTTCTCTATCTAAAAGTCTAATATTTTTGATTAACATATTATCATCACCTTATTTATTAGTTATTTTTGTTCCTACTACATAAACTAACATTGTTGTTATAATTGCGTTTAATGCTATAACTCCTATTGTAACAACATTTGCAACTATAAATCCTGCTAAGAAGGATACTATAGCCACCCAGTTTATATTTTTGAATTCTGTTTTTTCTATAGTATCATACTTTCTTTTCTTTACAAAGAAGTAATCTGCTATTAATATTCCACCTACTGGAGGTAACATTGAGTTTAAGAATGTTAAGAATGCTGTAAAGTTATTATTTAACCATATTGCACCTACAGTTCCTATTAGCCCTCCTATGATTACCATATGTTTCTTAGGTAATTTTGTTATATTTGAAAGTCCTAATGCAGCTGTATATATTGCATTATCATTTGTTGTCCATATATTTAAACCTAGTACCAATATTGCTGGTATTACTAACCCTTGTGAAAACATAACATCTGCTATATCTGAATTTCCTGTAACCATTGCTCCAACTGCTCCAAACAAGAACATTAATGAGTTACCTATAAAGAATGCTATTACAGTTGTTGAAACTGCAACCTTCTTATTCTTTGAGAATCTTGCAAAGTCTGGCGTAGCTGTTCCTCCACTTATAAAAGATCCTACACATAATGTTACAGCTGTTACTAATGCCATCTTAGTTGTTGGCTCTATATTCATTAATCCTTGAACTCCACCAACTGAATTTGTTGCCATTATAGCTGATGTACTACCTAATATTGCTATGGCTGGTACTGCTATTGCACTTAATATTGTAAGTGACTTCATACCAAAATAAGCTGTTGCTGTCATTAGTATTCCTGTAATTGCTACTAATAAGTATAGATTTACATTAAATCTATTTGCTACTGGTATTGCAAACATTGCTATTCCAACACCAAACCAACCTATTTGAGTAATACTTGTTACAAATGATGCTAAATATGAACCCTTTTCACCAAATGAATACCTAGCAAGTAAGTGCATTGAAAGTCCAGTGTCAGCTCCTATATAAGCTAATGCTCCTGTATAACAAGCTAGTATTAAATTTCCTATGAATACTGCTATAAAGAAATCCTTTAGTGGTAAGCCTGTCCCTAAATTCCCTCCTGTTAACATACTCGCTGAGAAAAATGTAAATCCAAGCATAACCACAAACATTGAAAAGAAACCTTTCTTATCTTTTTTATGCACATGCTCCAATGCATAATCACTATCATGATTTTTTGTCTTTTGTTCCATTTTTTATCCTCCTAAATTTTATATTTAGGAAAACCAGTACTCATATTTAAAAGAAACGACCTTTCTTTTGTAGAAAGGTCGTTTCACTTAATAAAAAGATATACACCCATGTATCTTTTCATTTTAACTGTGCCGTATAATTTCGACCTTATTAATCTCTCTGGATTTAATTTAAAGGACTAGTTTTCTTGGATTCATTATATATCTATTTGTCGAATTCAGTCAACATGTTTATATTTAATTATTCATTTTTAATAATATTAAATTTTTCCTTGTAATTATATAAAAAATAGAGATAGCCTAATATTAAGCTATCTCTATTCTTTATAATAATAAAACTAATGCTTCTTCTTTAGCATAAATAGGAATCCACCAACCATCATAGCTATACCATTTACAGCTACTATAGGCCATACGTTATTTCTATCTCCAGTTGTAACAGTTCCATTAGTTCCACTACCATTTCCTTGTCCAGGAGTCTCCCCTGGTTTTTCAGTTGGAGTATCAACTGGTGGTTCTGGGTCTGGATTTTCTGGTTTTTCAGGTACCTTTGTATTATCCATTGCATCCTTTAATGATTTCATAATACTTGTTATTTCCTCTTTTGAACCATCTATTAAAGCATTTTTTGCTGATTCAATTTGCTCTTTTAATGTTTTCCAAGCATCAACTTCATAATTTTTCTCTTCTAACTTTTCAGCTTCAGAAATTAAATTTTTCAATTCAGATACATCAACTAGATTATCATCTATTGCTTTTAAGCTTTCTACTGCTGCATTCACCTCATCTTTACTTGCATCTGATTTGTTTAATATTGCTTTTGCTGATTCTACTGTATTAATATAGTCACTCCATGAATTTACTGTATAATTTACTTCATCATGAGGAACTAAATTATTAATAGCTTCTTTTAATAATGTTAAATCTACCAATGCTTCAACTTTTCCTGGTGCTTGTGATATTTTTAATTGAATTTCTTCATCAGTAGCCTTTGGATTATTTAGTGTTTCAATGACACCATCAATAAACTCTTTATAAGCATTCCATGATGCTTCTGTATAAGATTCTTCATCTTTCTTATTAAATTCATCAATAATACTAATCAAAGCTTTTCTATTCTCATCTAATGGAATTAGATTTGTAAATGCATCTTGTAACTGAGCCATTATTTCTGTTACTTGCTCTTTTGTTGCTGCTGGATTTGATAATACTTCATTTCCTTTTACTAGCGCATCTTGTAACTTATTATAACTTTCTTCAACAAATAGCTCTTTATCTAATGCTTCATATTCTTCTACCATTAACTTCAAATCCTTAATATAAACAAGAGAATTCTTAGCAGAATTTAAAGCCTCTGTAGCATCATCAACTTGTTTTTGTGTTGCATTTTCAGATAATAATATTTCCTTTGCACTATTATATGACTCTGTATATGCTCCAAAACTATTAGCTGTATAATCAGCCTTTGATTCAGCAATTGTTTCATATTCTGCTATAGCAGATTCTAAATCTACTTTAGTTACAGTATTAATTAATTTTGCATCAGCCCATACAGCATGGTCATTTGAATCTGCACCATTAGTTTCTGTAATAAGTGATACTGTTTTAGCTCCACGAATATCTACATTTACTGGAACTGAAGTTTTAAACATCACATCATTCTTACGGAATACTTCTTTACCATCAACCTTTACTACAAAGTTAACATTACTATTTCCACCTTGCTCCATTCCAATTCCTGCAATTGCAGTAAAGTTTGTAGCATCTTTACCTTCAACATTAATTGTTACTTCGGAAGGTGCATGTGATCCAACACCCTTTTTAAATGGAGTCTTAACTCCATCAACCCAAACACCTAAAGGACTACCACATGTACAAAGATCCCTTTGGTTTGAACTGTATCCGCCCTTATCAACTATCCATTCCATATCACTTACATATATTTGATCTACTAAATTAAACTTTATAGTATATGTCTTTTCTATGCCATAAGATGAAGTTGCTTTAATTGTAGCTACAGGATTTTCCTTTGTAGCCTGAGTAATTTCTAATTTTACATTTTCATCTGTAGCAACAGCTTCTACCTTAGGGAATGTAAGCCCTTCTTTATCAAATAAATCATAACTATATTCAGTTCTTAAAGGCTCAAATCCATCTAAAGAAACACCATCTAAAGTTATATCAGTAACTGGCATTATTGAATTTGGATTTAACTTACTATTTTCCATTCTCTCTTTTACAAATTCATTATCATTAGATGCAGCTTTTGTAATTGGAGTAATTCTAAATGAATGTGTATAAGTTTCACCTTTATTTAGAATATATTCACCTAATGGACCAGGACCACAGCTTGCATTACCAAGACCTCTTTGAGCATAATCTACTGTTAATACAGTATCATCAATAGTAGGAACTTGGTATGGGTGACCTAAATTCTTCCAAGTATTATAGATGTCTTCAGCTCTATAATGTAGTGCACTTGTTTCCATCTTATCCTCGGCAACTACCATTATACCTTTACCATTTTCACCATTTGTTAAAGCAGTCCATCTAACATCTGTCTTATTTCCATTCTCTTGTGGTCTAATATATTTACTTGAGAAGGAATTAGTTACTGTATCCTTATAAATTCCAATCTTAGCCCCTGTATTTCTATCTATATAGTTTTCTTGAGGCCCTCTACCATAATAAGTGATGTTTTCATATCCTTCTGGAACTATCATCTTCATACCAATTCTAGCAATATCGCCAACTGCATTAGAATTTGCTGGTGTAAAGCTATTACTTACTACAATATCACCATTTGCATAAATTATATAATCAATTGAGTTTGGTGAGTCTATTCCTTCAATAGTTCCATCTACATGTACTGAAACCACCTTATCTTTTACATCTACAGTATAATTATTAACCTTAAAGTTATCAGCTGCATTTTTCATACCATCTGTAAAGTTTGGATCATTACTTACTCTTGCTCTCCAGTAATTTGGCTTTGGCCCTTCTTTTAATAAAACCTCTCCATTTACTGTATAATTTGTTATATATCCAGTATTTTTATCAAATGTAACAGAGAATGTATCACTATTTTCTCCACCAGTAATAACTGTTGAATCCTCTTTTTCTTCTACATTTATTGGATTATTTTCGCTTACATCAATAGATGGACGGGCCACTTCTGGTGTATAGTTTAAGATAAGTTGTTCAAAGGCTATCTCATCACCCTTATGTCCATAGTATTCTCCTGCCCATGGTTGATCTTCTTTTAATGTTACACTGAATTCTAATATATAATCAGAACCTTCTACTATTTGCATTTCTGGTAAATCTAATTGGATAGTCTTTTCTTCACCAGGTAAAATGTTTTTTTGCTCTTCTGAAAGCTTTCCTTGAGCTTTAATTCCATTATCAATTAAAAGCTTCCAACTTATATCATATTCATTTAAGTTTGTATTTAAGAATTCATTTACTATTCTAACTGTTCCATCTTTAGCTTGTCCGTCATCATAGAATGAAACTTCTTGATGCACTTTTTTAACTTCATATAACTCAGCAGATGGAGTTCTATCTGCATTCATTAATCCATTTCCACAAAAATCATTATCAGTAACTTTCTCTCCCCAGTCTCCACCATATCCAAAGAAATATTCTCCTTCTGGGTAATTTGTTGTTTCTTCTCTGATTTCATTTTCATTAAAATCCATAGAATATACTACATATTCTTGAGGAACTTTGTAGTTTTCTTGAATTTCTTGTTTAGTAAGCGCTTTCTTTAAAACCATCACGTTATCAATCAAACCGTTAAAAA
This sequence comes from Clostridium sp., assembly GCF_018372875.1. Lineage (GTDB taxonomy): Bacteria > Bacillota > Clostridia > Clostridiales > Clostridiaceae > Clostridium. Next base: position 105,742 of record NZ_JAHAIF010000001.1, on the reverse strand, counting down.
CACGCCCATTGTATTGTGGATCATCACCAATTCCTATATTATAGCTTGCACTATCTACCGGAGTATTCTTTGAGATACTCTTTTCTCCAACCATTTCGCCATCTATATATAAAGAATATTTACCATCTGCATATGTGCCTACAATATTAGTCCATTTTCCTATTTTTTCACTAGGGAAATCAACAGTTAAAGTACCACTGCTCCATCCATCCACGAAAAATTCTATTTTATTGTTTGTTTTAGATATTTTTAAATTATAACCATTATCACCTTTAGAAATGATAGCTTGATCGCTTCCTGTCATTCCATCTAACTTCACCCATGCTGATAATGTTAATTCATCACTATTTGCATTTACACTTGGAACAAAAGTTTTGCCTCTTAAAGCTTTTCCTTCTCTTCCATTTTCCAATGTTCCTTTTATTTCTGATTCAGTTCCATCTGCATTTTTCACGTAATACTTTGTAGTATTTTTAATCTTTGTAGCAATTGACTGATCCATCCAATCCCATATGAATCCACCTTGAGCATTTTCATAATTTCTAAATACATCCCAGTACTCCTTAAAGTTTCCTAGTGCATTTCCCATAGCATGTGCATATTCAGATTGAATATAAGGAGCCTTATTATTAGTATTAGTTACGTGTCCAACTACTGATGATACTCCCCAGTATTGCGATGAATAAATATCTACCATTGATTGTTCTCTATTTCCCTTTGTATAACGGTTATCTCTTTCATATTTTCTTAATCTTGATGGATCACGTTCTAAAATCCATTGAGTAGAATTATATAAAGAATAATTTTCATCCATTGGATAAATTTTATAAGTTGCTTCATTTCCTAAGGACCAAATTACAACTGATGGATGATTCTTATCTCTTTCTACCATATTTATTGTTCTATCCATAACAGAATTATTCCATTCAGCTTCACCTGACGGTATATCAGCTTCAATTGCACCTTTATGTGATTCAATATTAGACTCATCACATATATATAAGCCTAATTCATCTGCTAATGCATAAGTGTATGGATTATTAGGATAATGTGATGTCCTAATTGCATTAACATTGAATTGTTTCATTGTTACTAAGTCTTCTTTTATATCTTCTCTTGTAAGAGCTCTACCATTTATATGATCAGTCTCATGTCTATTAGTTCCTCTAAACATGATCTTTTTACCATTAATTTGAGCTTGCTCTTGACCTGCTTCATTTATATCAACTTTATCAATTTCTCTAAATCCTACTCTTTGACAAGTTGTTTCAACTACATTACCATTTTCATCTTCTAATTGAATTAATAATCTATAAAGATTTGGTGTATCTGCAAACCACTTTTTAGGGTTAGTAACCTCTTTAGAGCCTGTACCCCTTTGTCCCTTATCATCTGCGCGCTCTTCAACTGTAGCTTTTCCTGCGCTTACTTCTATATCATAAGAAAGTGGTTCACTCCAAAGTTTTTTATCACTATCTATTTCATATAAATCAGCTTTTACTGTATACTTACCAGACTTTTCTGGACTTAAACTTCTTACATCTGTTTCTAATGTAAGTACAGCATCTTTATATTCTTCATCTAAATCAGTTTTCACAAAAATATCACGAATCTCGACATCTGATTTTGAATATAAAAATACATCTCTAAAAATACCACTTAAACGAATGAAGTCTTGGTTCTCTAGATAGCTTCCTGTTGACCACCTATATACCTCAACTGCAATTGTGTTTTCTCCTGGTTTAAGATATTCAGTAATATTAAATTCATCAGCAGTATAACTATCTTCAGCATATCCTACTCTTTCTCCATTTATATATAAATAGAATGCTGATTCCACACCTTGGAAAGAAACAAAGGTTTGTCTACCGTCCCAGTCCTCTGGTAAAACGAAAGTTCTCTTATATTGGCCAACGCTATTTTTAACAGTTGGTGCAACAGGTTTATTCTTTCCATTTGTATTATAGTTTACTGATTCATAGTTTGCCCAAGGATATGTCTGATTTGTATAAATTGGTGTGTCATATTTAAAATCACCATTTTCATCTCTCTGAGTTTGTATATTACTTGGAACTTCAATCTTATCCCAGCCTTCTGTATTCCAGTCTTCTTTATAATTTTTAGCTTCATCACCTCTTAAATCGTTTTCACGATCTGCAGGTTTTTCAGCCCATTTAAAGTCCCATGTTCCATTCAAGCTTTGATACCACTTTGATCCTGTTTCATCAAGATCATCTAGTGCAGATTTTTCATTTTCCAATGCTTTTTCAATAGTTTCATATGGAGTAAATGTAGATCTTGCTGACTCACGATTTACTTCTACAGTACTAATTTGGTCATACCATTCTTCTCCTGCAAATTGCGTGTCTGCAGCCTTTACAAATTTAATTGAACCAAAATCTACTACAGATAATACTAGAGTACTGGCTAAGAGTATTGAGGTAAATTTTTTCGTATTTTTTAAATTTCTACTTTTCATATTTTCCTCTCCTAAATCTTCCTAGTTTTATTTTCTAATATTACTCCTTACCCTACTATGAACTTTTTAACACTTTCTATAATTAATAGATATGATCTCCAGTTAATTTATTATTTTTTAATCTCCCTCCTCTCTTTATAAAAATAAATATCATATCTATGGTTTCCCACAGTTTAATTATACCTTATATTACATTTATTGTATATATTTCAATCACTTTTTTCTATTCTATTAAATTATAAATCAAAACATATAATTCTATTATCTTTTTTAACTCATCTCTTATAATTTGCTATTTATTTCAACTAGTAATATAATATTTTATTATATTTCTAGGAGGATTGATTTTATGAAGCAAATAAAATTGTGTATTATTATAGCATTGTTATTATTTATTCCACTAACGCTATATTACTTTATTCCTACTAGAATTACTCCTAAAAAAGAGTTATCTAAAGATGACATTAAAATAAAAGTTCACTTACAAGTAACAACAGGTCCTCTTTATTACTTAAAAGAAGATAAAACTAAACTTTGGAATACTATTAAAAATACTTATCCAGATGCCAATCCAAAATATGTACAACTTACTGGTAATCTTCCTAATTATGCTGTAAATGATCCTGCTTTATTGGGAGACTTTTATATATATGGAAAAGTTATTGGAACATATAATGATTCTGCTGAAGGTAAAATTCCACTATTTAATGTTAAATATTCTGACGCAAGTCTTGCTCCAATATTTAGAGATGACTCACTTTTAGAACGATTTTCAATACTTTTTTTATTTCTTCCCCTTGTGACTTTACTTCTGCTAATATCACTTATAGTTATTCTTTTTAAAGAATATAAAAACAAAAAGAGTTAGCATTTAGAGGTATATATGCATCTAAATAACCTCTTCTTCTCTCACCACATAATATGGCTCCTTTTAATTTTGACATTATAATACCTAATCTATATACTAAGAATATAAGTTAGCTCGTTGCAAACTTAAAACTTAATATCGCGGGATGGAGCAGTTGGTAGCTCGTTGGGCTCATAACCCAAAGGTCGTAGGTTCAAGTCCTGCTCCCGCAACCAAAAAAAATCCTTATATTATGTAAGGATTTTTTTTATAATGAAATCCACAAAATAACCCAACAGCTAATTTTAACTGTTGGGTTATTTTATATAGTAAAACTTCACTTATATTCTTATGATGCATCCGCCATTAAATCAACAGGTTTATCTTTAAAAATAAAAGTACCTATTATTCCTCCTATTATTGCTGGTATTATCCAATTAAATCCTAATCTATCAAAAGGAAGTGCATGAATTAAATTTATATTAACACCTAAATTATCAATAACAGTAAGAGTACTTACAAGCAAAGTAGCATAAGCTGCACCTTTATATGTAGAGTTCTTAGTAAACACATTTCCAAAAGACACCATTAACACTAAAACAAGAGCTACTGGATAAAGTATCGTTAATATTGGAGCTGCTATAGAAATTATTTTATCAACACCAAAGTTAGAAATAACAGCACTAAAAACACAAATCACTGTAACCAGATGCTGATATTTAAATTTTTTATTACTAAGTTCTTCAAAATATCTAGCTGTAACAGAAGTTAAACCTATAGATGTAGTAAGGCAAGCAAAAGCAACTACAATACTTAATAAAATTCCTCCAGAAGAACCTAATAAACCTTTTGTTATAGCAATTAGTAATGCGGTTTGAGATATACTAGCATCATAAATATTAGAAACTGTAGCTCCTAAATATGCTAATCCAGAATATATTAATATAAGACCTACTGCTGCTACTAATGAGGATTTTATAGTAAGACTTGTAACTTCTTTTTTATCTTTGTATCCCTTGGCTAAAAATGTAGCTATAATAAGTGCAGCTATTCCACCTGATCCAAGTGCATCCATGGTTTGATATCCTTGAGCAAGTCCAGTTGAGAATAAACTTTGTAAATCACTAGCACTACTTAAATCCCCCAATGGAGATAATATCCCTTTTACTATTAATGCTGCTAATGTAAGTAAAAGTATAGGAGTTAAAAACTTACCTATAATATCAACAACCTTATTGGGCTTAACTGTTAAAATAAATGTTAAAGCAAAAAATATAATAGAAAACATAACAGGACCAATTGAATTAGTTAATGGAGCAATACTTATTTCGAAAGTTGTTGCACCAGTTCTTGGTATAATAAGTATAGGTCCTAAACAAAGCATTATAATAACTTCCAAAGCAAGTCCAAATTTCTTACCAGCCCTTCCTAAAACAGCTTGATAAGAACCAGCCCTTGCAATAGCAATAATTGATAAAAGTATCATACCTACATCTGAAATAATAAAGCCTAGATAACTTATTAACCAGCCACTTCCTGAAGTCATACCTATGTATGGTGGAAATATTAAGTTTCCTGCTCCGAAAAACATTGAAAATATTGCAAACCCTACAACAATTATATCTACTATTTTTTTCATAATGTTATCCCTTTCCTTTTTCACACTCAATCTCTGTATACATAAGATTTTGCTAATAAATTTTTTTTATAACTGGTCTAGATGTTAAAAAGCCACATAGACTTAATCTATGTGGCTTAAATAACAAGTTTACTTACATAATATATTAAACTTAGCCATCATAGATACAAAACCAATGGTCTGTACCTATGATGATTATTTTTATCATAAATACAGACCTAACTAAAATAGCTAAATCCAAAATAGATATTTAATTTTAAACTGTTAGTTACATTTATGCTACCTATCATGTTAATAAACTCCTATATAATCAATACTTGTTTTAATATTATATTAATAATTAAACCTTGTCAATTAAATATTTATAACATTACCCTATTATTCTATTTTTATTTAGTTTTTGTTCTATATAAAATTTATGCATATATAGATGATGTAAATTGAACTTTTTAATAAATAAAAGGATTTAAATATATAATCCTATCAATGCAAAATAACCCAACAGCTAATTTTTACTGTTGGGTTATTTTAGTATACTAATTATAGTACCTTATCTGCCTTCATTTCATTTAATAACTTTTCAGCTAACTTTAAGTAATTATCCCAAGCTGTATTTCTCTTAGTATATCCACTTGATTTATAGTCCCCAGTATCTTCAATAGCTGGTAAACCTGTTAAGTCTAGCATATTTTGAGTTTCTACAACCTTAGCATTTAATTCATCCATTTGAACGTTAAATCCTATACGTGATGGCTCATGGTACTGTAAACTTTCATATTTAGATAATCTATAATATTTCTTTAATTCTGCATCTTCAATTTCATCTTGTGAATTTGCAAACACCTCATCATATCTACATTCAACTATCTTTCCATCTTTAACAAGAACCTTTAATTTTCCAGTTAATCCTCCACCTAATTCTTCTGCTATTGCATAATATTTAGTTCCATCAGGATTTCCAATTTGAGCATTAATCTTCTCTGCTAAAGGTACCATAGCTTGTTCGATACTATTTGATGCCCCTGACACTACATCGAATTCTCCAGTTAATCTTTGCTCTTCAATCATTTGCTTTTCTACCTTAACAACACTTTGAATCCAAGCAGCCCCTTTAGCTAATCCCATATCAAAATTATATTCAGAGTTACGCTTTGGTACATCTTGATAATATCTCTTATAGTAATTTGGTCTAGTCATCTCATTAAACTCTACTTCTACAATCTTATTATCATTTTGAACAACTTCTAAAACACCAAGGTGTCCTTGTCTAAAACGCTCTTCAGCTTTGTAATAATCCCCTTTTATTATTCCCAAAGTTGGTTGAGCATCCCATTCTAAGTCTATAGCTTTTTCAGCTACAGAAGCTTGTGCATTTGCATCTACCTTAGCTTGTTCATCTTCTTTCTTTGTACATGATACTAAACTTCCTACAACTAATATAGTAGTTATCACTGAAAGCATCATCTTAAGTTTTCTTCTGTTCATTTGTTTACCCCTTTTCTTTAGAATTGTTATTTCTTTAACAGAATAGCATATAATTCGACATAAAATCAATATCTTTTCTCAAAAATAACAATATTTTTTTATTGTAGTAAATTTATCCGCATTATTTTTGTAAATAATATCCATGCTGCTATCTTATATTATTGCATTTTTAGTCACCACAATATTTATAAATCATAGTAGCAGCTTTTATAAAATCAATAAAATAACTTCAATATAACTCACATTCTATCATACACTTCCACCTCTAAATATATAATTTAATTATAATAAAAAAGAGCTAGGCTCTATGCTAACTCTTTAAACTTTGAAGAACTACACAACTTTTGTAGTCCAATCCTCACAATTCCAAATTTCAGTAGCAACTTCTCTATAGAATTCTGGTTCGTGAGATACAAGTAAAATTGATCCCTTATATTCCTTTAAAGCTCTAGCTAATTCATCCTTAGCATCTTGATCTAAGTGGTTAGTCGGCTCGTCAAGGATTAATATATTAGTTTCTTTATTTATGATTTTACATAATCTAACCTTAGCGGCTTCTCCCCCTGAAAGAACCATAATCTTAGATTCTAATTGCTTTGTAGTTAATCCACACTTAGCTAAAGCAGCTCTTATTTCATATTGAGTAAATGAAGGGAACTCTGACCATACTTCTTCAATACAAGTATTAGTGTTTCCACTTCTATCTTCTTGTTCAAAGTATCCTATTTCTTGATAATCTCCTCTTTCTACTTCCCCACTTAATGGATTTATAAGGCCTAAAAGGCTCTTAAGTAAAGTAGATTTTCCAAGACCATTAGCTCCAACTAAAGCTATCTTTTGTCCTCTTTCCATATAAAGATTTAGTGGCTTAGTTAATGGTTTATCATAACCTATTACTAAATCCTTAGTTTCAAATATAACCTTTCCTGAAGTTCTTGATGGCTTAAAGTTAAATTCAGGCTTTGGCTTATCCTTTGAAAGCTCAATTCTTTCCATTTTATCAAGCTTCTTTTGTCTTGATTTAGCCATGTTAGATGTAGCAACGTTAGCTTTATTTCTAGCAACGAAATCTTCAAGCCTTGCAATTTCCTTTTGTTGCTTTTCATATGCTTGTTCTAATCTCTTCTTATTTTCTTCATATATTCTCTTAAATTCATAGTAGTCACCAACGTATCTAGTTAGCTTTCTTTCTTCAACATGATAAATTAAATTAACTACTTCATTTAAGAAAGGAATATCATGCGATATTAATATGAATGCATTTTCATAATTTTGTAGGTATCTCTTTAACCATATAATATGTTCTTCATCTAGGTAGTTAGTAGGCTCATCTAGTAAAAGAATGTCTGGATTTTGTAATAATAACTTTCCTAAAAGTATCTTAGTTCTTTGTCCACCTGATAAATCATCTACATCTCTATCTAACCCTAAGTCTAAAAGTCCAAGCCCCTTTGCTACTTCTTCAACCTTTGCATCAATAACATAGAACCCATTATTATCTAATAAATCTTGAATTACAGCTGTTCTTTCAAGCATCTTTTCAAGCTCTTCTGGTGTACAATCTCCCATCTTTCCATATAGAGTATTCATTTCTTCTTCTAAATCGAAAAGATATTTAAACGCATCTCTTAATGCATCTCTTATAGATTGTCCTTTTACTAAAGCTGCATGTTGATCCATGTATCCAACTCTAACATTATTTGACCAAATTACTTGTCCCTCATCTGGCATTAATTTATTTGTTATTATATTCATAAAAGTAGATTTACCTTCACCATTAGCTCCAACAAATCCAACGTGTTCACCTTTTAATAATCTAAATGAAACATCTTCAAAAATTGCTCTGTCACCAAAGCCATGATTCATATTCTTAACTGTTAAAATACTCATATGTTCCTCCAATAATCTTATCTTACTTGCTTTTTATATTATAAATGATTTTTCTATAAAATAAACTGGAAAATCCATATATTTTAGTGTATTTTTTTATTTTTTATAAGAAATACTAGTGAAACTAACATTAAAATTATAACCATCGTAACAATTAGTCCACCTTCTGGTCCAAAAGTACCTCCATTTAGAATAGGATTACCTACAAAAGTCATTTCATAAAGTTTAGGTGTAGTTATTCCACTTACAGGCATTCCATATATGCACCCTTGAAAGAAGTTCCAAGTTATATGAAACCCTGTACTAAGCCAAATACTCTTTGTCTTAACATACATAACTCCAAATAAAATTCCCACTAAAAATATATTAAGAAAAGGAATAAGTGAAAATCCATTATTACCATAATGCATTAATGAAAATATAACTGCTGAAACCATTATGGCAAACCACTTATTATTATTGCTTGCTTCCATTGCTCCAATTATATATCCTCTTGAAAGCAATTCTTCAGCAAAACCAACTAATATAAATAAGATTAAATAAAGAACTAAACTTAGTGAAAATCTCGGTTCTAATAAGCTGTTTACTAAAACTCCACTTTTACTAAGTAGTATCAGAATAAAAGCTAATGTAATAGCTATTATCCCCATAACTAATCCTAGTATTAAATTCTTTATTTCTTTTTTATTTAAAGCCTTCAACCCAATCAGAGATAAATCATTCTTAAATAATACTTTCCATGACAATATTGGTGTAAGAATCAAAACAATTTCCTGGGAAAACATAAGTATAATATATATATTTTCTCTCATAGATCCGGAAATTACTACCAAACTACCTATTATATTTGCCATTATAAATAATAAAATATACTCAACCAAAAATAATATAAGTATTTTCCACCCAGAGCGAACTTCTCCTTCTTCATTCTTAAAAACTTTCATCATATACCTCCCATAATTATCTACTATTTACATATATATTACCACTTTAAAAAATATGCTAAATCAAAAAAAGAGAAGTTGCTATTGCAATTTCTCTCTTCAATAATTTAATTAATATTGGTAGTCCTTTGTATTTTCACAAAGTTTAATTTGTAATATTTCATTATCTCTTAATTTCTTATATGAACACAGGAAGTCGCTAAGTTCTAAATCAGCTAAGTCTATTTTTCCTTCACTATAAATAAGAACACTTTCTTCATCTAAGACTATAGTTACATTATTTTTATCATTATTTATTTTGTATCTTGATATAGCTTTAGTTTCTATTTGAGAATTATACTTTTCGTTAAAACTCATATTTTTTCTTACCTTTTCATAGTCACTGCTAATCTCTGATACATTTATTCCTGCTGACTTTAATTGCTCATCTATCATTGATGAATCAAAACCATATCTCTCCATAAGCTTCTTTTGTATATTAAAAAATTGCTCTTGAGTTATATTATTTTCTTCCATGTATTTATATATATTTTTAGTAAAGTCAGCCATTGTGATTTTACCTTGTGCCATATCATAATATAAAGAGTACATATAATTTTCAAGTTTATCTACAAGCTTATCTTCGTCTTTTTCTTTTGCCTTATTCTTAAGCTCGTTAAAATCAATGATTCTATCGTCCATAATATCACTCCTTTTTGTATATTATATAATAAAAGTTTACATTTAACTACAATGTTAATAAAAAAAAGGTGGAGTGGATATTTATTTTGTTTGTTCCGTCGCTACGCTCCAAGTCACATCAAAACAAATATCCACCCCACTCATACTAAAGGTTATGAAAAGCTGCAATTAGCTTTTCCTTACAAATCATTAATTAGCAGATTTTATTTCTGTCCAAGCATCATCATATATTTTCTTCACATCACTTGGGAAATCTGTATATATTTCGCATCTATCCATTATTTCTTTAGGCATATATGCATTAGGGTTATTTCTAACCTCTTCTGGTTGTTCTAGTCTTGCTTCTTTATTTGGTGTTGTATATCCAATTTCATCAGCAATTCTTAAAGCACTTTCCTTATCACTTACAAAGTTTATGAACTTTTCAGCCCCTTCAACATTTGATGCATTGTAAGGTATACATAGGCTATCAATCCAGAAATTTGCTCCTTCCTTAGGTACAACATATACTAAGTTTGGATACTCATCTTGTAAATTTAATCCTTCTCCAGACCAAATCATATTTATATCAGATTCACCTGCTGGAATCATTGTTGTTCCATTATCAACCCCATACAATGGGCTAACTAATTTTCTTTGATCTAGTAATAATTGTTTTGCCTCTTCAATTTCTTTTGGATTAGTTGTATTTAAGGAGTAATTTAACTTCTTTAAAGCAGCTCCCATTGTATCTCTGTAAGTATCAAACATAAAGATCTTTCCTTTGTACTTTTCATTCCAAAGTATATCCCAACTATCAACAGGTTCTGTTACTACATCCTTGTTATAAATTAGTCCTACTGTTCCAAACATATAAGGAACTGAGTACTTGTTGCCTTCATCAATATCAAGATTTAAATATGCCTCATCCATTTGAGAAATATTAGGAATGTTATCCTTATTTAACTCTTGAACAAGATCTTCTTTAATCATTCTTGGCATTAAAGCGTCAGATACTAAAATAACATCGTATTTTACTCCTCCATCTTTAATCTTTTGATACATTGTCTCCATATCATCAAAAGTAGTTATGTTGACCTTAATTCCAAACTTATCTTGGAATTCTTTTATAGTTTCTTCATCTATATTCTCCCCATAGTTAAGAAAGTTAATTTCTTTTGAAGAATCTTTATTACATCCTATAAAAAAGGTACCCATTATAACCATACAAATTGATAAACTTAATAATTTAAATAACCTTTTCATTTTATACTTCCTTTCATCATTATTTAAACTTTAAATATTCTTTTGGCATTATATCATTATTTTAAGTACATGTTCAATAGATAAGTAATATTTATTATTACTTCATAAAAATTAAAAGACTGTTACAAAGAATTTAATCTTTTGTAGCAGTCAATATAAATAACTATTTTTTCTTTTTCTTTTTATTAGATAATACTACTCTACTTTGAACCTTTGCTTTTGTAGAAGGTCCCTTTGCTGCATTCTTATATAACTTATAATGTGCATAGAATCCTATTAATAATAATGGAATATAGAATGTTGAAAGAACTCTAATATATAATGCTACTGGAGCTAAAAATGAAGCTATAAAAAGAACTATGTTCACATTATATCTGTCACAAAGTCTATTATATAATGTAATTGCATAAATAGACCAAGCAACAGAAACAATTGCTCCAATTATAGTGAATGCCATATTGTCTACTATAGCCGTAGATACCGAACCTGTAATAAAACTTACAATAGCTAGTATAATCATTATCATATTACCACCAGCCACTTTAATTACCATATATGAATTTGCAAAAGGTATCCAAGCAAGCCATGGACATTTTACTTTTTCTACCTTTGCTATCTTATAAATTGCTAATGCTGATAAGACATAATTTACAACTCCAAATAACATATTTACCACTGCCATTAATCCCATTAACGATGTTGTTTCGTACACTATAACCCCTCCCATACTTTTGTATAAATATAATCATATCATATTTATTTATATGTCAACAAGTTATATATCAGTATTCATTATAATTAATTATATCCTTTACATTTTTTCTAACTTTCTTATAACATCACTTGATGGATATCCTAAAGATATAACCAACTTAATTTCTCTATTTTTAGGAATACTTAAAAGTTGTTTTTTCAAATCATCAATCAAAGGCTAACCCTTACATTTCCTATTTATTTAAATATTTATATATTGTTATATTTATAAGAATTTTTATTTTAAAAGAATTTTTCTAAGATTTATTATTTATATTAATAATATTATTTTTATTTTTAATATAAAGCAGGGTGGATATTTATTTTGATTGTTCCGTCGCAAGCTCCAAGTCACATCAAAACAAATATCCACCCCACCCGTACTAAAGGTAAGGAAGTAAAAAAAGAAGAACTACATTCAGTTCCTCTTCTCTCTAAAAACTATTTTTTCTTCTTTCCTGTTAAGAAAATATATGATCCAGCTATTACTCCAGCTCCACCTATAAAGTTACCAATGGTAACAAAAATAAGGTTCTTAGCCATAGCGCTTAAAGCTAGTCCACTTCCTGCTGATATTAACTTAACTATTGCAAACAATCCCATGTTAGCAATACTGTGTTCATATCCTGCTGTCATAAAGGCAAATACACACCAAAGAATCATCATTATCTTTCCTGATTCACTCTTCATCTTATAAACCATCCAAGAAGCTAAACAAACAAGAATGTTACAGAATATTCCTCTGATAATCATCTCAGGTGCAGTAAGAGATATCTTACTCTCAACAGTCTTAACCATATAGTAAGCAGTAGATTCATTTATTAATCCACCTTCTACAAATAAAACTGCTGCAATAATTGAACCTAAGAAATTTCCAAGCCAGCTAAATCCACATATCTTAGCTACATCAATCCACTTAGTTTCTTTTTGGTTTGCACCAATTACCATTGTCATTGTATTACTTGTAAATAAATCTGCTCCAGCAAAAACTATTAAACATAGTGCAATACCAAATGATAATCCCATTATTATTTTTGTCCATGGTGAATCTGCGGTACCTAAAAGTCCACCTATAACATAGGCTAACATTGTACCAAAACAAACATATAATCCACCAAGCATTGAAGATAAACCATATTTTGCAAAGCTATCTTCTAACATATCCATTTTCTTTCTCGCAGAATGCGATATTGTCTTTAGTTCATTGATATACATACGTACTCTCCTTAGTAAAAATAATTCCCTTAGAATATCCTTAAAAATTTTATAATAAGACAAGCTATTTATCAAGTATCTTAATTAGGCTTTTTAGGTATATTTCTCTAAATTCATATCTTTCTCCTAAAGAGATATCCTGCTTATTTACTTTAAATCCATTTAATTCTAATTTTGAACACCAAGACTCTTTACTTTCTCCAAATATATCCACCTTAGCATGGTACCCTGACACTATTAAAAAAGAGGTTACTGTTAAGGATTTTACACTATCTTTTTTAAGTTCTTCTACTATTTCATGAAAAGTTGGATTTCCAGCTAAAGTTGCAAAGTATATTCCTTTTATATTTCTCTTTTTAAGTTCTTTTCTAAGTAACATAAATGGTAAGTCACAGGTGTTTTTAATACCATGCCCAATAAAAAGTATAGGTTCATTCTTCGGCTTTATAGATATAACTTTTTCAATAATATCGTCCATTTTACTAAGACCACTATGCTTATCTAAGGATAACAATGGTTCTGCTATAATCATAGAGTTAAATTTATCTTTATAACTCTCAGCAATTTCTTCAATATTATCTTGTTCTTTCCCTCTAATAAGATGAAGAGGAAGTATTATTACTTCCTCCGCCCCATCTTTATATATTCTTTTTAAAGCTCCCTCTAAACTATGAACTTGTATATCATACTTTAAAAGTAACTTTTCTCTTATATGTCTAGAAGTAAAAACTTTAATTACTCTATAATCTGGAAAAGCTTTATTTATATCTCTTTCTATTGGGTCAATACTATTTTCTATTCCTTTTCTTTCAGATGTTCCAAAAGAGGTTAATAATATGACCTTTTTCATTTTACTCTACTTCCTTTTTAACAAATTCCTCAAATGCCTTTAAGAATTTAAAAACATGTGTAATATTATGTGTTGTTGATAAGAATGATGCTTCATATTGTGACGGTGCTATATTAAAGCCACTGTTTACCATATGAATGAAATATCTCTTGAACCTTTCCTCATCACATTCCTTAACTTGGTCATAAGATGTTACTTCTCCATCTTTGAAGAATATTGTAAACATTCCACCTGCTCTATTTATAGTAACTGGGAAATTATATTTTTCTTTAATCTTATTAATACCATCCTCAAGCTTCTTACCTACATTTTCAATATGATTATAGTATTCTGGATGATCGTATAGTTGTCTTAATGTTGCAAGCCCTGCTGCCATTACTATTGGATTTCCTGACATTGTTCCAGCTTGATATACTCCACCTAATGGTGAAAGATGTTCCATAATCTCTTTTCTACCACCATATGCACCACATGGAAGCCCCCCTCCCATTATTTTTGCATATGTTACTAAGTCTGGTTTTACATCAAAAAGACTTTGAGCTCCTGTAAATGATACTCTAAATCCTGACATAACTTCATCAAATATAAGTAATGCTCCAAACCTATCACAATACATTCTTAACTTTTTAATAAACTTTTCTTGTGCCTTAACAACGCCCATATTACCTGCTACAGGTTCTATAATTACTGCAGCTATTTCTTTACCATAATTTTTGAATAATTCTCTAACTTGATTTTCATCATTATAAACACCAATTAGTGTATTCTTAACGCTTTCTTCTGGTACTCCAAGGGATCCTGGGATTCCTTCAGTTAAAACCCCTGAACCTGCTTCTACTAAGAATCCATCAAAATGTCCATGATAACATCCAGCAAATTTAATTATTTTATCTCTTTTTGTATATCCTCTTGCAAGCTTTATAGCACTCATAGTAGCCTCTGTACCTGAATTAACCATCCTTACCATTTCTACATTAGGCATAGTTTCACAAAGGAACTGAGCCATTTCTAGCTCTAACTTAGTAGGTGCTCCAAAAGCTAATGCATTTTCTGATGTTTCTTTAATAGCTTTTACAACTCCATCATTGCAGTGTCCTAATATTAAAGGCCCCCAAGCTAAAACAAAATCTATATATTCTTTTCCATCCTCATCAGTTATAATTACACCCTTTCCGTTCTTAATTACAGGAGGATTCATCCCCATATTTCTATAGGCTCTAACGGGGCTATTTACTCCACCAGGCATATATTTCTTACTTTCATTAAAAATGCTTTCATTACTCATATAAATTTCTTTCCTTTCCTAACAAAATGAAGAATAAAAGGTTCATTTTCGTCAATTAACCTTTTAGCTTATTTGCTGCATAAATTGCATAATAGGTTATTATTATATCAGCTCCAGCCCTCTTTATGGAAGTAAGCATTTCCATAACTATTCTTTCCTCATCTATTAGACCTGCTTTAGCTGCTGCCTTTACCATTGCATACTCACCACTTACGCTATAAGCTGCAACTGGAACTATAGTACTATCCTTAACTTCTCTTATTATATCTAAATAAGAAAGAGCTGGCTTTACCATAACTATATCTGCTCCCTCTTCAAGGTCCATCTCTACTTCTTTTAAAGCTTCTCTTCTATTAGCTGGGTCCATTTGATAAGTCTTTCTATCCCCAAACTTAGGTGCAGAATCTGCTGCTTCCCTAAATGGTCCATAGAATGCAGAACAATACTTAGCTGAATAACTCATTATTGATACATTTTTGTACCCATTATCATCTAAGGCTTCTCTTATATAACCTACTCTACCATCCATCATATCAGATGGTGCCACCATATCTGCTCCTGCTTCTGCATGAGACACTGCAATTTTACATAAATATTCTAAGGTTTTATCATTATCTACATATTCCCCATCTAAGATACCACAATGTCCATGATCTGTATACTCGCACATACAAACATCTGTAATTACAAATATATTAGAATCAATTTCCTTAATTTTTCTAACAGCTTTTTGTACTATTCCATCCTTAGCAAAACCTTCTGAACCACAACAATCTTTAGTTTTAGGTATACCAAAAAGAATAACTCCTCTTACTTTAGCATTCCTTACTTCTTCAATGATTTCATGAAGTCTATCTAATGAATAATGATAACATCCTGGTAAAGAACTTATTTCCCTTTTTATATTTTCACCTTCAACAACAAAAATAGGTAAAATAAAATCATCTGGTGAAAGAGTTGTTTCCCTAACTAATGCTCTAATATTTTCATCTCTTCTAAGTCTTCTTCCTCTATTAATCATTTACTACACTTCCTTATTCACAATCTCAACAATTTCTCTTAAAAATCCATCCTCTGAATGTTGCTTACACATAAGACCTTCTATTCCATGCTCTTTTAAAGCCTTGAAAGTAATAGGACCTATTGCAATGCATTTCTTTTTCCTAACTTCTTCAATTCCAACCATATCTACCATATTATTTACTGTACTTGGGCTAGTAAATAATACTATATCTACTTCATCAAAACTTCTTTTATTTTGAACCTTTCCTGGAACTGTATTATAGGTATGAACTCTATCCACTTCTAATGCTAAAGCTTCAATTTCATCCTTTAAGAAAGTTCTACTCTTTGAGGAACATGGAATCAACACCTTTTCTCCAGGTTTTAAATCTTCCTTAATAGCTTCAAAAAGTCCCTCACCCACAAATTCTCTAGCCATTTTATAAGCTTGTATTCCTCTTTGTGCTAAAGCTTTCTTAGTAGCTTTTCCAACTACAGAAAACTTAGCTTTTAATCTTCTTATATCGTAATTTTTTTCTATTAAATAGTGGAAGAAGATATTAACTCCATTTACTGAAGTAAGAATTATGTGATCATATTTATCTAACTTTTCTACATATTCATCTAGGTTTTCTGAGGTTTTCTCAATTTTAATAGAACTTATACTTGTAACCTCTGCACCTAATTTGCTTAACTTATCCTTTAAGCTTGATGCTTGCTCTCTAGAACGTGTTACACAAATATTCCACCCAAATAAGGGCTTTTTTTCATACCAAGATAGCTTATTGCTTAAATTAACCACATCTCCTACTACAATAATGCAAGGTGATTGTAGTCCTGCTTCTTTAACTTTATCTACGATATTATCTAAAGTTCCAACAACCTTTTTTTGCTTGGATGATGTTCCCCTCATTACTACAGCTGTAGGGGTATTAACATCCTTTCCATACCTAGTTAAATTTTCTACTATTTTTTCTAAATTACTAAGGCCCATCATAAATACAAGGGTTCCAGTTTCATTTGCTAAGGCTTCAAAGTTTATTTTTTCTTCAACAGCTGTCATTCCCGTTACTATATGAAAACTTTGTGCAATACCCCTATGAGTTATAGGAATACCTGCATAGTTTAATACAGCTATAGGTGAAGTAACTCCAGGAATAACCTCAAACTCTATTCCCTCCTTTTCTAAAGCTAGAACCTCTTCACCACCTCTACCAAATACATAAGGGTCTCCCCCTTTAACTCTTCCTACTACATGACCTTCATTAGCAAGCTTTACTATCATTTCATTTATTTCGTCTTGAGTTTTATAATGAGCACCAGGTTCTTTACCACAATAATAAACTACACATTCCTCACTTAAATAATTTAAAACATTATTGGATACTAATCTGTCATAAAGAACTGCAGTACATTCTCCTAATGCCTTTATAGCCTTTAAAGTTAATAATTCCTCATCTCCAGGACCTGTTCCTATTATATATGCCTTACTCATTTTACTACCTTCCACAACTTAATACTTTTTCTGCTAATCTTTTTCCTAGCTCTATGTTTTCTTCTATGGAACCTTCTATATCTTTCTTTATTATCTTTCCATTCACCATATAAGTTCCAATCATATATAGCTTACTTCCCTCTGTAATTGAATAAGCTCCAATAAGGCTATGACAATCTCCATTTAGAGCTTTCATGAAGCTTCTTTCTGCTTCTACTTCTAAACGTACCATCTTATTATCTAAAGCCTTAAAATACTCCTTATTTTTACTATTTTTTAAACACTCTATTCCAAGAGCCCCTTGACCTATTGCTGGAATGAATATATTAGGGTCAAAATAGTCTGTTATTATTTCCTCCATCCCTAATCTTTTTAATCCCGCAGAAGCTAAAATTATCCCATCTAACTCTTGTTCTTCCATCTTTTTAAGCCTAGTTTGAACATTACCTCTAATAGGTACAATCTCTAAGTCACTTCTTATCTCTTTTAAAAGTGCAGCTCTTCTATTACTACTTGTTCCTATCTTTGCACCTTGCCTTAATTCACTAAAATTAATACCTTTTCGTGAAATAAATGCATCTCTAACATCTTCCCTTTCAGGCATTGCAACAAGTTCAAATTCTTCAGCTAATTGAAAAGGAACATCTTTCATGCTATGTACTGCACCATCTGCTTTTCCTTCTAATAATGCTATTTCTATTTCCTTTGTAAAAAGTCCTTTTCCACCTATCTTATCTAAAGTTACATCTAGTCTTTTATCACCTTCTGTAACAACTAATAACTTTTCAGAATCTATATTTTGTTGTTCTTTTAATAACTCCATAACTCTCTCAGTTTGAACCTGAGCAAGCTTACTTTTTCTTGTTGCTATAATTAAACTCATTTATTTCACCTCATTAATTTATATTGCCTCATATTTCTATATTATATTCTACCATTTACCAAGTCCAATAGGTATTTTTTATCTTTTCAAAAGGTGTTTAATTATATGTAATATTTAATACATTTTTGTAATTTATTTGTAAACACTCTCTTTATGTAAACTGCTAATATTAAATTATAAAAAATAAATAAAAAGGGTGAGAAAACTTTATGAAGAATAAATTTATATCTTTTTGTCTTTTGTTAGCTTTACCAATTACGTTAATATCCTGTAATACATCAAAAGATGAAGTTATTCAATCTAATCCTTCTCCAAAAGAAGAAGTTACTAGTGGATTACAAGAACAACCTGAAGAAAGCCTAATAGAATCTAATATTGCTGCACCTTATACCAAAGAACAATCTATAAAAAATAATGATTTAGTTTATGACGCTAAAGAAGAAAAATATGTAGATAATACTCCTCTAAAAAACTTCTTAGATAATGTAAAAATTAATAAACCTGCTAAAGTTAGATATACTCAATATTATGAAGGCTTACTAGATAAAATGCGCGATGTTGAATTTGACGGTAAAGCATTTAAATTGAAAGAATACGATACTAAATCTCCTGAATTAAAATATTATAACTATATAGTAATAAGAGGAGAATCCATTACTGTTGTAAGTAACTACTATAAACTAGATGGGGATGGAATGAAGCTATTTCCTGTAGAAAACATAAATACTTTCTACGGAAAATGGAGTATTGATAAGAATGTTGCCAGTAATTCAGTAACTTTATTATCTAATGATGATATTTCCAAGATAATTGGACAATTAATAGAATTCTCACCTTCATACATTAATTACAACAATAAAAAATATTTAAATGTTAAATATAATAATGAAAGTATTTCTAATATCGAATTTCAATCAGGATTTAAAGGTGTTACCTTCAATGATTTAGGTATTGAATCAAACACAGTAAACTCTATTTCTCTAGAAAGCTATGATAATATGATTCAAGATGATGAAGTAAATGGTATACACGGATTAACACTATATGAAAAAAGTAAAAATACCATAATTCTATATAAAGGTGGAGTTTTCTTCGAATTACACAGACAACAATAAATAAACTTTTATCAAAGAGAGGGACTGCATAGCAATCCCTCTCCTTAAAACTACTCTCTATATTTAACTCCGCTCCAATAAACGTTGTCTTTTACTATAGCATCCTCTGGTAATTCTACTCCTTCAAGAACCCATTTCTTAAATTCCATAAATCCAGTTCTATCAACAATATAACCTACATGCTCTTTTCCACCTGGAGCATTTCTATCTATATATTGTTCAACATATTTGTAACAATTATTTATAATCTTAACTATACTATCTTCATCAGCCCATATAATAAAATCTTCTCCAAGTCTTGGATTTTTCTTACCTGTCCTTCCCATGATAGTAAGTCTATAATATTTCTTCTTACTTCTAGTCCAAGCACCTGTAGGACAATTAATTACACATTCACCACATCCGATACATCTTCTGTGATCTCTAATAACCCTATAGTTTTCTGCATGTAAAGCTTCTGTAGACTTCTTCTTACAAGCTCTTACACAGGCACCACAAGATACGCACTTTTCTGAATCATATTGTGGCATTGTCATACCTATAATACCAAAGTCATGCATTCTAGCTTTAATACAATCATTGGGACATCCTGTTAATGCTATCTTAAAATGAAGATCATTAGGGAAAATTTCTTTTTCAATTCTCTTTGCAAAATTAGTAGTATTATAGTTTGCATATGGACAAACATTATTTCCTATACATGCAGATACATTTCTTGTTCCTGCTGCTGTATATCCCTCACCTGGGATTTCTTGATTTATATCTAATCCCTCTATAATAGGTTGTAATAATTCATTAACCTTGTCTATATCTGAGAACTTAATTCCTGGTATTTCAAACCCTTGTCTAGTTGTTAAATGCACAGTACCATTTCCATAAGTATCAGCTATTTCTTGAATTAATCCAAGATATTCTGCCTTTAAGTGTCCACCTGGAACTCTTACTCTTGAAGCAGTAATTCCTCTAGTTTTTGTTATTCTAAAAGCGTTCTTTTTTAACTTTTTAGTATTTATATCCATATTAACTACACCCCTAATCTCTTAAAAGTTTGCCTTTGGAATAATTAAATACTGGTCCATCTAGACATACATATGTATCATCTATTCTACAGTGTCCGCATTTTCCAAGTCCACAACACATCTTTCTTTCATGTGATATCCAAATGTTTTCTTCCTTCATTCCAAGCTTTAAGAACTCAGCCACAGTAAATTTCATCATCATTGGAGGTCCAACTACAATAACTTGTGCAGTATCCATATCTTCAAACTTAAGTTCTGGAACATACTTTGTAACTAGTCCAACATTTCCTTCATATCCTTCTTCAGCAGAATCTACTGTTAAAGTAAAGTTTATATTCTTTTCCCACTCTTTCATGTCTTCCTTAAATAACATATCCTTAGGAGACTTAAATCCTGCTATAACTCTTGTACTTGTTGCATCTTGAGGATTCTTTGAGAAGTAATCTACTATTCCCTTTACTGGAGAAAGTCCAGTACCACCAGCAACTATAACAACTTCTCTTCCTTTATAGTTTTCTACATCAAATCCATTTCCATAAGGTCCTCTTAAAAATAACTTATCTCCCTTATATTTAGTGAAAACTTCGTTTGTTACCTTTCCTACCTTTCTAATAGTTAAGTCAACATAATCTTCTCCTATTCCACTAACTGATATTGGAGCTTCTCCAAACTTAGGAATAGAAACTTCAAAGAATTGTCCAGGCTTTACTTCCCCTTTAAATGACATTCTAAATGTATACTCTATATCTGTATGCTTAATAACATCTAAAACTTCTGAAACAAATGGCAAATATTCATTATGCATATTACTTCACCTCATCCATAGCTTTTTCTAACTTGTTAATACAATTTGAGAATGATATATACTCTGGACAGATATCATCACATCTACCACATCCAACACACATGTGATATCCCCATTTCTTCTTATAATCATAAACTTTATGAAGAACCTTATACCTCATTCTTTCTCCCTTAGCTCTTCTAAAGCTGTGTCCACCTGCCATATCTGTATATCCATCAACTTGACATGATGCCCATACTCTTCTTCTTTCTCCTGCCTTGCCATTATCTCTATAAATGACATCTTGCATTGTAAAGCACGTACATGTTGGACATACAAAGTTACATCTTCCACAGGCTATACATCTTTGAGAATATTCATCCCACATCTTAGAATCCATTACTGATAAGTCTAAGTTTTCAGGGATATTAACCTTCACTTCATTCTTTTCTACAAATTCAGGTATAACATTAATATCTTCTTCAGCAAATATTTTTACTAACTCTTCAATTTCTTTATCTTTAACATCTAATAAAACTTCATTTCCATCTACTTTTATGTAACAATCATATTCATCAGTTTTATTAGTTCCCATATCTACACAAAAACAATTTTCAAAGCTTTTTTCGCATCCAAACACTATAAACTTTGCTTTTTCCCTCATCTTTTTATAATAAGGATCAACAAATCCATTTCTTAGGTAGATATCATCTATTCTTTTAACCCCATGTAAATCGCAGCTTCTTAAGAATACAACTAAATTCTTTTCTTCTACCTCTGCTTCTTTTACCTTATCTTCTGTAAAGAAGAATAAAACTTGTGTTATTGGTAAAAGTACTTCCTTATATGAAAAATCTGATTTTTTATTAAATTCTATTTCTTCTATTTTATTTATCTTTCCGTATCTAATTCTATCTGTATCTGAAAAAGTTCCTTCTCCTTCAAAAACTTTAGGAGCATATACTTCATTATTCTTTTGTAATTGAACTATAAGCTTATTCATATTTTCTAGAGTTAATCTATATCCCATATTCACATCTCCTTACAGAAAACTTGTCTTTGTTCTTATATCGTTATTATAATAACAATATAAAAAAAACTCTGTGATAATTCTCACAGAGTTTTAATTATTTTTAAAATATTTAGCTAGTTTATTTTTATCTTTTACAATGATTTTTTTACCATTTAATACTATAAGTTCTTCTTTTTGCAATACTTTTAATGCTCTAGAAATAGTTTCCCTAGGAGCTCCAAACATATCTGCCAAATATGTAATACTTATGTTAAGACCTATTTCAATTCCATCTTTAACATCCACTCCATGGTCTTTAGCAAGTTTCCATAGCTTAGCTGCAACTCTCTTTTCAATCTTAATAGGAGTAGCATTTTTTATCTGTCTATATAATCTTCTTACTTTTTTAGATAATGAATTAATTACTACAGTAGTTAGTTCAAAGTCATTTGACATAATTTTTACAAATTCATCTCTATCAAAACATAAAATTTCACTATCTTCAAAAGCCTCACAGCTTATTGATGCTGGTAAATCATCTAAAACAACATCATTTATTATTTTTCCTTCTCCTAATATAAAAACAATTCTTTTATGAGCTTTTTCACCTATCTTATATAGAGTAACCTTTCCTTTTAAGACAATAAATACTGTGGTTACCTTATCTTTATCAAAAAATATATGTTCACCTTTTTTATAGTACTTTTCTATACATAAGGAAGTAAGAGAATCTATTGTTTCTTGCTTTAATCCAGAGAATAATTCTAAATCAATTAATTTTTTACTCATTATTAAAATCCTTTTCCTTAAAAAACATTTTTAATATTATATTAGATTTTTTTATTTTATAAAAGAAAAAGAAATCTTCTGTAGAAATAAAATCTGTTAAAACTTTTTTAATACTACTATCTTTACACCTATTTCTTAATATAGTAGTATATCCAATAAAATCATCGTATTTTAATAGTTCTTCTTCTACTTTTTGTGCTATAAATCTACTTCCTTTAGGATTTCCTCCTCTTGTATTAATACCAACAACAATATTTTTCAAATCCTTTTGCATTGGTATTGATCCCATTCCTTCCATAAATTCTGTTGAATCTATGTATATCTTACTTTCTTCTTGGCAATCTTTCTTTATCTGTTCTTTTTTATTCTTATCATCTATAGCGATAATAACCAAATGCTTATTTTTTATAAAACTTTTATCATATTCTTTTATATATATTTTTATATTTTCTCCCTTAAGCTCTTTAAATTCCTCTCCTATTTCTTTTGCTAAAACATCAACTGAGCATCCTTCATTAAAAAAGTGCTTTGCTTTTATAAATCCACCACGTCCTGCTCCAATAATGCCTACTCTTAGTTTTTTTGAAAATACTGATATTAAAGAAAAGTTTACTCCTCTATTAAGAATATCTTCCTCACTATTCTTAAACATTCTTCTTCACTTCCTTTAAGAGTCTCATTTTTTATAACTTCAATGGCTCTATTAATATACGCATCTGAGGTACTTTTTAATAACATTTTTACAAGCCCCTCATCTTTTAGCTCCTTACTTTTATTATGATAAGTATTTAATCTTTTTGAGTATACCTCTTCACCCTTTATCTTTAACTCTTTTATAATTGGCGAAATCTCTCTAAGAGCCTTCCATTCCATATATTCCTTTATATACTCTTCATAAATATACTTATATTCTGACATTCTTTGAACTCTTAATGCTTTATTTTCGTCATCAACTTCGCTTATTTCATCAATATTATATACTTTTACTTTATTTAATAATCCAACCTCTACTTCAACATCTCTTGGTACCGCCATATCAAATATAGATAATGTTTTTCTTCTTTCTACAATATCATCCTTTAGAACAACAGCATGTGGAGCGTTAGTACAGGATATTATAGAATCTACTTCTTGTATAAATTGATTTTTTTCTTTGAAATCTATAATTTTTACATTTTCCTCATGTAAATCCTTAATTTTTTCCGGCTCTCTAACTACTAAATATATATTTTCTATCTTATGTGATAAAAGATATTTAACAGCAAGTTTTCCCATTTCTCCATAGCCAATAACCATAACTTTTTTACATTTTTCTTTTAACATAATAGAAATTGCAACTGAAATAGATGAAACTGGTATCTCAAACAGCTTAGCTTCTGTTCTAAACTTTTTACCACAGGTTATTCCCTGTTGAAATAATCTTCCTAACTCTCCACTACATGTACCTTCTTCTAAAGATTCTATATAGGCATTTTTGATTTGCCCTAAAATTTGATCTTCGCCTACTATCCTTGAATGATAGCCACAAGCAAGTCTAAACAGATGTCTATATGCTTTTTCCTCTTCTACATAAAATATAAAGGGCTTTAACTCATCATTCCACCCTATTGTTTTAAAGATTACATCTACTACTTCTTCTTTATTTAGCTTACTATCTACATATATTTCTGTTCTATTACATGTTGTTAATATTATTGCTTCATCAAAATATTTCACTAATTCATTTAATATTTCATTTTTTCTCTTCTTTTTTATAGTAAAGGCTTCTCTAATTTGAATTGGTATTTCTCGCCTTATTCCTATTAAACTAATCATGACTTCACTCCAAAGTTTTTCAAATAATATTATTATTTTATCCTATTTTCTTTATTGTATATTAACATACAGCTATTTAAAATAATATAAAAATAAAAGATAATAAAGATGACCTCTTATTTTTTTCATCTCTATTATCCTATTTTATATATTAATGTATATTTTATATCCTATGTAAAATATCATTAATAAACTTTTCTTGTCCTATTCTCTCCATAGTCTTACAGATTCTTTCTCCAGCTACACCATTTTCTTTATAATAATCCATAATACTATCAACTACGCCAACAATCTCATCTTCCTTAAAAATTCTTCCTAAAGATGTTCCAAGACTCATTCCTCTTCCAAATCTTCCACCAACAAAGATTTCTGCTCCTTTTTCCCTAGGGATAAATCCACCTGTTCTACAAGCTCTTACACATCCTCCACATTTTACACATAATTCCTCATTGAAGACAATTTTCTTATCCACTAATTCTAAAGCCTTTTGTCTACATGCTTTTACACAAAGTGAACATCCGACACAATTCTCTTCTACATATTCTGGCACTGTTCTCCCCATTATTCCAATGTCATTTAAACTCGCTTTTGCACAGTTATTGGCACATCCAACAATACCAAATTTACATTTTGCATGTGTGTCTGTTCCAAAATATTTTTCTTCAAGTTCCCTACAAATTCCTTGAGTATCAATATTTCCATGTAAGCATACAGTTCCCTTACAGGAAACAAGTGGTCTAACCTTCATACCAGTACCACCATGTCTTAATCCTAATTTTTTAGCTTCTTCCATTACATTTTCAACATCTTCATTTTTAATCCATGGAACTTCAATTTGAAGTCTAGTTGTAACACCACTATATCCTTTTCCATATTTATCAGCTATATAATTTACATTTCCTAATTCTTCAGTAGTAAAATTCCCCGCTCTACTTAAAAACCTTACAGCAAAATGTTCTTTATCATTTTGTAATAAAAATCCCAATGCTTTTAATTCTTTTTGTCTTTTTTGATTTACTGCCATACCATCCATCCCCTTTGATAAATATATAACAATATTTTAGTAAATTTTTCATAATAGTTCCAATACCAATACCTTATATAGGTTATAAGTAATTAGTTATATAGGATATTTTTCAAACTAATGGAAATAATATTATTATAAATTTGTTGAGGTGATATATAATGAGAATTCCAAAACATATAGGTATTATTCCAGATGGTAATCGAAGATGGGCAGTAAAAAATGGGATGACTAAAGATAAAGGCTATGCTCTAGGTATAAATCCCGGTCTTCTTCTATTTAAACAGTGCAAAAAATATGGTATAGAAGAAATAACTTTCTATGGATTCACTGTTGATAATACAAAGAGACCTACTGATCAAAAATTAGCATTTACAGAAGCATGCATAAATTCAGTACAACTTTTAACTAAAGAAGACTGTGAAATATTAGTAATTGGAAATACAAAATCTACTTCATTCCCTAAAGACCTTATCCCTTTTACTAAACGTAGAACCTTCGGAAAAGGTGGTATGAAAGTAAATCTCTTAATTAATTATGGTTGGGAATGGGACCTAAACGAATTAAAATCTGCTGATGAAAAAAAGAAGAATATATATAATAATATTCACTCAAATGATATTTCTAGAATTGATTTAATTATACGCTGGGGTGGTAGGAGAAGATTGAGTGGATTCCTTCCTGTTCAATCTGTGTACTCTGATTTTTATGTAGTAGATGACTTTTGGCCAGACTTTAAACCCGAACATCTGGATGAAGCTTTAAATTGGTACAATGAACAGGATGTAACCTTAGGAGGATAAAAATTAAAAAGGTCCTGTACTATACTCAGGACCTTTTTAGTATTTATTCATTCTAATATAAAATATAGTTATATCATCATTTTTTCTTTTTACTATAGAAATTTCACCATTATGGTTTTCTACTATTTTCTTAGCAATAGATAATCCTAATCCCGAACCACCATCACTTTTTCTGCTAGAATCTCCTCTTACAAAAGGATCAAAAAGTGTATCTTTTATCTCATCCGCTATTCCTACTCCATTATCTGAAACTTCTATAACAATATATTTCCCTAAATCCCTAAGCTCTATTTTCAACCTAGTTCCTGATGGGTTATATTTTAATGAATTATCTATTAAATTACTAATAGCTCTCTTAAACAATCTCTTATCTATCTTTAATTCTATTACTATTTCTGGAATATTCACTACCAGTTCAAATTCTCTTTCACTTATTTCATCAAAATATTCAGCAATTAACTGCCTTAAAAACTCACAAATATCTACAACTTCTAATTTCAACTTATACTGAACACTCTCTAGTTTTACAAACTCAAAAAGGTCATCTACCAATTCCCCAACCTTTTCTGATTTGTTGTATATAGTTTTATAGTATCTCTTTCTTTGTTCCTCTTCTTCTATAAGATTTTCATATAATGCTGCTGAAAATCCCCTTATTGTAGTAATAGGTGTTTTTATATCATGAGATAAGTCTATTAACATTCTTGTTTTACTTTCTTCAAGTTTCTTGTTTTCTTCTCTACTTGCTTTAAGCTTATCAATTAAATAATTAATTGTATCACTTATTACTATAAACTCTTTCTCTCCATCCAAAACTAACTTTTCTTCATAATCACCATCTATAACTTTTCCTAATGCATTATCTATTTTACTTAATGGCTTCTTAAACTTCTTAGCCGTCCAAATACTGTAGGCTACAATACTAATTATAAAAAATACTAATGCTATACTTATAACCTTTATATAAAGTTTAAATAATGGCTTTCCTAAACTATAGGGTACAGAAAAAATATTAACAGCTAAAGAAACTTTATCCTCTGGTACTCTAATCAATATAGTTTTAAAGTCATTATCCTCTTCTACTGTATCAACTAGCACAAAATATCTTTTATCATTATCACTCATACTAATTGTCTGTAACAGCTCATATTCAGAATATGAATCCTTTAATGTTTCATCATTAGGTATTTTTCCCATTCTATAAATAACATTTCTTTCACTACCTAAAACTTCAATAAAACCTTCAAGTTTTATTAGTACATCTTCATTTAGCTTAGAATAATCATCATATTTTCCATGAAGCAAATCTAATACTGGTGCCCCCTGATCCTCCATAGACTTTGACATTTTATATCCCAAGTAGGTGTATGCTAATAAAAATATACTAGCTAGTATTATTACAAATGTAATATAATTTTTAAATAAAGAAATTAAGAGTTTATCATTTCTTTTTTTCATAGTACTTTACCTTTTTTCAAACTTATATCCAAGACCCCTAACAGTCTTTAAATATATAGGACTTCTAGAATCTTCCTCTATCTTATCCCTAAGTCTACTAATATGCACCATTATAGTATTATCACCACTTAAGAACGCTTCGTTCCATACTGCTTCAAAAATTTGATTTTTTGTTAATATTCTTCCTGCGTTCTCCATTAAGTACTTTAATATTCCATACTCTATAGATGTTACTTCTACTTCTTTTCCTCTAACTATAAGTTTTACATTATATGTATCTAATACTATATCTCCTATAACTATCTTAGGAGAATCATTCTCTTTTGCACTTAATTTATATACCCTTCTTATCTGAGCATTAACCCTAGCTACTAATTCTAAAGGATTAAATGGTTTGGTAATATAATCATCTGCACCTAAATCCAAGCCCAATATTTTGTCAGAATCTTGATTCTTGGCTGATAGCATTATTATTGGTATATTGTATAGTTTTCTTATCTCTTTAATCACCTTATACCCATCTACACGAGGCATCATTATATCTACAATTGCCAAATCAAAATCAGTATCGTTTTTTACTTTTTCAAGGGCTTCTTGTCCATCGTTTGCTTTTACAACACTATACCCTTCTTTTCCTAGGTATAGCTCTATTAATTCTAATATTTCTTTTTCATCATCACAAATTAATATCTTATAACCCATTTTATCTCTCCTACTTCCACAATAAAGCATAAATAAAGAAAAGCCCTATCATGGACTTTTCTTTATTATACAATATTTTACACATTTATTAAATGAAACTTTTAACAAATACTATTAATATTAGAATAGGTGTAACACACTTTATTACAAACATTAACAAAGCAACCATTTTTTGATTCTTTAATGTTCCCTTATTAGTTAACTGTTCTATTATAAATTCTTTTGATAGTCCATATCCTAAAAGAAGTATCACTAGCAATCCATTTATAGGTAATAATATATTAGAAACAAACTTGTCTAACGAATCAAATATTGTAAACCCAAAAATCTTTATATTGGCTAAAACTCCATCTGGATTAGCTGATAATGCAGCTAGTGAACCTATTAAAGCAATTATTAAAACATTTATTATTATAGATTTTTTTCTTGAAATCTTTAATTCTTCAGTAAATAAAGCTATAAGAACCTCTAATAAGGATATAGTTGCCATAGTTGCTGCCATAGCAGTTAATCCAAAGAAGATTATTGATAAAATACTTCCTCCTGGCATTTTTGCAAATATTAATGGCACTGTATTAAATAATAATCCTGGTCCTTCAGTTGGAGCTAGTCCAAAAGAAAAAACTGCTGGAAAAATAGCAAGTCCTGCAAGCAATGATACTCCAGTATCAGCTATAGCAACCTTTCCTGCTGTTCCTATTAAATCATTATCTTCAGTAAAATAACTACCGTATGTTACCATAGTACCTGTACCTACAGACAACTTAAAGAAAGCTAGCCCTAAGGCTGATAAAATTACACCTACTGTTACCTTAGAAAAATCAGGCTTTAATAAAAATTCTATACCACTATATGCACCTGGAAGAGTTAAACTTCTTACTACACATAGTATTAATAATCCCATTAATATTGGCATAAGTACTTTGGTTAACTTTTCTATACCACTTTTAACACCCATACCTAATATAGAACCCGCAACTACTAAAACTATAAGTTGCCATATAATTGGTGAAATAGGACCTAAGCTTGTACTGTTGAAAATTTGTGCAGCCTCTTCTGCTGTAACTCCTTTAAGTACACCAAATAAGGCTTTAAAAACATATGAATACACCCATCCTGCAACTACTGTATAAAAAAATAGCATACAAAATGTTGATAGCACTGCTATATATCCTATTGATTTAAATCTTCTCTTATTTGTGACTTTTGATATAGCTCCACATACATTTTTTCTTGTTCCTCTACCTACTACGAATTCGCTTATTAATGTTGGTAAACCAATCAATAATACACACCCTAAGTAAACAATTATAAAAGCTGCTCCTCCATTTTGACCTACAACATATGGAAACATCCATATATTACCTAAACCTACAGCTGAACTTAAGGTAGCAAAAAACACAGTAAGACTAGATGAAAATTTTTCTCTCTTCTGTTCCACGTAATCCACTCCATTTTCTTTAGTATAATTCAAAATTATATATTAAAATTCGGAGTAATTACAATATTTTTATTTAAATTTGTCAAATTTTATTCTTTATTGTAATAACATTCTAATAAAGATATCTTTTCTTTAATTCTCTTCTCTTAGTTTTACTTAACCCATATTCTATCTCTAAATACTTATCTATGTTTTCATATTTATCCCTTATTTCTTTAAAGGATGCTTCTATATATTCTCTTCTTACTTCTAGCATCATATTTAATAGCTCAAAATGTTTAGGATTATTAGATATCTTTTTTATAGATTTAATTATTTCTTCATTTTTACTCTTTCTATATTCATTACTTAGTAAATAATCCTTAATTACTGTTTCTTCTGGAACTCCAAGAATTAATAAGATAAGTGCAGACGCAAATCCAGTCCTATCTTTTCCAGCAGTGCAATGAAATAAAATAGGCATCCTTTCTTCATTTTCCATACAATCTATTAATTCCTTATAGGCAAGATTATTAAAAACTGCACTTCTATATCCATCCATAAGAAATTTCTTTCCATCAAAATTCTCTAAATAATTTTGATTAAAAATAGATACCATATCAAAGTTTCCCTTATTATTATCTAACTCTGACATACCAGAAATATTTATATATTTAACACCTTCAATATTAGGATCAGGTGAAGATAGCACCTCTCCCTTAGACCTTAAATCTAAAATTGTTTTTATACCTAAAGCCTTAAAATATTCAATATCTTCTTCTGTTAAATCTGATAATTTATCTGACCTATAAAATGTGTTCCATTTAACTCTTCTACCATCCCTAGTTCTATATCCACCTATATCTCTAAAATGATGCACTCCTATAAAGGGAAGTATTGCTTCTCCAACTAATTCAGAGTTATATCCATCAGATTTTAAACGAAATAATGATCTCCTTTTATTATCTGGATCTATAAATATAACTTCATTACTATTCTCAATTCTTTCTATTAATAATTCCTCATCATCATTTTCTAAATATATTTTTACAACCGAATTTTTAGGTTCTTCCCATGTTATTTTTAATTTATTATCAGCTAATCGTATGCACTTTACCTCTTCAAAATACTTCATAATTATTCCTTTTTAATCATTTCTAATATCATTAATATTAAATGGTGTGTTTTGATATACACAATAATTTAACCAATTGGCAAATACTATGTGTGCACTCCCCCTCCAAGACATAACTGGCTCTAAAGTTGTATCATCATTTGGAAAATAATTTTCAGGAATACAAATTTCTAAGCCCTTTTCTTTATCTCTAAAGTATTCATCTTTTAGGGTTTCTCTATCATACTCTAAATGTCCTGTAATAAATACCTTTCTGTAGTCACTTGTAGAAACAATAAATACTCCTGCATCATCAGATTCTGAAAGTATTTCTAATTCCTTAACCTTTTCTATATCCTTACTCTTTATTTCTGTATGTCTTGAATGTGGTGCAAAAAAGGTATCATCAAGTCCCCTCGTTAATTCAACATTTTCCTTTAGCACTCTATGAGCAAAAACCCCAAACATCTTATTTCCTAATTGATACTTTGGCACTCTATAATGGTAATACAACCCAGCTTGAGCTCCCCAACATATGTGTAAGGTCGAATAAACATTACTTTTACTCCACTCCATTATTTCCTTTAATTCATCCCAATATGCAACCTCTTCAAATTCCAT
The DNA here is from genome assembly GCF_018372875.1 of Clostridium sp. GTDB lineage: Bacteria > Bacillota > Clostridia > Clostridiales > Clostridiaceae > Clostridium. The sequence goes on along the minus strand of NZ_JAHAIF010000001.1, from coordinate 73,373 downwards.
TTGTTCAACAGGTGCACCTGTAATTATTAATCCATCAAACTTCTCATTTGCAACCTCTTCAAAATAGCTATAGAACTTATTTAAATGATCTAATGGCGTATTATGAGATGTATAACTTTTAGTTTGTAGCAACTTAATTTCCACTTGTAATGGAGTATTGGATAAATATCTTAACAATTGATTCTCAGCCTGAATTTTCTTAGGCATTAAATTTAAAATTGCTATTCTTAAAGGTCTTATATCTTGCGTTTCTGCCCTTTCATCATTCATTACAAATATATTTTCCCCACTTAATACTTTGTAAGCTGGTAACTCCCTATTAATTTTTAATGGCATAACGTCATCCCCCTTTTTATTTCTTTGATATAATTACTACCACCATAAAACTATTATATATTCCAAGAAGTGGTTATACAAATTTTTTCCTTTTATGATATAATTGTATGGAAATATTTGGAGGTGATTGTATGGATAAAACTCTTTTAAAAGGTTTTATTGGAACTTATACAAATAAGAACAGTAGAGGAATCTATAACTTTGAATTTGATTGTGAAAACAAAGTCTTTAAGACAAACGCTTTAGCTTATGAAATAGAAAAACCATCCTATCTAGCTATAGATAAAGAAAATAATATTTTATATTCAGCCTCTAAAGATAATGATTTAGGAGGAGTAACTTCTTTCAGAATAAAAGAAAACCTATCTCTTGAAAGAATAAATTCTGTTCTTGAAACAGAAAATCCACCTTGCTATATTAACTTTTCTAATAAACAAGGCTTAATTTTTACTGCAAACTATCACCATAATAAAGTTAATGTTTATCCAATTGAAGATGGCCACAGAATAGGCAAACCAATAAAGACATTAACTCACACCAATAATACCCCTCATATTCATTATGCTGACCTTGACCTAGAAGAAAACTTTCTTTTAACAATAGACCTAGGGCAAGATTATATTAATCTTTATGAGGTTAAAGAAAATAATTTTATTGAAAGAGAAGACTTAAGAGTAAAATTTAGTAAAGGTTGTGGCCCTAGACATTTAGCCTTTCACCCAAATGGTAAATTCGTCTATGTATTAACTGAATTATCTTCTGAAATAGCCTCATTTCAATATAATAAGGGGCATTTAATGCTAATAAATATACTTTCAACACTGCCAAACAAATATACTGGTGTAAAATCTGGAGCTGCTATACATATTCATCCAAATGGCAAATTTATTTATACTTCAGATAGAGGAAATAACTCAATAGCTTGCTTTAAAATAGATAATGCAACAGGAGCCTTATCATTGGTAGAGCATAAGCCTACCTTTGGATCCTGCCCTAGAGATTTTGCTATAAGTGAAGATGGTAAATACATACTTATTACAAATCAAGACTCCTCTTCTTTGGTTATTTTTGAAATTTCCGAAGATACTGGTAGATTAATTAATCATGTTGGAAGCATAGAGGTACCATCCCCTGTTTGCATTAAACTAATATAAGTATAATTTTACCTTTGACACAATCCATCTCTATAATTATAATGAGACACAATATCAACCTATAAGCTCAATAATATGGTTTGAGCGTATCTACAATACTACCGTAAATAGTATTACTAGGCTAATTAAGTATATATGCCTCATGGGTTGAATAAAATTAATAGAGGTGGATTATATGAATAAATTTAATTTTATTGAACAAATAAAGGGGGCAAATAAAAGTATCCCTTGTGATTTAGTAATAAAAAACATATCTATAATTGATGTCTTTGGACAAGAAACCTTCATTTCAGATGTAGGGATTAAAAATGGGTATATTGTTGGAATTGGAAACTACCATGGAAATGAAATTATCGATGGTACAGGAAAGTATATATGCCCTGGTTTAATAGATGCTCATGCTCATATTGAATCTTCCCTAACCACTCCAGCTGAATATTGCAAAGCTGCTCTTCTTCATGGTGTAACTTCATTAATTGCTGATCCCCATGAAATAGCCAACGTCCTTGGATTAGATGGTATAAAACTTATGCTAGAACTAAGTGAAGGACTTCCCTTTAATTTTTTCTTTATGCTTCCTTCTTGTGTACCTGCAACTTCTTTTGAAAATTCAGGTGCAATTTTAACAAGTAAGGATCTATCTAAACTCTATTCTAATGCTCGAGTATTAGGATTAGCAGAAGTTATGGACTTCCCTTCTGTAGTTAATTGTGAAGAAGATATGATTAATAAAATATGTGATGCAAAAAATCTTAACCTTAGAATAGATGGACACGGTGCTGGATTAAATATAGAAACTCTTAATGCTTATTGTACTGCAAATATAAGAACTGATCATGAATGTCATCTAAAAGAAGAAGTAATTGATAGAATTAGACGTGGAATGTATGTACTAATTCGCGAAGGTACTGTAGCTAAAAATTTAAAGGAATTAATAAAGGTTGCTTCAATAAAAAATAGCAGAAGACTTTGCTTCTGCACTGATGATCGACACATAGACGACTTAATATTAAACGGTTCTATTGATAATTCTATTAGATATGCCATAAAGACAGGTTTAAATCCAGAAACAGCTATTCAGATAGCATCATTAAATTCTGCTGAATGTTATAAACTTAATGACTTAGGTGCTATTGCTCCTGGCTATAAAGCAGATTTTATTATTCTTAACAATTTAGAAAACTTCCAAATTCAATCAGTTTATAAAGATGGACAACTTGTTGTAGATAATGGTATCCTTGTTGAAAATAATATACCTACACCTAAAATTGAAACAAAAAATAGTTTAAATATAAAGTATCTTTCAAAGGATAAGCTAGATATTACACTATATAACAAATCCATTATTAATGTAATTAAAGTAATTCCAAACAAGCTAGAAACAATACATTTAAGAGAAGAAATTTCTTCTCTAAGTGATAAATTTATTCCTGATATAGAAAAAGACCTACTTAAAGTTGCTGTTATAGAGCGTCATAAAGGAACTGGAAATATAGGACTTGGAATTATTAATGGAATGGAATTAAAAAGTGGAGCTATTGCAACTACTATAGCTCATGATTCTCACAACTTAATAGTAGTTGGAACAAATGATTCAGACATGCTATTTGCAATTGAAAAACTAAACGAAATTGGTGGAGGAATTATTGTTGTTAAAGATGGTAAAGTACTTTCTTCTATAAAGCTAGAAATTGGCGGGTTAATTACTAACCGACCTATTAATTCAATAATGAATGATTTAGAAGAACTTCATAATTCTATAAAAAAGATAGCTCCAACAATAAACTTCAACCCATTCTTAACTCTATCATTTTTATCTTTACCTGTAATTCCAGATATAAAGATTACTGATAAAGGAATATTTGATGTTAAGAAATTTGATTTTATAGATATAGCCCAATAAGATTTGTGTTAATAGTGAATTGTTTAAATATATTGTTCCCTAAATATTGATTTAACTGTTCACTATTAACCAATTAATTAACCTAGCTTTACATAAACACTATTATTATATTTATTTTATTGGTATAATTTCCTTATAATACAATTTTATTTTGGTGTTTTTAGGGGGATTGTTTTTATGTACGTTATAAAAAAGGTTAATTCAGAAAAATTTGAGCCGAGCACTTGGGATAATATTGAAGCTATCAATATTAATAATTATCCATGGGACACTACTGGATATATGCCTAAAACAAAAGTTCAACTTTGTTACACAAATGAAGAAATAAGAGTAAAATTTACCTCTTGTGAAGAAAAAGTTAGAATTGAAGTTAAAGAATTTAATGGACCTTCATGGCATGATAGCTGTGTAGAATTCTTTTTCTTACCTGAACCTGAAAAGGATAAAAGATATTTTAACTTTGAAATAACTGCTAGGGGGAACCTTTTACTTCAATTAGACCACAAACCACCAGTAAGACATTGTATGGATTATATAAATCCTAATTATTTTGAAATAAAAGCAGATGTTAATGATGAAAACATTAACGACTTTGATAACTTTAAACCTTGGACTATAGAATATAAAATACCTTTTGATTTTATAAAGGCCTTTTTCCCAAGTTTTGAAGCTAAATCAGGTAAAGTTATAAAAGGAAACTTTACTAAGTGTGGAGACAAAACAACTACTCCTCACTTTGGAACATGGGCAGAAATCACAGTTCCAGAACCTGCATTCCATGTACCTCAATTCTTTAAGGAAATAGTTTTTGAATAATTTTACAGCTATCTAGTTTACCTAGATAGCTTTTATTTTGCTCACACATTGATTTGATGTAAAAAAAAGTATATAATTCCTGTATTGAATTTTTTTACACTTAAGGAGGAGTTATGCCAAGTTTAATTTTGGAAGGTGGTACCTTTAGACCTATATTTAGCGCAGGAGTAATGGACGCTTTATTAGATAATAATATTATGTTTCCTTATTGCATAGGGGTTTCTGCTGGTATTACAAATGGGGTATCATATATATCAAAACAAAAGAAAAGAAACCTTGATATACTTATGACATATAGAAATGATAAGCGATATTTGGGACTAAGAAATTTTCTAAAATGTAAAAGCCTTTTTGGACTAGATTTTGTTTATGGAGAAATTCCAAATAAACTATCTCCTTTTGATATGGAAACTTATCAAAAATATGAAGGAAAAGTATTAGTTGGTGTTACCAATGCTATAACTGGTAAGACTGAATACTTTGATGGAAAAGAATTAGATGATAAATGTTCAATTTTAAGGGCTACTTGTGCTATTCCATTATTCTTTCCTGCAATTAAAATTAATAATAGTTATTACTATGATGGGGGTATATGTGACCCTGTTCCCATAAGGAAAGCTATTGATGATGGCAATGAAAAACATTTAATAGTACTTACAAGACCAAAAGAATATAGAAAAAACCTTAGTAAGGGAAATATAATAGTTTCAAAGCTATTTAGAAAGAAATATCCAAATTTAAAAGAACCCTTATTAACTAGACATAATCATTATAATGAAACTATTCGTTTTTGTGAGGAATTAGAAGCTCAAGGAAAAGCCGTAATCATAAGACCTACCTTAGAACAATCTATTGAAAGCTTCGAAAAAGATGTTAATAAATTAAGAGAGGGATATAATAACGGCTATAAAATGGCTATAGAAAATCTTGATAAAATTAAAGAATTATTTAACTAACATTGCTTAAAAGGAATGTTCTTTAAATCAAAGCTATATAGGAATGGATATTCTTTTTCAATATATTTCATATAAACTATCCATTCCTTAGTTAAATATTTATATAACTTTAAAATATCGCTGTTTAAATGATTAATATAAATATCTTCTATATCTTCTTCATTAAAATTTAGTTTACAACTATACTTTTCAATTCTTTCTTTTAAACTGTTAAAATCATTTATAATACTATCGCCTATTTGAGGTATAACAGAGCACAGTTCATCACAACCATTGTCTCTTTTTGCAATTGTCCTCAACAATTGGTTTCCAACCTCTTCAAAAAATATTCCAATACTATTGTTTCCAGAAATAATTAATCTAATAATGATTAATTAACAAAAAAGCAGAGTGGATATCTCTTTAATATGAAATTTTAATAATACCTTTGATTTATAACAAATTAAAATTTTATACTTTCCTAGGGTTAAAAAAGAAACCCTGCAAAACTGCAGAGTCTCTTTATTACCATTCTTATCTTGTATCTAATCTATGTCTTCCACCTTTATGTTCTTTTCCTTTAACTTACTATTAGTTATAGTTGAAAGTAAAGTATACAATACTCCAAATAAAGGAATTCCTATTAATATACCTAAAATTCCAAATGTACTTCCACCTACTGTAATAGCAAGTAATACCCAAATTGCAGATAATCCAATAGAATTTCCAACAACCATAGGATAAATCAAATTTCCCTCTATCTGTTGAATTACCACTATAAGAATTATAAACCATACTGCTGTCATTGGTTCAACCATGAAAATTATAAATGCAGCAGGTATTGTACCTATTAATGCTCCAAATATAGGCACTAATGCTGTTACACCTATTATTGTACTCACAAGTAATGCATATGGCATGCTAAAGATAGTCATCCCAATAAAACATAATCCCCCCAATATAACAGCCTCAATACATTGACCTGTTATAAACTTAGAAAATTTATTATTAGATATACTAGCTACCTCCATAACCTTATCTGCCTTACCCCTATCAAAAAATGCATAAAGCATTTTCTTTGCTTGTATTCCTAACTTCTCTTTACTTAAAAGTATATATATAGCTATTAATGTTCCCATAAAGAAGTTTATTATTGTTGATGTCACACCAACAGTAATATCAACTACTTGACTAACAAGACTTCCTGTAACCTGTCCAACGACTTTTATTATATTTTCTCCCATAGATAAAACCTGATTCCAAAGTTCATCAAAAACTTCAGTTTTACTGAAATGTTCTGCCATAAACATTTCTAGTGTTTTAACATAATCAGGTATGTTCTTTACTAAAGTTGATCCACTTTCTACAAGTTGAGGTATTATAAATAGTACTAACCCAACAATAATTGCTATTATAGTAATAATAGTTAATATTATTGCAAAAGGTCTACGCTTTTTAGGTTGCTTTATAACCTTATCTAAAACCTTCTCTTCGTAAAACTTCATTGGTATATTAAGCACAAAAGCTATACATATAGCTATTAAAAATGGCTTTAACATTGCCATTGTAGAACCAAATACGTTTCCTACAGATTTAATATTTATAAATATAAAGGCTAGTACAACTACATAAGTGGCTAATAACAAATTAGATTTGAATTTTGGATCTTTCATATTACTCACTTTATCATCTCCATCTAACTAAATCTCTTCACCAATACATACCTTCTTAATCCACCATACTTAATTTTATCTTTAGCTATTTCATATCCTAAATCTAAAAATGTATTTACACTATATGGATTATACGGTGAAGCAGTAGCACTCATAATTAAGGTGCCATTTTCTTTTGCAATATCTTCTAGTAACTCACATATTATCTTCTGTAGCTTATTTCCTCTAAAGCTTTCTTTTACTAATGTTGATTCAATTTGTCCTACCTTTAATAGTTCCTCTCCATTAATTCCAATATCATAACCATAGTTATTCTCATCATAGCCTAATTTGCAATATACACCTATAGCTATAAGATCATCATCTTCAGTAACACATCCAATTATATTTCCTTTATTAGATATAAACTCTAAGAATTCTTCCTCTTTACTTGGAAAATATAACTCTTTATTCTCTAGTCCTTCAACAATTTCATCTTGAAATTTCATAATCTTATTAATATATGATTCATCAAGTTTCTTTAATATTCCTTGTATTATCTTACCATCTTTCCTCTTTAAAATAATTCTCTTAATCATATTTCTCTCCAGTTCTATATCAAAACACTTTTCTTAAATTCTTCTACTCCTATTCTATCAATAAAAAAGCCTAACTTCTCTCCCATTTCTGCATTTTCTATATAATAGTTAAATATATTGTCTACTATTTCTAAAGCTCTCTTTTCATCAACTTTATCTGCTATTATATCCGCTATTCTAGGATTATAACCTGCTGAACCTCCGGCTGTAACTATAAATCCATCTTTATCAGCTATTATCCCTACATCTTTACTATAGACACCTCCACAGGCATTTCTACACCCGGCTACCCCTATCTTACTTCTGCAAGGCATACTCATCCATTGGTATTTATTAGACAGCTTCATTCCAGTTCCTATAGTATTAAACTTAGACCTTTTACAAAATCCAGCTGGACATATCTCTACATTTTTAACAGAGTTTTGTTCCTTAACTGCTGGCTCCATCCCAAGTTCCATCCAGATATTTTCCAAATCATTTTCTTCAAGGTTTGTTATTAATATTCTTTGACCTGATGTTATCTTAAGTACTCCATTGTATTTTTTAGCAACCCTTGCTATTTTCTCTAAAGTTTCAGGCAAAATAAATCCTCCAGGAATATGTGGTGTTATACCATATTTTCTTTTACCATTATAAATCTTTTGTAGATTACCATAATTATTAGGCACCTTCTCACCTCTTAATATTCTATTTTAAAATAAATTTTCTAACAACTTCAGCAATACCATCTTCGTTATTGCTCTTTGTTATATAGTTTGCCGCTTCCTTTACATTACTATGCCCATTTTCCATAGCTACTCCAAGTCCTGCAAACTCAATCATATCCAAATCATTACCTGCATCTCCTACAGCTATTATTTCATCTTTATCAACATTTAAATAATCTGCTAATGCTTTTAAACCTAATCCTTTATTAGACTCTTTATTTATTATTTCAAAAAAATATGGAGTACTCTTTGCTAAATTATATTTTTCTCCAACTTCTTTTGGAAGTTTTGCTATTGCCTTATCTAATACCTCTGGTTCATCTATAAGCATTATTTTTATAATGCTTTCATCTTTTGATATTTCATCAAAGTCACATATATTTATATCTATCTTATTAATGTCAGCTTCTACTTCAGTATATTTACTGTTTTTAGGAGTTATTAACCCTCTTGTTGGAGAAAAGGCATGTATATTAACGCCAAACTCCCTTGCAAAATTATAAATATAGTGAAGATCACTTCCCTTTAGTCCTTTTTCTGAAATTATTTTTTCACTCTTAGTTTCTTGAACTAAACACCCATTGTAGCTTAATACATATTCATTATCATCTACTAACCCTAATTCTTCTAAATATCTTCTTAATCCATCTATAGGTCTTCCAGAAGCTAGTACAACCTTTACCCCTTTTTCCCTTGCTGATTGAAGTGCTTTTTTAGTCATCTCTGTAATAATCTTATCATCGTTTAATAAAGTTCCATCCATATCTAATGCTATAATCTTGTACATCAATTTCCATCCTCCGTTTATTCATTAACCTTAATATTCTATGTAATTATATCATAATTTTTCACATGTTATGGAATACTAAATATAGATTTTATAAAGAGAAAGTGGGTAATTACTATGAAAAAATATTTAAAGATTATATCTTCAATTCTAATATTTTCTTTATTATCGCCATTATCTATTACTGCCCAAGAAGTAGAACAAGTCTCTTTATCCCTTGATTTTGAAAATACAGACTCCCTTCCACATAACTTTAGGAAAACTACTGATTTATCTAATGTTATAAAAGGCGGTGGAAATACTACAGGACTTGAAAATTTAAATATATCAGGTAGTTCTCAATTTACTTCACTCTCCTTCTTAAACTTAAAAAAGAATATTAATACAAAAAATGAATTTTGGGATATAGATTTAAGACAAGAATCACATGGATTTATTAATGGTAATGCTGTAAGTTGGTATGGTCCTGGGGATAAAGCTAATGCTGGACTTAATTATAAAGAAGTTATAACTAAGGAAGCTAAGCAATTAACTGAAATACCTTTTGGCAAATCCCTTACTTTAGACAATGGAAAGCATACATTAATACCAACAGTTGTTGAAAATGAAAGTAAGCTAGTTTCATCAAATAATGTAAGATATTTAAGAATAGCGGTAACTGATGGTGATAGACCTACTGATGAATCTGTAGATCAATTTGTAAAGTTTGTTACGCATTTACCTGATAATTATTGGCTTCACTTTCATTGTAAAGAAGGCATTGGAAGAACAACAACCTTTATGTCACTCTTTGATATGATTAAAAACTCAAAAAATGTAAGTTTAGATGATATTATAAACAGACAGTTTTTATTAGGTGGTTTTAATTTATTTAAACCAGGAGATGAAAGTAAAAGAGTTTTATTCCTAAGAAACTTCTATAGATATACCAAAGAAAATAATGATAATTTCAAAACAACTTGGAGCCATTGGATTAAGCAAAATAATATAACTCCATATACATTAACTACAGAACTTCCTAAAAATTAGGGAGTTCTTCTTGTAACTAAAGTAATATTTTATTCATATATATACTAATAACTAGAAATTTGTCGAGGTATATCTATGATAGAATCATTATTATTAGTTTCTTCAATTTGTATAGATGCTTTTGTTGCTAGTATGGCATATGGAAGCAATAAAATAAAAATTCCTATCATTTCCTCTATCGTCATTAGTATTGTTGGTTCTATAATTTTAGGAATCTCATTATTTGTTGGTGGATTAATAAAAGACTTTTTACCAGGAACACTTCCTATAGCTTTAAGTTTCTCTATACTAATGATTTTAGGTATATATAGATTATTCGAAAGCTTATTTAAAACCTATATTCAAAAGCACTTAAATAAAGAAAAATCCTTTACCTTTAGATTATTTGACTTTAATTTTATATTACAAGTTTATGCTGATGAAACAAAGGCTGACCTTGATAAATCAAAAGAATTATCAGTTAAAGAATCTCTTTATCTTGCTATTGCCCTTTCATTTGATAGCTTAGCTGTTGGATTTGGTAGTAGTTTAGCAGGTGGTGGATATATACAAACTATTTTATTATGTTTCTTGATAGGTTTTCTTGCTGTTATATTGGGTAGCTTTATTGGTAAAAAATTAGTTGAAAAATCAAATATCAATTTATCCTGGCTTTCAGGGGCAATACTTATGGTTTTAGCTATAAGTAAAATTATCTAAAACAAAGAAGCTATTGTAAAATAGTTATTTACTTTACAACAGCTTCTTTATAAATTATTTCAATTGCTCACCATTATGATTCTCAAAAAATGATGGTTCATTTTCATTTCCTACATTGTTTTGATCTTCATGTAGCTTTTGTCTTCTTTGTCCTTTTTGTAGACCATTATTTGTTCTCTTATCAGCCTTCATAAATATCACACTCCTCATAAATATTATTTGAAATAATCATGAAATTTATGAGGTGAATATTATAACTTTTCTGGCTCTGGATAATTAGCACCTTTAGTATCAACTCTTATTTCTTCTATAACTATTTCTTTTTTAGGAGTTTCACCTGATACTTCAGCATTTTCTATTTTGTGAACTATGTCTAATCCTTCTATAACCTTACCAAAACCTGCATAACTTCCATCTAAATTACTAGCCTTTTTAGTCACTATAAAGAACTGACTACCTCCACTATCCTTATCTTTTGCTCTAGCCATAGATAATACACCCTCATCGTGTTCAAGTGTATTATACTTATATCCATTTCCCTTAAACTCCCCTCTTATTGAATAACCTGGACCTCCAGTACCATTACCATCAGGATCTCCACCTTGTATAACAAAGTCTTTAACTATCCTATGAAAGGTAATACCATCATAAAATCCATTGTTTGCAAGAGAAATAAAATTATTTACTGTATTAGGAGCATATTGAGGATATAATTCAGCTACTATAGTACCATAGTCTTTCACTTTAATAGTTGCTATTGGCAAGTCCTTTGGAGCTGCTACCTCTTCTCCCCATTCTTTAACACCACAACCAACCAACATTAATGATATTACCATTAATATTATTAATACTTTCCCTAATCTACTCTTTCTCATAGTCATTCTCCTATATTTCAAACTCTTCTATTTCAATATTAAAAGCTCCACACCCTGCACATACAATAATACTTACTATGTAGCTATTATCTACTAGACCTTCTCTTTCAAGTCTATTAAAAGATTTTCCTTCTTCCTCAACAACTAAACTATTTGTTATATATTTGCCATTTTTAGTATATATATAGAAATGATATTCTAAGAACTTATAAGCTCTTTCATTTTCAACCTTTTCGCCACCACAGCTTTCACAAGTTAAAGAATAATATGCTTTTTCAAAATCAACATTCCTATCTTTTATCATATTAATAATAGTTTCTTCATTAATATCTTTTATAGGATTATTTTCATCATTAAAAAATCCCTCTAGCTTTTCATTTTCTAAAGTAACCATATTTAACTCCCCTTTACATATTTATTCTAATATTATATCCTCTTATGGCAAATAAATCTATTTTATCTTAGGATTAATTTTGTTCTCTCCACATTTATATGGTTTTAAAGCTTCTGTTGCTGGTCCTTCTAACACTTCCCCTTTATAATTAAACCTTGACCCATGACAAGGACAATCCCATGATTTATCATTTTCATTCCAATTTAATTCACATCCTAGGTGGGTACATGTAATGTCTACTATGTAAACTGTATGCTTACCTTCTTTATATGCTCCATATCTTTTGCCATTTAGATTTATTACCTTGCCTTCACCCTCATCTAAATGAATCTCCATATCACCTACTTTTAGCTTTCCTTTTATATAGTTATAAGCTACCTCCATATTAAACTTAAAGAAATCCGAGGATAGAAAAGCTTTAGCTCTTGAAGGATTAAATGTGTCTTTATACTTAGACTCACCTGAAACTATTAAGTCTGATATAATAATTCCAGCAAGAGTACCATTTGTCATCCCCCATTTTCCAAAGCCAGTGGCAACATATATATTCTGATTTTTGCTATTTAAAGGCCCTATATAAGGTATGTTATCTGGCGTAATATAGTCTTCTGCCGACCATTCATACCTATAATTCTTTATTCCAAACTTATCTCTTCCATATTCTTTTAATACCTCATAATGGTTTATTCCCTTGTCAACACCAACTTTATGAGAATCTCCAGCAATAAGTAATAAATGTTCATTTTCTTTATTAATATAATGTATACTTCTTCCAGGCTCTTCAACATTTATATACATTCCCTCTGCAAATCCTTCTGGTACTTCACCTGCTACAAGGTAAGTTCTTTTAGGATCCAATCTTGAAAAAAAGAAACCTGCTCCATCATAAAAAGGGAAATGTGATGCTAATACCAGCTGTTCACATTGAACCCATTTTCCTTCCCTAGTTTGAAATGAACACTTTTCTCCACTTTCAACTTGGGTAACAGGGCTATTTTCGAATATTTTACCACCTTGTTTTACTATTAAATCCCCTAATCTATCACAATACATTTTAGGATTAAAGCTTGCTACATTATTAAAAGCAATTGCTCCTTTACTCTCCACTGGAATAGGTAATTCCTCTATGTAATCACAATCTATATCTATTTCTTTGCATACTTCATACTCTTCTTTTAATTGTCTTAACCCTTCATCTGTCTCTGCGAAAATATAAGAAGTTCCTCTTTCAAACTCACATTCAATATTATTCTCGGTAACTATCTTTTCTATAAAATCTATAGCTTCCTTATTTCCATTATAATAATTTCTTGCCTTTTCTAAGTCATATTTATTCTTAATCTTAGAATAGATAATATCATGCTGAGTTGTTACCTTTCCAGTATTTCTACCTGTGCAACCTTCCCCAATCTTATTTGCATCTACTAACACAACAGTTTTTCCTTTTTTAGTTAATAAGTAAGCTGTTGTTAATCCTGCTATTCCTCCACCTATAATCCCACATTTACAATCTTCACTGCCTGATAATGGTCCATAAATTCTTCCTTCAGACGAATCTATCCAATATGATTCTCCCATCGTTCTCCTCCTATCAAAATTACTTATATTGTGTCATAGTAAAATTCATATAATATCCTTGGGGATATGAACAAATAGGACATATTAGAAGAGGTTCTTTACCTTCATAAATATAACCACAATTTGTACACATCCATTTTATTGATTGATCTCTTTTATATATAAATTGTTCAAATTTGTATTTTCACCATTAAATTTCTTTAATGCATCGAAAAATACTCTTGCATGAGCTTTCTCCTGCAAAAGCTCTTAATAAGTTTTCTTTTGTTTTACTATCTTTTAATTGCATAAAAAACACCTCACTTATCCTTATTGTTTCAATAATAATTAAGTATTATTCTCTTAATTTCTATTAAAAACTTTTGAATAAATGAGGCCTAATATCACTTTCTATCCATTCCCATAAATAAATTCTTATTTTCTTTAGTTGTTACTTCAACTATATCATAGAAAAAATCCATCTGACTTTTATCACCTTTTTCTATTATCTCTTCTATTTTACCATCTCTTAAAAATACCAGCTTCTTTGTATAGCTTGCAATCATAGCATCATGGGTTACCATTACAATTGTTTTTCCTTCTATTTCATTTAAATCTTTTAAAAACTGTAATAATTCATGTGATGCCTTAGTATCTAAGTTTCCAGTAGGTTCATCAGCAATGATAACTTTAGGGTCTGTAACCAATGCTCTTGCAGCTGCTGCTCTTTGTCTTTGCCCTCCAGAACATTCTTGAGGATATTTATACATCTGATCTTCAGCACCTAATTTCTTAGATATATTGTCTACTTTCTCTTCAATTACATATTTAGATATTCCATCTAAAACTAATGGAACAGCTATATTTTCTCTTAAATTTAATTAAATCTATTATTTCTTTCCTATAGGCATACCCCATATCTACTAGTATCATAAATACAAATTGAATAATAATTATTAGTGATGTTAAAAGAAACCCCAAACTACTAAAGGCATATGGATTTACCTCTAACCCAGCATTTTTATAAACAATTGTATTTATAATTGGCATTATACCTACTCCAACTAGTAATCCAAGTACTATCCCTATAACGCATATAATCATGTTTTGTATAGTTAATATGGTCCCAACATTATAAACGGATCTACCGCTAAGTATTGCTATTGATAATTCCTTTGCTTTTCCTGATATGAAATACATATTAGCAAAGGCTATCAAAAATAGGGATACCAATAAAATTATTATTGTTAACAAAGAAAATGTTCCATAATGATCCTTGCTAACAAAATCACTGTTATACAATAAGTTAAAAATATTAAAAATCACCATAATTGCAAATACCATTGAAACAATATAAAAAATACATTGTTTAATACTTTTAAAAAGCATCCTTAGTGAAAACTTTATACACCCCATATTCCCAACCTCTTAATACGGTATTCATTTCCATTTATTGAATTGTACACCACCTTATAAATAAAAGGAATAAATTTCAACAAATTTATTCCTTAACCTTTATCTTATAACTTTTTAAAATATTCCTGTCCTTTAGTATTTAAAATACGTACCGCTAATGCTACTAATATAATCTCTATTACTAATACTATGATCATAAACATGCTAATATTAACTGATGGTAATAACTTGTATACGCCAAATCCTATTCCTACAGGAATGATTGATAAGAATATTGTTATAGTTACACTCATAGTATTTTTAACTGCTTGTATTTCTTGTTTCCAGTCAAACTTTGGATAAAGAATATTTATAAAAAGCCCTGAAATAGCTATAAATGCATTATAAACACTTGCAAATACAATTATAAAAATAGTATCTATAATTGATAAGCTCAATCCAAATGAAATAATTAGAGAACTTATTACTATAGCAGGTATGCTTAATATTAAGCTCATTGATACCTTTGCTTTAAATATATCCTTTATATCTATAGGTAAACTTTTTAATATCCAAAGATTTTTACCTTCTATTGATATAGACGATGGAGTTGTGGATGCCATTCCAGACATTACACCAAACATTGCTGCTACTGCTAAAACCACTACTCTTCCAGCTCCCTTAGATATCATGCCTAATACTTCATCCCCTGAAAATACTGATACTACACTCATTATTACTAGCATAGCTGTTATTCCCAAAGTATTAAAAACATATGAAGTGGAAGCAACGTATCTCTTAAATTCTTTATTTAGTAAAGTCTGATACATACCTTTTTGTTTTAATTTTGATATCTTATAATTAGATTTTTGATAACTCTCTCCTAAGTTAGAATTTATTTTCTTAAAGCTTCTACTAAATATAAATACAAATAAAATAAATGGAACTATAGAAATAACTATAAACTTTAATAAATCAATTATATTCCCATTAATTAATGAAGATGCAAACCAAGCAGATGGAATATATGCCTTTTCAAAAATATTTTCTATACTACTTGCATTCATCATCAAATAAGACATAAAATCTTGTGCCTTTAATGAACCTATAAAGATTACTATTATTATACCAATCATTCCAATACTATATATAATCTTGCTAAATCTAAATTTTGAAGACATAATATTAAGAATAAAAGCTACTATGGATGCTAGTATTATAGGTATTAGCGGCAAAATAGCTATTCCTACTATCATATATAAAAAACAACTTATACTAGCTGTACTTTTTATATAATAGACAATTGTAGAAGGTATCATAACCAATGCACTTATACCAATATTTAATGATAATAATTCTATTAGCTTACTTGCTAAAATAGCTCTTGAACTTAATGGCAATGATAATAGAAAATCCAAATCCTTACTGCCAAAGATTGTTCCATCAGCTTTGAATATTGAAAGCATAAATGTAATTATTACAGTTATTAACGAAGCTACCATTGGTAATAAATGTACTAAGTTAATTTGAGCTAAAGCCTCTCCTATTATTTCTGCATAAACTGTTGCCATGATTATTACAGATAAAGCTATAACTAGCATCATTCCAAAACTCTTAATACTTTTGCTTTTATCTTCTTTTGCTATTTTTTTATTAATTACTGCATTTAATCCAAAGTTATTTATATAATTTATCTTTAATAATCTAAATAAACTATTCATTATCAATCAACTCCATAAACACATCTTCTAAGGAACTTGTACCCTTAACTTCCTCAACAGTACCATATGCAGCTATCTTTCCGTCTTTTATAATGGCTATTCTTCCACATAGTTTTTCTACCACTTCTAATACATGACTTGAGAAGAATATACATGTTCCTTCTTCACACATTTCCTTCATTATCCCTTTTAAAATATGAGAAGCCTTTGGGTCTAACCCAACAAAAGGTTCATCTAATACTAATAGTTTAGGCTTATGAATTAATGCAGATATTATTGCTAACTTTTGCTTCATACCATGTGAGTATGATGATATTAAACTACCTAAATTATTAGTTATCTCAAATGCATCTCCATATTTTTTTATTAACTCTTCTCTTTGAGCTTCTGATACTCCATAAACATCTGCCATAAAATTTAAATACTGTATTGCTGTTAATGATTCATATAAATCTGGATTATCAGGTATATATGCCATAATCTTTTTACATTCAATTGGATTATCCTTTATAGATATTCCATTTATTAATATGTCACCCTCATCAAATTCATTTATTCCAACAATTGATTTTATAGTTGTAGTTTTACCTGCCCCATTATGTCCAATAAACCCAAATATTTCTCCCTCTTTAACCTCTAATGAAATATTATCTACTGCTCTTTTATTACCTTTGTATATTTTAGAAAAATTATTTATCTTTAACATAATTACCCCTCCATTTATCTGTTATATATAATATATAACAACACTATCAAAACTTCAATATAATTATTATTAAATTTCATACTTTTCTAGGCAATAAAAAGGTGGAGTGGGTATTTATTTTGCTTGTTCCATCGCAAGCTCCAAGTCACAGAAAAATAAATATCTATTCCCTTCGTACTTAAGGTAAGAAAAAAGAAGGAAAATTGCAAAGCAATCTTTCCTTCTTATAATTTATTCTTCTAATATGCAAACTCCCAGCGCTCCTGGTCCAGTATGTACTCCCATAGTGGCTCCTATCATCTCTAATGATATATGAGATATGTTTGTATGGCTTTTTACACTTTCATATAAGGCAACAGCTTCATCATGTGAAGCACCACTTAATATCCAAACCTTGCATCTAGAATTCTCTAAACGCTCATGGATAATTGATCTTAACTTGGATATTGCTTGTTTTCTACCTCTACACTTACCCCATGGATATAATTCCCCTTCTTCATTTGCGGAAATTATTGGCTTTAAATGTAATATTTCACCTACTGCTCCTGCTACTCTACCTATTCTTCCACCTTTTCTTAAAAATTCTAAAGTGTTTAAAGTAACATATGCATGTAGTTTTGTTTTTACTTCATGTAGCTTGTCTATTATTTCTTCAGGAGTTAGTCCTGCTCTTATCATCAAGGATGCTTCTAACACCAATGCTCCAACCGGGAACCCTAAGGTCTTACTGTCATAAAAGTGAAAGTTTAATTCTTTGTGATCTTCCACCAATAACTTTATACTATTTAGAGTACCAGATAACCTGCTTGAAACTGTAATTACTATAACATCTGTATACCCTTCTTCTTTTAATCTGCATACTAAGTTTTCCGTATATTCTAGATCAGGTAGAGAAGTTGTTGGAACTTCCTCACTTAATGACTTATATAACTCATCATGTGTAATATTTACTTGATCCAAAAACTCTTTATCTTTGTAAATAATTCTAAAAGGTAGCATTTCTATATTATTATCTCTTCTTGTCTTTTCCCCTAAATCACAACTACTATCAGTTACTAAAGCTATTTTTTGCAATGGCTAATCCTCCTTAGTTATATCTCTCTCTTAGAATAACATAATATGTTTACGTTAACAATTATTTTCCACTGTATATTTTATTACATTTTTTCTAATCTTATATATATAAATATAAAAAGGTGATTATATGAAAATTAAAAGAGTTTGTTGTTTTTTTATCTTTTTTATGACTTTATTTTCCTCATCTTATAGCTATGCATTTGATACTACTTTAGAAAATAAAGACTATATTATTTTTATAGATATCAATGAATTATCCCTTTCATTACTTGATAAGGAAACTAAAACATTAGTAAAGAAATATCCTATTGCTATAGGAAAAAGAGAAACTCCATCCCCTATAGGCAATTGGAGAATAACTAGCAAAGCTTTAAAGGATGGTCCTTTTGGTGGTTACTGGTTAGGATTAAATGCCCCTTGGGACACCTTTGGTATACATGGTACTAGTAATCCTAGTTCAATTGGTAGCCTTGCATCTAATGGTTGCATAAGAATGTATAATTCAAATATAAAAGAAGTCTTCTATGCTGTTAATTATGATACACCTGTTATTATTTACAGTGGACCTAGTTGGCTATTTTCACCTTATGCTAGAGACATAGAGCCAAATGATAAAGGCACTGATGTTTATTATGTTCAAAGGACTTTAAAATATTTAAATTATTATTCTGGAACTGTAGATGGTATTTATGGCTATCCACTAGAATTAGCAGTAATAAAATATAAAAAAGAACACCAAATGGATGATACTCCAATAATAGATAAAAGTTTTCTAGACTCTATTGGATTATATAAGTTTGAATAAAAAAGTGGTGGATATTTATTTTGCTTGTTCCGTACCTACGCTCCAAGTCACATCAAAACAAATATCCACCAAACTCATACTTAAAGTAAGGAAGAGAGGTGTTCCCTCTCTTTAATATATTTATTAATTTATAATTCAATTTCAGTTGGATCAGTATCCTTTAAGTTAGGAAACCATTCTTCACTAGTCTCCTCATTTGTATCAAAATCAGCTATTTTTTCAATAGGCATTTTTATATACCTTCCTTTTGCAGTTACTGCAACCTCTCCATTAGGTAATATAATTTCTCCTGTTCCTTCAAACATTCTATTAGTTTCTTTTGTTATTCTTCCAACTATCTTTATTTCGCCTTCTAAAGGTACTGGTTTTCTATACTTTGTTGATAGTTCTATTGTTACTCCCCATAAATCAGGATTATTAATTGCAGCTGCTCTTCCTATAGTTTCATCTAATAAAGCAGCTGACACACCTCCATGTCCTCTTCCCGGGAAGCTTTGGTGCCCCTCTTTAAACTTACATATACCTACTAATTCTCCATTTTCTAATTCATAAAAATCTGTTTTTAATCCCAAATCATTTTCTGCTCCACAAACAAAACACATTTTTCCTACATTTTGTTTCTTTAAAACTTTGTACTTCATATGTAACCTCCCAAAAAGTAA
Source organism: Clostridium sp. (assembly GCF_018372875.1). GTDB lineage: Bacteria > Bacillota > Clostridia > Clostridiales > Clostridiaceae > Clostridium. The sequence continues at coordinate 53,564 of NZ_JAHAIF010000001.1, read as the reverse complement.
TATAATACCATTATATCATTTTTTGTTTGACACTCAAAATACATAAAACTTTTTATCTTATAGTTTTTCTGTTAAAATCTAATTAATATATTTTATTTTGGAGAACTATATGAAAAAAGATTATAATAAATCAATTATTATTGAACCTAAGAATAAAAGAAAATATTTTATTTTATTAATTCCTATTATTTTTATTTTAGTATTTATGTTTTATAAAGCTAAACCATTTTATAATATTTCCTTCCAGGACTGGAACAGGAACTATCTTAATTATATCTCTAAAAATACTAGTAGTAAAAATATAGAAACAAACTACTATAATTATAAAATTAAAAATAAAAATATAGTCGAAGCTTCACAAGAAGATAGAGACATAGTTTTAGTAATATCTAAAGAAATGGTGAGCCAGGAAAAATATAATATATTTTTCTCCTACCTTTGGATTCATAATCCTATAAAATTTGATAAATATCAAATTTCATTGAATAATTCTAAAGCTGTAGATACCTCTAATATTAAAAGAAAAATAATAAATAATTCTAACTTAAAGATAATAGCAGAATGTAATTCCGCATTTTCAATCGCACCTGGAACAGATGAATTATTTTTTTCTTACTTCACTAAAGAAAATTATACTAATGGTCCTTATACATCTGATATAATTTCATTTCCAGCTACTAACATCAAGGATTTACTTATAACTTATGAATTTAAATTAGAAGATAGAAAAAATACTTATAAAATTCAAATACCAGGTTTATAACCTGGTATTTTAAATTCTTAAATAGGTCCTGCTTTTTTATTTCCTGTCTTAGCTTTTCCTTGTATCTCCGGAACAACAGGATCTCCTTTTCCATATCTTTGTTTATGATTGCTTTCTGTTCCATGAGGCTCATTAACGTCTGGTCTTCTCATACCTGCCTTAGCCATAATATCACTCTCCTCTATTATTCTTAAACAACTTTACTCAATGATATTATTTGTAATACAGGCCCTCTTCTATTCATAATATTTAATACCAAAAATATATAAATATAAAAATATATAAATATAAGAACTTATATTTATATATTTTTAATAATAGAAGCCGCCATTGGCAGCTTCTTAATTATTATCAAATAGATTTGCACTTGGATATTCAGCATCACATGTAACATCTATGCCTAACTTACCAAATGTTTGATCATCACTTCTTGAAAGTATTGTTGTAGAATGAGCTTGACAACCTCTTAATTCACCTAACTTACTCATTGCAACTTGTGCTGTAGGATTTGTTGCTGCTGATATACTTAACGCCATAAGTACCTCTTGGCAACTTAACGCAACATTTCTTTCCTTCAAAGTATTTCCCTTTAAATTTTTAATAGGTTCTAATATAACTGGCGAAATTAAGAATATATCATCATCAATCTTAGCTAAATGTTTAATAGCATTTATAGTTGCAGCAGCTGCTGCATCCATTAATGATGAACTCTTACCTGTTACTATAGTTCCATCGTGTAATTCTAACGCTACTGCTGGGCAAATCTCGTTTTCACCAGCCATAAGCTTCAATTTAGCTGACTTTTCTCTTGCAGGAACAACAACCCTTCTATCAGTTTCCTTAAGATTAACTTCTTCCATTATAAGTTTAGCTCTATCGTAAGTTTCCTTATCAACATAACCTTTCTTATATTCACAGCCAGTCTTAAAGTATCTACTTATAATTTCTTGATTTGAAGCTTCTTTAACTACTTCATCATCAATAATACCAAATCCAACTCTATTAACCCCCATATCTGTTGGCGATTTATAAATAGATTCTTTACCTGTTATCTTTTCAATTATTCTCTTTAATACTGGGAATGTTTCTATATCTCTATTATAGTTAACAGCTACTTCACCATATGCATCCATGTGGAATGAATCAATCATATTTACGTCTTTTAAATCAACTGTGGCAGCTTCATATGCTATATTTAAAGGATGTTTTAATGGAACATTCCATACTGGGAATGTTTCAAATTTAGAGTATCCTGCTGTATTTCCTCTTTTAAATTCGTGATATAGCTGACTTAAACATGTAGCAAGTTTTCCACTTCCTGGTCCTGGCGCTGTTACCACAACTATTGGTTTCGTAGTTTCAATATATGGATTCTTACCATATCCTTCATCACTTACTATAGTATCTACATCTGTTGGATATCCTTTAGTTGCTCTATGTTTATAAACCTTAATTCCTCTTCTCTCAAGTTTGTTTATAAATACTGTAGTTGCAGGTTGGTCATTAAATCTAGTAATAACAACACTATTCACATCTAAATCATATGCTCTTAAGTCATCAATAAGTCTAAGAACATCCATGTCATATGTTATACCAAAGTCGCCTCTTATCTTATTTCTTTCAATATCTCCAGCATATACACATATTACAACTTCAACTTTTTCTCTTAATTTATGTAATAACTTTATTTTTGCATTTTCATCAAAGCCTGGTAAAACTCTTGCAGCATGTTTATCAAACATAAGTTTTCCACCAAACTCTAAATAAAGCTTATCATAATTATTAACTCTCTCTAAAATATACTTTGATTGCTCTTCTAAATATTTTACATGATCAAATCCTATTTTCATACCTTACCTCACTAAAATAATTTTTTCTCAGAAATCACATTTTCATATTATTGCATAAAGTAATTACAGTGTAAATTTTACTTGAATACAATCTGAGTTTATTAGTGTTAATTCTACTCTTTTCTTTAATTATTACCTTATTATACATACCTACTTAAACATTGCAATTAAACTTTATTAGTGATATTATGTTATACGTATCACCCCTTTTTTAAGGATAGCAAAAAGAGCAGGAAATATATTTCTCTGCTCTTTTTTATTAAATACTTTTTATAACTTTCTTATTCTGTTTTATCAACATCTCTAAATTTCTTTTTATAAAATATCATAAAACAAGTAACTGTAGTTAATGTTGCTATTATATCCGCTATAGGTTCCGCAACAAGTACTCCCATTAATTTATCCTGGAAGAAGTTAGGCAATATATATATTAAAGGTACTAATAAAACTACTTTTCTTAATAGTGCTAAAAATAAGGATATCTTTGCTTGTCCTAAGGCTAAGAATGTTTGTTGGCAAGCTATTTGCGCACCAAATACAAATATTCCCAAGAAGTAAATTCTTATTGCCCATGTAGTAATTTCTACAAGTTCTGGCTTATTATTAAATATGGCTACAAAAATATTAGGGAATATCATTAATAATGAACACATAATCACAGTAAAGCCCAAACAACTAATTAGTGTTAACTTAAATGTTTTCTTAACTCTATCCATTTGCTTAGCTCCATAATTGTAACTTACTATTGGTTGTGCACCTTGAGCTAACCCTTGAAGTGGCATAACAACTATTTGCATTATACTACTCATAATTGTCATTGCACCTACTGCAAGGTCTCCACCGAACATAGATAGTCTTGTATTTAATGATATAAGTACTAAACTTTCTGTTGATTGCATTATAAATGGAGATACTCCTAATGCCATAGTTGCCCCTACAACTTTTAAATCTGGAACCATGTACTTTTTTCTTATCTTTAATATACTTTGCTTTCCAAACAGGAACTTTAATACCCATAAAGCAGATACCATTTGCCCTGCAACAGTTGCTAATGCTGCACCTTTAACCCCCATATCTAATACAAATATAAATATAGGATCTAAAACTATATTTATTATTGCACCAATCACTACTGTCATCATACCAATTTTAGCAAATCCTTGTGTATTAATATATGAGTTCATACCTAAAGCAATTTGTACAAAAATTGTTCCAAGAACATAAATAGATAAATAATCTAAGGCATATCCTATAGTGGCTTCACTAGCACCAAATGCCCATAAAATAGGTTCTTTAAATATAAGAAATCCTGTAGTCAATACAACTGCTATGATAAGAAGCATAGCAAAACTATTACTCATAATCTTTTCTGCTTCCTCATTATTTTTTTCTCCCATTTTTATAGCACAAAGTGGTGCTCCTCCCATACCAATTAAAGCACTAAATGCTGAAATAAGCATAAGTATTGGAAATGCTACACCTACACCTGCCATAGCTAATTCTCCATTGTCCATTCTACCAATGAATATTCTATCTACAATGTTATATAGAACATTAACTAATTGTGCAACTATAGCTGGAGCAGCTAAAGATATTAGTAATTTACTAATATTACCTTTTCCTAAATTATTTGTTTTTTTCATACATATCCCTCTTTTTCTGAATTTCAATTCATGTAATATTATAGTTATTTATTTAATTATTTACAATAATTATTATTTTAATTCTCTATAAACATATCCTCAAAAATAAAAATCACATTTCTGTGATCTTAATTTAAATAATATTTATATTGTTATCTGATAAAACTTTTATACTATTTTCTAAACTTTCTTCTTTTACTAGTATATAATCTGTATCAAATGTAGATACCACAAATATACTTATTTTTTCTTTAGCTAATATACCACTTATCTTTGATAGTATACCTATTAGTGAAAAATCTAAAGGACCTTCTACTTTTAATACTCGCCACCCTTTTTCACTCTTTATCTCATTTGGAATATTCTTATCTATACATACAATACTAAGCTCATCCTCTGTTCTTGTAATAGAAATAAAATTTTTTGTGTCTACCCATAAAGGAACCATATCCTCAGATTCTAATCTGCATATAGCATATCTATCCTTTAACACTTTAATATTCACCTATATTACCTCCCTATAAGATTTCCAAAATCTTCACTTTTATTATATCTCTTAATCTCTATTATGTAAAACAAGATTACAAAAAAGAAACTCTAGCAAATTGCAGAGCTTCTTACTTATATTTATTATCTTTTTACCCTATAGGAATTCTATTAAATCTTTTCCTAATTTCTTAATTCTAGCTAAAGAATACACATCATATCCTTTGTCATCAAGCATCTTTCTTCCTGGTTGGAAAGATTTCTCTATTACAATACCAATTCCCCCAACTTTAGCTCCAGCTTCCTCTACTAATCTTATAGCTCCTAAAGCCGCCTCACCATTAGCTAAAAAATCATCTATTATAAGAACATTATCATCTTCACTTATGTACTTCTTTGAAAGAGTTAATTCATAGTCACTACCCTTTGTAAATGAATGTACTGTTGTTTGGTAAACTTCTCCATTTAATATTTTAGATGTTTGTTTTTTTAGAGTTACCATTGGTAAATTCATTTGCAATGCAGTCATAACTGCTGGTGCAATTCCAGAGCTTTCAATAGTAAATATCTTTGTAATTCCTTTGCTATTAAAATATTCTCTAAAGCATGTACCTATTTCGTACATTAATTTAGCGTCAACTCCATGATTTAAAAATGAATCAACCTTTAGTACACTTTCATTTAAAGCTCTACCTTCTGATAAAATCTTATTATGCAACTTTTCCATTTTCTATATTCTCCTCTATAACTTTTTTATCCTCTTTTAACACCTTATTTAAAACAAGAGCTACTATTGTTCCAGTAGATATTCCTGATGCAAATATCATTCTTAATCCTTCTGGTAAATTAGCTATAAAATCAGGACGGAATGTTACACCTAATCCTAATCCAATTGATGTAGCAATAATTAATAAATTTCTATTATTTATTTCAACTGTGCTTAATGTTCTTATACCAGCAGCTGCTATTGTACCAAACATTACTATACCAACTCCCCCTAATACAGGTTGAGGCATAATATTAATTAATGCTGCAAATTTAGGGAAGAATCCTAACCCTACTAATAGTATACCAGCCATTATTGCCACTGAGCGGCTAGCATTTCTTGTAAGAGGTATAAGCCCTACATTTTGACTAAATGTTGTATTAGGGAAAGTACCTAATACACCTGCCATAGCACTTCCAATACCATCAGATAAAACTCCTCTACCAATTGTCTTATCATCCGCTTTAATCTTTGATACTTGACATATAGTTGCTAAACATCCTACTGTTTCAATAGTTGTTACTATATAAGCTGGTATAAATGCAATAACATTTTTAAAGTCAAAGTTTACTCCATATTCAAATATGTTAGGAAGTGCAAACCACTTTGCTTCATTTACTAAAGAAAAATCAACCATGCCAAGTGGAATACAAATAATATATCCAACAACCATACCAATAAGAACCGAAGCTGTACTTACCATTCCTTTTCCATATCTATTTAGAAGTAATGTTATTACTAAAACTATCATTGCTATTACAACATTTCTTAAACTACCATAATCTGCAGCTCCTACTCCTCCTGCAGCCCAATCCATAGATACTGGTATTAAAGTTAAACCAATTAAGCATACAACTGTTCCTGTAACTAATGGTGGAAAAAGCTTCATTAAAGGTTTAATAAAAAAGCTTAGTACTATTTCTACAATGGATCCTAAAATAGTTGCACCAATTATTCCTGGTAAACCTGCCACTGCCCCTACTGTAATTGCTGGAGAAACAAATGTAAAATCTGTCCCCATTATACATGGAACTCTCGCTCCTATTCTTCCGATACCTTTTGATTGTATTATTGTTGCTATACCAGATGCTAATATTGTTGCACTTAAAATAGCTGTAGATGTTGCCCCATCAAGTCCTAAAGCACTTGAAATTACAAGTGGTACTGCTATTATTCCTCCAAAAGCTGCAAATATATTTTGAAATCCTAATAAAATTTGAGTAGCTAGTTTGGGCTTATCATTTATTCCATATAATAGTTCATCGCTACCAACTGCTTGTCTGTGTTTTTCCATTACGTTTTATCTCCCATCTAAATGTATTTTTATCAATAGCTCGTTTATACGTATTAGTGGAAGATTAATGAAAAATAATAAGCACCTCAAATTAATAACAATTTGAGGTGCAGAAATTCCAGTTAAATATTTTTCTTAACCAATCTCACCTCGTAGTCTGCTAATTTACGGTTAGCAGGTAGAAACTTTCGGACCCTATTTCCGATGATATACGAGCATATTTATTATATGCGAACATTATAGCATAAAAATATTCACTTTATACACATTTAGATATTTTTTGACAAATACTTAAAATTTAAATGTTTTCATATGATACTTTAAAATTTAAGTTGGATAATTTAAAAATAATGTTAATAACATACTAAAAGTAAGGAACTATACCAAATTATGATATAGTTCCTAATATAAATATTTTAATATTCATCCTTCATCTTATTTGCAGCAATTACAAACGGCATATATAAGATAACTGATAATGCAATTAATAATATTGCAAGCACAGCTGCTTTCCAGTCTCCACCTGTAGCTAAGAATGCTGAAATTACTGGTGGTGTAGTCCATGGAACCATAACTACTGTCTTAGCTATAATTCCTGCTGATGTTGCTAAGTATGCAATAACTAAACAAATTACTGGAATTAATATTAATGGAAGAGTATATATAGGATTTAGTACAACTGGCAACCCAAACATTAATGGCTCATTTATGTTAAAGCATGATGGAGCAAAAGCTAATTTAGATATTGCTCTATCAGATTCTTTTTTACTGAATATTAATAACGCTATAACTAAACCTATAGTTGTACCTGTTCCACCCATATTTACAAACACATCTAAAAACGGCTTTGTAACTATGTTTGGTATAACCTGGTGAGCTTCTAAAGCTTTTATATTTTCATCTATAGCAGTAAGTAATGTAGGTTCTGTAATTGGACTTAATACGAAAGATCCATGTAAACCAAAACTCCATAATATACCTTGAAGCATAACAACTATTATTATACCTGGTAGCCCTTGGAATGCTGCCTTAATAGGTGTTTGAATAACATTAGTTATAATTTCATATACATCAATACCTGTAAACTTTATAGTTAAGAATGAAACTAATCCAAATATAGTTAGTGTAAATGTAGCTGGAATTAATAAATTAAAGCTCTTAGATACTGTTGGTGGTACTGACTCTGGCATACTTATCTTTAAAGCATTAGATTTTTGTAATACTCTTAAAATCTCAGTTGATAATATTGAAGCTATAATTGCAACAAATAATCCTGTTGGAGATGTAAATGTACTTGAGAAAGCTCCTACAGTTTCTCCACCTACTGTTATAGCTCCTGGCATTAACGCTACAGTTGATGCAACACCTACAAAACCTGTTCCTATTCCATCCATATCATAGTGGTTAGCAAGTTTGTAAGCAACTCCAAATGCTAAAAATATTGATAAAAATCCTAAAGTTCCGTTATAAACACTTACCCCGATATCCTTATAAGTATCAAAGTTTCCTAAGTTACCTAATAATCCATTTGTTGAATCTAAAACTACATTGTTAATTAAAACAAAGAATGAAGCTATAATTACAAGTGGCATTACAGTTATAAATCCATCTCTAATAGCAGATAGATATCTATTTGACGAGAATTTGTTTGCTATAGGTCCTAGTATTTCTGCTAGTTTTTCTGAAAATTGTCTCATTAGTGCGTCCTCCTAGTTCGTTTAATAGTGCAAAAGTAAATAATTATTTAACTCTGTTTTTAACTTTTATATGATAACTTCTCTCACTTTTTATGTCAATGTTAATTTCTAGCTATTCCAAAGGCATATTTTCTTCTCTAAATAATCAATAATTTTAAATATTATCAAAGACATAATACTTAATGCCAAAACTCCTGCAAACATTCCCTTGTAATCAACCATAGACCAAGAATTCATTATAAAATATCCTAGCCCATATCTAGTTGCATAGTTTTCACTAAAGAATAATGCAGAAATAGCTATTCCAATGCTAACTCTTAAAGCTGAAAAAACCTTTGGTAATATTGCTGGTAAAATAACCTTTGTAATCATATTTATTCCATTAAAACGCATTACCTTTGCTGATATTAATATATCCTTATCTATTTCTTTTACTCCATCTTTTGTTACAATTATGATTTGAAATATTATTATGGTAATCATAAGAATAATTTTTGATTTATCTCCTATTCCAAACACTACCATAAAAATAGGAAGAAATGCTATTTTAGGTATTGGATAAAGTAAATAAGTAATAGGTGACACTATTTTATCTATATATTTATTTACACCTAACAGAATTCCTATTGGTATTCCTATAAGTAGGGACATTGTTACTGAAGACATTATTCTATAAAAACTGTATATTATATGAAATAAAAAATCCTGTTGAAATAATTCAACAAGCTCTTTAAGAGTATCATAGGGTGTTGGAACCATATTAGAACCTATGACAAAACTTAATATCCACCATAATATAACAATCATAGCTATACCATATAACGGTGTTACAATCTTTTTAATCATATAGTTCCTCCCTCACCTTACTGCATATTTCTATATACTCTTTTTTACACCTTATATCTTTATCTCCAAAATACCTATTAAAAATTATTCTATGAATTTTTCCTTTTTTCATAACAACAATTTCTTCCCCTAAAAATACAGCTTCTTCAATACTATGAGTAACTAATACCATTGTACTGTTCCTAGTTTTCTTTATATCTAAAAGTAAATCTTGTATCTTTTCCTTATTTATAGAATCCAATGCAGATGTTGCTTCATCTAAAAGTAAAATTTCAGGATTACTTATAAGTGTTCTTCCTATTGCAACCCTTTGTTTCTGTCCTCCACTTAATGCTTTTGGATATTTATTTTTATACTGATATAACCCTAATTCCTTAAGAATTCTATCAACCAACTCTTTTTTTTCTTCTTTGTCCATCTTTATATTATTTAAACCAAGCTCTATATTTTTTTCTACTGTAAACCAATTAAAAAGACCTAAATTTTGAAGTATTAAAGATGTGTTTCCCTCTATTTCTAATTTTCCCTCATAATTAGAAACAAGCCCTGCCATAGTAAATAGCAGGGTTGTTTTTCCACATCCTGATTCTCCTATAATGGCATAAGACTTTCCTTTTTCAATAGATAAATTAACTCCATCTATTGCTACTTCTTCTTTATACCTTACTGTTAAATCAGTTATTTTAATCATTCTATTTTACAAACTTTCCTTCTAATAAAGCTTCTGGTTTTACAGTTAAATCTTTATTTAAAGTCTTTGATGTCCAATCAATAATACTTTGTAAGTACTCATCGCTTGGAATAGCTGCCTTCTTGTATGTTGGTAATACCATAATATCCTTAACTTCTGGACTAGTATTTGGTATTTTTTCTACAAGAATATCTCTTGCTATTTGAGGGTTTTTATTTATCTCATCAACGGCCTTATTATAAGCTTCATGGAAAGCCTTTATAGCCTTTTCTTTTTCAGCTATTGCTTTTCCTGTAAATACCAAACAATCTGGTGAGAACTCATCATCCATACCATATAAATTTTTCTTTAATCCTTTCAACTCTCCGTTTGAAGCAACTGGCTCTGGGAATAACCCCATATCTAATTCACCGCTTTGTATAGCTGCAAGTCTTGCTGGTATTTCATTTATAAATACTTTTTCTATATTATGGTCCTTACCAAGCCACTTATCTATAAGATAGTTTGATACACTTACTTCCATCATTCCAACCTTAATATCCTTTTTGCCAGATACATCTCCCTTTGAAAGAACAGGAAACATACCATCTGTCATAGTAGTAGCTTTTATATCAAATCCGCCATCAACATTTGTAGCAACTGCAATAAAATCTGTCATAGCACCATCTATTTGGTAACTTTGAAGTGCACTTTGTCTATTTTGAGCATTAGAATAAATTTCTATCTCCACATTGATTCCAGCATCTTTAAAGTAGCCATTTTTTTCTGCTATTAATATTGGTGCAGTATCTACTGCTGGCATTAACCCTATTTTTAAGGTTCTATTTTCTTCACTTTCTTTTGATGGATCATCCTTACTTGTACACCCTATAGCAGTTAAAGAAAATACTGCTATAAGAAGCAATACTATCCACCCTTTTAAGTTTTTCATTTGTTAATCCTCCTACAAACTTTTTAATCCATTTACCATTATATTTAAGTATATTTAATAATTCAAGGAAATTTAAACATTTACTCTTTAAATTTGTCAAATTATATGTAATAATGTATTAGTTATTTTAAAGAGATAGGATGAATTATTATGAAAAATTTAACGAAAGATTACTTAAAGAAATTTATAAAAGATAGTTGGATAGCATTTAGACCATTATCTTTAACCTTAGCTGTTGGTTCCACAACCCTTGGAATAATAGCAGCATATTTGGATGGTTCTATGAAAAATTATTCTTTAGGATATAACATTTTCCTTATTACTATAATTACTATAGCCGGAATACTTGCTCAAGGTGGAGCCAACCTTGTTAATGATTATTTTGAAGGTGACTTTAGATATTATAGACCTTCAGGAAGAAAGAGAAAATTTTTAGGTGTAGAAAGAACTTACTTCGACATTTATGTATTCTTACTTGCTATGGCATGTTTTGCTGGTGCAGCATTAATTGGACTAGCTCTTATATATCTTACAGATATAAGGATGCTTTGGATTGGACTTGTTGGAATAATAGGAGCTTATGCCTATACAGGAGAACCTTTTGTATATAAAACTAAAGGATTAGGAGTACCCCTTTCATTTATATTAATGGGTCCACTAATGGTTCTTGGTGCATATTTTCCATTTAGCCAAAGCTTAAATGTATATCCTATATTAATAGCTTTACCAGCATCATTAATAATACCAGCATTAATGATTAGTAATGAAATGAGAGACTTTCAAAGAGATACTAAACTAAGCCTAGGAACATTAAGCGTTAGACTTGGAAGCAGATTTAGTTCAATTTTATATAGATCACTTATTTATGGAGTTTATGTATTATCCCTATTATTTGTTTTTAATGGACTATACCCTCTGCATACACTAGTTGTATTTATAACTCTTCCTCTTGCTGTTAAAGCACTTAGAGCTGTTACTACATTCCAAAAACTTGGAATTCCATATACAAACAACCTACATTGGACATTTACATTAATCCTTATAGTTTCTTTACTATTAGGGTAATTTAAAGGAGCTTTTTTTCAAAGCTCCTTTTTCCATATATAATCAAAGTAGTATGCAAAAAATTAACACTATTTAGGATAAAAACGATGACTATCATTTTCATCAAAATACCATATAATAAAATTAGCTAAATTAATTCATAAATTAAAACCTTATTTAAGACAAGTTCCCCCCAGGATCTTGTCTCTTTTTTTAACCATGCCACAGATTTCAAAACTTGCTTTTGGAGTTCTGCGATGGCACTATAATTTAAAAAAGGCTATATTAAAATAAATCTTATTTTAATATAGCCTTTGCCTTTATTTTCTTTGTTTTTCTAAAAATCTTTCTATTCTCTTTAATGCTTCAATAATATTATCCATAGAGGAAGCATAGCATGTCCTAATAAATCCTTCACCACAATCTCCAAATGCATTACCTGGAACTGCTAATACTTTTTCACTCATAAGTAGTTTTTCACAGAATTCATCAGAAGTCATTCCTGTAGATTTTATACAAGGGAACATATAGAACGCACCATGTGGTTCAAAACATTCTAATCCAAGTTTCCTAAATCCATCTAATAATACTCTTCTTCTTCTATTATATTCCCTTACCATCTTTCCTACGCTTTCATCCCCATTTTTCAAGGCTTCAATTGCTGCATATTGTGCAGTAGTAGGAGAACACATTAATGCATATTGATGAATCTTCTTCATAGCATCTATTAAAATAGGATGTCCACAAATATAACCTAATCTCCATCCAGTCATTGCATATGCCTTTGAAAATCCACTTATAACTATAGTTTTATCTCTAACTTCTGGAAAACTTGCTATAGAAACATGATTTTCCCCATAAGTTAATTCTGCATAAATTTCATCTGAAAGGATTATTATATCTTTATCCTTTAAGACATCAACTATAGGTTGCAAATCCTCTCTAGTCATTATTGCCCCAGTTGGATTATTAGGAAATGGAATTATAACAACTTTAGTTTTATCTGTTATTGCTTCTTCAAGCTCTTCAGCTGTAAGTTTAAAATTATTTTCTGCTTTTAAATTTATAACCTTGGAAGTAGCACCAGTAAAAGCAGTACACCCTTTATAAGCTACAAAGCTTGGTTCTGGCACAATAACTTCATCTCCTGTTTCAACTAATGCTCTTAAAGCTATATCAATTCCTTCACTACCACCAACAGTTACTATAATTTCATTTTTAGGGTCATAAGTTAAGTCAAATCTTCTATTTAAATAGTTTGCTATTTCTTCTCTTAGTTCTATAAAGCCTGCATTAGAAGAATAATGAGTATGACCTTGCTCTAAAGAGTATATTCCTGCTTCTCTCACATTCCAAGGTGTTATAAAATCAGGTTCTCCAACTCCCAATGAAATAACATCTTCCATCTCATTTATCAAATCAAAATATTTTCTAATGCCAGATGGTGGCATATTCTTTACATCATCTCTAATCATATTTTCTAACATTATACAAATATAGCCTCCCTATCTTGAATCTTCTTCTCTTTAAATATTGTCCCATGATCTTTGTACTTCTTTAAAACAAAGTGTGTTGCAGTACCTGTAACAGCTTCTTGGCATGCAAGCTTTTCTGAAACAAATAATGCTACCTCTTTCATTGTTTTTCCTTCCACTATTACTGTTAAATCAAAGCCTCCTGAGGACATTAAATAACATGCCTTAACCTGATCAAACTTATATATTCTTTCAGCTACCTTATCAAATCCAACATCTCTTTGAGGTGTTATTTTTACTTCAATAAGAGCTGTTACTGTTTCCTTCCCTGTATTTTCCCAATTTATAAGAGTTGTATACCCAGCTATTATATTCTTTTCTTCGTAATCTCTAATGGCTTCTCTAACCTCTTCTACTGTTTTTCCAACCATTAATGCTATCTGCTCATCAGTATATCTACTATTTTGTTCTAATATCTCTAAAATTTCCTCCATACTTATACCTCCTATAATTTTCTAAAGAATAAAAAAAGCTCCAATCCCAAATAAGGGACGAAGCTAAAATTCGCGGTACCACCCTAATAAGTAAAATATTTTTACTCACTCAGTAAGGATAATTTCTTATCCTCTCCTCTATAACGTAAGGGACACGTCTGTATCTACATTAAGAATTAATCTTAGTTCTCAATACGCGATTCAAAGGCTGCTTTCTATAAAGTAATCTACTAGGTTCCACCTCCCCCTAGCTCTCTAAAAGACTTAACTTATATACTCTTCCTTATCACTATCTTTATCCTATAATTTTGTTATACTAATTATCTAATATATGGAGAATTTAGTCAAGTAGATTCGATGAATGATGATTTAATTATCATTTTTATATTTCATTTATTTAGTTCGTCTACTATTTGCTTAACTTTTTCAAGATCTAGGCCATTACATTCTCCAATATAATATTTATTTGCCTCATTATTCTTAATGTCTATATATACTGCTGTTGACTCATCTTTTATCATGTATATTAATATTTTACCGTTTAATATTTCTTTACCATCTTTTTTCTTGTTATAAGTAATGCTATATCTTGGTTTATTTAATTCTTGTTTTAGTTTATCCTCTGTTACTCCCTCAATCTTAAAATCAGAGATGTTTTTATCCAGAAAATTATTACTTATTTCTTCAACCATGTAAAAATTATCACTTATTATATTCCCCTTAGTATTGTCCTCTCTATTGCTTCCGCTACAACCAACGAATATAGTAGAAATTAATAAAAACAGTAGTAGCATTACTTTTTTCACTTTTATAATCCCCTCTTTTTTCCATATCAATTTTAATTTCATTTTACTTTACACTCTTTATTTTATTACATATTTTTATTTTTTCTTCACTATTTAAAATATTTAATGGAATTATTAATCCAACATAATCTTTATTTTTATCACCATTGCTACGTACATAAATACACAAACTTAATCTGTTTTCTATGATTTTAGTTATATCTTCTATAAAGATTATTTCTTCTTTACCATCCTGTCGTATAGTTATTTTATCCTCATCAAATTTTACAAGTTTATTTGAAACTAAATGGCTATCTTGCTCAATTATATATTGAATAAGAGATATATTTCTTACTTTTATAACCATCTTAAAAACAAAATATAAAATAACAAGGAATATGCCCAAAATAATAATAATAGTACTATCATTCCTATTTACAATAACTTCCCATAAAACACCAACTATAAATATAGCTGCAATTGTAAAATATAAAATATTACTTGTTCTTAATTTTCTCTTTTTTATAGTATTTAATCGTAATTCTAATAACTCACGAAGCGTATTATTAAATTCAAACTCCATATATATCCTCCATTTTATATTCTATATATTCCTGTATATAACCTTATTCGCTCCAATCTTTTTTATAAATAACTCTTTCTCATTTTCTTTAAAAATATATTTAGGTATTATGGCTATAACAAATGCCTTATATTTATCACTCAAAACTATTATTCTACTCTTACTTTCAATAACCTTAGATATATCACTAATTTCAACACTTAAACTTGCATGGCTAATTTCAACTACAAGATTTGTTTCATTAATATATAAGTTAATTTCTTTAAATATATCTGGAGTACTTAAATAATATTCTTCCCTATCTCTAAAATATTCATATTTATACGCTTTTAAAAATAAAATCCAAGAAATTATGATTATGGACGCAAAAATTAATTTAAGATATATATTGTAAACAACAAGACTCCTAATAAAACAAAATGCATATATAATGCTAATAAGAGTTACTCTAGATTTATATCCAAAAAATTTAAATTTACTTTCAAGAATTTTATCTCCTTCTAAAAAATCACTTAAATTATTAGAATATTTTAAATGCATACTATTTCCTCCTAATGTAATCACCTAGGATTATTTTACCATATAATGTAATCCATCAAAATATTTATAAAATCTATTTTTTAAACTGTTATAATCTTTAACTTGCAAAAGTATCTTTAATGAAAAAAAGACCTATGATAATAAACCATTGGTCTTTTCAACTATGCTAAATTTAACTTTTTATAATTATTAATTGTCTTTATTAGCTATAACATTGAATTTTAAAATTACTTTTGTTGTTAATGATAAATACTTACTTATAAATTATTATTCATCAAGCAAACTGCTTCGCCAGCTTACTAAAGGCCTCCAAAGATTTTTCAATCTTATCATATCCAATACAATAAGAAAGCCTAAAATAACCTGGACATCCAAATGATGCCCCTGGAACTATAAGCAAATTAAATTTCTTTGCTTCTTCTGCAAACTTCTTATCATCTTCAATTAATGCTTTAGGGAATAAATAAAATGCTCCCTCTGGCTTTATACATTCAAACCCTAAACCTATCAAATGATTATATAATAAATCCCTATTCTTCTTATATATATTAACATCTACTTCTGCGCCTAATGTTTTTCCTATTACTCTTTGAAATAGGGATGGTGCATTAACAAATCCTAATATTCTATTTGCTACATTTAATGATGCAATTACATCATTAAAATCATCCATTACACTATTTACTACAATATACCCAATTCTCTCTCCTGGAAGAGATAATGATTTACTATAGGAATAACCTATGAAGGAATTTTTATAATACTTAAGTACATATGGTACCTCTACTCCATCATATACTATCTCTTTGTATGGTTCATCAGAAATAAGATAAATACTAATTCCAAATTCCTCTTCCTTTTCCTCTAAAACCTTAGCCATTCTCTTTAATGACTCATCTGAATAAACAACCCCTGTTGGATTATTAGGAGTATTTATTATTACCGCCTTAGTTCTAGGCGTTATAGCTTCTTTCAATCCTTGAATATTAGGTTGAAATGTCTTAGTTTCAGCTGGTACAACAACAAGTTTACCATCAAAATTAGCTACATAATTTCCATACTCCCCAAAGTATGGTGCAAGAACTACAACTTCATCACCTGGATTTAATAATGTTTTTAATATAACATTTAAGCCACCAGCTGCACCACAAGTCATAACTATGTTTTCACAAGATAAATTCATATTATTTTTCTTGTTTATGAATTGAGCAATTTCCTCTCGTACGTCTTCATAACCTGAGTTATTCATATATCCATGTACAAGATTAGGTGATTCTTCATTTAGTATCTGAACAATTGCATCCTTTATTTCTTGTGGTGGTTCTACATTAGGATTACCAATGCTATAATCAAAAACATTTTCTTCACCATATATAGCTGCTAACCTTTTGCCTTCTTCAAACATTGCTCTTATTACAGAGCTATTTTTTACAAGTTCATTCATCTTTTTTGATATCATTTTTTGCCCCCTTTTTATATTTAGATATCACTATATCCAAAATAATCTTTTCTAACTTCATTCATGAAGTTCTCATACCCACCTTGTTTTTTTTCATTAAGCTGATAGAAATATTCATTAACCATCAGATCATGACATATGTAATCTTCACTTACATCAATTAAGCTTTCATCTTGAGTCCAAGTAACTCTACTATCTTCCCCTCTTGAGATTACGCCATACAAAGCGTGTTCTCCATCAATAGTAACAGTCATATATCTTTCCTTTTTTTCTTGCAAATAGGTTTCTATATCTCTATGAGGCGTAAGTTCATTAAAAGCATTACTTGTTCCAAAGTATATCCCCTTAATAATTACTCCTCTTTCTTTTGCTTTAATTAACTCATCTTCAATTTCTTTTACTTCCTCTTCCCATATTGAAAGAGCTATTCTCTTTTTAGCATGAGAAAGCAATAAATTTAACGCCTCAATAATCTTCTCTCTTCCCTCTAAAATAGTAAGAGTATTTTTTTGCTCCTTCTTGTTATAAATACTATTAACATATTTATCAACACTACTTAAGGTTTGAGTAAAATTCTTTTCAAGTTTTGAAATTAAAAGCTTTGGCTCTAATGGATAGTAAATTGTAGTCTTTTCATCACTTTGCTCAAATACCATTCCTTTAGTTTTTAGCATATCTAAAACTTCATAAATTCTTGACCTTGGTATGCCTGATTCCTTACTTAAGCTGTATCCATTTAGAGGATTCTTTTCTAAAAGACTTAAATATGCCTTAACTTCATACTCACTTAATCCTAAAGACTTCATTTCTTGAATTACTGATGAATTATCTCCCATGTTCCCTCCTACGTTAAAACGCCACTAATACAATAAAAGTAGATAATATTGCTCCTATTACTGGTAATATTATACCACCTTTGTACCATGAATATCCAATAGCAAATAAAATTCCTACTATTCCTGCTACTGGTTTATCTGGTGTAGCGTTAAAAACCCCTGGTAAAATAAGTGCACCAAGAGCTGTTGCTGGAATATATGACAAAAACTTATTAAACTTTTCTGGAAGTTCCTTTTGATTTCCCATTAAAAACGGAATAAGTCTTGGCAGATAAGTTACTATCATCATTCCAAATATTAAAATAATAACTTTACTCATTAACTTTGAACCTCCTCTTTCGTAAATGCTCCTAAAGCTGATATTGATATTATTGAAATAATAACACTCCATCCTGCTGGTAAAAAAGAAATTGAAGATAATATTGTATTTAAAATTCCAGCTAAAATAGCTAGTCCTAATAATTTTCTACTCTTTTTTCCTTCTGGTATTAGTATACCTATAAACATTGCATATAAAGCTATTCCCATACTATCTTGAACCACTGGCGGTAAAACTTCACCTAATAAAAATCCTCCAGCTGTAGCTAAAACCCATACTAAATATGTTGATCCTTCAAATCCTAACATAAATTTAGGAGTTAATTCCTCTTTCTTAAAAGAGGCAATTGAAAATATTTCATCTGTCATTGCAAAAGCCACAAAAGGTGTCCACTTTTGAAGCTTATCATTAACCTTTCTTGAAAGAGATGCACTCATTAAAAAATGTCTAGAGTTTACCAAAAACGTAGTTAATATAATTTGTAGTAGCCCTGCCCCTGCCATAAATAGATTTAAAGCCATAAATTGACTTGCACCTGCTGATACAAAGGCTGAAAACATTACTGTCTCACTAAATGTTATTCCTGCAGTTTTTCCTAAAATACCAAAGGCCATGGCTATTGGTATGTATCCTATAATTAATGGAGCTGCCGCCCTTAACCCTTCTTTTATTCCTTCTTCTCGTTTCTCATGTAAGATTAATTTTTCTGCTAACACTTTTTACCCCCCTAACTAGTAACTACTTTAGTAACTACCTACAAGTAGTTATTATAGTAGTCACTAGTTTGAAAGTCAATGAAAACTCCTAGTAAACCTAGGAGTTTTCACAATATCACTCTCACTACTTTCTTCAAAGTACAAAGAGAACTATGGCAATAAAAAAAATTAATTTCCTAAATATATATTTTTTTATGTAATAACAGTAAATATTTATGGTGCTATTTCAAGTTTTCCAAGTCACTTTCCAACAACTTATATAATGTTGGATTAAAATTAAATTCTTTATTTAATCTATTTATCTCATCTAAAGCCGCTTTCTTCTTATCAAGAGATATTTTCCCCTTAGATGCCCTAATTAATATATTTTTTGGAGAATGTGCTATATCAATAAATTCTAACAACTGTGTTTTGTACCCCATTACCTCTAAAAGATTTGCCCTAACAGAATCAGTCATAAGAGCTGCCATTCTTTCTTGAATTATTCCATACTTAGTTAATATAGAAAACTCATCTGATTTCATCTGTTTATTAAATTCATGTTGACAACATGGAACAGAAAATATCATCTTACTATTCCACTTTATTGCATTATACAAAGCATAATCTGTTGCAGTATCACATGCATGTAATGTTATAACCATATCCACCTTGTTGTTATACTTAAAGCCATTTATATCTCCAAGTTCAAAATGTAAATTATCATATTTGTATCTTTTAGCTATATCATTACACTTCTTAATTACATCTTCCTTTAAATCTAGTCCAATCATCTTTACATTGATTTTCTTTATTTCTACAAAGTAATAATAAAGTACAAAAGTTAAATAGGATTTTCCACATCCAAAGTCTAATATAGTAAGTTCTTTATAATCATTTTTCTTTATTTCATCATCTATTATCTCTACAAATCTATTTATTTGCTTATATTTATCATACTTAGCATTAACTACTTTTCCTTCTTTAGTAAATACGCCTAAGTCTATAAGAGGTTCAATTATCATACCTTCTTTTAAGATATAATTTTTCTCTCTGTTGTGACTTTTATTAGCTAGCTTTTCATTATTACTCTTCTTTTTACCTAAGAATATCTTACCTTTTTTAGATATCTTCATATCAAATGTTGTATCATTTGACCATGCAGAAACCTGTTTATACTTTCCTTCAATGCACTCTAAAAGTTTTGAAGATATTTCATCAAATTTTATATTTTCATGAAATACTTGTTTATCTGTATATTGCTCTATTTGATAATACTTTTCTTTTTTATTTTCCTTTAATAGAAAAGTAATCTTATTGTATTTAACCTCTTTATTAAGTTTATTGCTTATAACTATTTTAATTAATTCTTCTTTTATCATTTCTTCAATTGATTTTTTTAAATCTTCCATAACTACACACCTTATCTATGTATTTTCTAATAGCATATTATATCACATATAAAATAAAAAGAAACCCAAGCACAAAACTTGAATTTCTATATCTAGACTAATTATGTATACCTTATGAAATTTTTATTTCTATAGTAAAAATATCTTCATCAATATCTATTAATATTTCTCCTCCATTATTCTGAACTATGTTCTTAACATTATATAGTCCAACTCCTCTTTCATCTCCTTTGCTAGAATACCCATAGTTAAACATTTCTGAAACATTTATGAAATAACCATTATTAACTGAATTTTTAACCATTATATCATATTTATTATTTTTTTTACTCAAAGTTAGTTCTACATATTTATCGTCACTTCCGGAGCTTGCCTCTATAGCATTATTTAAAAGGTTTGAAATAATAATAACAAGTTCTGAATCAGAAACATTTATATCTTTCAAACTACTTTTTATGTAATACTTAAAATTAATTCCTATTGAAGTTGCGTATGATATTTTACTATAGATTAATGCCCTTATTAGTTGATTATTTATCTTTGATAATTCTATTAAGTGATCCTCATTTGATACATTTTGAATATACCCCTTAACTAAATCCTTTATCTGATCATAATCACCAACCTGCAATACTCCATATATAGCATTAAGATGATTTTTATACTCATGTGAATCTGCTCTCATTTTTTCAAAATACTCTTCAAGAACTTCATTATATCTTGACCTTAATTTATCCTCTTCTGTCTTCTTAAATTGCTTAAATATATCAACAGATAAAAATATCACCAGTAAAACAAAGCTTAATATTGAAAGTAATATTAGTACTTTTTCCATACTAGTTAACCATGTTGTTGTATTTATATATTGAAATAAAAAGAAAATCATAAAACACTGTAAAATAACCATAATAAATATTTTTATATTCTTCTTTATTATATCTATAAAATTGATAGTCATTTCTTTGTTAAAAAAATATATAAGTAATATTACTAATATATTGATAACGCTTTGAGATATTATTATATTACTAGCGGTAATATTAATCTTTAAAAATTGATACATTATTGTTAATATACTTTCTGCAACTACTAAGCTTATAAAGGCCATAAATAGCTTTATTTGATTATCAATTACTTTTTCTTTATTAACTAATGATAAAACTAGTCCATACATAAAATTAATAAAAAAAATCCATATATTCATGTTGCTACCTATAGTTGAAAAAATCAAAGATATAATTACTATTACAATATAATCTCTAATACTTCTTCTTTTAGATACTATATTGTAAATAATCCCCAAAGAAATGAATTGTATAAACAAATTAATCCACATTATACTCTCCTAATAATTCCATTAAATTATTCTTATAATTTAGCGATAACAATGCTACATCATTTATTCTATCAAAATAAATTTTCCAAAGTTTATAATATTCTTTTTCTATTTTTTGAATATAAGTGTAATTAACTAAGAAAGACTTATGAGTTTGAACTATATTTTCACAATTAATTAAAGTACTAATTTTATTTAAAGTATATTCTCTTGTAGTAAGTACTCCCTTTGTTGTATTTATTACACATCTTCTTGATAAATACTCTATAAAAATAATATCCTTAATTCTCAATTTATATTTCACCTTATTCTCTAAGGTAATAAGTAAAAATTCATCTACTTTTTTATTATCCATTTTTATATTTTCATTAAAGATATTTATTATATCTACAACATCTTTACTTTCATAAGGCTTCACAATGAATTCATAACAATGCGTTTTTTTAAAAGCATCTAATATTAATTGCTTTTCAGTAGTTAAAAATATAATTCCTGTTAATTCATATCCTTTAATTTTCCTTATTTTCTCTGCAAGCTCTATACCAGACCCATCCTTAAGTTTTATATCTAACAAGAATAAATCAAATTTTCCTTCTTTCAACAAAAAGAGACTCTCTTTTATAGTATCGGAATATAGAACTTGTACATTTTTAAAATTATTTTCTATTATTTTTATTAAATTTTTTCTCTGAACAACATCATCTTCTACAATTAAAATCCTCATTTTCTTCCCTCCAACATTATTATATTTAATTTTTACTTATTTTACAAATTACTGTAAAATTATATTTCAAATTTAGTTTTTTAGAATTTTGTGTTCAATTTTTATACTTTTATACCAAAACCATTGTTTTCTAACAATTTCCAAACTAAAATTTATTATATTAATACACAATATTTAAGGGGGTCTAACTATGAACTTAGATTTTAAAAAAGCATCAAGAATTCTTTCTTTCATTGGAATATTAGCAATAATACTTAACTATATTGCTTACTTTCTAAATTACGTTCAAATAAGCACATCCTTAAATATTATTTTTGTTTTTTTACTTATTGCTTTTGTATATATATTTCTCATTTCAAAGTAGGAAGATATTATGATAATTTTAATTTTTTTATCTATAATTAATCCAAATATTTTTATTCCCTTATTATTTAATATATAAAAAAAGTTGTACTTATTTTTATAACAAGTACAACTTTCTTTTAAATACATTTAACCATTTTTATTATTCTCTCACCAAAAAGAACCTTATCAAAAACTTTATTGTAATCTAGCTTTTCGTAGAACTTAGTTACATTTTCATCCTTGGCTAAAAGTGATATACCTTCATACTCTTCTTTCTTTGCAACCTGTTCTGCATATTTCATCAATTTCTTTCCGATTCCAAGACCCCTTGCTTCTTTAGAAGTAGCTATGTTTGCTATATAAAGGTCCCCTCTTCTACATTCCCTTAAGAATATATACTTAAAATCATTAAATATAAAATATAGTTTATCTAATAATCCATCTACTCTCTTAAATTGCTTAAACTCAGTTTCTAGACTTAATCTATCTAATTCATCATAAGGTATTAGAACAATTGCTCCTAGTACTTTTTCATCCATCTCTGCAACCATAATATAATTCAAACTATATCTTGATTCTTCATCTTTTATAAGTTCTTTTAAATTTTCTAAACACTCCTGCTTAGAATCTCCACCTCATACATCATGAGGATTCACTTCTGTATAGTATATCAGGTGAGCTACCGTGTCTACGTCTTGTTTTTTTGCTTTTCTAATTTTAACCTTTTTCAAAAATATTACCTCCCATACAGAAATTTGTTTTCTGTATAGTATTATTATATAAACATAATGAATCTATTTTAATTGCTATTTATGTTATGTTTTATGTACAGTTATGCTTAGTGAAAAAAGTATGATTTAATAAAAATCATACTTTAAGTTTGCATTTTTATACTATTTGTACTTTTTAATAATTTTCTAATACTCCATATAACGAATTATCTTGAAAAAAAGTATTTGCATTATATAGAAATAAAACTTCACTGAACTTCTCTTCTTTAATTAATTCCTCAATATCTCCATAATAATATCTTGGATCTACCATTACGATTTCTTCAAAATAAGGAGTTAAGAACTGAACTATACTATTTGCATAAGAATCTTTAATTAAAAGTAATTTTTTATTATATTTAGCTGTAGTTTGAATTTTAATTATAGGCTTATTACCTCCAAGAAATACTCCATATTTATCATTGGTACCAAGCTTTAAACTATCATATAATGATGGAATTACTTTCTTTTCTTCTAATTGGTTCACTACAACTTCATCATCTTTATTTTTAGGAATATATACTTTTATCTCATCCTCTTTATTAATATCAAATAAACTACGTGAATATAAAGTACCTTTAAAATCATTTGATACTAGTTCAATATCGTAATAACTCTCTTCATTCTTCTTTAAGTTCATCTTATCACAAAGTGCTAGGTATCCATAGTAAGCCCCCTTAGTTGTCCAATGATGATCTGTTCTATAAAAAATTTCTTCTTCCTTATTTTCTATAAAGTAGTTGTATGGATTTATAAATGAAATATTTCTATCTAACTTATTAGAAAAGTTATTTATATACTCTCTCTGCTTAGATTCAGATACATATCTAGGTAGTTTTTCATTATATATACTAATAGCATTAGGAATCATCATAAAATTTATTTTTATCTCTGAATGCTTGTTAGAGAATTCATTTATAGCCCTAATATTCTTCTCTAAGCTTTCTTTATTAGGCTCTAGAAATTTTTCAATTAAAAAACCATCTGAACACAAGTATATATTGTTATTCTCTTTTTTCCCTAATAAAACATCAATCTCACTCTTCAGTTTTATAAATGTATCTCTCATAAAAAACTGATCGTTTTTATACTTCTCATAATTTTTTGTATATCTACCTTCAATTAGTCTATCTATTTTAAAAGTAGGCATTTTAGCCAATGACCTATTTTCTAAGTTAGAAAGCTCCTTGTCTTTACTAAATATATTAATAATAAAGAATCCAAAGATAAATATTACGAAAACTATAACTAAGACATTTCTATATTTCTTTCTCATTAATTTCACTCCAAGCATATTTAAAATCTAAAATATATAAATGGATTGTATGTTGAGCTTAATAAATATGCAGTAGCTATTATAAGAATAAGCACATTTACAGTTCCTATCATTGTATAGCATATTATCGAATTGTAAGACTTTACCTTTTTTACTATATATGCTGGAATTGGTGTTGAAGCCATTATTAATATAATGAATAATATTATATTAGTACTTAAGTAATATAAAGCTGTATCATCAATTATTGAATTACTGGATATAAAAAACATAACTTTTAAATAATTTAGAGCTTCATATAATGTATTCATACCAAAGAATACCCATCCAACCATAACTATAACAAGTGTATATATTCTTCTAAATATAGTTGGCAAGTTTTTAATATATCTTCCTATAATGAACTTTTCTATAATCAAAATTACACCATAGTACATTCCCCAAATAATAAAGTTATAACTTGCTCCATGCCATAACCCAGTCAATGTCCAAACTATCATTAAATTTCTACACTGTTTTTTTATTCCTTCTCTATTTCCTCCAAAGGGAATATATATATATTCTTTAAACCATGTACTTAATGATATATGCCATCTTCTCCAAAACTCAGTAACACTTCTTGCTATATATGGATATTTAAAATTCTCTTTAAATGTAAAACCAAACATATGCCCTAAACCAATTGCCATGTCTGAATAACCACTAAAATCAAAATATATTTGAAATGTATACGCAGCTATCCCTATCCATGATGTAGCTACAGAAATATTATTAATATCCAATACACTAATTACACTCCATAAGTATCCTATATTATTGGCTAACAAAACTTTTTTCCCAAGTCCTGTAATGAATCTCTCAACACCATATCCAAATTCATCTATTGATTCTTTTCTTTTTTCAAGCTTATCATTTATATCAGTATATTTTACTATAGGACCTGCTACTAACTGAGGAAACATTGAAATATATGTAGCAAATGATATTATGTTTTTCTGAACTTCTACTTTATTTAAATAAACATCTACTATGTATGATATAGTTTGAAATGTATAAAAGGATATACCAATAGGTAATGATAGATTGTTATATTGTATATCTAAAGAAAAAATACTATTTATATTCCCTACTATAAAATCATAATACTTGAAGACTCCAAGCATCCCAACATTAAGAACCAAAGTTAATATAAATATACACTTTTTTCTTCTCCCTTTTTGTTTTTTAATTAATAAAGCTAAAACATAATTAATAACTATTGTTAATATCATCAAAATTATATATACTGGTTCTCCCCAAGCATAAAAAACTAAACTTCCTAATAGTAAAATAAAGTTTCTTAATTTTCTAGGAGACAGATAATATGTAACTAAAATAATAGGCAAAAATGTAAACATAAAAATAATACTACTAAATACCATCTTGTCCCCTCTTTCTAAACTTTTATACTTTCTATAAATATTTGTTTATTATTTTCTGCATTTTCTCCAATACATAAAAATACAAATTTATCTCTTGCTATTAATTCATAATCTTCTATGATTTTTGTCTGCTCTGGGGAGTATCCACCAAAATTATTTAATTGATTACTAACTCTTTGTTCCATTGCACTTTCTATAGATTCTATTTGATTTTTATCTTTTACTTTTATAATCAAAAATTCATTAACTTCCATGGTAGATTTAGAAATACCTAATGAAACTTCCTCATAATCATCACTATTTAAACCATAAAGTCTTTTTAACATCTTTTTACCTGATTTTTGTAATTTTTCATCTTCATGCAAAATATTATTAGATATTTCATCTGTGGTAATATTCTTATAACTTTTAGTACATCCACTTATAGTGAACATAGCTAATACAATCATAAGAAAAGACAGCTTCCTCAATTTATTCACCTTCTAAGTTATATTTAATCAATTCATTAAGCCACTTTGGATAAAATGAGCTTTTTACATGAATTCCATCTGGTTCATACAACATTTTATTTTCTTCAATTATGTACCTTATATCAACAAATGTAGCTCCTTCATTAATAGCTAGTTCATTTAATCTTTTATTAGCTTCTATAATTCTCTCTTTTTTATACAAAGGATTTTTAGAACTAACCTTGTCTATTACAGGCAAGATAGAATTTATATATATTTTTGTATTAGGACTTCCTTCTTTTACTTTATCAATAAGCACTTTATAATTATCAATAAATAAACTTAAGTCTTCAAAAACTAACAAATCATTCATCCCTAAAAGAATAAATAATCTTTCTGGAGATAATTTTATTATGGTATTTATATCTTCTCTAGCTTTTAAAACATCCTTCCCCTTCTTTGCTACTACTGAATAATTATTTAAATATTCATATTCTGATAATGCTTCAACAATAGAATCACCCCAAAAAATATCTCTTTTAAAAATAATTTTATAGTCTATTTTCTTCTCTCCTACCATTTTTTTAATTTCTTCTCTTCTCTTTTTTAGTTCCTCTTCTCTATGCATATTATCAATTTTTGTTTGTATCTTTGAAACGTCTTTCTCCTCTAATTCCTTTAACATATGTACTCCATGCTCTAGTTCACCACTTACAGATTCTCTACTGGATACATATGAGGTTTTTACAAACCTACTAATTAACAATAGGAAAATTGTACATAATATGACCACTCTTTTGTACTTCTTTATCATTTTTCTCACCCACATATCTTATTAGTTCTCTCACTTACTTAGTATATATAATAAAATTTAATATATAGTTTAAAAAAAATTACAATCATGTATCAATTTAACTTTAATTTGATACATGATTGTAATTTTTTAAATTTATCTATTCTTTTTTTCCTATTTTTACTCTATAAAATATAATCCCTAAACAAGACCACATTATTAAAGCAACCATAGGTTCAATTCCTAAAGCAGCTGGAGATATTGGCAATAATAAAAGTAACATAAACAAAATACTAACTAATACCCCAATACATCCTATTAATTTACCGCATTTAGTTTTAACCTTTTTAATTGAAATATATGATACATAAAAATATGCAATAGCGGCTCCTAAAGATGACATATCCACTATCCAGATTATTACCTCTCTACCAAACCAAGGTGCAATCAAGCTAACAATTGTTACAAACTTAACAGAGTTACTAAACACTCCATTATTATTTATATTGCCTATAGATGATGGAACTAATCCATAATTAGCAATAGATCCTAAAAGTTTAGAACTACAAACCATAAATCCATTTATCCCTCCCCATACAGCTGCACATAAAGCTATTATAAGTAGAAAGAAAGCCCACTTACCAAGAACTTGTATAACAGCGCTACCAGCTGCCCAATCTAATGCAACAGCTTCTGATGGCGAAAATGCTAATGCAGTAATTATATTTAAAAGATTATATATTAAAGTTCCAATTAATAATGATACTATGGCTACAAATGAAGCTTTCTTTTTAGAAAATTTAAACTCTTTTGATAGCTGTGGTATAGCATCAAATCCTATAAAAGCAAAGGGTGTTATTGAAAATACCTTAGCTATTCCCCCTAAATCGAATTGATAATTAGATATATAGTTATTCATAAAGGTTATCTTATCACTTTTAAGTACCATTCCAATAAATACTATAGAAATACTTGATATCAATGCTATTATTATTATGTTTTGAATTTTACTAGTTCCACCTATTCCTTTTATATTTACATAAGCAAATAAACAAATAATAAATGTAGATAATATGATTTCTCCTAAATATACATCATATCCAGCAATAGTATACAAATACCCTACTTCAAATACTGGACCTATTAACTTTTTGACTACTAAAGGAAATGCAGTAGCATTTAATGGAATCAAGCTAAGATAAGCTAATATTAAAAACCATCCTACTATAAAACCATGCTTCTTTCCCATATTATTATATGTGTAAGAAAATTCTCCTCCCTCTTCATCTTGTGAATTTATCATAACAGCATAATTTTTTTCAATTAATATTATACAAATGGCTCCTAGAATAAGCCCTAAAGCTGTATTAATTACTCCAGCCTCTTTTAAAAACTTTGTTCCAGGCAGCATAAAGGATCCCCATCCAATAATTGCTCCAAGTACAATTGCAAAAATATCAAATTTCCCAAGACTTCTCTTCACTTACTCTTCCTCCAACACTGAATTATCTTATGTTATATAGCACTAAAAGGCAGGAACAAGTTTCCTTGCTCTGCCTTATTAATTTAAATATTAAGCTGGTATATCAAACTTCTTAACTATTTGTATACCTATTAATCCTCCAATTACTAACATAACAAGGAATACCCATCCTGATAATGACATGTTAGCAATACCTGAGAATAATGCTCCAACGTTGCATCCACCTGCTAATTTAGCTCCATATCCCATTAATATACCTGCTAAAGCATAGAATACTGTATCTTTAGCTTTAAAGTTTACATAGAACTTCCACTTTCCAGCTAATAGCATGCAGATTAATGCTCCTAATATAATACCTATATTTCTAACTGAAACTGGATCATTTAATATTCCACCATTAACAACCTTAACACTTCCTGCAAATCCATCAATAGCAGAGAAATCAATTCCTAACTTACTAAATAACGCAACTCCCCAATGAGTGTAAGGACCTGATGCTCCCCAACTTGAACCTGATGTATTTATTATAAATAAGAATAATATTCCAATTAATACTGCTGAAACATAGAATGACCATCTTTCTACAAAGAATTTGTGGTAAGTTTCTTTACTAAAGAACTTATATACTTTAGCTTCTTCCATTGGTCTTTCATCCTCTGGAATCACTTCTAAAACTTGAGTTCCAGCATTTTTTCTCTTATTTTCATAAGTTTTAACAATTGCATATAATACAGTTAATAAAAGTAATGAAACAACTACTGCTCCTATGTATCCAAACTTATCTGGTAAATAAAGTGTATATCCATTTTCAAAAAGGAAAGTCTTCTTTAACTTTGGTAAATGCCATGTTCCAAGCATACCACCTATACAGAAGAAGAACAATACTATAATACCTCTTACAGAACCTTCACCTGTATCAGATAATGTACCAGATGCACATCCTCCACCTATAATCATACCAATACCAAATAGTAAACCACCAATTATGAATGCTAAATTAATTGCAGATACGCTTCCTGTACCTGGAATTGTTGCAACTCCCTCAGCTGCTCTAAATGCTGCTTCTGCACCTTTAGAAAAAGCTCCATAATGTATACCAGCAGCTCCTATTGTTGTTATAGCAAATAAGAATAATAATGCCTTTGATAATTTTCCATCACCAGTCATAGCAATCTTTCTAACTCCACCGGCGAATCCGAATCTACTTCTTTGTAAAACATAACCTAGTAATAAACCTGTTAATAGAAATAAAGCTAATTTACTATTTTCCTTATACTGTATTGCACCAAATGCAGTAACTGCTGCTAATACACCTAGCCCAATAAAAACTTGTCCTTTTTTCATTTTCTTCCCCCTAAAATCATTAGTTTTTGTTTGTTAATTATCAATCATTATTTTTATATTTCAAAGGATAGTAATAACTATCCTTTATAATAAACTTAGTCAAAGTTATAATCTGTAACTATCTTTTCTCTATCTGTTACTTGATCATGGAAATATTCATAGAAGCTTATTCCCATAAATCCACCCGAAACATTATATATATTATCAAATCCTAAGTGTCCTAATGCTAAGCAAGCATTATAGCTTCTTTGAGCACTTCTACAATGTAAATAAACCTTTTTATCCCTTGGAATTTCATCTAATCTATCTCTTATTTCACTTAAAGGAATATTTTTAGCTCCAACAATATGACTTAATTCATATTCATCTTTTTCTCTAACATCAACTATGAATGCACCAGATTCTACTAATTCTCTTATATTTTGAACATATACTTGTTTAAAAGTTCCTTGTAGGATGTTTGATGCTACTAAGGCTGCATGATTAACTACATCCTTTGCAGTTCCAAATGGTGGTGCGTAGCAAAGTTCTAAATCCGCTAAATCTTCAACTGTACCATTGAACTTAATTAAAGTTGCTATAATATCAACTCTCTTATCTACATTTCCCTTACCTATTGCTTGTGCTCCTAAAATTCTACCTGTTGGTACTTCAAATATAAGTTTGAAGTGAAGCGGTTCACTTTCTGGCATTAACCCAACCTTATCTTGAGGTATAACTCTCACTATATCATAATTAATATCTAATTTTTGAGCTTTAATTTGACCTTCTGTTAAACCAGTTGAAGCTCCGTTGTAATCAAACACTTTAATACATGATGACCCAATGAATCCTGTGTTTCTAACTGGTATACCATGAATATGATTTGCTACTGCTCTTGCTTGCTTTTGTGCTGGTCCTGCAAGTGGAAGCTTTGTAGCTGTTCTAGTTAATGCACTGAATACCTCTATTGCATCTCCAACAGCATATATATCCTTATCATTAGTCATGTAGTTTTGATTTACTTTTATTGCTCCTGTAACTCCAATTTCTAGTCCTGCTTCTCTAGCTAAATCAGTTTCTGGAACTACTCCAATAGCCATAACTATAGCATCAGATTCAATTCTCTTTCCTGAAGCTAAAACAACATTATTTCCTTCAAAGGCCTCAACCTTATCCCCTAAAATTAAATTAATTCCCTTATCATAAATTTCTTTATGTAAAACTTGTACCATATCAGCATCAAATGGCTTCATTATTTGATCCATAGCTTCTATAAGAGATACATTATAACCAGATTCTTTTAAATTCTCAGCTACTTCAACTCCAATGAACCCTCCACCGATTACAGAAACATTCTTGCACTTCTTTTCCTTTATAAAAGTATTAAGCTTAGCTATATCAACAACATTTCTTACAGTAAAGATATCAGCATTATTTATGCCTGGAATAGGTGGAACTATAGGCTTAGCCCCTGGAGATAAGATTAACTTATCATAGCTTTCCTTATATTCTTTTCCTGTAACAACGTTTCTAACTGTTACTTCTTTATTTTCTCTGTCTATAAATACTACTTCTGTGAAAACTCTCGCATCAATTCTATATTGATTAAAAAATTGTTCAGGTTTCATTAACACTAAATCTTCATGATCCTCTACTTTGCCACTTAAATGATATGGTAAACAACAATTTGAAAAAGAAACGTGTGGCCCTCTTTCAAACATCACTATTTCATTACTTTCATCTAGTCTTCTGGATCTAGCTGCAACAGATGCTCCTCCAGCTACTCCACCAACTATAACAATTTTCTTCCCCATTTTTTATCATCCCTCTAACTTTATTTATAGTTTGTTATTTTTTTATCTTTCAAGATTATATTTGTCTTTTCTTGTCTTCTTATCTCTATATTATCATTCAAGTTTCCCCTTGCATAATAAGAATCCCTTATGCACAATAATAATTTATTATATATAATAAATTTAATTAAAATTAATGATATAATTATGTTGATAAATACTAAAAGAAAAGGGTGGAGGAGTATATATGAATTTATCCTATATGCAATCGTTCTATACAACGGTTAAATGTAATAGTATTTCAAAAGCAGCAAAAGAACTACATTTAACACAACCTGGATTAAGTATGCAATTGCAAAACTTTGAGAATGAAATTGGAGAAAAACTATTAATAAGAAGTAATAAGGGTGTTTCTCTTACGGAGGAAGGACAAGTTGTCTTTGAATTTGCAGAATCAATGCTTTCATTGCAACATAATTTGGATAAAAAACTTAAAAACCTAAAGGAAAAGAAATCTAGACTATTTCTTTCAGCTTGTAGTAGTCTTGGGGAACAAATACTTCCTTGTAGCATTTATACCTTCAAAGAAATTTACTTTAATATAAATGTTTCAATGGATATAGATAACTCTGAAAATATATTAAAAAAGCTACTTAACCATGATACAAATTTAGGTATAATACATGAATTAGATAATATTCCTGACAATGTAGTTACAGAAAAGATAATATCAGACAAACTTATTTTAGTAGGAAGTAATAAGTCAGAGCTTAAGAATATTACTATAGATGAACTAACAACACTACCTATAATTTTAAGAGAAGATGGCTCTGGAACATTAGCAATATTAAAAAAGTCATTAAGTGAGAAGAACATTTCAACTAATAACTTAAATGTATTACTTTCATTAAATTCATCGGAAGCTATAAAATCATCGGTTATATCAGGTAGAGGATTTGCTTTTATGCCTGAACTATCAATTACTCATGAGCTTAGAACAGGATCTTTAAAGAAGATTAATATAAAAGACTTTAATACAGACTTTAACTATAACATTGTTGTAAGAAAAAATTATTGTTTATCTGATGCAGAAGAAAAGTTCTTATCTTTTCTTACTTCAAAAAAGAGATGTTTTTGTTATTAAAAAAGGGGTAGCGGATATTTATTTTGCTTGTTCCGTGGCAAGCTCCAAGTCACATCAAAACAAATATCCCCCACCCGTACTAATGGTAAGGAAAAAGCACTAATCATTATGATTGGTGCTTTAAAATATTATTTTATAAAAACTATAGTGCAGTCATCACCCTTTTTTAATCTAGGATACTTTAATATATCCTTATCATCTTCTTCAACTTCTCTTATTAACTTATAAGTTTTTTCACTTCCAAACTCTATTAATCTTTCTATTAATTGGCCTTCATTAAAATACTTATAAGTATCAACTATTGCAGCAAAACCATCACTCATTAGAGCTAAGTTTTTAATTTCCTTATCTAAGAACTTTCCTTCAATACAATGATTAACAGCCTCTTCATTAAACTCTAATATCCAATACCCATCTTGAGTATTTTTCAACAATCTATTTTCTATTAAAATTGGATTAATAATCTTCCTTGCTTCTACCCAACTTATATTTTTTTCATCTCTTACCTTAAGCATTTCACTTATAGCCCTATTATCAAACTTCTCTAATGATGTATCTTTAATCTTAGTTACATTATTATCCACATCCTTTATTAGAAGTGTACAATCTCCAAGCATAAAGTATTCAATTATATCTTCATTTTTTCTAACTATTGATATAGATGCTGATGGCCTTTTTATTTCTTCTATATACTCTAAGCCACTCTCTTTATAAAATTTATTCCTAATTATTCCTATCCCTTCTAAAACTATATCTCTTATAGTTTTACATTTATCATTTAAATTATATTTTAAATATTTATCCCATTCATTTACAAACCATCTTGCATCACTTTCAAATGAAGTTAATTTTTTATCTGTTAATCCTGTAGCTCCATCTAATACCCATGCCATGTTTTCATCTGCATAGGCAATATCCTCATTGACCTTCTTAATTGACTTGTTGATTATCTCCCATTGAAATTTACTCATATAACTCCTCCTATTTTTTATTCTAGAGCACTATATTTTACTATATGTAAAGTTATATTTTTGTTATATTAATCTATTTATTAACAACTAAAACTTTATCCCCATGAACTCCTAAAATACTTATTCCTTCATTCAAATATCCCTTTATTTCTTCAATTATTTCCTGGGTAATCTTCTCCCCACTAGAAACTAGTGGTATACCAGGTGGATAAGGTACAATAGCTTCCTTAATAATTTTCCCATTTGCATAATCAAGCTTAACCAATTCTCCTTTGTGATTAAACACCTCATAAGGTTCCATTCCTTTTTCAGGAATAACGTAATTGAACTTTATAGACTTTTCCTCATTCTTAATTAAATCCATATCTAATTCTTCTAAAGCTTTATAAAGCTTTTCTAAACCACTATCGACATTAACAGGTGATAGAAGTAATACTACTCCAGAGAAAAAGCTCATTTCGCATTGTATTTTCTTACTTCTTAAATAGTCTTGAAGTTTACCACCACTATATCCTTTAGGTAAAACCAATACGTATCTACTTAAATCTATATCATACCCTTTAGGTAACTCTTCCTTTGAAAGAACTCTTACCTTACATAATTCATTAACTTTCTTCTTTCCTTTTTCAGCCTTGTTAATTAAGCTTCTATAATCCTCTTCTCCATATTTACTTAAGTAAAATCTTGCATAGTCTAAAGATGCCATTATTAAATAAGAAGGTGATGTAGTCATAAATGCACTTATATAGAAATCAATATTATCATTTTCATCATTAACTAATAGGTAAGCACCTCCTGTTAATGCTGGTAAAGTCTTATGAGCACTTACTACAGTATAATCTGCAATGGGTGCAATATTTTTAGGTAAGTTTTCACAAACTCCATAATGTGCTCCATGAGCTTCATCAATAATTATCTTTAATCCTCTTTTCTTTAAGTCTTTAATTATCTCTTCCATATCATAAGATATTCCAAAGTAATTAGGATAAGTTAAGATAATTCCCTTAGGATTGTCACACTTTTGAAGAGCAGAATATATATTATTCTTATCTGGAGGTAAGAATAATCCCCCATCACCAAAGACCACCGGTTCAATATATCTTACCTTCAGTTTTCTTAATATCAGTCCATTATAAACTGATTTATGGCAGTTTCTTTCTACCAATACTTCATCACCTTCATTAAAGGTAGCAAATATTGAAGATAAATTTCCGCTTGAACTTCCATTTACTAAAAAATATGCTTTTTTAACTCCATAGTACTTTGCTAACAGTTCTTGTGACTCTTTAATTACTCCTTCTGGATGGTGAAGATTATCTAATGGATCTACTTCAGTTATATCTAATCTTCCTAAATTTTCTCTTAGGTAACTCCCTATTTCATCTCTAGAAAAAGCAAGACCACACTTATTTCCTGGCATAGAAAAAATAGTGTTTTCTTCTTTATGATAATCTATTAATGCTTGTAATAATGGCAATTCTTTATTCATAAATCCCCCTTGGCATAATAATTTCTATAGAAGGATTTTTCAAAACCTTTTTAGCTACATGAATTATTTCTTTGGATGTTAATTTTTCTATTCCTTCTAATATATCTGTGAAAATATTAGTATCTTTAAACATTATGGCATAAGTAGTCATGCTGTTTGCTAATCTAATGCTTTGTTCTTCTTTAAATAATTTCTTTAACTTTATACTCTTATAGAGTTCCTCTATTTTCTCCTTAGTGAAATCTTTCTCATATTTCTCTACATTATTAAAAGCCTCTTTTACTAAAGTTAGTGATTTATCTAACTTTTCTTTAGATGTACTAAACTCTATTTTATAAAGTCCTATATGCTTTTCATTTGATATTGTTGTTATAACATCATAAACTAGCCCATTTTTAGTTCTTAAGGTATCAAAAAGTATAGAGTTCATTCCTTCTCCAAAGAATTCATTAAATATTCTAAAAGACTTAATTTCTTCATGAGTTAAATTACTTATAGTAAAAATAATCTCTACTCTACAGGAGTTTATCCCTTCTCTAAAGTCTATATATTCTCCTAGTCTAGGAATTTCAATAGAAGCTTGTACTTCTATTTCTTCCCCCTGCCAATCTCCAAAGTATCTTTCAACTTTTTCTTTTACTTCTTCAAAAGTTAGATCTGATACTATACTTATTATCGCATTTTTAGGAGAATAATATCTTTTGTAGAAATCTTTAATATCCTCTAAAGTAATTTTATTTAAATCTTCCATTCTTCCTATTATAGGGTACTTCAATCTATTTTTATTAAAAGAATGGATGAGAAGCTTATCCTCACAAAATTGTTGTAGCTCCTCATCCCATTCATTTAATTCTTCCTTGATTGAATCCATCTCTTCCTTAAATCCCTCTATTGGAAAACTTGGGTTTAGTAAAATATCACTAAAAATATCTAACCCCTTATATAAATCTTCTCCTAATAAAGTTCCATAATAAATTACATAAGGAAAATTTGTCATAGCATTAGAAAATCCAAATATTTTACTTAACTCTTCATTTATTGTTTTTTCGCTTCTAGTTTTAGTGCCCTTAAATATCATATGTTCTGTAGCATGTGCTAAACCTAAAAGCCCCTCCTCAACAGAAGCCCCAGCTTCTAAACCAATAGAAACTGAGGTTAACATTGAAGGTCTATTCTCATAAATTAATTTCATTCCATTATCTAAGATGAATTCCTTCATAAACTTTTCTCCTAAGATTGTAATTCTTCAGCTTTTAAAGCTATTGCACATTCAATTCTCTTCTTTTGCATTTTACAACCTATTTCATATGGAATATTCATATCTCCATTAAAGTTTACATTGTTAGCTTGGCATCCACCACTACAGTAGAATCTTGCCCAACAATCCTTACATTTTGGTTTATTGTAGATATGAGCCTTCTTAAACTTCTTACCTAATTCAGCATCATAAGTATCATCCCAAATGCTTCCTAACTTGTACTCTTCTTTACCTACAAATTGGTGACATGGGTAAACTTCACCTTGTGGTGTTATTGCAACATATTCAAATCCTGCTCCACAACCTGAAATTCTCTTATAGACACATGGTCCACCTTGTAGGTCTATATTAAAGTGGTAGAATTTAAACTCGTCTCCCTCTACCTTTCTTCTTCTCATTTCTTCATATAACTTATCATAGTTATCAAATATAGTTGGAAGGTCTTCTTCTCTTAAAGCTAATGGATGTCCATTTTCAAGAACAACTGGTTCTATTGATATTTCTCTAAAGCCTTCATTTACCATAGCTTTAACATCTTCATAAAAATCAGTATTTGCTCTAGTAAATGTTCCTCTTACAAAGTACATCTTTCCTTCTGTTCTCTTATCAATCATCTTCTTTATGTTAGGAAGTATATCATCATAAGAACCGCTTCCATCAACCTTAATTCTTACATTATCATTTACTTCTTTTCTTCCATCTAAAGAAAGGATTATATTACCCATTTCCTTATCCATGAATTCCATCATTTCATCATTTAAAAGAGTAGCATTAGTAGTCATAGTAAATCTAATGTTCTTCTTCCACTCCTTTTCATGCTCTCTAGCATAAGCAATGATTTCTTTTATAGTATCCATAATCATAGTTGGCTCCCCACCAAATAGATCTATTTCAATATTTCTTCTTGGACCACTTCTTTTAACAACATAATCTATGGCCTTCTTTGCTGTGTCTATATCCATAACACCTTTGTGTCCATGGTATTCCCCCTCATCAGCAAAACAATACTTACATCTTAAGTTACATCCATGAATTATGTTTAAACAAACAGCCTTTATGTAGTCTCTATCATCCATTGATCCATGAGCTATTTCTTCATATTGATCTTCAGAATAAAGGATTCCTTCTTTAACTAGTTCCTCTATTTCATCGTATGCTTCTCCAATAACACTTTCTTCGTACTTTCCTTTTAGATTAGTTAATACTTCTTCCTTTGACTTTAGATTTGAATCATCTAATATGTCATAAACAAGCTCGTCCACCACGTGAACAGCACCTGTATTAACATCTAGTATAAAGTAGTTTCCACCTTGTTCAAATTTATGAATTAATGACATTTATTTTTCCTCCAAACTCTTAGTAAAGAAGCAGTAACTTCTGTACTAAAGTTACTGCTTCTGATGATTAGTTTTCGCACTCTAAGTTTGCAACTGTGCAAGAAGTCTTACAAGCAGATTGACATGAGTTAGCGCACTCCTTACAACCTGGTTTGCATAAGCTGTTTTTGATGTTAGTCTTGTTAATAGTCTTAATATGTTTCATTAGCTTATCCCCCGCTTTCCTTAATTAACGTGAATATTATACCACAACTACCATTGGTACAAAACACTTTTCTAATTTTTCCATGTTATCATGTTATTAATAAAATATATATTTTTTTATTCTTATTTATTACTAATATTTCTTTTTCTAGTTTTAAGTTCAGAAAAGCTATGTAGTTTTCATCAAATCTCTTCTATATTTTCCTTTGGAAAATAATACTGATAGGAGCATCTATCTTATATACAACTCATCACACAATTTTCCTATATATTTATATATTTGTATATTTATATATTTTTAAGTTCATATAAATATATAAATAATCTAATAAAGCATTAATGAAATTCCCTCTTCTTATTTCTTAGAACTTATAAATTTTCATAGAGCTCAACTAAAATTTAAACTTTTCATACTTCTCCATAAAATCAAAGAAGAAACACCAACTTTAGTAATGTTTCTTCTTCATAATTATTATCTTTATTATTTCTATTATCCTTCCTATTCTTCTTTAGATATATAACTTGTTACTATAAAACCAATTATTCCAAGAGCAATTCCTATTAAACTATTTATTCCATCAAAGCCTGGAAATACTCCAAAGACAGAACCTAAAATAAATCCAAAAATTATCATATAAGTTTGTTCAGGATATCTATTTAATAGCATCTCTATTAATCTTGCACTTAAAACTGTTCCAACTATTCCTCCTAAGGCAATAGGTATAAGTATTGGAATATTAAAATCAGTTATTGCTGTTATTACCGTATTATATAACCCTAAAATTAATAACATAAATGACCCACTTATTCCTGGTAGTATTAGTGCTATAGCTATAACTACTCCTCCAACAAACAACCACATAAATATAAATGGTGTTAAACTAACTATAGCATCTGAATATCCATTATAATCTCCTGACATAAGTAGCACAATTACAAATCCAATAACTAAATACACTAAAGACCTTTGACTAAATGACTTCTTTGCAGTAGCTTTTCTAAACATTAATGGAGCTCCACCTAAAATAATTCCTATAAACATATATCCCAATGGAATAGGATATCTCTCCAATAAAGTTTTAAATATATTACTAAATAAAATTATTCCTACTATTGCCCCAAGTCCTACTCTAAATAAAATCTTATATTGATTTTTAAAGTCTTTAACTATATTATTTACTGCATGTATTAACTTATCGTATATACCTAAGATCATCGCAATAGACCCACCGCTAATACCAGGTACTATTTGAGATATACTTATTATCACTCCATAAATAAACTCCTTTAAAAATCCCATAACTCCCTCCAAAAT
Organism: Clostridium sp.; assembly: GCF_018372875.1. Lineage (GTDB taxonomy): Bacteria > Bacillota > Clostridia > Clostridiales > Clostridiaceae > Clostridium. The sequence goes on along the minus strand of NZ_JAHAIF010000001.1, from coordinate 13,521 downwards.
ATTATTTTTTTAACAATTATATCACTATTTTTAACATAACTTATATATATTAACCTACATTTAACAATATCAACCTATTATAAAGAAAAAATATGGGGTGGATATTTATTTTGCTTGTTCCGTCGCACAGTCCATAGATATTTATTCCCTTCTTACTTAAGGTAAGGAAATTATAAAATTACTATCCTTTATTTTATATTTTTTAATATAAAAATGTAATAATACCTTTGATTTATACTTTCCTAAATGTTAAAAATAGGCTTACAAGTGTAAGCCTATTTCTATTCTTCATTCCTTAAACAATTACTCAAGATTCTCTCCGTTACTTGATATAACCTTTTTGTACCAATCAAAACTCTTTTTCTTTGTTCTTTCTAATGTACCATTTCCATTGTCATCTTTATCAACATATATGAAACCATATCTTTTGCTCATTTCACCAGTAGATGCACTTACTAAATCAATACATCCCCAAGGAGTGTACCCGATAAGTTCAACTCCATCTTTGATTCCTTCTTTCATTTGCTCAATATGTTTTCTTAAATATTCAATACGATAGTCATCATTTATTGAACCATCTTCTTCAACTTTGTCCACAGCGCCTAGTCCATTTTCAACAATGAATAATGGTTTTTGATATCTATCATATAATTCATTCATTGTAATTCTTAATCCAACTGGATCTATTGTCCATCCCCATTCTGATTGCTTTAGGTATGGGTTTGGTAAACTCTTAAAGGCATTTCCTGTAAGCTTTTGACTCATAACAACTGGATCTGCACTTCTTAATCTACTTGAATAATAACTAAAAGCTACATAATCTACTGTATTTTCAGCTAATATCTTCTTTTCTTCTTCAGTAATTTCTATATTGAATCCCATTTCTTCAAACATTCTATTGGCATAAGATGGATATTTACCTCTTGCTTGTACATCAATAAAGAAATAGTTATCTCTATTTCTAGCTTGAGCTTCTAGAATATCTTCCGGATTACAAGTATATGGATATATTTGTCCTGCTGCAAGCATACACCCTATTTTATTTTCTGGATCTATTTCATGACCTAGCTTAGTTGCTAAAGCACTTGCTACTAATTGATGATGTGCTCCTTGATACTTAATTTGATTTACATTTTCTCCTTCTTCAAATATAAGTCCTCCACCAAAAGAAGGTATATGAAGAATCATGTTTATTTCATTGAATGTCATCCAATACTTAACTTTACCTTTATAACGGTTAAATATAACATTACAGTAATTTAAGTAGAAATCAATTAGCTTTCTGTTCTTCCACCCACCATATTTCTTTGTTAATTCTAATGGTGTATCAAAATGATTAATAGTAATAACTGGTTCAATATCATTAGCTATTAACTCATCTATTAATGAATCATAGAACTTTAATCCTTCTTCATTTGGAGCTTGATCATCTCCATTTGGGAATACTCTAGCCCAAGATATTGAAGTTCTTAAACACTTAAACCCCATCTCCTTAAATAGCTTTATATCCTCTTTATATCTGTGATAAAAATCTATTGATACATGGGATGGATAATATCCATAATCCTTCTCCATAGCTTTTTTAGCATCTGCTAAAGCTTCCTTTCTTAAGGCACCTCCCGGTAGAATATCTACCGGTGACATACCCTTTCCGTCTTCAAGATAAGCTCCTTCACATTGGTTAGCTGCTATAGCGCCACCCCATAAGAAATTTTCTGGAATTATATTTTTCATGATTAATCTCCTTACTACTTATAGAATTGTGATTACTGTTTCTCCTACCTTAGCCTTTTCATCACATTTCCCTACTATGTCTAAATATTTATCTGAATTTGTTATTATAACTGGAGTTACTGTTTCATATCCTTTTGCTCTTACAGCTTCTAAGTCTACATCTACTAATAAATCTCCAACCTTTACTCTATCTCCATCTTTAACGTGAGCTGTGAAATGCTCCCCATTTAACTGAACTGTATCCATACCTATATGAATTAATACTTCTACACCTTCATCTGATAATAATCCTATTGCATGCTTAGTTTTAAATATTGTTTGAACTGTTCCATTTATAGGTGAAACTACTTTCCCATCAACAGGTATAATTGCAACACCCTTCCCCATAATTCCTGATGCAAATGTTTCATCTTCTACTTTATCTAAATCAATAACTTCTCCGTTAACCGGACATGCTATTTCAACTTTTTCTACTAATCTATCTACAGTTTCTGTTGCTGCTATCTCTTCTTTTCCTTCTTCTACTGGGTCATCAAATCCTATAATCCATGCTGCTATGAAAGAAACTACAAAAGCAATTACTGCACCTATACATGCATTTACTATATTAGCTGATCCTTCTCCACCAATATATCCTGGTAATGCTAGTAATCCTGGAGAACCTGTAACGAATCTACCTACTCCTGTAATTCCAAGGTATAAACCTGAAACTCCTCCACCTATCATAGCTGCATATAAAGGTTTCTTTAATGCTAAGTTAACACCATACATTGCTGGCTCTGTAATACCACAAACTGCTGTAAGTCCTGATGATCCTGCTAATTGCTTTAAGTCTTTGTTCTTTGATTTTAATGCAACACATAATGCTGCTCCACCTTGAGCTATGTTAGAAGCTAACATACCAGGTCCTACTACTGTATCAAATCCTGCTGTAGCAACATTATTAATTCCTATTGGAATTAATCCATAATGCATTCCTGTCATAACTAATAATGGTGAGAATGTACCAACAACAAATGGAACTAACCAACTTGCATATGAATCTAAGAATGCTATTGCACTTGCTATACCATCACCTAAAATAGTTCCTAAAGGTCCTAAAACTATAAGTAATACTGGTGCTGTAACTAAAATTGTAATAAGTGGCTTTGTAAAGAATTTAACTACCTTTGGTGATACTTTATCAGCTATTGGTTCTACAAACGACATAAACCATACTCCAAGAATTATTGGAATAACTGATGAAGAATATCCTGCTAAAGTTACTGGTAATCCTAAGAATGAAACTGGATCACCAGCTGTTTTTAATGCTGCAAAGTTAGGGTGTAATAATACCCCTGCTATTGTCATTGCTAAATATGCATTGCACTTAAACTTCTTAGCTGCTGAATTTGCAAGCAAGAATGGTAAGAAGTAGAATGCTGCATCTCCCATAAAGTTTAAAATATAATATGTTTGTGATGATGTATCTATTAAATTAAATGATACTAGTAGTGCTAATACACATTTAATCATACCTGCACCAGTAATTGCTGGTATAATTGGTGTAAAAATACCTGCTATTGTATCAAACACTTGTACTAATTTACCTTTCTTTTCCTCATCATTTTTATTATCATTTCCATCTGCGAAGTTTCCTAGCTCAGTAAGTGGCTTATAAACACTTGCTACGTCACTTCCTATAATAACTTGGAATTGTCCACCCTTATTTACAACTCCCATAACGCCTTTTGTTTTCTTTAAAGCATCCATATCTGCTTTAGTGTCATCTTTTAAGTTAAATCTTAATCTTGTTGCACAGTGAGTTAAGAATGCAACATTTTCTTTTCCTCCAACTTTCTCTAGAATTTGTTTTGCTAATTCTGCGTAATTCATAATTTTCTTTCCTCCATTTATTTAAATTATTAATAATGAAGGTTTTGCCTGCTTTACCAGTAACAATCCTAAAAATATATATTGTCTGTACTTAGCTAAAAGAAAAACCTAAACTAATCCTAGAGCAAAAAGGGTGAAATATATGCTCTAAGAATAATTTAGGTTTTGCCTGCCGTTCCAGTAACAATCCTGTTAATTATTTAATTTCTGTCACACGTTGTATGTGAATCATTAGATATAATTTTTCTTCTTTAGTTAAATCATATGTATACTTTTCTTTTATAAATTTTTCTACTTTCTTTACACATTCATATGCAATAGGATATTTAATCTTGATCATATCATAGATTTCATCATCCTTATCAGTATAGGTCTTCCCATTAAATAATCTTTGTGCAAAGAATTTTAAGTGAGTTATGAATCTGTAATAACTTAATGATTCTTCATCAAAATCTATTCTATAATGATATTTAACTATGTTTAAAATTTCTTGCATAACCTTAGTCATATTCATAAGGTTTGGCATTTCTTCATTCAATTCTGCATTAACTATGTGAAGGGCTATAAATGCAGCCTCATCTTCAGGAAGCTCTATATTTAAATCTTCCTTTATCATTTTTAATGCTTCAACACCAATACAAAACTCATCCTTATAAAGTCTTTTTATATCCCATAATAAAGCATTTTTTAATTGAATACCATTTTTATATCTATCAATTGTACTATTTATATGGTCAGTTAATGAAATAAATATGCTTTCATTTAACTTCTTACCTAGTTCTGTCTTAGCGTAAGTAATTATTTTTTCAGATAACAACATGTATTCACTTGGAATCTCTTGTAGTAATTGCTGGAACTTATCAGTAATATCCTTATTAGTTATTGTAAATATCTTTTCGATATTACCTTCATTTATTTCTGCTCCAATCTTCTTTTGAAAAGCAAGGCCTCGTCCCATGACAATTACTTCTTGTCCTTTGTCATTAATTGAGACTACAACATTATTATTAAGTATTTTTTCAATCTTCATTAGCTAACCTCCACTCTTCAAAAACATAAAAAGACAAAACCATCCCATAACAAAAAATATTATGAAATAGGTTTTGCCTGCATTACCAGTAACAATCCGTGTATACGTTTTATATTTATTATATTATCATCTCATTTATAGCCTGTCAACATTATTCTACAAAGTTTTCAGAAATATTTTAAGTTTTATTTAAGCTTTAAACTATATAATTTCTTCATAAGAAAAGGAGGTGAATTAAATGAACACTCCAAAATATAGACATGAAATTAAACACTTTATTAATTATTCAGACTACTTGCAAATAAGAAATAGATTAAAACATATTGCATCAATCGATACCTCTAGCACTTCTAATGGTAGATATAAAATAAGAAGTTTATATTTTGATAATCTTTATGACAAAGTTTTAATGGAAAAAATCAACGGATTCAATAAGCGTGAAAAATTTAGAATACGTTTCTATAATAATGATACATCCTTTATAAGACTAGAAAGGAAGTGTCAAATGCAAGTTCTGCCTAATATTCAACCTTACTTTTCGATAATACAAAAGTTGCTGATATTAAAATTAATATATCTGACGAGAACTGGCAAAACATGTTATCTAATCCACTAAAAGAGTTTAAAAGAATACCTATCCTATGACTTGTTTGAGTTTATGGGAGTTACTACACCAAAAAACTCTTTCTCCAATATAACTATTAATGATAATAACTATGGTCTATATCTGGCTATTGAAGGGTTACAAGAGTCTTATCTAGAAAGAAATTATGGCTATGACCATGGAAATTTATACAAAGCTGAAGGGACAGGAACAAATTTGAAATACACTGGAGAAACTCAAAGTAATTATTCTGGACTTAAAGATAATGCAGTTACATCTATAACAGATGATGATTTTCAAAAAATTATAGATATGATTAAAAACTTAAACAATGGAACTAACTTAGTTCAAAAAGAACAAGTAGCGATTTATCTACCATACATTTTCCTATTGATGAGCCTACAAGCACCAACTTGTCAGATAGCCCATTATTAGAAAAATTAATTATAGATCAAAAAGCTAATAAATTTAAAAGAAAAAAATATATGGCATAATTAAAAGCTTGGTTTCTTATAAAGAAATCAAGTTTTTTTAAGATTAAACATATTTGTATATTTATCAAAAATGTAGCTAATAATAAAAATCACATTGAAGGAATTCTTTTCAAAATTTTTTTCACTTTTCCTATTGCAACGAAAATAATTTCATGGTATATTGTAAACATATTCAGCGAAAAATATTTTTACAGATATTGAAATCACGAAAAAATTTTTATAAAATAAAGGAGGATGTTATGTTTAAACAACTTCAAAAAATCGGAAAATCATTTATGTTGCCAATTGCAATATTACCTGCAGCTGGTTTATTACTTGGAATTGGTGGTGCACTATCAAATCCTAACACTGTACAAGCTTATCCGTTCTTAGATATTCCTTGGTTACAAGGTATATTTAAAATAATGTCATCTGCTGGAGACGTAGTATTCGGTAACTTAGCACTTATAATGTGTATTGGTCTTTCAGTTGGACTTGCTAAGAAAGATAAAGGTACTGCCGCACTAGCTGGTGCTGTTGCATTCCTTGTAATGAATGCCTCTATTAAAGGAATGATTGGTGCTTTCAACCCTGCTGTTGAATCAATCGATACAGGGGTTGTTGGTTCCATAGTTATAGGTTCATTAGTTGCATATCTACATAATAGATATCATAACATTCAATTACCTGCAGTATTAGGATTCTTTGGTGGATCAAGATTTGTTCCAATAGTTTCTTCATTTGCAGCCATTGGTGTTGGTGCAATCTTCTTCCTAATCTGGCCTACTTTCCAAGGTTGGTTAGTTAGCGCTGGAAATGGTATTGCTAACTTAGGTCCTATAGGAACTTTCCTTTATGGATTCCTATTAAGATTAACTGGTGCTGTTGGATTACATCACATGATTTACCCATTATTCTGGTATACAGAATTAGGTGGAGTTGCTCAAGTTGCTGGACAAACTGTAACTGGTGCACAAAACATATTCTTTGCTGAGTTAGCTGACCCAAATCACGTAGGTTTATTTACTGAAGGTACTAGATTCTTTGCTGGACGTTTTGCAACAATGATGTTTGGTCTACCAGCTGCTTGTTTAGCAATGTATCATTGTGTTCCAAAGAATAAGAGAAAGGCTGTTGCTGGTTTATTCTTAGGTGCTGCAATTACATCATTTGTAACTGGTATTACAGAACCAATTGAATTCATGTTCTTATTCGTAGCTCCTTGGCTATATGTAGTGCATGCTTTCTTCGATGGATTATCATTCTTCTTATCAGATATATTAAATGTATCAATTGGTAATACATTCTCTGGTGGATTAATTGACTTCTCACTATTTGGCGTATTACAAGGTAACGAAAAAACAAACTGGATTTATGTAATATTAATAGGTATTGCATGGGCCGTATTATACTACGTAACATTTAGATTCTTAATAACTAAATTCAATGTTCCTACTCCAGGTAGAGAATCCGACGGTGAGGAAGTTAAAGTTATTACTAAAGATTCTATGAGCGAAACTGCTGCTGAAATCTTAGCTGCACTAGGTGGAAAAGAAAACTTAGATGATGTTGATGCTTGTATTACAAGATTAAGAGTAGCCGTAAAAGATGTAAGTAAAGTAGATAAAGATAAGATAAAAGCTCTAGGGGCTACTGCTGTCCTTGAAGTTAAAGGTGGAATCCAAGCTATATTTGGAGCAAAAGCAGATCCTCTAAAACAAAAAATTAATGAAATAATCGATAAAGAATAATTTATAAGGAGTGAAAGTAATGAACAAAGGATTAATCGTATCATGTCAAGCACTACCAAATGAACCACTACATAGCTCCTTCATAATGGGTAGAATGGCTTTAGCAGCTAAAGAAGGTGGAGCAATTGGTATACGTGCTAACACTATAACCGATATTCAAGCAATAAAAGCAGAAGTTGATCTACCAATCATCGGAATAATAAAACAGGATTATGATAATATGATTCCATATATTACTCCTACAATGAAGGAAGTTGATGCTTTAGTCAAAGAAGGTATAGATGTAGTAGCTTTAGATGCAACTATAAATCAAGATGAAAATTTCCTTAAAGAAGTTATAGCTAAGTATCCAAGCCAAAAATTTATGGCTGATATTTCAACTGTTGAAGAAGGTTTAAGAGCCGAAAAATTAGGCTTCCATTTTGTAGGAACAACATTAATTGGATATACTGAACAATCTAAGGGTATGAATAACTTCCAAGTTCTTTCTACACTAATTGAGAACTGTAAGGTTCCAGTTATAGCAGAGGGTAATTTTGATACTCCTGAAAAAGCTAGAAAAGCCTTAGCAATGGGTGCTTATTCAGTAGTCGTTGGTGGAGCTATTACTAGACCCCAACTTATAGCAAAGAAATTTAGTGAAGAAATTCAAAAAGCATTATAGAATACTCATAACAAAGAGATAGAGACTATTAAGTCCCTATCTCTTATTTTATAAAAAAAAGAATTATGGTATCATTAAATATATCACTGTATTATGGAGGTTTTTAATTGAACATTATATGCGAGATACAACAAAAATATAATAACTTTTCAGATAAAGAAAAAGCTATTGCTGATTATATCTTAAATCAACCTGAGATGATTAAAAATATAAATATAACAGAATTAGCTAAAATAATAGGCACTTCTGGTGCTACTATTACTAGATTTTCTAAAAAAATTGGCTGCGATAGCTTTGTTGAAATGAAAATGCAGATTAATTTAATTACTAATGATAGCGAACCTATTGATAGTGATAATATCTTTTCAAGTGTCTATAGCCATTACAATGAAGTAATTGAAAGAACAAATTCAATTATAGATAAATCTGCTATATTTAATATAGTTGAAGAAATAAAAAAGGCTAATAAAATATATCTTTATGGAGTTGGTAGCTCTGGTTTAACAGCTACTGAAATGATGCAAAGATTAATAAGAATGGGCTTTAATATACATTGTATCTCAGACTCTCATATGATGATTATTAATAGTTCAATAGCATCCTCAGAAGACCTTGTTATAGGATTATCTATATCAGGTGAAACAAAAGAGGTTGTAAATGCTTTAAAGGTTTCTAAAAGAAATGGTGCTAAAACTGCTTGTATAACAAGCTTTGCTGAAAGTTCAGTAACAGTCTATTCGGATATAATATTAAAAGTTTATAATACTCGTTTCATAGGTAGACATAAGTTTATAAACTCTCAGTTTTCTACTATGTATCTTTTAGATTTAATATCTACTGTATTATTAGAAGATAAAAACTTAGAAGAAAAAATGCAAATAACTATAGATGCCATAATAAATTCATAATGTGAAGAAAAAGGACTAGTTAAAAATTATTATAATTTCAAACTAGTCCTATATCTTACTATTCCTCTACGTGTTTTGCTTCTCTTCCTTGCCTTTCAGCCTTTCTTTCTTCTATAAGGTTCTTTAATAAATGAGATAAAGTCCAATTTATTGATGTGTCTGTTACAATAGCCTTCATAGCAGGAGCAATTCTCATTTTTTTCATATTATCTATAAACATACTTACCTTCATGTTAGGTAAATCATTAAAGATAATTGCTCTATCTCTTATTTCTTCTTCACATTCTGAAGAAATATTATCTTCTAAAATATCTTTTATTAAAGTATTTCCATTGGTCCAGTTAACTCTTATCTGATCCTTAAGTCCCATCATACTTCCATAGGTTTTTAAAAGCTTTACTTCTTTATCATTAAAGTTACAAATAATTATACAAGGTCTGCTCATATCTTCACCTCTCTATCTAGTAAATACTAATTCATTTTCTTTAGATAAAACCTCATTATAAGTATATCCATCTAAATCAAAATCTTTAACTTCTTCTACTGTATTAATTTTATTTTGAATAATATATCTGGCCATCATTCCTCTTGCCTTTTTTGCATACATGCTAACCATCTTATGTTTTCCATCTTTATACTCTAAAAAATTAATATCTACTATTCTATATTTTTCATTTATCATAGACATATTCAAAACACTACTATATTCTTTTGAAGCTAAGTTTACTAGTACCTTGTCTCCTGGTGATGCATCTATTGCTTCCATAATCTTAACAGTAACCTTATCTCCCCAGAATTCATAAAGATCATTGCCCCTATTATTTCTAAGCTTTGTACCCATTTCTAATCTATATTCTTTAATTCTATCTAACGGTTCAATAACCCCATATAATCCTGATAGTATTCTTAGTACACTATTGGAATGAATAAAATCTTCTTCTGAGAAATCTTCTGCACCTATACCTCTATAGGCTTCCCCTTTAAAGGCAAGAATAGCTGTATATTCTTTAGTATCTTCATTATAAAAATTTCTATATCTATCATAATTCAATATTCCTAATTTATCTGATATTTTCATTAATGAACATAATTCATCTAATGAAAATTCCTTTAGTATAGAAACTAACTCTTTAGTATCCTCTTCAAAAGCCCATTTCTTATTAGGAGTTTCTATATTATTAATCTTTGTATTTATAGTTTTGGCTGGAGATAAAATCATTAGCATATTTTCACCTATAGCATTTCCCTATATAAATCTTCCTTAAAACCAACAAGCACCTTATCACCCTTTATAAGAATAGGTCTCTTTACTAACATACCATTTGTTGATAATAACTCTGCAGCTTCTTCCTTTGTAATGTTCTTAACCTTATCTTTTAAATTCATTTCTTTATATAGTTTTCCTGAAGTATTAAAAAACTTTTTAGTTTCTAAACTACTCATATCCATCCACTTTAATAACTCTTCTTTGCTAGGATTATCTTCTACTATATGTCTATCAATGAATTCTACATTGTTTTCTTTTAAGAATTTTTTTGCCTTTATACATGTTGTACACTTTGGATATTCTATAAAAATCATACTCATATTTCAATCTCCTTTATTATTTAATAATTATTATCTATTTTATCATATAAAATTTAATTTGCCTATATATAGGTAAATATAATTTTATTAACTAATAATAATTATTTTTTACTAAAATATGTTGACAAATTACTAATTAATAATTATTATTAATACATAAGTAATTGATAATAATTATCAAAGCAAAAATATATTTTTAGGAGGATTTAGATTATGTCTTTAATCGGAAAACAAATACCAGAATTTAAAGTTCAAGCATATCATAACGGAGATTTTAAGGAAGTAACATCTTCAGATGTTAAAGGTAAGTGGGGAGTATTCTTCTTTTATCCAGCAGACTTCACTTTTGTTTGTCCAACTGAATTAGGTGACTTAGCTGATAACTATGAAAACTTCCAAGAAATTGGATGTGAAGTTTACTCAGTATCTACTGATACTCATTTTGTACACAAAGCATGGGCTGATGCTTCAGAAACAATAGCTAAAATTCAATATCCAATGTTAGGGGATCCAACTGGAACTCTTTCTAGAGGATTTGAAGTCATGATTGAAGAAGAAGGTTTAGCTTTAAGAGGAACTTTCATTGTTAATCCAGAAGGAGAAATTAAAGCTTATGAAGTACATGATTTAGGAATCGGAAGAAATGCAGAAGAATTATTAAGAAAAGTTCAAGCTGCTCAATTCGTGGCCGAACATGGTGACCAAGTATGCCCAGCTAAGTGGACTCCAGGTGCTGAAACTTTAGTACCAAGCTTAGATTTAGTAGGCAAGCTATAATTCTTTTAACTAAAGCGTGGCTAATTGAGCCACGCTTTTATTTCAAAAAATATTTAAGATTTTTTATAAAAAAGTTTTAAATATTTTTTGAAAGGGAGGATTTTAATATGAATAATAAAATATATGATTTAGTCGTTATAGGGGCTGGTCCAGCCGGACTTTCTGCTAGTATATATGCAGGTAGGGCAAAGTTAAATACATTGATATTAGAAAAAGGGCAACCAGGAGGACAAATAACTAAAACCTCTGAAATAGTAAACTACCCTGCTCTCAGAAAAACTTCTGGAGATGAACTAATGGAAGAAATGAGAATGCAAGCTGAAGACTTTGGTGTTAAATTTCAAAGAGCTGAAGTTACTGATGTAGATTTCTCAGGAGAAGTAAAAATTTTAAAAACTAATATAGGGGAAATCCAAAGTAGAAGTGTTATTATAGCAACAGGAGCTAGTCCAAGAAAACTTGGTTTCCCTGGTGAAGAAGAATTTGGAGGAAGAGGTGTAGCTTACTGTGCTACTTGTGATGGTGAGTTCTTTAAAGGGCTTGAAGTTCTGGTTATAGGTGCTGGATTTGCTGCTTGTGAAGAAGCTATTTATCTAACTAGATTTGCTAAGAAAGTTACTATAATAGCTAGAGAACCTGAATTTACTTGTGCAAAAACTATTGGAGATAAGGTTAAATCCCATCCTAAAATTCATGTTAAATTTAACACTGAAGTTATAGAGGCAGTTGGTGATGATTTACTACGTTCAGTTAAATTAATTAATAATGTAACTGGAGAAAAATCAGAATATCATCCACCAAAGGAAGATGGAACTTTTGGAATATTCATTTTTGCTGGATATGTTCCTCAAACTTCAATATTTAAAAATGTTGTTAATTTAGATAACTTTGGATATATATTAACTGATGATAATATGAAAACTAATATTAATGGTATATATGCAGCTGGTGACTTAAGACCTAAAGCATTAAGACAAGTTGTTACTGCTGTAGCTGATGGCGCTATTGCTGCTACTGATGCTGAAAAATATATTGCGGAAGAAAAAGAACGTTTAGGGATAATTGATGAACCTACCAAAGAAAAAATTTTGCCCCAAAAAGAAGAACCTAAAAAAGAAATTTTAAAGCCATCTTCATCAGGAAGAAGCCATTTATTAAATGATTCTTTAAGAAACCAATTATCTTCTATATTATCAAAAATGCAAAATGAAGTTACTCTTATAACTATAGTAGATCCTAATAATAGTAAGTCAATTGAGCTTAGAGATTTAGTTCTTGATATGGCTGACTTAGGTGAAAAACTAAAAGCTGAAGTTTATATAAAAGGTAATACTAAGTCAATCGAAGAAAAAATAAATGCTGATAAATATCCAGTAGTAGGATTATTAGATAAAGATAGAAATTATAGTGGTGTTAAATTCCACGGTGTTCCTGGTGGTCACGAATTAAATTCATTTATATTAGCTATATATAATTTATCAGGACCTGGTCAAGCAATTGATCCTACAAATTTAAAGGCTATAAAAAACATTAATAATAAAATCAATCTTAAGGTATGTGTTTCACTTTCTTGTCATCTTTGTCCAGATGTCGTTGCATCTGCTCAAAGAATAGCAATCGAAAATCCTAATGTAGAGGCAGAAATGTTGGATTTAGCAAACTTTGATGAAATAAAAACTAAATATAAACTTATGAGCGTACCAGCTATAATAGTAAATAATAAAGATGTATACTTTGGGGCTAAAAAAATAGATGAAATAATAAATCTAATAAATAAATAATAAGACTCGCATAAGCGAGTCTTATTATTTATTGTATTTTGAATCCTATCTGCTGCAGATATGGTTCTAAATAGCTTTTAGCGGTGAGTAGAAACTAAAAAGTTTTAGAAGAATATATAAGCGTAATTGAGTTTAAATGAATATATTGACCTGTTTACTGGTAATTCATTAAATTTTTTTATTATCTCTTTTAATATAAAAACAAATATACACATTATTATTAAGCATAACCTTAGACAAAATAAAAAAAGTGGCTGCGCCACGCTCCCTTCGGGAAACTTAATTGTAAGTAAAACCCCAAAAGCATAGGATTCTCAAAATCCTATGCTTAATTTCT
>NZ_JAHAIF010000079.1 GCF_018372875.1 Clostridium sp. | reverse complement strand
TTCATCGCTCGACTTGCATGTGTTAGGCACGCCGCCAGCGTTCGTCCTGAGCCAGGATCAAACTCTCAATAAAAAGTTTAATCTTGATACTTGATTTCTTAAGTTTACTCGTAAAAAGAATTGCTGGTTTTTAACTTTATATTCTGTTCAATTTTCAAAGACCAATTTGTGTGTCGCATTCAAGCGACTTTTTTATCTTATCACTTAATTTTGTCATTGTCAACAAGTTTTTTAATTTATTTTCTTACTTGTTGGCCTCACAACCAAGCGACGAATCATATCTTATCATATAAATAAAACATCATTAATATAATATTACTTATTTAATTAAATTATTCATATCTTTTTCTATTTTTCTTTATAATTCTATAATTATTAAATACTGATACACCTGGTTCAGTTTGTTTGATAAAAGCTTACTATCTCTTCATTTTTATCTATTAATAAACAATAAAGAGCATGATAGTTAATATTATCATGCTCTTTCATTCTATATATATTGTCTTTTTTTCATAACTACTGGCCAAGACTTAGATCCAACATAATTTTTCTCTTCTAATATTTGTGTGCCTTTATCTACTATTATCCTCTCCAACTTAGCTTTTTCTCCAATGACAACATCCTGTAATATTACGCATCCATCTATTTTTACATCTTTTCCTACATAAACACATCTAGATATTATACTATTTCTTACTTCCCCTTCTATATAACATCCATTTGCAATTATAGAATTTGTTACTTTGCTGTCTCTTGTATATCTAGTTGGAGCTTCATCTTTTGTTTTTGTATATATTGTGCCACCATTATAGAATAATTCCTTACTTACTTTCCTTTTTAATAAATCCATATTTGTATAATAATAGCTAGTTAAAGAGTTAATGCAAGAAAGATAACCATTAAATCTATAGGCACCTACATTTAATCTATCTAAGTTATCATGTATAAATGATTTTATTTTTTTATAACTTCCTCTTTTAACACATTCATTTACAATATCTATAAATAGGTAAGTAGGCATTATATACATTTCCATACTTATAGATGCTAAATTATCCTCTCCAACGTTCTTTCCTACAGACTTAACTTTACCTTCATCTACATTTACCACATCACACCCAAGAAAAGATTTATTTGCATTACTTACATCTTTATATATAACAGTTATATCATTTTTATTTTTTATATGATGCATAAGTACGTCCCTATAGTCAATATTACATATCATATATGATGGCGCTAATAAAACATAATCTTTTCTACTATTTTTTATAAACTCTATATTATCATAAAAATTATCAACATCATTAACAAATGGCTCCTCATCCCCAAAGTTAAATACCTTTAGTCCATCCTTCTTTCTATGAAGGTCCCATGGCCTCCCATTAGTTAAGTGATCCATTAGTGATCTAGATTTATTTTTTGTAAATATTCCTATACAGTCAATTCCAGAATTGGTCATGTTTGAAAGTATAAAATCAACTATCCTATATTTAGCTGCAATAGGAACTGAAGCTAATGGTCTATTTCGAACTAGCTCGTCCATCCTTTTTTCATTCTCATCTAAGTTTATTATCCCAACACAATTGTTCATTAATTTCCCTCCTTTCATAGTTTTATATTGTACTGCAGGCTTCTACTAAACTTCCTGATTTAACCTCTTCACTAGATGCTATTACAGCTATTTCATTTCCATCACCTATTCTGCAACCTTTTCTTATTATTGCATCACTGCCAATAATAGCTTTTTCAATAATTACATTATCTCCTATAAATGCATTAGGCATTATTACAGAATCTTTTATAATTGCCTTTTTTCCAATCTTAACTCCTTGAAACAAAACAGAATCCTCTACATTACCATATACAGTACACCCTTCTACTATAAGCGAATTTTTTATTAATGCATCTTCTCCTATATATTGAGCTATGTTTACTTTATTAGATGAATATATCTTCCACTCTTTATCATAAAGATTTAATTTATTATCATCATCTAATAAGTCCATATTAGCTTCCCATAGGCTATGGATTGTTCCAACATCTTTCCAGTATCCATCAAATGGATATGCCATCATTTTAAGATTATCTTTTATCATCTTTGGAATGATATTCTTTCCAAAATCATTACTTGAAAATCTATCTAACTCATCTTCCCTTAAATATTTTTTTAGTGTCTTCCAATTGAATATATATATGCCCATAGATGCTAAAGTACTTTTAGGTTCCTTAGGCTTCTCCTCAAACTCATAAATAGAATTATCTTCTCTCGTATTCATAATTCCAAACCTACTTGCTTCATCAATTGACACATTAATTACTGCAATTGTTGCATCTGCATTACTACTTTTATGTTTTTCTAGCATTTCATCATAATTCATTTTATATATGTGATCACCAGATAAAATTAATACATACTCTGGATTGTAACTATCAATAAATTCTGTGTTCTGATATATTGCATTAGCTGTACCTTTATACCAATTGCCACCTTTTTCTTCTTGATATGGGGGTAATATTCTCACGCCAGCATCTCTTCTATCTAAATCCCATGGGCTTCCTATTCCAATATGAGCGTTTAATTCTAATGGTTTATATTGTGTTAAAACTCCAACAGTATATATTCCTGAATTAGAGCAGTTACTCAATGGAAAGTCTATTATTCTATATTTACCACCAAATGGCACTGCTGGTTTAGCAAGCTTCTTCGTTAATACTCCTAATCTAGATCCCTGCCCCCCTGCTAAAATCATTGCTACTATCTCACTCTTACCCAATCCTCTCTCTCCCTTCTAATCTTCTTATCCTTCACTATAACAATATGAATTCAATCATACTAATATACATATTATTTACATTTATTTCATAAAAAAAATACAAGGTTTCTCTTTATAAACCTTGTATTTATCACACTTTAAAATTATTTTTATCCTTTTAAACCTTTTTTTATTTTCATTTATTCTACATAATATATTAATTATAAATTCTTATATATAAGTTCAGGACCCCATATACCTGTAGCATATTGTTGTATTGTCCTATCAGAAGAAAAAATCCCGGAATGAGCAATATTAATGCCACAAATCTCTTGCCACTTATACATATCTTTAAAAATATTATCTACTTTTTTGTTAGCCTCAACATATGAATCAAAATCTTTTAAGACATAAAACTCATCATTTAAAGTTATTAAATGATCATATATACTTCTAAACTTTTCTCTATCCTTAGAGTATTTACCATTAACCAAATCATCTATAACATTTTTTATACTTTCGTTTTTATTGTACATATCTTGTGAGGAATATCCTCCATTTTCTATATAGCTTAGTACTTGTCTTGCCGTAAGCCCAAATATAAATATATTATTATTTCCGACCTCATCACTAATTTCTATATTAGCACCATCTAAAGTAGCTATTGTTACAGCTCCATTCATCATAAATTTCATATTTGATGTTCCCGAAGCTTCTTTAGTTGTGGTGGATATTTGTTCACTTAAATCTGCTGCAGGTATAATCTCTTCTGCTAATGAAACATTATAATTTTCTAGGAATACTACCTTTATCTTTTTATTTACTAATGGATCATTATTTACCTTATCTGCTATAGCATTAATAAGCTCTATTATATTCTTTGCAAGATAATATCCTGGTGCAGCTTTTCCTGCAAATATAAAGGTTCTTGGGTTAATATCTAAGTTAGGGTTATTAGTAAGTTTATTGTATAAATCCATTATTCTTAAGCAATTAAGAGTCTGTCTCTTATATCCATGGATTCTCTTAACTTGTACATCAAATATAGAAGATGGATCAACTATAATGCCATTCTTTTTATAAATTTTTTCTGCTAATCTTTCTTTATTTTTTTTCTTTATCCTTGCTAATTCTTCTTGTACACCCTTATCGTAAGTAAACTTTTCAAAATTTATTAAATCTGTAGGATGTTTTATAAAACTATCTCCAATAGTATTACAAAGAAGATTTGTAAGTCCTGGATTACTTCTTAACAACCATCTCCTATGAGTAATTCCATTAGTCTTATTATTAAACTTATTAGGATAGAAGTAATATAGATTTTTCATTTCTTCTTTCTTCAAAATCTCAGTATGAAGTTTTGCTACCCCATTCACACTATGGCTACCTACAACTGCTAAATTAGCCATTCTAACTTGACCATCTGATATTATGGCCATATCTGATATCTTTTTCCACTGTCCAATATATTTATTCCAAAGGTCTGAACAGAACCTTTCATTTATCTCTTCAACTATCATATATATACGAGGTAACAAGCTTTTAAACATATCTATAGGCCACTTCTCTAGAGCTTCAGCTAATATTGTATGATTAGTATATGATACTATATTAGTAGTAATTCTCCATGCCTCTTCCCAACCTAATCCCTCTTCATCTAATAATATTCTCATTAATTCTGGAATAGCCAATGTTGGATGAGTATCATTTATATGAATTGATATTTTTTCATCTAAGAATTTTATATTTCCACCATGCGCCTTATAATGTCTTATAATACTTTGAATACCAGCAGATACAAAAAAATATTGTTGTTTTAATCTAAGTATTTTTCCTTCATAAAATGAATCTTCAGGATATAATACTTGTGATATGGATTCTACTGAATTTTTATATTCTATTGCTTTAAGATATTCTCCACTACTAAATGATGAATAATCAAATTCATTAGATACAGTTTCTGCGCTCCAAAGCCTTAATGTATTAGCAACATTATTTTCATATCCTACAATTGGAGTATCATATGGAACAGCTAAAACAGGTTCATAGTTAACTTGAGTAAATACCATTCTGCCATCTATATTTTCTACCTTAACTTCTCCACCAAACTTTACCACTTCACTTTTTCCAATCTTTCTTCTTTCCCACACGTTTCCTTGACGTAACCAGTTATCTGATAGTTCAACTTGTTTTCCATCTATTATTTTTTGCTCGAAAAATCCATACTTATATCTTATTCCACAGCCATGTCCAGCAATACCTAAAGATGCCATAGAATCTAGAAAACATGCTGCTAATCTTCCTAACCCACCATTTCCTAGCCCTTGATCTTCTTCTAATTCTTCTAAATCCCTCAAATCTATATTTAACTCTGCTAAAGCTTCTTTACATATGTCAATCAAACCTAAATTCATTAAAGTATCTCCAAGCAATCTTCCTAAAAGAAATTCCATAGAGAAATAATAAATTTGCTTTTCTCCAGTTTTATTATATCTTTTATTAGTATCTAACCATAACCAACTTACATAATCTCTTATTAAACTCCCTAGAGCTTCATACCTTTGCAGGTTATTACCATTTTCTATCTCGTCTCCATGAATATCCTTATACTTATTCTCATAAGCTTTCTTAAATGTATTTTTATCTAATGCCAACTTTTAATCCCTCCTATAATCAGGTTCTTGTTGCCTCCATATATAGCTGTTGGTATTCATCAGCTGATTTATCCCAGCTATTATTTGAATTAAGCGCTTGTCTTACAATCCTTCTCCATTCTTCCTTTTTTGTATAGAAACTTAACGCATACTCTACTATCATCAGCAATTCCTCTGCATTATAATTTGTAAAACTAAATCCATTTCCTAATTCATTGTATTGATTATAAGGGAAAATTGTGTCCTTTAACCCACCAGTCTCTCTTACTATAGGAATACTTCCATATCTAAGTGCTATTAATTGACCTAATCCACAAGGCTCAAATAAAGAAGGCATTAAAAATAAATCACTACTTGCATATACCTTGTGAGCTAATATATTATCAAATTTAATATTTGCTGACACCTTATCTTTATATCTATATTGTAGGTTTTTAAATTTATCTTCATAATACCAATCCCCAGTTCCAACTATAACTAATTGAATATTATTCTTTAATAACCTATCTGCAATACTAATTATCAAATCCATTCCCTTTTGGTTAGTTAGTCTAGAAACAATACCTATCATAGGTATTTCTTTATCTATGGGTAATCTAAGTTCTTCTTGTAACTTAATTTTGTTCTCCTGCTTATCACTTAATATATCCCCTTGAAAAGTCTTATAAATATTAAAATCTTTATACGGATTATATTCTTCATAATCTATGCCATTTAATATTCCTTTAAGATTATCATTATGTTCTCTTAATAATCCATCCAACTTCTCTCCATACTCTGGAGTTTTTATCTCTTCCGCATAACTATAACTTACTGTGGTTACCTTATCAGAATAATTAATTCCACCTTTCATGAAACTAATACACTCATAAAATTCTAAACTTCCATTATTATATGGTTCCATATCATATCCAAATAAATCTGGTAAAACTTCTTTTGGAAATATTCCTTGAAACAAAATATTATGAATGGAGTATATAGTTTTTATACTTTTATAAAATTCATCTTTTGAATACTCTAATTTTAATAAAACTGGAATCATCCCTGTTTGCCAATCATTACAATGTATAACATCAGGTATCCATCCTATTTCCTTAATGAACTCTAAGACAGCTCTATCATAATATGCAAATCTTTCTCCATCATCATAGCATCCATATACTTCATCTCTTCCAAAGTAGTACTCATTGTCAATAAAGTAATACTTAACTCCATTATGAGTGCATTCAAAAATACCACAGTATTGATTTCTCCATCCAACCTTAACCATAAACCATTTAACAAAGCTAAATTTATTTTTTAAATCTTCTCTTATTCCTTTATATTTTGGTATTACAACTCTTACATCTAACCCTTTTTTACTTAAGGCTTTTGGAAGAGCCCCAATAACATCCCCCAAACCTCCAGTTTTAATAAATGGATTAGCTTCTGATGCTACAAGTAATACTTTCATCATTATTTTCTCCCCCTTTTTTTATACCTAAGATTAGTGTTGCCATAGGTGGAACCTTAATCTTTATACTATATGGTTGATTATGAAATTCTATTTCTTCTGGAACTAAATTTACTTCTGCCATAACTTGTCCAGACCCTCCATATTTCTCATCATCACTATTAAATACTTCTACATAGTCTGATTGTAATGGAACTCCAATTCTAAAATCATACCTTACAACTGGAGTAAAATTGCATATAAATATTAAAGTATCTTTCTCATATTTTCCTCTTCTTATAAATGAAACTATACTTTGATCTTTATTATCTGCATCTATCCATTGAAAGCCCTCTATATCATAATCTAATTCCCACAATGCTTTATTATTTAAATAAAACTTATTAATATCTTTAATAAAGTTTTGAGTTGCTTTATGCATTGGAAACATATCAATAAGCTTCCACTCTAATTGCTCATATTCTCTCCATTCTATAAATTGAGCAAATTCACTTCCCATGAAATTCAACTTCTTTCCTGGATGTCCAAACATATAACTAATTAATAATCTATAACCAGCAAACTTGCTCCAGTAATCTCCTGGCATTTTATCTACTAACGACTTCTTTCCATGTACAACCTCATCATGTGAAAAGGGCAATATAAACCGCTCTGAATAGTTATACATTAATGAAAAAGTTAGCTTATTATGATGATACTTTCTATATATAGGGTCTTTACTAGTGTATTCAAGCACATCATTCATCCATCCCATATTCCACTTAAAGTCAAATCCTAATCCATCATCACTAACCTTTCCTGATACCTTAGGCCATGCTGTTGATTCCTCAGCTATCATAATAGTTTTTTCATTGTTTTCTTTTACTGCTGTATTTAAATCTTTTAAAAATTGAATCCCCTCTAAATTACAATCTGTACCATACTTATTAGGAAGCCATTCCCCATATTCTCTTCCATAACTTAAGTAAATAATATTAGATACAGCATCTACTCTTAATCCATCTATATGAAATTCATTTATCCAATACATAGCATTTGATATAAGAAAACTTTTTACCTCTGGTTTACCTAAATCAAAATTAAAAGTTCCCCACCCTTTATTATCAGCTTTCCAATACTCCTCATATTCATAAGTTGGACTTCCATCAAACATATATAAACCATGTGCATCTTTGCAAAAATGACCTGGTACCCAATCTAAAATAACTCCAATATTATTTTGGTGCAGTTTATCAACTAACTTTTTAAAGCCTTCAATATTTCCGTACCTAGTTGTTAATGAATAATATCCTGTACATTGATACCCCCAAGATGCATCAAGAGGATGTTCGCATAAAGGCATGATTTCAACATAGTTATAACTCATTTCTGTTAAATAGTTTGGCAATACTTCACTTAATTCTTCATATGTTAAAAACTCATTATTATTTATTCTCCAAGATCCTAAATGAATTTCATATATATTAATAGCAGTATTATATATATCCTTTTTTCTTTTTTCTTTAATCCAATTATCATCTGACCATATGTATTCTTTAGGCCTATATGCAATTGATGCTGTATTAGGTCTTACTTCAGAACATATTGCATAAGGATCAGACTTAAAAATAATTTTATTATCCATTGTCTTTATAGCATATTTATATTTAACACCTTCTTCTAACTTAGGTAAAAATCTACTCCATAAGCCATCCTTAGATATTTGTTTCATTTTATAGTTGTTATCCACACAAAAATTATTAAAATCTCCAACTATCCACACAACTTGTGCATTAGGTGCCCAAGTTGTGAATTGAATTCCATTAACTCCATTAGAGTCACATACATGAGATCCTAATAATTTATAAGATTTATAATTCATTCCCTTATGAAACATATAAATTTCATTATTCTCCATTAGTAATTCTCCTTTTCTAGTACTGTTCTTTACATACTATTCAAAAAGAAGAAAACTTATTAACAAACTTTAAATAAATAGGAATTTATCATTTGCAATCGTTATAAATTAAAATAGATATGTATAAAAACATATCTATTTTCCTATTTTATATAATTTTATATAATTTTATATAACAAAAAAAGAATAGCCATCGCTATTCTTTTCTAACTTGGCAACGTCCTACTCTCCCACACGGTCTCCCATGCAGTACCATCGGCGCTATAGAGCTTAACTTTCCTGTTCGGTATGGGAAGGAGTGTTTCC
>NZ_JAHAIF010000078.1 GCF_018372875.1 Clostridium sp. | reverse complement strand
TTCATATTAATATTATACGGAAAGAAGAGAATTCAAATTCATGAATTCTCTTCTTTCTTTTTATCGGATTGTATCAAATTTATTTTGATACAGCCCCTTCCTATTTATTAGAGTAAACCTTTTTTATATTTAAGGTTTTCCCGTATACTTCTTTAAATTTATCTGAACATCTTAGTGCTTGAGAAATTTCTAAATCAAGATTTAAGCAAGAATATAATTGAATTTCAACAGTATCTTCATTTATAGATACGCTTAAATCTTTTACTGCACCAGAAAGACTTCTATCAAGGCCTTCAGCAATTTTTAAAATAATCCCTAATTCTTCAATAACTTTGAAGTCGAGTTTATTTATTATTGAGCAAAACTGAGGTAAAGCTACATGATAGCTATTATTTCTGTGAGATGCTGCAATTGATGCACTCATTAAAAGCTCTTTATGTGATAATCCGTTAATATATGAGTTTAAAATAATATAAAAAGTATGTTTATGGTGATTATAGTAGTCTATTGATGTACCACAATCATGTAACATAGCAGCTGTCTTTATTATGTGGTCATATTCATTGTCTAAATGATGTAATGGTTTGAAAGCTTCAAATAGTTTTTGACTAAGATTATACACGTTTTTAGCATGTTCTTTATTAATATGAAGATCTTCTAATATACCATTTATACTATAATCTAGTATATCCTCTATAGGCTTAAAGTGAGTATTTATGTACTCGTACATTATACCTTCCCTAAGTCCTCTACCAGACACAATTATTTTTGATGCATTAACATACTTAATTATTTCATGGAATATAGAAATTCCACCAACTATAATATCAGCTCTTTCTTTTGATAAACCATCAAATTTATTTCTAAGCTTATAATCTTTGCTCTTTAAAAGATTATAAATATCGTGAACATCATAATCAGTCATTATGTAGTTATGTGCAATGTCAAAAGGATATCTATTTTTTATCCTATTCATTTTAGCAATAGCCCGTACTGTGCCACCTACACCAATTATAGAATCAAAAGTATTGTTTCCTAACCAGTCTATTTCTAATAGTTCACTATAAATTTTGCTAATAGCAGCATCTAAATCATCTCTAAGTATTCTATCTTGGAGATTATACTTGTATGTTAAGTTTACGCTACCTATAGGTAAGGTTGTACTTTCTTTTATTTCACCATTTAATATCCAAGCTATATAAGTAGAAGTACCAGCTACATCAACTAAAAGAGAATTATCAAAGTAAATGCTTTTTGTAACACCAAGGTAACTAAAATAAAGTTCTTCTTCACTTGAAAGTACAATAGTATCCATATCTAGTTCTTCTTTTATTGTATTAACAAACCTATCCTTATTTGTAGCAGCACTTAATGACTCAGTAGCAACAGTTACGATATCGCATACATTAGAAACAGAGGCAAGAGACTTAAATGTAGTTAGGGTGCTAATTGTTTTTTGTATCTTTTCATCAGAAATAAAATCATTATCAATTAAATCGTATCCTAATCTAACTGTGGTACTCAATTCATCTATAATACGAAAGTACCCACCTTCCTCAACTTCTGTCAACATAAATCTAATAGCATTAGAACCTATGTCTATAACACCAACCCTATTCATAAATAACTCCTTAAGATATAATAATAATATTATTATTATACTATAGTGTATAGAAAAATGTTATGGAAAAATGAATATTGACATTAAAAGTTATTTATAGGTATAATGTATAAAAGATAATAGAAAATCGATGAAGAGAAGAGTACTCTAACTGATTTCTAGAGCGAGCAGGGGAGGGTGTAAGCCCTGTGAATAGGTTAGTTTGGAAGAGAGCCTCTGAGATGCCATCTGAATTGAGTAAGATTGGCCGCAGAATACTGCGTTAAAAAGTTGAGTGGCATTTTTTGCAACTAGAGTGGTACCGCGGATATTTCCGTCTCTTGTTATTCAAGAGGCGATTTTTTATTTTAGGAGGATAAATATGGATTATAAAAAGAAAATTTCAGAGTTAATAAAAGAACATGTTGATTTAGATTTAGACAAGATAGAAGGCTTAATAGAAATTCCACCAAGACCAGAAATGGGTGATTATGCATTTCCATGTTTTCAATTAGCTAAGGTTATGAGAAAAGCACCTAATATGATTTCTGGTGAATTAGCAGAAAATATTAATAAAGATGGATTTGAAAAGGTTGAACAGCTAGGACCATATGTAAATTTCTTTGTTGATAAAGGTGTATTTAGTAAAAATACAATAGAAAAGGTATTAGAAGAAGGAGATAACTATGGAGCTTCTAATATTGGAGAAGGAAAAAATGTATGTGTTGAATATTCTTCACCTAATATAGCTAAGCCTTTCCATGTAGGACATCTTTTCACAACAGCTATTGGTAACGCATTATACAAGATGTATAAGAAAGAAGGATATAATGCAATAGGTATAAATCATTTAGGAGACTGGGGAACTCAATTTGGTAAGCTTATTTCAGCTTATCATAGATGGGTAGATGAAGAAGCTTTAGAAGCTGACCCAATAAAAGAATTATTAAGAATATATGTTAAGTTCCATGATGAAGCTGAAAAGGATCCATCATTAGAAGATGAAGGAAGAGCATACTTTAAAGCTTTGGAAAATGGAGATCCAAAGGCAGAGGCTTTATGGAAGAGATTTAGAGATTTAAGCTTAAAGGAATTTGAAAGAGTATACGATATACTTGGAGTAAATTTTGATTCTTACAACGGAGAAGCTTTCTACAATGATAAGATGGATGTTGTAGTAAATGAATTAAAAGAAAAGAAGCTTTTAGTTGAAAGTAATGGTGCACAAGTAGTTATGCTAGAAGACTACAATATGCCACCATGTATAGTTTTAAAGGCTGATGGAGCATCAATATATGCAACAAGAGACTTAGCAGCAGCTATGTATAGAAAGAAGACATATGACTTCTATAAGAGTATATATGTTGTAGGAACACCTCAAGCCCTACATTTTAAGCAAGTGTTTAAAGTACTAGAATTGGCTGGACATGACTGGGCAAATGATTGTGTCCATGTAGGCTTTGGATTAGTTAAGTTTGCTGATAGAAAGCTTTCTACAAGAAAGGGAGAAGTTGTTTTACTTGATGATTTAATTAGAGAATCAGTAGAAAAAACTTTAGAAGTTATTAATGAAAAGAACCCAGAATTAGAAAATAAGGAAGAAGTAGCTAAGAAGATAGGGGTAGGTGCTGTAATATTCACTTACTTAAAGAACTCTAGGGAAAAAGATATTGTATTTGATTGGAAAGAAATTCTTTCATTTGATGGAGAAACTGGTCCGTATGTTCAATACGCATATGCTAGAGCAAAGAGTATCTTAAGAAGAGCTGAAGGAGTTAGCAAGGAAGTAGATTATAGTAAATTATCATCTAAGGAAGAATTTGAATTAGTTAAGACTTTAGATAACTTTAAAAACCAAATCTTATTAGCATTAGATAAATTAGAGCCATCAATTGTTACAAGATATACTATAGAAGTTGCTAAGGCGTTTAATAAGTTCTATAATGCTCATTCAATATTAAACTTAGAAGATGAAGTTTTAAAGGCAACAAGATTAAAGCTAGTTGAAGCTTCTGCTCAAGTTATAAAGAATGGATTAGACCTTTTAGGTATAGATGTAGTAGAAAAAATGTAATTATGAGAGAGTATGTATTTGTATAATGCATACTCTTTATTATTATTAAAAATATGCTATAATTATAATAATTTTAAATAGAGAGGTGGGGAAAGTTTGTTTTTTAATAAGTATATAAAGTATAGAGATATTCTGGTAATAGTTTTAATAGCTCTTGTGGGATATAAGTTAATTGACAATTATCAAATGTTTTTAAATCTTATAAGCACAACAATATCTGTAATATCTCCGTTCATATACGCAATGATATTTGCTTATTGTATTAATCCAATAATGAACCTATTTGAACGAAAATTAAATATGAAAAGAGGTTTATCTATTTTTACTACATATCTATTAATCGGAGGAGCTATAGTAATAGGTGCATTATATATTGTTCCTAGTATTGTTGATAGTATAATATCAATTACATCTGAAATACCTAAATATATGGAAACTGTACAAGGTTGGATTAATGAAGCGTTAAAAAATCAAAATCTTTATGACTTAATAAACAGTACTGGACTTTTAGACAATATAAGTGTTATATCTGGAAAGATGAGTAGTATTATAATTGGAATATTAGATGGTTCTGTATCTTCTATAGTATCAATTACTACAAACGTAGTAAAAATAGGATTTGGATTCTTAATTTCAATTTATATATTGTTAGATAAAGAAAGATTTATTGCCGAAGTTAAAACTATAACATATATGATACTAAAAGAAGAAAAAGGAACAAAATTAATAGATTTAGTTAGAACTTATCATGAAATGATAGGTAAATATATAGGAACTAAAGCTATAGACTCAGCTATAATAGGAGTATTAGCTTTTTTGGGACTTATGCTATTAGATGTGCCATATACCCCGTTATTAGCAATTGTAGTTGGAGTTACTAATATGATTCCATACTTTGGACCATTTGTTGGAGAAGTGGTTGGAGCAGCTGTTGGTTTATTTGTATCACCAACTATGGCTATAACAATATTTGTATTTTTATTAGCACTTCAACAATTTGATGCATGGTACTTAGATCCTAAGCTTATAGGTGATAAGGTTGGAGTAAAACCATTTTATATAATATTAGCAGTTACAATAGGTGGGGGATTCTTTGGACCTATAGGAATGTTACTTGCATCACCAACCATGGCAACTATAAACATATATTATGAGAGAAAGGTGAATTTATTTAAGACAAAGAATAAAAATCTTATGAGAAGAATTGATGCAAGAGAAGAAGATTTTTATAATGAGGATAATATAGAGAGTAAGGATGATATAGATAAAGAAAAAACTCAGTAGGTTAAATACTACTGGTTTTTTTATATCCCTGAGATAAATTAAAGATGAAGAAAGGGTATATTTATTTCTTTGTATATTTATATAAATACATATTTATATGTTTATTTGTTTATTGTAACTAGGAATTTTAAATAAGTTATTTATAAAAAAAGACTGCAGTTAAGATGCAGTCTTTAAAAATCTTATTTATTATTTTTTCTAGCTGGGCAGTTTTTAGAGCAAGTGCCACAATTGCATTTTCCTTTAGAAGATGTTCTTATGTTTTTATAAATTATGAAAATTGATAAAGCTACTATTCCTACAGTAATCAAGATTTCCATAATATCACCAACCTTTCTAAATTAAGAACTTGCCTATGTTAAATACTAAGAAAGAAACAACCCATGCTAATACTAATTGATAAGTTACTGAGAATAGTGTGAGTTTAGTTCCGTATTCTTTTTTCATTGCACCAATTACAGATACACATGGAGTGTATAGTAATACAAATACTAAGAAAGAGTAAGCTGATAATGCAGTGAAATGTGAAGCTAATGTCACTGATAAATCTCCACCAAATATAACTCCCATAGAAGCAACTACTGTTTCTTTAGCTAGTAATCCAGATAATAAAGAAACTGATGATTGCCAGTTACCAAATCCTAATGGAGAGAATATTGGTGCTATAAATGAACCAATGTTAGCTAAGATACTATCATTTACGTTATCAACCATTCCGTTAAGGCTAAAGTTAGATAACAACCAAATAACTACGCTCATAGCGAATATTATTGTACCAGCCTTCTTTAAGAAGCTTTTACCTTTGTCTAAAGTTTGAGTTAAAACAGATTTGAATTCAGGCTTTTTATATTCAGGTAATTCTATTATAAAAGGTTCTTCATCCTTCTTAAAAATTGTATTCTTAAATAATATACCTATTAAGAATGCAAGTAATATTCCTAAGAAGTAAAGCGAACCAACTACTAGTCCTTGGTGATCAGCAAAGAATACTGCTGCAAAAACTGTATAAACAGGTAATCTTGCATTGCATGACATTAAAGGGACAAGTAAAGCAGTAAGTTTTCTATCCTTTTCGCTTTCAAGAGTTCTAGCACTCATAATAGCAGGAACTGAACATCCAAATCCAACAATCATAGGAATAAAAGCTTTTCCTGATAGACCCATTTTTCTCATAAGTTTGTCCATTATGAAAGCAACTCTTGCCATATACCCGCTATCTTCTAATATTGTAATACAAATGAAAAGCGAAAGTATTACAGGAAGTAAAACAAGGATTCCTCCAACTCCTCCAACTATTCCATCTACGATAAGTGATTGGAACCAAGGTGACGAATTTGATAATAATTCACTTAACCATGGCATAAAGGAATCATTTAGTAATCCATCTAGCATATCTGATAAAGGTTGTCCAACCCATGAAAATGTAATTTGAAACATTAATACCATCATTAAAATAAAAATTGGATAAGCTAAAAATGGATTAAGTAATATTTTATCTAATTTATCTGTAAAAGAAACCTTTTTGTTATCTGGTACTTTACTACACTCAGTTAAAACACTTTCTATGTACTTATAAGCAGCTTTTTCGTTCTTAAAGTTAAACTTGTCCATATCATTAGGTTTGCTAAGAGTAGTTGTTGAAATAACTTCTTTAAGTTTATCTATTCCTGTTCCTTTAGCAGCTGATATAGGCATAACTTTTATATTTAATAAAGATTCCAATTTTTTATAATCAATAATAATTCCTTTATTTTCTGCTATATCTACCATGTTTACAGCCAAAATAATTGGCTTATTAAATTGTTTTAATTGAGTAGTTAGATATAAATTTCTGTCTAAGTTTGAAGCATCAACAATGTTTAATATTAAATCAACATCATCTTGTTCTAAAAAGTTTTTAGCTACCTTTTCTTCATTTGAAAAAGTATCCATTGCATATATTCCAGGAAGGTCTACAATTTTAATATCATTGAAAAAACCTTCTTTTTTATCTACAGTTACTCCTGGCCAATTCCCAACATATTGTTTTGAACCAGTCAAAGCGTTAAATAAAGTTGTTTTACCTACATTGGGATTACCAAGAAGAGCAATAGTTGTCATATAAATCCCCCTTACTTTTGAATAAAAATATTTTTAGCGTCCTTTTTTCTTATAGCTAAATCAAATCCTCTTAAGTTTACTATTATCGGATCACCTAATGGTGCAACCCTTTTTAGCTGTATTTTTGTTCCTTCTATACAACCAAGAGCCCAAAGTCTTTTTGTTAACTTTGAATCTCCCTTTATTTCATTAATTGTTCCGATTTCCCCTAATTCTAATTCGCATAAACACATTCTAATCACCTCTAAAAATTGAATGAAAATCATTATCAATATTATATTATCATTTAAAGATAAAAATGTCAATGAAAGTAAATCTCAATTTCATTAATAATTAATTAAATTTGCGAAAAAATAAAATCTAAGTATAATAGAAACAATATATATTATTAAAGGAGGTATAGATTGTGAAAAAAGTCGCAGCATTTTTTGATATTGATGGAACTGTATATAGAGAAGGGTTAATAACTGAAGTTTTTAAGAAGTTAGTTAAATATGAGATAATACAGGGTGAAAAGTGGTATAATGAAGTAAGGCCTGAGTTTGTTAGGTGGGATAAACGTCAAGGAGATTATGATAATTATCTATTAAAAATGGTAGATATATATATGGATGCTATAAAAGGTCTTAAAAAAGATCAAATAGATTTTATAGCCAAAAGGGTAGTTGAACAAAAGGGTGATAGAGTGTACACTTTTACTAGAGATAGAATTAAGTGGCATAAAGAACAAGGGCATATTATAATAACAGTATCTGGTTCTCCATATGAACTTGTAAGAGAGATGGCTAAAAAATATGAGTTCGATGATTTTAGAGGGTCAATTTATGTTCAAGATGAACATAATATGTATACAGGGGATGTAATTCCTATGTGGGATAGTGAGAGCAAACAAAAAGCAATTAATGAATTAGTAAAGTTATATGATATAGAGTTAGATAAGAGTTATGCTTATGGGGATACAGCTGGGGATTATACCATGCTAAATATGGTTGGAAATCCCTATTGTATGAATCCGACAAAAGAGTTATTAGGAAAGGTTATTAATGATGAAAGTCTAAAGAAAAAAGTTAATGTCATAGTAGAGAGAAAGGATGTAACTTATAATTTAGATATTAATAACCTACAATTTGCGTAGAAAAGAGTGGTACTGTGATAGTTAGAGAAAACATCTTGAGAGTTGATGATGTGTCTAATGACCTTATGATTAATCACGAAGGTATGGAGTTTTTACCTGAGGATATGATTTTTTTTGATTTGGAACATTATGTGTATAAAAAACCAAAATGTATAGGCGTTTTTGGGGCTTGTGTTTATAATAGTAGAACAAAATCCTTAGAAGTTACCCAATATATGATAGAAAATAGGTATGAAGGACTGGATATTCTTTATTTAGCTAAAAACTATTTTATATCTATGAAAAATAAAGGTAAAAAAGCTATAGTAACTTTCTCTGGAAATAATGATTTTACTGTAATAAATTATTTATTCCAAAAGTATGGAGTTATTTACGACTTTAATGAAGAATTTGCATCAGTTGATATTCAGAAAGAATATGAAAGAGAAAGAAAAACGTCTATAGGGTTAAAAAAACTCGAAAAGCAATTTGGGATAATAAGAGAAAGTGAAGTAATCAGTGGTTCAAATTTAGCTAAAACATTTCATAAGGTAATGAAGGACAAAGACTATATTAAGAGGATGCCTAGGGAAAAGATTGAGAAAATATTATTATATAATGAACAAGATGTTGTAAATCTTTATCACATTTTTGTAAATTGGAAGAGCATAATATTTGAAGATAAGGAAGAGGATGAAGTTTCACAAATAAAATCAATCGAAGATATTGAAATTATTGATGAAAAAATATTAGATGAGGTTGTTAAAGAATCAGAAGAAGATGATGAGAATAAGCAACTTGAAGATGTAATTATAGAAAAAGAGGGGCTGTCGCACTAAATAATTAGTGCGTAGCTCTTTTTTTGTAAAAAAAATAAATCCCAAACTCTACGAGTTTAGGATTTATGATAAAATATTCTTA
>NZ_JAHAIF010000077.1 GCF_018372875.1 Clostridium sp. | reverse complement strand
ATATTAATATTATACGGAAAGAAGAGAATTCAAATTCATGAATTCTCTTCTTTCTTTTTATCGGATTGTATCAAATTTATTTTGATACAGCCCCTTTTTCTAAAAATTTTTAAAAGCTTCAGCATATTCTACTGTTCCTTTTACATTATCAAAATATCCTTTTTTAATGTCCTTAACCATGTAGTTATCCTCCGGTACATCAAAGGGTGCTTTTACATCATAAATCCAAGCTGGTTTAAATCCATACTTTTCAAAAATACTTTTATATCCTAGAACAACTATTCCTTTATAACCAAGCTTACTAGCCTTAGTAAATGCCATTTTTATCATTTTACTTCCTATTTTTTTATTTCTGTACTCTGGTAATACTGCAAATGGTGCTATTGCTAAGGCTTTATTAGTATCTTCCCCATTTATTATATTAACTTCTGTACATAAAATATATCCAACAATCTTATTATCTACTTTTGCTACTATAGATAGTTCTGGAATATAATTTTCTGATTCTCTTAAAGCCTCTACTAACTCATGCTCTTTTTTATCACTATATTCGATATCTTCAAAAGCTTTAATTAGCATTTCTATAATCTCTGTTCCATCCCCTATTTTTTCTTTGCCAATACTTAAAGTCATTATTTCCTCTCCCTAATTAACATTTCCTTTACTTTTCGACTTTTTTATTTAATACTAAACATGTTTTCAAAATTTTTACAAACAATAAATATAATTTATTAAGAAAGGAGTATTGTTTATGAAAGAAATTGTATTTGCAGGGGGATGTTTTTGGGGCGTTGAAGAGTTCTTTTCTAGAATAAATGGAGTAACAAAAACAGAAGTTGGTTATGCAAATGGTAATATAAAAAATCCTACCTATGAACTTGTTTGTAGAACAGATACAGGATTTGCTGAAGCAGTATATATTCTATATGATGAATCTAAGTTAAAATTAGATTATCTGATTGATAAATACTTTTCTATAATTGACCCTACTTCCTTAAATAAACAAGGTAATGATAAAGGAAAACAATATAGGACTGGAATATATTATTTAGATAAAGATGATTTAAACTTAATAGATAGTAAAATTTTAGAAGAAGCAAAAAAATATGATAAAAAAATAGTAGTAGAAGTAGAACCTTTAAGAAATTATTATCCTGCTGAGGAATATCACCAAAAATACCTAAAGAAAAATCCCTTTGGTTATTGCCACATAAAATTAGACTAAAAAAGTATCGACTTTTTATAACTTGTCTAGACGTTAAAAAATCACCATACTACCTTGTATGATGATTTTTTAATCTATTTTTAGCTATTCTAATAACTTTATTTCCCTTTTAATTTTTGTTTAAACTCTATTGCATCCTCTTCACTCTTAAATGCATTTATAGGAACTATTAAGCTAATCTCATCCTTATTTTTAAATTCAATAAATAAGCATTCTGATATCTCTGTAACATTTACTACATCCTTAATGCTTATTGTTCTACTCTTTTCTTCTATATCTACAATAAGATTATCTCCATCTAAAACAAGTTTAATATCCCCATTAGGTAATAAATCTCTTTTATTAGCCATTCTCTTAAAAGCTCTCCTAGTCATTTTTTCAAGTAATGCTGGATAAAAGAAATAAAATACTATCCCCAATGCTCCAAATATAATTGAAACTGGTATTTGATCTGATAATATTGTAAATACAAAAATAACTGCACAAGCTGAAGTTAAAAATATTCTTGGTCTATCTAACTTCTTCTCATCCCTTGATTTTTTAGATGCAAAACTAGCACATTCAATCCATTGTTCTACTGTATTTCTATAAATAATTTCTATCATACACCTTTTCCCCCATGTTTTATCTATAAAATACATTATACATTATTTTTACTATATTTTTATATCAATATTTCTTATTTTTGAAAAACCATCTAAAACTTCTATGGTGCTAATAAATAAAAGTTTATCTTTATTAAAACTAGAATTTCCTATTTCATTTTGAATTGATAACATTTTTTCTTCAGTAAATATTTCCTTGTTGTTTTTAATATATTCTATAGATTTCAATACTTTATCTTTACTTATTTCATCTTTTCTAATCCATCTATATAAGTCATATATATTCATAACTAATAAATGTTGCTCTGTAAGATATCTTGATAATTCATCATAATTATCACTTGAATTAATACTAGTCAACCTCTCTTCTATTAATCCTGAATATAATATAAGGTTCTTCATCTCTTCATCCATAGTTACCTCATTAATATAATCAGATACATTTTTAATCATTTTTTCTACTATATGATTATATGTATTAATTAAATTTATTGTTGAATCTTTAATGCTAAATGGAAATATAAATTTATTTATTAACATTGCAATTATTACTCCAATAATTACATATAAAATTCTAACTCCACCAAGCTCTCCTACATTTCCTATTAAAGATGCAGCTCCTACTGCAGATACAGTTGTACAAATCATTTTATATTTATATTGAACAAGATAGCTTGATACATATCCAGTTGCCATAATTATTATCCCTCTAATGCTAGTATCTTTAAATACTGAAAAGAGTATTGTAATTATAATCACTCCAATAAATGTTCCTAAAATTCTATCCAAACTCTTCTTCTTAGACATCTCATACTGTGGTTGATTTATGGAATTTACAGTGAAATATATCCACCTTCCATCTACAAGCCCCAAAAATTCCACTATAAATGCACTAAATGCTATTCCAAGCCCTAATCTAAACCCATATGTAAATCTTAATGAATCTCTTGATATTTCACGTCTGAATCTCCATGCCCTTTTATAGCTTTCTGGGATTTCGCCCCTTCTTTTAACCAAATTATAGTCTTTCTTTTCTAATTTCATTAAACTATATAAATCATCTTCTATTAATTCAATAATATTTATTATCTTTAATGATATATAGTCTGTTATTTCCTCTTCTATAATTATCTCATTAAAAAGAGAATCTAAGTTTTCTAAATTTTTCTTGTCTTCTAAGCAAACTTTAATATTTTCAATAAGAGGAATAACCTTCTTTTCTAGTATATCTATCTTTTCACTATTTTTCACCTCATTTAATATAAGGTTTATTCTTGATAGTGCAACTAATATATCTAGTTTAATTCTACTTTCCTCAGGTAAGTAGAACTCTCTTTCTCTTTTATCATATATAACCTTTCTAAACTTACTAATTTCATCTTTTATTCTACTGTCTATCACTTCTGTATTCTCTTTTCTTTCAAGTAACCTTATTTTTTCATTTAAATTAACGCATATACTTGTTAGCAACTTATCTCCAGCTTTTGAAACCTTATCCCTATTTATTATAAGTTGAGCTCCCATAATTACTAAGGCTCCAAATATAAGTGAACCAATTCTATTTGGTAACTTCTCTAAAGATATAGGTGATGATAACATAAAAATATATTGAAGCGAAAAGGGAAGATAAGTAGGAGATTTTAAGTTATGACATAAGGTAAACCCAATAATAAACATTACTGCAAAGTTAATTAAAACTCCTAAATACATATTGCTAGTAGCTAAATATGACATTATTCCTAAAAATACATTAAATCCAATAAGAACTAATGTATTTCTTACAGCATTTAAAGTTAAATCATTCTCTAAAAACATTAAGGCCCCTGTTACCGTTGTTACTGCTATTAGTGTGTTTTCCTCCCCAAATATTTTTATAAATGTTGTTATAAATAGTATTATAAATATAAATAGAACTGTTTTTGATAATATAGTTTTTTTATTCATAATTAAGTCCTCCCTAAAAAACGTACAAAAGCAATCTTATAATAGTATTTTCATTATTTCAACAACGTATTAAATTTAAATTTTCTGTAAAGAATTATCATATATTTATTTTACTCATACTATTTTTAAATAAACAAAAAATACTCCAGCACAAATATACTGGAGTATTCTTTATTACTTTGTTATATATAAATAAACTAGTTTAACCGTATTTTCTAAAGCACTATAATGTGTTCTTTCCATACCATGTGAAGCATGAACCCCTGGCCCAATTAAAGCTCCTCTTATGTTATTTCCACCTCTAAGAGCTGCTCCTACATCTGATCCATATTGAGGATATATATCTACCACATAATCTAAATTATTTTCCTTTGCAAGGTTAACAAGGTCAGTTACCATATTATAATCATATGGTCCACCAGAATCCTTAGCGCAGATAGATACATCATATTCTGTACAACTTAAATCATCCCCAATACATCCCATATCAACAGCTAACATTTCTGTTATATCCTGTGGAATATAGGATGCTCCATGACCAACCTCTTCATATACAGTAATCATTATCTTTGTTTTATATTTAGGCTTTCTTCCTTCTCTATGTAACACTTCTAAAAGAGCTAATAAGGCAGCTACACTTCCCTTATCATCAATAAATCTTGATTTTAAGAATCCACTTTCTGTAACTGTAGTTTTAGGATCTATAAAAATGTAGTCTCCTGGAAATATTCCTAAAGCATTAACATCTTCTTTAGACTTAACTACCTCGTCAATCCTTATTTCCATATTTTCTGCATCTCTAGATTTTGAAGATGCATCCTTATAAACATGAGTTGAAGGACTAGTGCTTAAAAAGGTTCCTGAATATATTTTTCCTTCTCTTGTTCTTATTTTGCAATACTCACTATCTAAAGTAGGTACTGTTGGCCCTCCAACTATAGTAAACTTTAATGTACCAGAACTAGTTACAGATCTAACCATAGCTCCTAAAGTGTCTACATGAGCTGATAACCCTATAGTTTTCTCATCATTTTCTCCCTCTATAGTTATAACTCCACAGCCCTTATTAGTATACTCAAATTTATATCCAAATCCTTCTGCAATATTTTTTACTTTTTCCATAACTTCATAGCAAAATCCACTTGGACTATCACACATTAATATTTCTTTTGCTGTATCTAATAAAAAATTCTTATTTACTTTTATATCCATTGCATTCATCTCCTTCTATATTTTTATAACTTTATTATAAAGAAGTAGGAGCTGCTATCCCAGCTCCTACTTAATTAAAGCTCTATAACTTGAAGCATTAAATCATTAGTTCTATTAATAAATTCATCAAGTTCATCTGAAGTTAATGACTTATTAGATATTAACGCTAAATCAACAATTTGCTTACAAATCATATTAACCTTATCTTTTTTACTTTCATCATTAGAAATAGATGTAAGTTTCTTTATAATTGGGTTATTTCCATTTATAACAAGACTCTTTTCCTCTGGAATGTTCATTCCCATTCCTCCAAATTGAGCCTGCATTTCTGCCATTCTTCTAGAGTATTCAGAAAGAAGTACCATAGCTGGAGTCTTTTCATTTTTTAATGACTCTACCTTATATTCATTCATCTTATCTCCAATTACTGATTTAAATAATTCAATAATCTTTTCATTATTTTCTTTGTCTTCTTCAACATCCTTATCCTTTAATACATCTGAAAGGTCGGAGTCTACTCTTGTAAACTTAACATTACCATCTTTATATTCAAGGAAAGATATAAAGTTATTATCTATTGGACTACTTAATATAAGTGCATCTAATTCATATTCTTTAAATAACTTTATATATTGTGATTGTTCTTCCTCATTACTTACATAGAACACCTTATTTTCATGCTTTTCTTTAGCATTTTCTAAGTAATCTTTTAAAGTTATATGCTTACCTTCTATGTTCTTAAATACTATTATATCTTTTATCTTTTCATAGAAGCTTTCATCCTTTAAGCAACCAAACTTAATAAATAGATGAATATCATCCCAGAACTCATTAAACTTATCTCTATCATTATTAAATATTGAATTTAGCTTATCAGCTACCTTTTTAACAATATGTTTAGAAATTCTACTTACATCCCTATCGTTTTGTAAGAAGCTTCTTGAAACATTTAGAGGTAAATCTGGACAATCTATTGCCCCCTTAAGTAATAATAAGAATTCAGGGATAACTTCCTTTATGTTATCTGCTACGAATACTTGATTATTATATAACTTAACCTTACCTTCTATAAGCTCAAACTCATTCTTAAGCTTAGGGAAATATAAAATTCCTTTTAAGTTAAAGGGATAGTCTACATTTAAGTGAATCCAGAATAATGGGTCTTCATATTCATTAAAGACTTGTTTGTAAAATTCTTTATACTCTTCATCTGTACATTCACTTGGCTTCTTAAGCCATAAAGGATTTGTATCATTTAGAGGAGTTGGTTCCCCATCCTTATCCTTATCTTCTTCTGACTTTTTCTTTTCTTCATCTACATTGATTAAGAATATTTCTGTTGGTAAGAATGAACAATACTTTTCAATAATGCCTCTTACCTTATAGTATTCTAAAAATTCTTTGCTTTCATCATCAAGGAATAAAGTTATTGTTGTACCCCTAGTTTCTCTAGAATCAGAATTTGTCATTTCATATTCTGTTCCACCTTCACATATCCACCTTACAGGGGTAGCCTCTTTCTTATATGATAATGTATCAATTTGTACCTTTTTAGCTACCATAAAAGCTGAATAAAAACCTAATCCAAAATGACCAATGATGTCATTTCCTTCACCCATTTTATCTTTATACTTCTGTATAAAATCCTCTGCACCTGAAAATGCTACTTGTGTAATATATTTTTTTACCTCTTCATCTGTCATCCCTATACCGTTATCGCTGAAAGTTAATGTACCTTCTTCTTTGTTTACAGAAACAACAACCTTAAACTTTTCGTCATCGATTCCCTCTGCTTCTCCTAGGGATACAAGCCTCTTATATTTGCTAACAGCATCACATCCATTACTAACAAGCTCTCTAATGAAGATATCCTTGTCTGAATATAACCACTTCTTAATTATTGGAAATATATTTTCTGTGTGGATTGAAATATTACCTTTTTCTATACTCATTTTTATCCCTCCCTAAAAGATAATTTTAGTTACATTAAATAATATTGTCAATTATGTCCATGTAAAAAAATAGTGAATCATATAATTTATATAATCCACAACACTAACTATTTTAAATAAATTAAGACTCCATAGCTACTATGTTTATATACCTTCTCTAAATCTAAATTTCTCTTTTCTCCCCAAGTTGACACATTTATAGATATATTATTTCCCATTCTAAAATACTTTGTTATTGTCATCCAATGCCAATCAAATTCCTTTAAAGTTGTATTCCTTAATATTAATATTGCTATAGGCTTATTTTCACTTAAAGCTTTTTTTATAAAAGAACAAAATTCATAATAACTAGTATTAAAATACTTCACTCCAAAATCAAGTTTTATTCCCCTATTTTCTCCAAAACTATATAATCCTTTTATAAAATCTCTTGGCTTTAATATACCAACCTTTTCTATAGGTTTTGTCCACTTTATAATTTCATTCATATACTTTAAGAAACTATCTTTAGAAAAATCCTCATACCCATATAACTCTTTTATGCCCTCATTAACACTTTTGTAAGCTAATAAATTAGCTGCTGCTACTGCAGCACATCCATATTTTCTATTAACCTCATCTTCAAACCACTCTTGGTTGCCACCATAATAAAAGTTTTTTCCATCATTAATATTTAAGAAATTAATATAGCTCTTTATCTCTACAGATTCAAAAGGCATAATCATCCCCACCTTCACTTTAAATTAATACATAATGTATATTTAGTTGCATTTTTCTTCATGTAGAACATTCTTATTTTCTTCAGTACTATTATTATTTCCCTTGTTAAAATATAATTATATTTCAATTATGCCTGTCCCAAAATTAAGCTTTCTTAGTTAATCTCCACCATTTCATTGATAAATATATCCTTATATACATATAAATCTTCCTTTTTATTTATTCCTACTTCTTGATATTTTCTCTTACTACTTATGATATGTATATACACACAATTCGCCTTTTCTCCCAATAATTATTTATTTTTACATATTATGGTTGGCATACATAGAATCTCGATGTATTATATACCTAGAAGTTCTAAGTAGGAGGAATTACAATGATATCTAAAGACTTAATAGCCGCTTCATCAAAACCCTTAATACTTTCTTTTTTATCTAAACAAGAAAGTTATGGTTATGAAATTATTAAAAATATACAAGAACTTTCTAACAACAATATTGTTTGGAAGGAAGGTACTCTCTACCCCGTACTAAAAAAACTTACTGCAAATGGATTAATAGAATCTGAGTGGAAAACTATAGACGGAAGAAAAAGAAAATATTATAGAATCACAAATGCTGGTTTAGCCTCTCTTGAACAAGAAAAGGCTCAATGGGAAATTGTAAATAATACACTAAATGGTATTTGGGAGGAAAGAATATGTTTAACTTAGACGAATCAATTAAATATTGGAGAAATGATCTTAACAAAAATGATGTTTTATCCTTAGATGATTTAGAGGAACTAGAATCTCACTTAATGGATGAAATTACTGTGCTTAAAGAAAAAGACTTATCAGAAGAAGAAGCTTTTTTAGTTGCTAAAAGCAGAATTGGTCAAAATGATATTATTGAAGAAGAATATAAAAAAGTAAATAGAAATGAAATATGGTTCCATAAACTATTCACCTTATTTATTGGCTTTATTTCCTTTCAATTTATATTAATCTTAATTCGTTTTATTGGACTAATAGTAACAGTTTCAGTTTTCTCAAAATACCCATTACCTAATTCTCCAATATCAAGTTTTTCTTTTGGTATTCAGTTAGGTATATTACTTGCTATATTTACTTTCATATTTTCACCACTATTTCCCAAAGTTTTATCTAAATTTTCTGCACTAAATATTAAAGTAAAATCAATCATTATGCTACTTATACTATTTTTCAACTTCTACGCTATGCCAATATTATCTTCTAATGTAATTACAGACCTGGACAACGAATATCTCTTAAATTATCTCAACACTTATAATTTCGCATCACATCGTATAGAAACTCTTTTTATTCCTATATTCTTAATGCTTTTCTTAATAGTTAAGAAAGTTAAAAAATACACATTCGCTAAAGCCTAAAATAAAAAGGAGCTGTCGCATTAGCGGAATAAAATCCGTTAGCGACAGCTCCTTTTTTCCTATTTTACGAATAACCTTTAGATATTATTTGTACTTAAAC
>NZ_JAHAIF010000076.1 GCF_018372875.1 Clostridium sp. | reverse complement strand
TAAAAATGTACATAAGAGAGTTACAAAAGTTAAGAATGATGCTAGTGTGGAGGTAGAGTTTATGACACTTTTAGAGCGTGATAGAGAAAAAATTGAAGAGGGGATTAAACTTACTAAAAAAGTATTTAAGCTTTTAAATACTGGAGAAAGTATAGAAAGCATAGCAAAAATATGTAATATCTCTGTTGATATGGTAAAAGAGATTATAGAGTAAAAATTAATATTAAAAAATGATTTGAAGTGCCTAATTTTGGGGCACTTTTTTAATGTCTAGGAAAGCATTGTAGAAGTGATTATGGTTATTACCTATTTAGATACTATAATTAAATCTTTCTTATTGCCATATTAAACCTCCAAATTGTTTTTCTATAAATTTTATATGCAAAAAGATAAGTTCTTAAGTTTTTAAGAACTTAAGAACTTAAGAAGAAAAGAACTTAAGAAGTTATAGTGAAAATACGGCTTTGAAAGGACTTATTGTAAAACATAAAGACCACCTAACCAAACCTTGCATATATCAGATTTTGAGGTGGTTTTTATGAATTTAAAATGTATTGGAATTGATATTGGCCATAACTTAAGATGTGATGTTGGAGCTGTAGGCATAAGAATGGAAGATTTTAATGTTTTTACAGAGGCTTTTAATAAAATAGAAAAGGAATTGAACAATATGGATAAAACCAATATTCTTATTGTTGGGAAGACGGGAGCTGGAAAAAGTACATTAATTAATAGTGTTTTTAGAGCAGAAATGGCTGAAACAGGAACTGGTAGACCAATCACTCAACATTTAAAGAAAATTAGTAAAGAAGGAGTACCAGTTAACTTATATGATACAAAGGGGTTAGAGTTAAGTGAAACTGTACAAGCTGAAATAAAAAAAGAAATTTTAGATGAAATAGAAAGATGTAATGATTTATGCATAAAGAACGATAGTAAGTCAGAGCTAATACATGCATGTTGGTATTGCATTGATGGATCAGTAAGGAGATGCGAAGAAACTGATATTGAGTGGATTAATGACATTGCTGAAAAAGTTCCAGTTATAGTAGTTGTAACTAAAGGATTCCCAAAGAAAGATGCAAAAGAATTTAAGAAAAAGATTGAAAACCTTAATTTAAATTGTAGAGCTATAGTACCAGTATTAGCTGAGAAGTATGAAGATAGAGATGAAGAAGATGAGGATGATGAAGTTTTAATAATACCTTCATATGGGTTAGATAAGCTAGTTGAAGTGACTTTAGAGGTTTTACCAGAAGGGGTTAGAAAGGCTTTCAATAATGCACAAAAGGTTAGTTTAGATAAAAAGGTTAGTGCAGCAAGAAAATGGGTTACTAGATATGCAGCTACAACAGGGGCCATTGGGGCATCACCTATACCATTTTCAGATGCTCCACTACTAGTAGGAGCACAATTATCAATGCTTGCACATGTTACTGCTATTTTTGGATTATCAGTAGAAAAAGCTGTTCTAACAGCTATTATAAGCTCTGTTGCTGGAGTGTCAGGAACTACTTTAGGAGGAAAAACATTAGTTTCTAATTTGTTAAAATTCATTCCTGGTGTAGGATCAGTAGCAGGTGGAGCAATAAGTGCTTCAGTAGCATCAATGATGACAATTGCATTAGGGTTAGCCTATATAAATGTATTAAAGTATATTGTTGAAGAAGAAAATAAAGGAAATCAAGTAACTACGGAAACTATAAAAGAGAAGATGAAAGAAGCTTATAAAAAAGAACTTATTTTATCTAAATCTTAATATAAAAAATATATAAATTTTTATTGCAAAGAAAAATAATATATGTTAGTATAAACCCAAGAAAACAGTTACATAAAGTGAAAACTTATTTTTATTAAGGCATGTTACTGATAATGCAGGCAAGACCAAGATAAAAATGATTTCTTTTTTGCTGAAGAAAATCATTTTATTTTGGTCTTTTTTTGTTGCTTCATTATTTAAAAGTGACTTAATAATATTTTGTAAGAATTATATTAAATCTATCAATGCATATAATAAGGGTAACTCAATAAGGAATTTGTAAAAGGTGTGTCTCCAATATTTAAGTGGAGTCACACCTTTTAGATTTTCCTTTCATAGCAATATTTATAAGGTATTATATTTGACAATATCACTAATTAGTGATATATTGAATCCATAAAAGATATAAAGGGATGAAAGTAATGAAAGAAATTAAAGATATAATTAATGAGAATAAATTAGCATTATCTACATTAATCACATTTACAAGAGCAGAGCATACCATTCATAAAAAGGAATTAGAAACTATAAAAGAAAGTGGATTAACTACTGCTCAGTTTGGAGTATTAGAAGCATTATATAATAAAGGTGATTTAAGAATATGTGAGATTATAGAAAAAATATTGACCACATCTGGGAATATAACTGTTGTTATAAAAAATTTAGAGAAGGATGGATTAGTGAAGAAGAACTTAGATCCTAAAGATAAAAGATCTACTATAATATCAATAACAGATAGTGGGAAAAAAGTTATTGAAGATATTTTACCAAAACATATTGAAAATATTAATGAAATTTTTAAGGTTTTAACTAAAGAAGAGCAAATTACTTTAAAAAACATATTAAAAAAATTTAAAGATATTTAAAAACAAAAAATTTTACACATATATCACTAATTAGTGATATTTTGAGATTAATATAATGATAAAAATTCAAATAAAATAGATAGGAGCGACAATTATGAATAAGTTTAGAACAATAGAGAATATATTTAGAGGACCAGAACCTCATATGGTTGGGGATGGATTTAGAGTATCACAATATTTACCAGTAGGAGTAGGGGATATAAAACGCTTATCTCCATTTATATTATTAGATTATCATGCTCCACATTATTATGAACCGTCATCAATTAGGAGAGGTGTTGGAGCACATCCTCATCGCGGATTTGAAACTGTAACAATTTCTTATGATGGTAGTGTTGAACATCATGATAATAAGGGGAATCATGGAGTTATA
Source organism: Clostridium sp. (assembly GCF_018372875.1). Taxonomy (GTDB): domain Bacteria; phylum Bacillota; class Clostridia; order Clostridiales; family Clostridiaceae; genus Clostridium. Next base: position 6,415 of record NZ_JAHAIF010000076.1, on the reverse strand, counting down.
GGCCCTGGTGATGTCCAATGGATGACTGCTGCATCAGGAATTTTGCATAAAGAATATCATGAAAAAGAATTTAGTGAAAATGGTGGAATATTACATATGATTCAACTTTGGGTTAATCTTCCTAAGAGTGAGAAAATGTCAGAGCCAAAATATCAAACTTTATTAAAAGAGAACATGGGATCTTTTAAGTTTGATGATAATCAAGGAGAAGTGAGCATTATTGCTGGAGAGTTTAATGGAATAAAAGGTCCAGCAAGCACTTTTACTGATATAAATATTTATAACGTAAATTTAAGGAATTATGGAAAAACTATATTAAAAGAACCTAGTGATTTTAATACGGGAATATTAGTATTAAAGGGCGAAGTTAAAATAAATGAAGACCATACATGTAAAGAAAGTGATTTTATTATATTTGACAACATTGATGGTGAAATTTTAGTCCAATCAATTACTGAAGAATCTTTATTTATTGTACTAAGTGGAGAACCTATAGATGAACCAATTGTTTCACATGGTCCATTTGTAATGAATACAGTGGAAGAAATATATCAAGCATATGAAGATTTTAGAAATAATAAATTTGGAGTAGAAAACTTCTAAAATAAATAATAAAGTTAAAAAGGAGTGGAAGAAATGAGTAAAGTACTATATATTAAGGCAAACATTAAAAATGAAGGAGAGTCAAGGACTTTAAAGTATCTGATAGCTTTGTAGAAGAATATATGAAAAATAATCCACAAGATGAGGATAGTAAGAAGCACCCAGTATTAAAGTATGCATATCAATTTGCAGAGGCAGATAAAAATATAATAAAAAGTATTGAGAAAACTGTAAGGTTAAGTTAATATATACATAAACTTACAATAAGGAAACAAAATGGTATTAGGGGTGGTTTAGTGAATAATAATATATCAAAAATTTGGTTCTTTGCAGCAGTTTGCTTTATAATAGTTGGAATAGCAAGTAAAAATACCACGTATATAGTATTAGGTTGTGCATATATTTGTATTGGTTGTTATAAACAGAATGAGAAAATAAATAGTAAGGATGATGAAAACAAATAACTACAAATACAGAATGTATTATAGATCAGAAAATATATTGAAAAGAAATAAAATTTACCTTATAATGATAAAAAAACTTATTAGATAACTATAAAGAAATATACTGGAGGATAAAGATGGCTGGAAATAAGGTAGTATGTCATTGTAAGAACGTAAGCTATATAGATATTAGAAAGGCAATGATTGCAGGTGCACGTACTGTAGAAGAAATAAAAGAGATGACAGGAGCAGGTACTGCTTGTGGTGGTTGCGTTAAAGAAATAGAAAAGATTTTAGCATCTGTTTGTGGATGTAAAGGAACTTCATTAGAATCAGTAGTAGAAGCAGTGAAAAATGGTGCTGATACAGTTGAAAAGGTTGGAGAAGTTACAGGGGCAGGTACTCAATGTGGAAGATGTAAGGCCTTAGTACAAAACATAATTGAATTAAAAAGATAAAATAATCTGTATACATAACTAGAATACCCATAAATAATATTATTTATGGGTATTAATTTTTATAATCTAGATAGTGTGGAAAAAATAAGATACAAGTAAGTATGAGTAAGCAAACTAGATGAAATAAAAAATTTAGAATATAATAAAAGTGATGTTGTGGGAATGGCAAGACTATTTATTATATTATATAAATGAGCATTTTTAGGCTGTCAAATACTTTTGACATGAGGAAAATAGCCAATATCAAAGACTTTTGATAGTAAAAATTCATTTCAGGTTATAGACTGATAGTGCAGGAGGACATTGTATGAAGATTGGAAAACAAATAAAAAAATATAGAACAGAGATGGAGCTTTCACAGGATGAACTAGCTGAAAAGATCTTTGTATCTCGTCAAACTATTTCAAATTGGGAAAACAATAAGAATTACCCTGATGTGAAAAGCTTATTATTGCTAAGCTCTCTTTTTAGTGTATCTCTTGACATATTAGTTAAAGGAGACCTTGAAGAAATGAAGGAAAAAATTAAATCAGAAGACATTAAGGAATTTAACCATCTAAGTAATATCTTTACTATGTTGTTATTAGCAACTATTTTATTACCTGTTCCACTTGCATATTTTTTGGGGAAGATTGGAATGGGAATTTTAGGAGCAATTGCAATAGCTTTATTTTATTATTCCTTGAAGATTGAAAAATATAAAAAGAAGTTTGATATCCAAACATATAAAGAAATTCTTGCTTTCATGGATGGAAAGAATATGGACGAGCTTCAAAAAAATCAAGAGTATGGGAAACGACCATATCAGAAAATTTTCTTTGCAGTAGGTGCAGGGATATTGACAGTAGTAGTAGCAGTAATTATTACTATTATTATAAAACTATAAAATATATAAGCTCTAATTAAAATACCCTATTATTCAAAATAGAATATGGGGTATTTTTTTACTGTCTAGGAAATTAAAATGCAAAGTATACTATACAACTATGGTAAAAGTTGTTATAATTATATTGCAAAGCTTACTTTGCAATATGGAGGTGTTACTTTGAAAACAAGAATTGCTGAATTGCGAAAGAAACATAAAATTTCGCAAGAAGAACTTGCTTTAGCTGTGGGAGTTACAAGGCAAACTATAACCTCTTTAGAGGTTGAAAAGTATACTGCATCCTTGGTTTTAGCTTATAAGATTGCCAAATACTTTGGCACTACCATAGAGGATATATTTGATTTTTCAGAGGTGGAGGAAATATAAAATGGATAAGTTTAAAAAAGACTTGCAAACAAGAATAAGAATGCTAGTTTGTTATAACAGTATACTAATAATTATGGTATCTTTTGGCCTTTTTCATCCTACTGCTGGACAAAGCGAATTTGCATTAGGATTTATGTCTGGTGTTAATGTGGGCCTATATGTAGCTGTTCAAGCTTTGCTAATCTATTTAGTGTTTAAATATCAAGGAGCCCTTAGAAAAGAAGATAAATTGAGGAATCTATATATTTATGAAAATGATGAGCGTCGTAAATATATACGTACTCAAATAGGTGGAGTTGGTATAAATATCATTTTAGGGGGCTTGGCAATAGGAACAATCATATCAGGATTTTATAATGAAACAGTATTTTTTGTATTACTTTCAACTTTGATATTCAGTGCATTAGTGAAAGGGATATTAAAGGTGTACTTTAATAGAAAGGTATAAGGATATGTATATCCTATGAAAAGAAAATTATATGTTATAATGGATTAATAAAAAGTTATAGGAGATACATATGGAGAAGTATTCACAAAATGAACTAGATGAAACGGTAAGATTTATATCTTCTACTATAAGTAAGTGCGAAAAGATGCAGTTAAAGTTTGTAGAAGGTACATCACAACATTCCCTTCTAAAAAATAGAATAAAGGCATTATATATTTCAAAAGCTTTGATAAAAAATGATATTAATATTAGTATGTATACTAAAGAAGACTTGGAAAAAGCCTTACCACCTGTTGTTTCAATTATAAATAAAACAGAAAAGGCTCAAATAAAATATGAAGAAGGGACTGCTCAATTTAGGAGATTTGCTCCTATTATAAGGGCCATGTATATTTCAAAAGATTTTATAGAGAGTGAATTAGAGAAAAGAGGGGAGAAAACATGAAGAAAAAAGTAGCATTTATATGTGTCCATAATTCTTGTAGGTCACAAATGGCAGAGGCTTTAGGTAAGAAGTTTGCAGGAGATGTGTTTTATTCATATTCAGCAGGTACAGAAAAGAAGCCTCAGATTAATCAAGATGCAGTTAGAATAATTAAAGATTTGTATGGTATTGATATGAATGAAACTCAAAAATCTAAATTAATATCAGATATACCAAGTGTAGATATAGTTATAAAGATGGGATGTAATGTTGTATGTCCTTATTTACCTGCAAATCATATTGAAGATTGGGGATTGGAAGATCCAACTGGTAAATCAGATGAAGAGTTTATTAAGGTAGCAAGAGTAATTGAAGAAAAGGTTAAGAGCCTTGCACTTAGAATTCAAAATGGAGAGATTTAAAGGGGGGAGTGGCATGAAGAAATATGAATATAAATTTGTAGAGGTTCCATTAGTAACAGAAAAGAAAGGTATAATGTCAATTGCACATAAAGGGGAAACATTTGAGGCTTGTAAGGATGTTATTATTAAAGAAGCTGAAAATGGATGGAGATTAAAGCAGGTAGTTGTACCCTTCAATGAGAAGACTGGAGTATATGGGACATATTGTTACCAAGTTATTTTTGAAAGGGAAGTAAATTAAGTTTTATAGAAAAAAGAAAAGATAAGTACCAGGGGGGAACTTATCTTTTTCATAAACAACCAATAATGATTCGGCACAAACCACTATTTAATGTAATTATAATCTATGACCTCTACTAAAAAAAGGTACGAAATTTAATAAAAAGGTGTTATTATTTAAAAAAATATTTGGAGGTTAACTATGAAGTTTATTAGATTATTATCTAAATATGATAAAATGTTTAGTGAAGCTATGAATTTATACGGGAAAAGTTTTCCTTCTCATGAACAAAGAGAAAATGAATCTCAAAAAGAAATATTAAAGGATGAGGAATATCATTTTGATTTGATTTATGATAATGATAGTTTTGTAGGTATTATTCTTTATTGGGAAACATTAAATTACATATATATTGAGCATTTTTGTATAGAGCCTAATATGCGTAATAAAAAATATGGTGAAAAAGCACTTGAACTACTTAAAGAAAAGAAAAAAAACAGTAATCTTAGAAATTGACCCACCTATAGATGATATCTCTATTAGAAGAAAGTCATTTTATACAAGGGTTGGATATAAAGAAAACAACTTTAATCATATCCACCCTCCATATAGTAAATTAAATAAAGGTCATTCACTATCAGTTATGTCATATCCTGATCTTTTAACTGAAATTGAATATAATAATTTTAATTCTTATTTAAAGAATAGAGTTATGAAGATTTAAATTTTATAAACTATGAATATAAAATGCCGTATTATTCAAAAAGAATATGCGGTGTTTTTTTTGTTATGAATATTGCTTATTAAGAAGATATAAATACATCACCTTTACCCACTATTACAATTCTATAATCTGGCTTTAAAGGTAGTAGATTATATTTATCAGAGTTCTTGGAAAGATGAATTGACTGTAATAAATTTTGATTTTCGTCAAAAACCTGAATGAAAGCAGTATTATCTTTAGAGACATTTTGAGCAATGTATTTATTTTCAGATGAAAAGTTGAAGTCAGTTGCTTTATAAACACCTTCTTCAAATATGTTTACGGCAGATACTAACTGAGGAGAGACACAAAATAATAGTGATAAAGAAATTAAGGATATACTTATAATTTTTTTCATAAAAATAAAACCACCTTTCAGTGTTATTTTCTCTAAGTATATATTTAAATATACAAAATTGAAGAGAAGTAATGGAGAAGTTAGAGATTACTTGTAAATTATTAAATATGAATTTATAGACTAAGATAATATATAGATTTATGATGAAATAATAAGTATAATAGATAGGTAATAGGTAATTTATGATAAGCGAGAGTGGTTTATGTTGAAGAAATTTCATCAAATATATTTAACTTTAGAAAATGATATTAGAAATAATAGGTACTTACCTGGAGAACGTTTACCTACAGAGGTGATGTTAGCTAAAGAATACGGAGTATCTAGAGAAACTATAAGAAAAGCACAGGACCTTTTATTAGAAAAAGGGTTCATACAAAAGAAGCAGGGTTGTGGAGCAATTGTTTTAGATATAAATAAATTTGAAATAGCAGGGTCAGACCTACAAAGTTTTAGTGAACTTCAGAAAGAGATAAGCTTAGAAAATTCAATTACTGTATTGAAAAATAAAAAGGAAAAGGTATCAAAGCAATTAGCCAAGCAACTAAATATAGATGAATCTTCACAAGTAATATCTGTAGAGAGATTAAGAAAGATAGAAGGGGAGTCTGTAATTTTAGATAAAGATTATTTCATAGCAGAAATAATAAAAGAGATACCTTTAGAAAAAGTTCAAGGATCAATATATAATTACATAGAAAAAGACTTACAGTTAACTATTGGATATGCTAATAAAGTTTTTACAGTAGAGCCTGTAACAGAAGAAGATAAAATATTATTAGATATAAAAGATGATACTCATGTAGTAGTTATAAGAAGTGAAGTATATTTAGAGGATACAAGACTTTTTCAATATCATGAATCAAGACATAGAGTTGATAAATTTAAATTTGTAGACTTTGCAAGAAGAAAGAATTTTTAATAGAGAAAATGGGGCTGTATCAGATTAAGGTTTTTTACCTTAGGCTGATACAGCCTTATTTTTATAATTTTAAATTTTATTCATAACTTTATATGTATTTATTTC
>NZ_JAHAIF010000075.1 GCF_018372875.1 Clostridium sp. | reverse complement strand
CAATCTATTATCTATATTTCTTCTTGTCATCATAAAATATCACCTGTGATATTTTATCAAAAAAACGAAAGGGTGTCGACTTTGTCGACACCCTGAGAGAAATTGTAAAACAATTTCTCTACCTAAATTAATTTGATAATTTTTTTGAAAAATACCCTCTAGGAATATATCCCTTCTTTAAACCTTCTATAATTAACAAGTAAGTTGCTGCAGTATCAAATCTAGCATCATGATAATCACCACTACCTTGGAATAGCTCATCAGCCTTACTTGATATTTGGTCTTTTGTAATTCCTAAAAAATTAATTACTTCTTCAAGTTTTGGATTTTTATAATCTCCACTTGGTCTAAGAATTTTACATATATCTTTATAGTATTGCATTGTACAGAACATATTTTTAGGTTCATAGTCAATTCCCATAGCTTCAAGCTCTAATTTTAAGAATCTAACGTCAAAATTAACATTATGACCTATAACAAAATCAGCTTCACTAAAATCATTAATAAATTCTTCTATTAAATCTTCAATATATTGACCATTAGATAAATCATAAAGTTTTTCTAAGGAAAACCCATGAACAGCTTCAGCAGCTGGATCCATTTCGTCAACAGTAAAGAAGTAGTTTTTCCCTATTGTTTGTTGTGGTTTTGTTGAAGCATCTATTGTGATATAGCTTAATTGACAAATGTGTCCTGGTTTGATGCTTGTTGTTTCAGTATCGAAAATTAATAACTTCATATTAGTTCCTCCTGTTGAAGCGATTATAATAAAATTATTATATCATAATTAAAACTTTAGGAACTATAAATTGTTACTAATTTCTTCTAAAAGACTTAAACAGTTATTTAAAGTAACATCACCTTTATCTAAGCTAGGATTAAATTCTACAAAGTCAATAGATTTAATAAGGTTAGTATTTAGTAAGTCCTTTATAATCTTTTTTCCACCTTCCATAGTTAATCCATCTATTACAGGTGTGCCTGTGCCAGGAATAAAAGTAGGATCTATTGAGTCTATATCAAAACTTAAGTGAACATTATTTATGTTTGATGAATTTAACATAGATATTAGTTCTTCTAAGCATTTTTCTAATCCTTTTTCTTTTATATCGTTCATAGTCCAAACATTTAAATGCTTATTTTCAATTAATTCAACTTCACCTTTATCTAAATCTCTTGCACCAACTATATAAACATTTTTTGGATTAACTTTACAACCATTGTAATAAATATTTGTTAAAGAATCATATCCAATGCCCATAGAAGCAGCTAAAGGCATACCATGAATATTACCGGAATGTGATGTTTCTGGTGTATTTATATCTCCATGAGCATCTACCCAAATTACAGCTAGGTCTTGTCCGAAATGTTTACCACAACCAGCTAAGCTTCCCATACCAAGAGCATGGTCTCCACCAATTATTAAAGGTAATGCACCATTATTAAAAGAGTTATTAACTTTATCAGCTAACTCATTATTTATATTAATTATTTCATTTAAATACTTCATTTTGTTATTAAATTTATATTTATCTTCAGAGGATACTTTATTTACTTTTACGTTTCCTAAGTCACATACCTCATGCTTTTTAGTAAATACATCAATTAAACCATTTTTTCTTAGAACATCAGGTCCCTTTTCTACGCCAGATTTATCACAACCATAGAACATAGGAACTCCTATAATATTTATCTTCATTTGATTCCTCCAAGTATGCTAACAAATTTTTAAAATAGCTACAGGTACTATATTAATATTTTAAAAGTTTAATGTAAATAATATTTTAAAAATTTCATATTATTATTATAGTTTATGACAATTAGAAATTTAAATTCAAAATTATTATGTGTAAAATGCTTAAAAAAAGTAAAAAAAAGCAAAAGTTAAAAGAAAATATTTCCTAAAATTAATTGATAATAATTATTAAGAGAGATATAATATTTGTAACGGGAATAAAATATTATCTATATAGTAAAACTAAGTAATAGAACTAATATAGGAGGGTTGAAAATGATTAGAGAAGGAAAAAGAAAAATATCTATAATAGGAGCAGGTTTTGTAGGTGCAACAACAGCTTACGCATTAATGAATAGTGGAATAGCAACGGAAATTTGTATATATGATATTAATATGGAAAAGGCAATAGGTGAAGTAATGGACTTAGTTCATGGAACTTCATTTGTAAAACCTGTTAATATATATGCAGGTGGAATTAGTGAAACAAAGGATTCAGATATTATTATAATAACAGCTGGAGCTGGTCAAAAAGATGGAGAAACAAGGCTAGATCTTATTGATAAGAACTATAAGATTTTTGAAAGTTTTGTGCCAGAGTTGGCTAAACTAAGTCCAGAATCAATACTATTAGTTGTATCTAATCCTGTAGATATTTTAACTTATATCACATATAAACTATCAGGATTCCCTAAAGAAAGAGTCATTGGATCAGGTACTGTCCTTGATACTTCTAGATTAAAGTATGTTTTAGGCAAATATTTTGAAGTTAATAATAATAATGTGCATGGTTATGTTATAGGTGAGCATGGTGATAGTGAAGTTGTTACTTGGAGTAGTGCAAGAATAGGTGTTGAAGACTTAGATAATTATTCTAAGGTTGTTAATTTAGAGTGGGATAATGAAATTAAAAAGGTTATAGAAGATGATGTTAAAAATGCAGCTTATGAAATTATAAGTAGGAAGAAAGCAACTTATTTTGCTATAGGTCTTGCTGTAAATAGAATAGTGGAAGCAATATTTAGAGATGAAAATTCAGTTTTAACTGTATCTAGTTTGTTTGAAGGACAATATGGTATTAGTGAGATATATCTTGCAATTCCATCTATAGTTAATAGAAATGGTATAAAGCAGGTTATAGAAATATCTTTAAATAAGGAAGAGGAAGAAAAGTTAAAGAAGTCAGCAGATATATTAAAGAAGCATTTAAATGAATGTATTAAATAAAGGTAAGAAAGAAGCACTTATTAATAGTGTTTCTTTTTTGTAAATCGAGAGATTTACTACTTTTATTTAGACAATATACTTCTATAACTTTAATTAATTTGGTATAATCAATTTTATAAACTTTAAGGGGGCGTAACAATGGATGTAGATGGAATAATAATTCCAAAAGATTATGAAGTAAAAGAAACGCTTATAGAAACAGAAATTCATATAAAAAAAATTAAGGATTTCTTTGAAAGAACTTTATCAGAAAAATTAGACTTAATTAGAGTATCAGCACCGTTATTTGTAGGAGCATCCACTGGATTAAATGATAATTTAAATGGAGTTGAAAGACCTGTTAATTTTGACTTAAAAGCAACAGGAGAACAGGTAGAAATTGTTCATTCTTTAGCTAAATGGAAGAGATTAAGTTTATATAGATATGGTTTTCAACCTGGACATGGATTATACACTGATATGAATGCTATAAGAAGAGATGAAGACTTAGATAACATTCATTCAATTTATGTTGATCAATGGGACTGGGAAAAGATTATCTTAAAGGAAGAAAGAACTGAAGAGAAGCTAAAAGAGATAGTTAGAAGTATATATAGTGTATTTAAAGAAACAGAGGACTTTGTAGCTAATGAATTAAAGTGTATAGAAAAGGAATTACCAAATGAAATATTCATTATAACATCTCAAGAGTTAGAGGATAAATATCCAGATTTATCCCCTAAAGATAGAGAAGATGCAATTTGTAAAGAACATGGAGCTGTGTTCATAATGAAAATAGGAGATGTATTAGCATCTGGAGAAAAACATGATGGAAGAGCTCCAGACTATGATGATTGGAAATTAAATGGAGATATTCTTTTCTGGTATCCGATTTTAGATAGAGCTGTAGAACTATCTTCTATGGGAATAAGAGTAGATAAGGAAGCTTTAGAATATCAATTAAGAAAGACAGGCTGTGAAGAAAGAAAATCATTAGAGTTTCATAGATTGTTATTAGAAGGAAAACTTCCTTATACAGTAGGGGGAGGAATAGGACAATCAAGAATTTGTATGTACTTCCTAAGAAAAGCCCATATTGGAGAAGTACAAGCTTCTGTTTGGGATGAAAAAAACCATAGGATATGTGAAGAAAATGGAATAAGACTATTATAGAAAAACAAGAGAAATTGCAATGCAATTTCTCTTGTTTTTAGTGTAAGTTACTTATTATTTAAAAGTAATTTCTCCACTTAAAATATTTTTCTTATTTCCATTTTTATCCACAACAATTAATTCGCCATTATCATCTAATCCAATGCAGTTAACCTTTTCTTTACCTCTTGAAGTAACAAGAAAAGCTTGTTTATTTAGTATAAGAGAATGTGTTTTACTAATTTCAGCAACCTCTGAATATATATTTTTTTCTATAAAATCAATATATAAATATTCGAAGTTATTTAAAAATAAAGCAAGAAGTTTATTTCTATCATAGCTAATATTAGTCTCTATTTTTAAAGATGTTGCAGTATCTTTTAGTTCCTCTGGAATATCATTTGAATTGATATTAACATTAATTCCAACGCCAACTATGATATAGTTTATTCTATCCATGTCACATTTCATTTCTGTTAATATTCCACAGAGCTTTTTGTTGTTTAAATATATATCATTAGGCCATTTTATTTTTGCATCTATTCCATAGCTATTTAATGTTTTGATTAAAGCTGCTGAAGCTATTTGTGTAATTTTGTGAGCATTTGTAGGCTCAATATTAGGTCTTAATATAATTGACAGCCATAACCCACCTTTAGGCGATGACCAGTATCGTCCTAATCTACCTTTTCCGTCACTCTGTTCTTCAGCAATTATTATTGTTCCATCTTTTATATCAATGCTATTTCCAAGTAGCTTTGCTTTATAATTAGTTGATGAGAGTAATTTAAAGTATTCTATATTTTGTCCAATATATCTAGTAGTTAAATATTTATTTATATCACTTTTTAATATTAAGTCAGGAGAATTAACTAATTTATAACCTTTATTAGATACGCCTACAATTTCGTATCCATCCTCTTTTAGAACTTTTATATGCTTCCAAACAGAGGCTCTAGTTATTCCCAAGCCTTTGCTGATTTCTTCTCCTGATACATAGCTATCACTTTCTTTTAGAAGTTTTATTATCTCTTCTTTCATAAAAAAATCTCCCACCATAGATTATTAACTTAACATATTGCATATTATAACATAGAAAATAATAAAAAGATTATGTAGGCTATAAAATCTTAACTATTTCGTAATTATTTATTGTATTTTGTTTGTAATAATATTATTATGAAGAGAAGTGGGAAAAGGAGTGAGTAAGGTGAAGCCAGAGAAAGATAAAAAGAAAATGTCAAAGAAGACTAAAATCCTAATAATAATATCCATTATTCTAGCTTTATTAGTTGGATCCGTTGTATTTGGATATTTTTATGTTAGAAGTAAGATATACAGTAATTCAGATATATCAGATATAACAACAGAAGATTCATTTGAAGAGGTACCAGGAATAACTAATATTCTATTAATAGGTACAGATGCTAGAGATCTTAATGAGAGGGCAAGATCAGATTCTATTATAATTGCAACAATAGACAATAATACTAAGAAATTAAAGTTATCATCAATAATGAGAGATACTTTTGTAGATATACCAGGATATGGTGAACAAAAAATTAATGCTGCTTTAGCATTAGGTGGACCAGAATTATTAATGAAAACCATAAAAGAGAATTTTGACTTTACATTAGATAAATATGTAATGGTTAACTTCTGGGGATTTGAAGATATAATAGATGGTATTGGTGGAATAGAAGTTGATGTGAAAGACTATGAAATTCCAGAAATTAATAAATTTATTGGAGAAGTTAGAGATGTAAAATCACCACCTCTAACTACACCAGGATTACAACATTTAGATGGACAGCAGGCATTAGCATATGCAAGAATAAGAAAAGTTGGTAATGGAAGTTATGAAAGAACAGAACGTCAAAGAAGAGTTCTTGATATTGTAGCTGAAAAAATGATGGATGTAAGCGTAGTTAAATATCCAGGACTTTTATACGATTTGTTACCATCAGTTAAGACTAATATAGAACCATTAACCTTATTAAATTATGCATATACAGTTTCTAAGTTTGGAGAGCTTAAATTTGAGCAATTGCAAATTCCTGCTACTGAACTATCTCAAGGTGGTTTATATAGAAATAAAGGATGGGTTTTATTAACAGATAAAGAGCAGAACGGAAAAATATTAAATGATTTTATCTATAATGATAAACCATATTCTAGTGAAGATATAGATAAGGAGCATTTTAATAGTGTAATGGCAAATTACAATGCTTTAAATGATGAGTATAAGCAACAACATGGAGAGCCTACTCATATTGAAGAAAATGATGATGAGTTAGATAAAATTGAACAGGAAAAACCGTCAAATAAGCCAACTGATTCTGATAAGGAGCCTGAAGCACCAAAGTTAGTGGAAGTTCCTAAAAACTTAGTTGGAAAAGATCTTGGTGAAGTGAAGAATATTTTGGTGAATTTAGGGCTTAATTATAATGTTAGTAAATCAAGTTTTATTACAACAGAAGATAAAAATTTAGATGGTAAAGTTGGATATGTTTCAAATTCAGGATCTTCTATAAAAGTAGGAAGTACTATTGAGATAAAGTTGTATAAATATGAGAAGCCAGTTGAACCTCCAGCTACAACTCCTGGTCCAGAACTAGGGGAGCCTGAGCCACCAGTAGGACCTGATGGAAGTGGTGATGGGTCTGAAACTTAAATGTAATATTATAAGCAAAAAGATGAGATGATTTATATCTCATCTTTTTTGCATATTATTACAAAATTATTACGTGTATTGAAGTATTCTGCAAAAAAAGATATAATTTTATAGATAAAAATAGATATAGTATAGGTGGTAAGATGGGGAAAAAAAAGATAAAGAGATCCGAAAAGAATAAGAAAATGAGTTGGAAAGTAATATTAGCCTTTTTTGTTTTTATGATAGTATTTACAGGAATAACAGCTCCATTTATGATTTTATATGGACCGTTTGAAGATGCAAAAAGAACATTTGTTGGAACAGCAATGTCTTCAATGCATTATCAGTGGTTAGCAACAACGTTTTTATCTCAAGATCAAATTGATGAGATTTTAGGTAAAAGTCAGGAAGTTGTAACAAATGAAAATCAAGATTTTAGCCTTATAGAAATTTCAAAGGTAAAGGATGACAGTATAGAGGTAGCTACTCTAACTGACAACAGTAAATTTACAGGTCATGTATTAATAGTAAAAGATCCTACTAGGGTTAAGGTTGGAGTTACATCAAAATTGTTTAAAGAAGGTGAAACTACATCACAAATAGCTCAAAATTATGATGCTGTAGCAGCTATTAATGGAGGAGCTTTTACAGATGAAGAAGGAAGCCAATTGTGGACATCCAATGGAGGTATACCTGTTGGTTTACTAATTTCTGATGGAAAGATATTAAATGATGATGCTCCAGGTGGGCGTTATGATGTAGCTGCTATGACAAAGGATGGAAGGCTTTTAGTGGGAGGATATACATTAAAACAATTAGAAGAGCAGAATGTAGTGGATGCCCTTACATTTACACCAGAGGGAGCAAGTCCAGTATTAGTTATAAATGGGAAAATGACTAAGATATCAGGAGATGGTGGATTAGGAACTGCTCCAAGAACATTAATTGGACAAAGAAGAGATGGTGCTATAGTGCTAGTAGTTTTAGATTCAAAGGTTCCTGGAGGAAGAGTAGCAGCAACATTAAAAGAGAGTCAAGAAATTATGTACAAGTTAGACTGTGTTACGGCAACAATGCTTGATGGTGGTAAATCTGCAACTATGTATTATGATGGTGAGGTAATTAATAATCCTTCTAATAGTTTAGGCGAAAGACCAATAGCATCTGCATTTATAGTTAAATAAGTGGTGAGGTAATAGATATGAAAAACTTTAAACGTGTTATAATATGGGCTTTATTATCATTATCTTTACAAGCTGGAGGGTTATATTTTTTAGAGAGGATGTATTTTAAGCATTCTTCAGATTTTAAAGTTGAGAAAGTAGAAGCTAAGCCAGTAGAAGCTAATGTTACCCTTCCTAACAATATAGAAGATGTAAAAGTTTCATACTCAGGAAGATATATTTCTTATTTTAATAATGATAAATTATATGCTATAAACACTAAAAATGGTGAAGAGAATGAAATAATAATAGAAGATTCTAATGAAATACTATATGCGGATTGGATAGAGAATGTAAATAGAATTATATTAGTTGTAAGAGATATAAACGATAGAGTACAACTTTATACATATGATATAAGTTCAAAAACTGAACATAAAATAAAAGAATTAGGAAAGTATTCTAATAGCATGAAGATTAATGGATTAGAAGTATCAAGTAAAACTGGTGTTAAATATATTGCATTAACATGGGGAAGTAGTAGGCCAACAATTTATAGAATTGATATTAATGAAACACTTACAAAGGTATCTCATAATATAAAAGATTTAGGTGAGATTGCTGCTTTTCAAAATAAAGATATACTAATCTGTGAAGATGAGTCAAGAAATAGCTTTTATAGTTATACAAATGGGAAAAGTAAAAAGTTAAGTCTAAATATTTCCGGGAAAATAGATGTGTTAGGAACAGATAGTAATGATAATATTTATTTCGGTGAATATGAAGGAGATAAAATATATAGGATAGTATATGGTTCTTTAGAAACTAAGGAAGGTGAATGGCAGTCATTAGCCCTTGATGAAAGTAAAAACAAAGAGGATATTCATATAACTGGAAATGGAGAAATCCTTATTAATGATAATTTAAAAGGGATGGTTTTAAATAAAACTACTGGAGAAACTATTTCATATAAAGGAAAGTTTGTTAGTATGAATGATAAGATTATATATAGTAATAAAGAAGGTTATATTTATATTAAAAATATAAAAGATGTTGATAATGCAACAGAGGTTTAAATAAGTATAATTGTATATTCATTAATATATATGGTATAATACAACTCGCTAACGAAAAACATTCCTAGGAGGATTTTTACATATGAGGCTAAGAAAAAAGTGGTGGGCTAGACCTGAATTAGAAGAGAGTAATATATTCATAAGCAAACCAGCTGATTTAAAAGGAAAATGGAGAGAAGAGTTTGGAAATAACAATCCTATTCATTTAGAGCTTGGATGTGGTAGAGGAGGATTCTTAACAGAAAACTGCAAAAGATATCCTAACATTAATCATATAGCTGTAGATTTAAAAGATGAAGTATTAGTATATGCATTAAGAAAGGTTAAGGAAGTTGAACCTGAATTAACTAATGCTAGAATAGTAGCTTTAAATATAAGCTTTATAGCGGATTTATTTGATAAAGATGAAATAGATAAAATATATATAAATTTCTGTAATCCATGGCCAAAGGATAGACATAATAAGAGAAGGTTAACTCATATAAAGTTTTTGAATGAGTATAAGAAGTTTTTAAAGCCAGGATCACAAATATGGTTTAAAACTGATGATACAGACTTATTCAATGATTCACAAGAGTATTTCAAGGAATGTGGATTTAATATAGACTTCTTAACTTATGATCTACATAATTCGGATTTTAAGAATAATATAATGACAGAGTATGAAACAAAGTTTACTTCATTAGGTATGAAGACTATGTGTTTAACTGCAACATTAAAGTAGAAAAAAGGGGCTGTATCAGATTAAGGTTTTTTACCTTAGGCTGATACAGCCTTATTTTTATAATTTTAAATTTTATTCATAACTTTATATGTATTTATT
>NZ_JAHAIF010000074.1 GCF_018372875.1 Clostridium sp. | reverse complement strand
TAAGAATATTTTATCATAAATCCTAAACTCGTAGAGTTTGGGATTTATTTTTTTTACAAAAAAAGAGCTACGCACTAATTATTTAGTGCGACAGCCCCAAAATTAATTTATTTTCCACAACATTTTTTGTACTTTTTACCACTACCACATGGACAAGGATCATTTCTACCTACTTTATTCTCATTTCTAACTATTTTAGAATCTTTATATTCTTTTTCTATTTCATGTCTCTTTTCTACTGAGAATATACCATCCCATTGTGATAAGTTATATAAGTAGTCAGCCTTTGCATCTAACATATTAAAATATAACTTTTCTAAGTTTATATCAAATACTAATTCAGTATTTGAATCTACAGATTCAAGATCATATGGATTGTTTAAACTATCATTTATTCCATCAACAAATCCCATTATAAATTCTTCTGTTGTATTATATTCTTTAGCAAGATTTGAAATCATAACTTTTTTTACATTTTTATGATCTGCTAATAAATCTCTATATATTTTTGTTTCTATAGCGCTATATTCATCCCAAAAAGCCTTTTCGCCCTTAGTCTTAACATATTCTACTACCATATCAGTCCAATTACTGTATAAACTCATACTATTCTCCTCTTTTCTAAATATATTTTTTTTATAATTCTATATAGCCACTTGGCTCTTTTCTACTTGCCATAGAAAGTATTACATCCTCACCTTGTTTTAACCCTCTATCTTGTACTACATTTAAAACTGTTTGATAAGCTAAATCAGGATGATTATTTGTATTACTTAAATGCCCTAATATAACCTTTTTTCCCAATCCATTTTTCACTATATTAACTATAGCTTCGCCACAATCATCATTAGATAAGTGACCAACTTCGCTTAATATTCTTCTTTTTAACGAATATGGATATGGACCGAACTTTAGCATATTAACATCATGATTACTTTCCAATAAAATAACCTCTGAGTCTTTTACATTACTATAAATTTCTTCTGTAAACACACCAAAATCAGTAGCAACACTTACTTGCTTTATCCCATTACTTACTGTATAACCTACTGGTGATATAGCATCGTGTGGTATTATAAAAGACTTTATACTTAAGCTACCTATATCAACACTTGTTCTTCTATCCATAACTTTTATGTTATGCTCTTTTACCTTACCTATTGAACTTTCCATAGCAGCCCAAGTCTTATCATTAGCATATATAGGGACATCGTATTTTCTTGATATTATTCCTACACCTTTAATATGGTCACTATGCTCATGAGTAATGAATATTCCATCTAACTTACTAGGATCTTGCCCAATAGACTTCATTGCTTCATCAATCTTTTTTCCCGGCATACCAGCATCAATTAATATTTTTGATTCTTTATCACCTATAAAAATACTATTGCCACTGCTACCACTATATAATGAGCAAAAAATCATTTACTTTTCCCCCATCTTAATCTTCACTACTAACTCTATGTATGTCAGCTCCTAAAGACCTAAATTTTTCCTCTATATGAGGATATCCTCTATCTATATGTTCTATATTTGTAATCTCTGTTTCGCCTTCAGCCATAAGCCCAGCCACTACCATAGCCGCTCCTGCTCTTAAGTCAGTTGCTACAACTACAGCTCCTGTTAACTTTTCTACACCATCAATTAAGGCTACTCTACCTTCAACTTTTATGTTAGCACCCATCTTTTTTAGTTCATCAGTATGTTTATGTCTATTTTCATATATAGATTCATTAATCATACTTCTTCCTGGTACTGTTGATAAAAGTGAAGACATAGGTTGTTGTATGTCTGTTGGAAAACCTGGATATGGAGTTGTTTTTATATTAACTCCCTTAAGTTCTCCATCCACTGTAACTCTAACACTATCGTCACCTTCTTCAACAACTACTCCCATTTCCATAAGTTTTGCTGTTATAGATTCTAAGTGCTTAGGAATCACATTTTTTATTGTAATATCCCCTCTTGTTGCTGCAGCAGAAATCATAAAAGTACCTGCCTCAATCTGATCAGGAATAACACTATAAGAACATCCTCTCAGCTCTTTAACGCCTCTAATTCTAATAATATCAGTTCCTGCACCTTTTATGTCTGCCCCCATAGTGTTTAGGAAGTTTGCAACATCCACTACATGTGGTTCTTTTGCAACATTTTCTAATGTTGTTACTCCTTCAGCTAATGTAGCTGCAATCATAACATTAATTGTAGCTCCAACTGAAACAACATCAAAGAAAATATTATTCCCAATTAATCTATCTGCTTTAACATTTACAGCTCCATGTTCTATAACAACTTCTGCACCTAATGCTTCTAAGCCTTTTATATGTTGGTCTATTGGTCTAACACCTATAGGACATCCCCCTGGTAATTCTACTCTAGCTTGCTTAAATCTTGCTAGTAACGATCCAATAAAATAATAAGAAGCCCTCATTCTTCTAACATCTTCTGTGCAAGCATTAAAATTATTTACATCCGTACTATCAATTTCTAATGTATTACTATCTAACTTATTTACAGTGCATCCTAAGCTTTTTAATATACGTTCTAAGCAATGCACATCTTCTATATCCGGTATATTATCAATTACACATTTTCCAGTGCTTGCCATTATGGTAGCTGGTAATATTGCAACTGCTGCATTTTTTGCACCATTTATTTCAACCGCTCCCCTAAGAGACTTCCCTCCATTAATAACTAACTTTTCCATCAAATTCACCCTTATTCAAAGATTATATATATTAAAATTCCCAAAATTCATAATTATATCCAAAATTCTATTAAATACGCATTATAACTCTATTGTATAGAATTCTATCTTAACCATTATAACATAAAGTATATTTATTTAAATATCTTTTTTATGGCAAATTCACCTTTTTGGTAACTATACTCATCTAATTTGTTAAATTTTTAGTATTTTTAGTAAATTAAATAAAATCAACGCTTTTATGTTTTTTTATATTTGGTAATATGTTATAATTTATAACAAAGTTTGTATATAAAATTTTCCTGAATGTGAGGTTTGCTATGAAATATTATATTGTGGCACTATTCGATGATGAATCTTATAAGTTAATATCACCTATCCAAAAGAATCTTTCAAAAAAATATAGGGCTAATAGAAATTCTCCTCAACCATACATCGTTTTGGGAGCTTTAGAAAATCCAACTATAGATAAGCTTAGTCCTATCTTAGAAAAGATTTTAAAACCTTATAAAAAGTTTAAAGTTGAATTGTGCGATAGTGTTTGTGTAAGTGAGACTACTAAAACAGTAAATCTCAAGATTGAACATATTGGATACATAAAAAAGATTTCAAGAGTTATTAACGATACTTTAAAATTATATGGATTTAATATATTAAATAATGATGAAGATGAACTTGCTATTTCTTTAGCCAATGTAAATTATTTTAATAAGGATAAAAAAAATAATAGTGAAGTACTATATGATTCAAATAAAAATAATAAAATCTATCCTACACTAAAAGTTGATAGATTTGAAATATGGAAAATTTCTAATAGTAGAAGAGAAACATTAATAAAAAGTTATCCTCTTAGAAATTTTTAAAGTAATAAAAACTCCTATTTTTTCAAAGAATAAATAGGAGTTTTTATTATTTTTTTTAATATTTGAAAAATATTTGTTTTGTAGTCGTTTTCTGACCTTTTCTTTATTCTAAAGATTCTGTAAAATATATAAAGACGATTGCCTTGAAAATTAAGGGGGATATAAATATGCAAATTGAAGATTTGTTTAAAATACAAAAAGAAGCTAATAACAAAGTTCAAATAGATTCTAACATAAGTGGCTATAAACTTCTTGCAAGAAAGCATCTTGAACTTCAAATAAAGATGAGTGAATTAGCTAATGAGACAAAATGCTATAAGTATTGGATTGATGATAACTTTACTATAGAGAAAAGTAATGTATTCAGTAAATATATCTCTTGCTTCAGGCAAGTCTTATCTTTAGGAATTGACAAAGGATATGACAATATTGAATGTATTACTATACAACCTAGTGAATATTGTTTAAGCGATCAATTTTTAAATTTATATATAGACATAAATGACCTTCTAATATCTTCTTCTGAAGATCACTATATTACCTTATTAGAAGACTTTTTAAGTCTTGCAATAAGTCTAGGTTTTTCTGAACAAGATATTATAGATGGTTTTAACTTATAACTTTATCACATTTTAAGCTCTCTAATTTTTAGGGAGCTTTTATTATATTATAAAACTCTCTGGGAATACTATTTTTGAGGTGATTAAAATGATAGCTATAATTACAGCAATAATTTCCGGTATTGCTATGAGTGTTCAAGGTGTATTTAATACACGATTAGGAGAAAAAATTGGAGTTTGGGAAACAAACGTTTTTGTTCAAGGAAGTGCCCTTATACTAACTTTAATTATTACCTTTTTTATGGGTAAAGGAAGCTACAATCAAATTAAAGAGGCCAATAAATTATATTTATTAGGGGGTGTTCTTGGTGTTGTAATAACCTATACGGTTATGAAAAGCATTAGTGGTTTAGGCCCTACATGTGGAATTGGTATAATACTTGTTGCTCAATTATTAGCAGCTGCATTAATTGAAGCATTTGGACTATTCGGAAGCGAAAAACTTAATTTTACATTAAAAGAATTTATAGGTATTGCAATTATGGTTATAGGTATTATAGTATTTAAATGGAAACATTAAACAAAGGAGTTCTATAATGAATATACTTAGTAATATTAAATTTTTATCCATACTAACAGTAACCAATATAAAAGAATACTTTAATCAAAGAAATGATATTTCTAATGAAGAATTAAAAACTGATTCAGTACATTGGTATGGTCATGCTACTACATTAATTAATTTATCAGATACTATAATACTTACTGATCCAGTTTTAAATAATACTTTAGGATTCTTTAAACGAGTTGCTAACCGTCCTAGTAGTCTTGATAATCAAAAAATAGATTATATTCTACTATCTCACGGACATATGGATCACACTAATTTCTCTTCCTTAAGAAAGTTAGATAAAAATATTACTATTATAGTTCCAAAAGGGTATAGACGATTAATGAAATTATTGGGATTTAAAAATGTTATAATGCTTCGTGATACAGAAATATATGAAGATGAAAATATAAAAATTACAGCTATAAAAGCTAATCACGATGGTCGTAGATTTTATATAGGAATAGATGATGAAAGTAATTCCTATCTTATAGAAAAAAATAAAAAGAAAGTGTTTTTCGCTGGAGATACAGCTTTTACTAATGATTTCAACAACTTAGAATGTGATGTTGCTATTATGCCAGTAGGTTGTTATAAACCAGATAGATTTTCATATATGCATTGTACTCCAGAGGAAAGCTATAAAATGTTTAGTATGATGAAATGTAATGCAATGATCCCTGTTCATTATAAGACCTTTAAGATATCACTAGAAGATTTCAATGAAACACATGATACACTTGTTAATTTCAAAGATGAAAGAGTTAAAATTCTAAATATAGGTCAAACATATAAGTTTTAAGCAGTTTTTATAATAACTGCTTTTTTTAGTTATATTAACAAAATCGCCCTAATCTTTATACTATATAAGTGAAAGAATTTATAGGAGTATTTTATGTTTTCATTTAGAAGTAAGATAGACTCTAACCTAAAGTATTACATGGAAAATAAAGTTTATAAAAAATATAGAGTTCTAATCAAATGTAAAAACTTCACAAAAGAAATTGCCAAAAAAATCTCCTCATATAGAGGAGAACTTATATATATATTAGAATATTCAAATATAGTTTGTGCTAAATTAGATAGCAGGTCTATGGAACGTATTTCAGAATATCCTGAAGTTAAATATATAAGTTTTGATGAATACTTACATTTATGTGGAATGAGCGTATCCACTGCTAATAAAGTTTATATTTCCGAAAAAGTTTCTTTATCTGGAAAGGGTATTGGTATAGGTATTGTTGATAGTGGAATATATCCTCATCCAGATTTACTTTCTCCATCTAATAGGATATCTAACTTTACTGACCTAATTAATAATTTCCAATATCCCTATGATGATAATGGTCATGGCACATGCACCGCTGGTATAATTGCAAGTAGTGGAATAACATCTAATAATATGTATAAGGGAATAGCGCCACGTTCTGATATATATTGCTATAAAGCTTTTGATAAATGCGGAAAAGGATTTTCATCTACAGTTCTCTATGCAATTGAGTCATTAATAAAAACATCTAAAGAAAAAAATATAAAAATTCTATGTTTACCCTTTGAATTACAAAACCACAATATCTTTATAATCAATGCTTTTAAAGATACATTTGATAAAGCAATTGAAAATAATATTGCCCCAATTGTACCTAGTGGAAGTAATTTGAATGAAGATTTTTCTATTATGGGAATTGCAACCTTAGATAATTGTTTAACTGTTGGTGGAGTTGATACTAATAACTCATTAAAACCTTACTTATACTCATCTTCAGGTCCTTTTAAAAATCTTTCAAAACCTAATCTAAGTGCTGCATGTGTTGATATAGTATCTCTTAATTCAGATACATCCTATTTATCTGAAAAAGATGGATTTAAAATATATCCTAAAAAATTAGATGTATCATATAAATCATTTTCTGGCACCTCTATATCAACAGCCTATATCTCTGGAATATGTGCTCTTTTATATGAAAAGAATCCAAACTTATCCTTCAAAGATTTATGTTCACTATTAAAGCTATCCTGCGAATTAGGAGAACTCCCTAAAAATCAGGTAGGAGAAGGAACTATAAATCTTTATAAGTTATTAGATTAATTAACTAAATACTTTTTAGGATCCACAGGACTACCATTTACTCTAACCTCAAAGTGTAAATGTGGTCCTGTACTTCTTCCTGTACTTCCTACCCTACCTATTAACTGACCTTTTTTTATTTCATCTCCACCTTTTACTTCAAACTTGCTTAAATGTCCATATATAGTTTCTATCCCATCTTCGTGTTGTAACAATATCTTATTTCCATAATTACCATCATACCTGCATTCCTTCACTTTTCCATCAAGAGCTGAATAAACTGGATCCCCAATTTTCCCTGCTATATCCATACCACTATGTGTATTCCCCCACCTTGGTCCAAAATTTGATGTTACATATCCACCTCTAGTTGGCATTCTTAAAAATGCTACATCCTCTTTTATTGGTCTCTTAGTTCCTCTATATATAACCTTATCTATACTCTCTTTTATTATATCTTGCTCTATTATTTCTTCATTTATTTTTAGTCCATTTCTGTATACTACGTTAGCTATAACACTCTTACTCCCTTCCTCCCCCTCTTCTACATAACCTTCCCCTAAATACATATCATCTCTATTTACTACTTTTGTTGATATATCTATACTATCAACTCTTTCTTCTCTACATAATATATCTACGGATACTAGATTATTAAATTTATCACTTTTTATAATATTTCTAGCTATCTCTTCAATAGGTTTCACATTTCTAATTATTTCATTCCCCTTTTCATATCTTAAATTAGCTTTTACATCCACAGATAAAATTTTATCTCTATCTATATTACTTTCCTCAATAAATATCTCCCCTATTGTTTTTAAAACCTCCTTACCCTCTTGTTCATTTAGAACTAATCCATAATATTGATTTCCTAAATAAATTTTAGTTAGAACAGCTTCTGAATTTATTGAAGATATTATAGAATCTCTTAAATCTTTATCAGTTACTTTTACTTTTTTATATGTAATATCATTGTTATCTTCTTTATCTATAAGAATGTCATTTATATTATTCTTAATTTCATTATATTGCATTGATAACTCTTCTATTTGTCCATAACACTCTACTTCTTGATTATTAATATATAATTTATATATATAATCACTGTTCAAACCTAATAAGTTAATAATGATTAATATTATACTGCTTATTAAACAACATAATATAAATTTAATTTGTAATCTTATATCCATACATCATCCCTTCAATTCCAAAAACACATCAATTAATTTTCCCATAATCTATTAATTTATACATTATATATCTATTTAGATAAGTTGTTATCCATCTTTTCCTTTGTTATAATTATTAAATATGATGTTTATAAAATACTAATTTTGAAAGGAGGAATGTTAGAATGAGTACTTTTATATTGAAAAATAACACATGTACATTTACACCTATTAGCAATGTTTTTATTGAAAAATATATGCCATTTGCTAGAGGAGAATTTATTAAGGTTTATTTACTTCTATTAAAATATAACTTTTCTAATGAGCCTGGAGTAAATAGTTCAATACTAGCATCTTCCTTAAATCTGTTAGAATCTGATGTAATGAATGCATTAAATTATTGGAATGACCAAGGCGTAATAAAATTTGTTCCTGTAGATAAAATGAATAACTTCAGTATAGAATTTGTACCACTAGATAATGATTTAAGTAGTACTTCACCAGATGTTAATTTATTAGATGCACTAAATAACACAGAAACTAACGATATGTTAAGAGATATAGAAAGAATACTTTGTAGACCTCTTTCAACAAAAGAGATGGAAATATATTTAGGATGGCAAAAAGATTTTTCTTTTACATCAGAGCTTATCCTGATACTTATTGAATATTGTGCATCAAAAGGTAAAGTTGATTACAGGTATATAGAAAAAGTTGCTCTAGCTTGGAATGATATGGGTATAAAAACTATTGAAAAAGCCCAAAGTTATATAAAGCAAACAGAAGATAAATGGATTAAAATAAGACAAATACTAAATTATCTAGGAATTAACAATTCAGAAATTATGAAGCCTCAAGAAGAACTTTTGAATAAGTGGATTAATATATATAAGTTTGACATTCAATTAATAAAGAAAGCTTGTGACATTTGTTTTCAAAGACTTAATAGAGCTGACTTTAAATACATTGATGGTATACTTAGCAAATGGTTTAATGACAATATAAAAACCCTAGATGATGTTGCGCTAAAAGATAAACAACATAAAAATAATTATAAAAACTCATCTCCTAATTATCCAAAGAACTTAAAAGCCTCAGGATTTAATAACTTTGAACCACGGTCATATGACTATGACTCTTTAGAAAAGAAATTGTTAGGATGGGATGTTGATGATTAACGGATATCAAGCAAAAATTATGGACGTTTATGAAAAGATACGTGATGAAGAATCTAAAAACTTAGAACTTAGAAGAAACGAAATTCGTAATTTGTATCCAGAAATAATGGATATAGATAACTTAATTCAAAAACGTTCGCTTCAATTATCTATGGCTATACTTAAGTCTAAGGATGCAGATGAAACTATAAAAAAGTTTAGAAATGAAATTACAGATTTAAGAGTAAAAAAATGTGAAATGTTAGTATCTAAAGGATATGACCCTGAGTATTTAACCTTAAAATATAGGTGTAATAAATGTCAAGACACAGGTTTTATAGGTATTAATAAGTGTTCATGCTATAAACCAAAACTAATAAAATTATATTATCAAAATTCTTTACTTGAGGATACTCTAAGAGAAAAGAACTTTGATAATTTTGATCTTAATTTATTTTCAATGCATAAGGTAAGCGATGATAAATTTTCTCCTAGAAAAAACATGGATAATATTGTATCTTATATTACTTCTGAGTATTTGCCAAACTTCAATACTTCAAATACTAATCTACTTTTCTATGGTAACCCTGGAAGTGGAAAATCTTATTTGTCTTATTGTATAGCTAAGGAACTATTAGATCTAGGTTTTTTAGTGGTATACAAAACTTCAGAAGAACTTATAAGAGACTTAAGAGATATAAAGTTTAATAATAATGCTAAATTAGAGGAACTATTAATTGAATGTGATTTACTTATTATTGATGATCTTGGTGCTGAATCTAAAAGTGATTTTTCAATAACAGAACTTTTTAATCTTATTAACAGAAAACTATTAAGAAATAAAAAGATGCTTATTTCAACTAACCTTTCACTCCCTAATATAACAAATATATATAGTGAAAGAATTTACTCTAGGTTATTAGGTGACTTTAAACTTTTCAAATTTTATTCAGATGATATTAGAATAAAATTAAATTTAAAAAATAAAAGGTAATGTAGATTTTCTACATTACCTTTTTTATTCTTTAAGAAATTATATCTATTATTAAATTGTGGATAACTTCAACAATTTAGCTATATATTAGTTCATTTATGCAGATGGGCGAAAAAAATCGACGGCTCCACAGTCGCCTTGGCGATTTTTTTATAACCCTTTTCTCTATAAAAGCAAAAAAACATCAACTAATGTTGATGTTTTAATTTGGCGACTCAGAAGGGGCTCGAACCCTCGACCTCTGGCGTGACAGGCCAGCACTCTAACCAACTGAGCTACTGAGCCAAATTATCTGGTGGGCACAACAGGGATCGAACCTGTGACCCCCTGCTTGTAAGGCAGGTGCTCTCCCAGCTGAGCTATGCGCCCAAATAAAAATGGTGACTCCTAGGGGAATCGAACCCCTGTTACCACCGTGAAAGGGTGGTGTCTTAACCGCTTGACCAAGGAGCCAAATAATGGAGCTGGC
>NZ_JAHAIF010000111.1 GCF_018372875.1 Clostridium sp. | reverse complement strand
CCAAAAATGCAGATGTGGCGGAATTGGCAGACGCACTAGACTTAGGATCTAGCGCCTTTGGCGTGGGGGTTCGACTCCCTTCATCTGCACCATGTGCGGGTATCGTATATCGGTAATACTCCAGCCTTCCAAGCTGGAAAGGTGGGTTCGATTCCCACTACCCGCTCCAAAGAAAAGCAACTTAGATAAGTTGCTTTTTTTGTTTTGTTCTAAAATATAGTTCTTTACTATTGTTAAATTCTATTGGTAATATATAATTATAAGGTAAATAATATAATAAAGATAAAATATGCTCCTATAACTCAGGTGGATAGAGTGCAGGACTTCGAATCCTGATGCCCCCCGTTCAAATCGGGGTAGGAGTACCAAAGGGCTATTGCACTAAATAATTAGTGGGTAGCTCTTTTTTTATTCTTTAGGAAATTATATCTATTATTAAATTGTTTAGTTCATTTCTTCCTAAAGAATAAAAA
The DNA here is from genome assembly GCF_018372875.1 of Clostridium sp. Taxonomy (GTDB): domain Bacteria; phylum Bacillota; class Clostridia; order Clostridiales; family Clostridiaceae; genus Clostridium. Next base: position 647 of record NZ_JAHAIF010000111.1, on the reverse strand, counting down.
ATAAAATATATGCCCCTGCAAGATTTTCCTCAGGCAAGCTTCGGAAGCTCTAATGAGTAAGTTCTATTTAGCAAATTTAAATTTGGAATATCACTTATGCAGATGGCGAAAAATCCTAAGAGAATATAAAGAGAAACTTTTGTGTGAGTTTTTGCTAGAAGATGCAATTGTACCTTTTTATAGTATATAAGAAATTAATATTGTTATATATGTGTAAGCAATATTGTAGATAATAAGTTTATAATAACCCAAGATAAAAATGTAAATATATGATGTTGTAAAATTTAAATACTATTTGGTGTATTACAAAGAAATTAAATATAAACTATACCAAGTGTATCATTAATAGAAAATAAATATAAAAAAGAGAATTCTAAAGAAAATAATAAATAATTAAATATAATTAGATTTAATACTTATGTAAAGAGAAAAAGCTGTGATAGAATAGTCCTTGTCCTTCGGGAAAGCAGTCAAAAAAACTTGAAAAAAGTTGTTGACAGCGAAAACGAAGAGTGATAAGATAAAAAAGTCGCTGAATGGCGAAGAGATCTTTGAAAATTGAACAGAATATAAAGTTAAAAACCAGCAATTCTTTTTACGAGTAAACTTGAGAAATCAAGTATCAAGATTAAACTTTTTATTGAGAG
>NZ_JAHAIF010000073.1 GCF_018372875.1 Clostridium sp. | reverse complement strand
CAAATTGTTTTTCTATAAATTTTATATGCAAAAAGATAAGTTCTTAAGTTCTTAAGAACTTAAGAAGAAAAGAACTTAAGAAGTTATAGTAAAAATGCGAGTTTGAAGGGATTTTGATGAGATAAATTCTAAAAATGCATATATTTTATTTGAAAATAAATTTTGGAGGGATTTATCATGGAAGAAAATTGATTGGATAACTGATGAATACATTGAAGAAACAACAAAGGTTGTTGGGAGTTTTAAGTTTTAAAATACGTTAACTAACATTAGGAAAATAATATATAAAAGCCTTAGAAAATTAGGAGTAAATTATTTTAAAGCAATAAAATTCGCCAATACTTGTAATGGATACTGGCGAATATCTAATAGTTCAATATTAAGTAATACACTACAAATAAATTACTTATATTGACTAAAATTTATTAATTATTTTTATGAATAAATTTTATACTTATTTGATTTTACTTTGTGTTGAAATAACATTAGTTTTTGCAATAAAATCATGTATCATTTTATGGTCATTAGTAATTAAACTAACCGCTAATGAAGAAAAAGAAATAATTCCCAATATAGAAAGAACAGCAGAAGAAATAGAAGATGAGCTTATTAAATTAATTAATTCCCAAAAGTAGATTGAGCAAGTATAGAAAGTACCCTCTATAAGAATTAATCCAACTCCATTTCTTATAAATAATGTTTTTAGGTCAAGCTTATTATTATCACTCTTAATAATTTTTAATTTTAAAATTTTTTTACCAAGTGTTTGTCCGTTATTTTTATAAGGAAAATAAATAAGATAAATAATGGAGAATAATAGACCAATTAGAAAAGCTATGAAAGCTTGCAATATTGGTAGTGTTGTAATAGTACTTTCAAAATTTATCTGATTATAAGTTAGACCGTATATAAAATTTATGGGTATAATAGTTAAAAAACTTACCAAGTACCAATCTATAAAATAAGCGATAAGCCTTTTAAAGAATGGCGAGTTGCTTTTTTTTAATTGTAGTAGATGTTGTCTTTTTATCATAGTTGACTCCCCTTTATTATATTCCTATAATTTCATTATAAGAAATTAAGTTGAAATTACCTTATTCAAAAATTCGTTAATATTAAGGTAAAATTTAAAAAGACATTTTTACAAGTAAACGTTATAGTGATAAAGGGGGGAGTTCTTATGTTAAAAGCAAGGCAAAAACAAATATTTCTTATTATGGATGAAAATAAAGATTTCTTTGTTAAGGGAACATATATTTCAGATAAATTAAACTGTAGTACAAAAACGATTCAAAAAGAGATTAAAGAACTAAAGAACATTATCAGTGAGTATGATATTGAAATGAAGTCAGTAACCAGTAAAGGATATAAACTTATTATTCATGATATTAGAAAATATGAAAACTTTAAAATAAATATGCTAAATGTAGAAAAAAATGAGGATTTCAATAATCAATCATTCAGAATTACATATATTTTAACTGAATTATTAATAACAGATAAATATGTTAAATCTGACTACCTTGCTGATAAAATGTATATATGTCGTTCGAGTGTTTCTAGTGATATTAAAATTGTAAAAAAAATATTAGAAAAGTATGAGCTAAAAATTGAATATAGGCCTAATTATGGAATGAAAGTTATAGGAACAGAAAAGGATAAAAGAGAGTGTATAGCTAAAGAACAACTTGAACTATATAAAGAAAAATCACAAATTAAGAAAGAAAGGATATCTACAGTTAGTGATATTGTAATTAAGAATTTAATGAAATCAAAATATCGTATTAGTGATGTTGTACTTCAAAATCTTGTTTTACATATATGTGTATCTATTAAAAGAATGCAATGTGGAATATATATAGAAAATTCAAATTATATACAAAACTGTGCTGATGAAAAAAATATTGCAAAAAATATTTTGAGTGAATTATCTTCAACTTATAATTTTGAAGTAAGAAATAGTGAGATAGAATTTTTGGCTATACATCTATTAGGAAAAAGAAGTTATGAAAAAGAAGTTATGATTAATTCTGAAACTGATAAATTTGTAAATGACATGCTAAGTTATATTAAATTAAAAACAAATATTGATTTTTATGGAGACATAGAACTAAAGATATCATTAGCATTACACATTATACCTTTATTTATAAGATTAGAAAATAAAATTCAATTAAAAAATTCAATGATTCAAGATATTAAGTCTAATTATCCTTTAGCTTATGATGTTGCAGTTATAGCAGCTTCTTATATTAATGAAAAGAAATATTTTATTTTAAATGAGGATGAAGTAGGATATTTAGCTGTTCACTTCTCTTTATCTCTTTCTAAAAAAGAAAATAAGATTAATCCTAAAAAAGTATTAATTATATGTAATGCACGTAGAGGAGATTGCCTTATGTTGCAAAGCACTTTTTTAAGAGAATTTAATCAGATGATTAGTGAATTAGAAATAATTAATGCATTTGAAATATCAAGTTATTGTTTAGATGATTATGACTGTATTTTTACAACTTTTTTAAATCATCCATTAATTCCTTCTAGAGCTTTAAGAATTAATTTCTTTATTGATCAAAGAGATATTCAGAGAATAAAAAAAGCATTATTAGGAAAACGTCAATCAAAAGAACTATTAAAATATTTTAAAAATGAATATTTTATGGGTGGAGTTGATGCTGAAAATAGAGAAGAAATAATTAAGAAGATGTGTGTTAAAGCAGAGTTATACACCAATTTTGATGAGGATTTGTATGACGCTTGTATGCGAAGAGAAGAGCTTGGAGGAACTTGTTACGGACAGTTGATAGCATTACCGCATCCCGAGAGTTTAATTTCTCAGAAAACTATTGTTATTACTGCGCTTTTAAGGAACCCGATTCCTTGGTCAGAGCAAAAGGCACAATTGGTATTTTTAATATGTGCCCAAAAGGGTAGTAAGAATGACTTAAGTGTTTTATTTGAATGTATATCAAAATTTATGATGGATGGAAAGAGTGTACAAGATGTTATTGATAAATGTGATTATTTAACTTTTATAAGAAGCTTAGAAAAACTTATAGATTAAGATAACTAATAATATGTCATCTTTTAACCATAATGATAAAAGCTTTTTACAAAAGGAGGTTAAAGAAGAGAATGTTTAAAAGTGACATTTATAAAAATAAAACATAATTTATGTATACTACCATCTATAAATATAAATAGTAAAGTTTACGAGTAACCATATACTGTTTTTAAATTTTAAGAAGTCTTTCAATAAGTTTATAAAAGTTTATTGATAGAAATACAATTAAGACTAACTATACAAAATATGATAGGAGGAGATTATTGTATGAATGAAATGAATTTTGAATTAATACTACATGCAGGCAGCTCTAAATCAAGTATTATGGAAGCTATTGAATTAGCAAGGCAAGGAGAATTCAAAGAAGCTGATTATAAAATTAATGAAGCTCATAAAGAATTAACTGATGCATATAAAATACAAAAAAAAATATTAAATAAAAGTAGTAAGGCTGATAATATCAATATAAATATGCTGAGTGTTCATGCACAAGATCAACTAAATTCTGCTCAAATACAAATAGGGTTAGGAGAAGAGATTATTAATTTATATGAACAAGTCCAACAAATAAAAAATTATTTAGGAATTCAAAATTTTGAAAGTCAGAAATATATGAAAGTATTATTAGTATGTGGGCAAGGAATGTCTACAAGTTTATTGGTTCAAAATATGTATTTTTATGCTAATGAAGGAGATTATATTGAATCATCGTCTTTTGAAGATATTACAAGTGTTATTGAGGATTATGATGTTATTCTTATAAGCCCACAAATTCGATATCGTAGACCAGTTATTGAAAGAATGATGAACCCTAAAAAACAAATAAGTGGATTAATCGATATGACTGCATATGGAAAAATGGATGGCAAGAGTATATATGAGCAAGCACAAAGGTTGTTCCATGAGATAAAGAATTAATAATTAATACACTTATACATAATTTCGTTATTGTTAGAGAAAATGTTTACAAGGTGATTTTTATGAAAAGATTATATAATTAACTAAAAAGGAGGAGATTGTTGTGAATAAGTTTACAGAAATGTTAGAAAGGACTTTAATGCCGATTGCTGAAAAATTAGAACAGAATCGTTATTTGAGTGCAATTCGTGATGGATTTACTAGTATTATGCCATTTTTGATTATTGGGTCTATTTTTTTACTTTTATCTAATTTGCCATCTGAAACTTTAAATAGTATATTAGGTAGTATTTTTGGCGCAGAAAATATTAGTAAATTAGGTTATCTACTTGAGCCTACATTTAATATCATGGCTCTATTATTGATAGTTGGAATTTCTAGATCCTTGTTAGATTATTATAAAATTAAAGATACAAGTGCTTTAATTTTACCAATTATTACGTTCTTATTATTAAATAATTTTAGTATTACTCTTATTACAGAAAATGGTGAATCAGTATCATCTGGTGGAGTTATTCCTATGGAGTATTTAGGTGCTGCAGGATTATTTGTCTCAATGATTTGTACTATTTTAACTATTGAAGGTTATAGATGGATTAAAGAAAGAGGATGGGTTATTAAGCTTCCAGAATCAGTTCCACCAGCAGTAAGTCGTTCTTTCTCAGCTTTAATTCCATCAGCAGTTATTTTAACGTGTGTATTTTTAATTAAGGTTCTATTTGAATATACACCTTATGGTACTGTATTTGAATTTATATATAAAAGTTTTCAACAGCCATTATCTGCATTAGGAAATTCATTGCCATCACAAATAATTAGTGAAGGACTTATTGGATTGTTTTGGTGTTTTGGTATTCATGGTGATAATATTGTAAGTTCAATTATGGGGCCTATTTGGAGAGGATTATCAGCTGAAAATTTAGCGTTAGTACAAGCTGGGAAAGATCCAATCAACATTATTTGCCAACAATTTAGAGATGTATTCTTAATTGCAGGAGGAACAGGTGCTACTCTTTCTCTAATTGTGTCTATTTGGATTGGTGCAAGAAGTCCAGAACTAAAAGCAATTGCAAAGCTTTCTGCACCTGCATCAATATTTAATATTAATGAACCAATTATATTTGGAATTCCTATTGTTTTGAATCCAATTATGATGATTCCTTTTGTATTAGTTCCAATAGTTTTGTGTATAATTACTTATTTTGCTATGAAATTAGGAATAGTTCCTTTATTACAAGGAATTGAAATACCGTGGACAACACCTATATTTATATCAGGGTGGCTTGCTGGTGGATGGAAGTATGTAGTATTACAAGTTATTAATTTTTTAGTAGCTACAGCTATTTACTTCCCGTTTGTTAAGACTTTGGATAAAGATTTATTAAGGAGTGCAGAAAAAAGAATAAATTAATTAATAAACTAAAGGAGATATTTTATGAGTATGAAGGTCTATGTTTTTAACACTGAAAGAGAAGTTGATGAGTTTGTAGGTCAGCATGTTAGTAAATTTATTCAAAATAAGAAAGATGCAGTATTAGGATTTGCTACTGGTTCTACACCATTAGGTACCTATGATTATCTAATTAGTGAATATAATAAAGGAAATATTGACTTTTCAGAAGTAGTTGCATTTAATTTAGATGAATATGTTGGTGTAGAAAACGATCATCCAAGAAGTTTTGCTAAATTTATGAGGGATTATCTTTTTAATAAAATTAATATTAAACAAGAGAATATCCATGCATTAAATGGAAAAGCAGAAGATATGGAAGAAGAATGTAATAGATATGAAAGAGAAATTGATCAGAATCCTATAGATATTCAACTTTTAGGGATTGGGATGGATGGTCATATTGCATATAATGAACCAGGAAGTCCTTTTGACGGAGGCTGTCATGTTGTTAATTTACATCAGCAATCTATTTTAAGTTCATTAGATTATGGTTTTGATTGTATTGAAGATGTTCCAACTCAAGGAGTAACACAAGGTATTAATACAATTATGAAAGCAAAACAATTAATAATGATAGCAAAAGGTGAAAAGAAAGCTAAACTTGTTGAATATATGTTAAAAGGTGAAATAACAGAAGAATTTCCTAGTACTATTATAAGAAGACATGAAAAAGTTATTGTTGTTTTAGATGAAGCAGCAGCAAAATATTTGAAAGGAGAAGATTATGAGAGGAATTAAGGTTGTAACGATAGGTGGAGGAAGTAGCTATACTCCAGAACTTGTTGAAGGGTTAATTAAGAGACACAATGAATTACCAGTAAAAGAATTATGGCTTGTTGATATTGAAGAAGGAAAAGAGAAGTTAGATATTGTAGGAAATCTAGCAAGGCGAATGGTAAAAAAAGCAGGTATCGATATGGAGATACACCTTACATTAGATCGTCGTGCTGCATTGAAAAATGCTGATTTTGTTACTACTCAGTTTAGGGTAGGACAATTAGATGCACGTGAAAAAGACGAATTAATACCATTAAAATACGGTGTTATTGGGCAAGAGACAAATGGACCAGGTGGAATGTTTAAAGCATTAAGAACTATTCCGGTTATTTTTGATATTATTAGAGATTGTGAAGAGTTATGCCCTGATTCTTGGATCATTTCTTTTACTAATCCGTCTGGGATTAATGCAGAAGCTGTATTTAGGCATACAGGATGGAAAAAGTTTATTGGTTTATGTAATGGACCGGTTAATATGATTAAAGATATAGAAAAGATTTTGGATGTAGAAGCAGAAGACAAGCTTAACGTTATTATTGGTGGAATTAATCATATGATTTATGCTTTAGATATTCAGCTGAATGGTGAGAATGTAAATAAACTTCTAATAGATAAAATGATTAATAAAGGAACAAAGGAATCATTAAAGAATATTGTGGATATACCATGGGGAAATGAATTCTTGAAGGGGTATGGATATTTAGGAATTGGGTACTTACGTTATTATATACAAAAACAACAAATGCTAGAACATTGTCTTGAAGATGCGGAAAATAATAGATGCCGTGCTAAGGTTGTTAAAGAAGTTGAGAAGAAATTATTTGAAATTTATAAAGATGAAAGTCTCGATATTAAACCGAAAGAATTAGAAAAACGTGGTGGAGCATATTATAGTGATGCAGCATGTAACTTAATTTCTTCTTTATATAACGATAAAGGTGATATCCAAGTAGTTGATACTTTAAATAATGGTGCTATCTCTAACTTACCTGATGATGTTGCTGTAGAAGTAAGTTGTGTAATTACAAAAGATGGTCCAAAACCTATTCGTGTTGGTTCTTTACCTATTCAGGTTGTAGGTTTAATACAACAATTAAAAGCATTTGAAATCTTAACAACAAATGCAGCTGTGACAGGTGATTATAATGATGCATTAGTAGCAATGAGTATTAATCCGTTAGTTCAAAGTGAAATTACTGCTAAGAAGATTTTAGATGAAATGTTAGAAGCGCATAAAAAATATTTACCACAGTTTTATAAATAAAGAGCAGTTATCTGCTTTTTATTTATATTGAAAGGGGTTTTGTAATATGAATCAATGGTGGGAAAAAGGTGTTGTATATCAGATTTATACAAGGAGCTTTAAGGATAGTAACAATGATGGAGTAGGTGATTTAAATGGAATTATTTCATGTTTAGATTATTTGAAATTTTTAGGGGTTGATATCTTATGGTTGACACCTATTTATGAATCTCCTAATGATGATAATGGGTATGATATTTCTGATTATAGAAAAGTTATTAATGAATTTGGAACAATTGAGGATTTTTTGAAATTATTAAATGAAGCTCACTCAAGAGGTATGAAAATTGTTATAGATATTGTATTTAATCATACAAGTGATGAACATCAATGGTTTATTGAAAGTAAAAGTTCTAAGGATAATCCATATCGTGATTATTATATTTGGAGGAAGCCTAATGATGGTCATGAACCGAACAATTGGACAAGCTGTTTCCAAGGATCAGCATGGGAATATGATGAAAATACTCAGGAATATTATTTGCATTTGTTTTCTAAGAAACAGCCGGATTTAAATTGGCAAAATCCTAAAGTAAGACAAGAAGTTTTTGATATTATGAATTATTGGGTGAGTTTGGGTGTTGATGGATTTCGCTTAGATGTTATCAATCTAATTAGCAAGGATGAAAGCAAATATTATATCGATAGTGATATAAAAGGTCATAAAGTTTGTGCTAATGGTCCAAATATTCATGAATATTTGCAGGAGATGAATCAACAAGTCTTATCTAGAAAATCATTAATGACAGTAGGAGAAACTCCTAGCGTAAGTGTAGATGATGCTAAAAGATTTGCACCGTTAGATAGATCTGAGTTAAGTATGATTTTTCAGTTTGAAATGATGAATGTCGATGGCGCAGAAGATAATAAATGGACAGATCGTCGATTTAAACTATTAGATTTAAAAAGAATTATGACAAATTGGCAAGTTGGATTATATAATAAGTCATGGAATTCCTTATTTTGGAGCAACCATGATCAACCAAGATGCGTTTCAAGATTTGGAGATACATCTACCCCTTTTTATCATGAAAAATCAGCAAAGATGTTAGGAATTTGTCTTCATATGATGCAAGGAACACCATATATATACCAAGGGGAAGAATTAGGTATGACCAATGCTCCTTTTGAATCGTTGGAAGACTATCGTGATATAGATAGTTTAAATAGTTATAAACAATTAGTGGAAGTAGAAAAAAGTGTAGCACATGAGGATATGTTACGATATCTTAGAAAGTCAAGTCGTGATAATGCAAGAACACCTATGCAATGGGATAATAGCGAATATGCAGGATTTAGTAAAAAACAACCATGGATAATGATAAATCCAAACTATAAATATATTAATGCAAAAATAGAATTAAGTAATACAAATTCTATCTTCTATACTTATAAAAAATTAATTCAGTTAAGAAAAGAATATAATATTATTACAGATGGTTATTATGAACTGTTTATGGAAGATGATCCTAACATTTATGCATATAAGCGTATTAATAAAGAACAAGAGTTAATAGTATATTGTAATTTTACTTCGTATTTACTTGAATATGATAGCTCATATATTCATGAAGATGCTTCAATTTTGATAAGCAACTATGAAGATCAACTTTTAGGTAAATTAAGGGCATATGAAAGTGTAGTATTTATTCAAAAAAATAGAAAGACTAGTTGAAAGAAATTAAACTAATGATTAGTTGTAAAATGAAATTGAACTAATAAAAAATCAATAGTTGATTATTCTGTGTTATGATTTAATCGCCAAACCCAAATATACACGGAGGATAATCACTATGAATCACTCAAATATTAACAAAGAATCACGTAAAAATAAACACTTAAATTATGAGGAACATATAATTATTCAACTTCGTCTTAAAGGTGGAGCAGCGCCATATAAGATAGCTAAGGAATACTATTCTAAGCATCGTTTAAATTCTTATCGTACCTTTAAGCTCTTAGAATGTAGTGATTTTAAAATGGTTTGCACTAAGACACTATATAGATATTGGATTTATGGATGTAAAAAATACAGATTTACCAATGAAACTGCGTAGAAATACAAAGTTTGCTAGAGTAAAGAAGCATAAGAAAAAGCTTGGTACTAGCATATCTCAATGTCCAATAGATATAGATAACCGTATAGAATTTGGTCATTGGGAGATAGATAGCGTTATTGGTGAAAAATCTAAGGATGATAATGTGCTTCTTACTATAGTAGAACGTAAAACTCGATATTCTATGATAATAAAAGCTATAACGAAAACTGCTCCTACAGTTACAGATGCACTTAACATAGTAAGTAACCTATTTTGTGAGCAATTCAGTCAAGTTTTTAAGTGTATAACTAGTGACAATGGTTCTGAATTTTCTAATTTATCTACAATTGAAACTGAAGTTAATAGCAAAATATACTTTATTCATCCATATTTTTCTTTTGAGAAAGGTACTAATGAGCGTCATAATGGTTTGATACGTCGTTTTGTCCCAAAGGGAAAACGTATATCTGGCTATTCTTATCATGATATTGCCTTTATAGAAGATTGGATGAATACTCTTCCAAGAAGGATATTAAAATATAAAACTCCAGAAGAGTTGTTTGAGGCACAACTAGATCAAATATATGCACTTTAAGTGTTTAAGTCATAAATACAGAATAGTTCAATTTGTTATTGCAATTTATATAAAAATTTTCTTTCACCTGGCGACCCAAAAGAAAAGAGGGTAAAAGCACTACGTAAGCTAGTCACCATCTTTCCCTTTGCTTAGCCTGTCCCACTAATCATGGGACATATGGGTGTCTTTGGACAATCTTTAAAAAATAGATTGTAGTAGCTATGAAATCTCATATGTGATTTACTTTAGAGGTAGCTTTTAGCATTGATGTTTCTCTATTATATAAAACTTGTCCGAAGAAAAATAAAAGGGAGTAGCTCATTGGCTGCTCCTAATTTTTGTGTGCCCAGCATGGGCACGTGCTAGTCGGTGGAAGTCCGATATGGGGGGTGATAGTGCCAACCATTAGCTTAAGACAAGGGTGTCCATCGTGAGGTGGAATCTGAAGGAAGTCGGCGGCAAAACCTTGGTCTGAGGTACACGAACCACATTTGAGGCTTAACTCTATGGGTGAACTTGCAAGACAAAGTAAAGCCCAAAACTATACGAAATAGAGAAAGTAAATGTGGCAGATATATGAGGTGAAAGTACGTGTTCTTACCTGGGGAGGTCTGATAATACATCAATAAGTAGATGAAATTTCGAAATTGATAACCTATATAGTGATATATAGCTGAATTATCAGAAGTCATAGTAACTCCGCTAATCGCGATAGCGGACGAAGGACTGAACATTAGGAGGTTTACAACTTTGGATAAATCAAAGAAATTATAAAGAAAGCAGAAAACTCAATATAGAGACCAAGTGGTGGAAGTAGAAGTGGAACTTCGAGAGCATATCAAAAAACATTGGCATACAATTAAAACTAAACTACTAGAAACTAAGTATAATCCATCACCTGTAAGAAGGGTGGAAATACCG
>NZ_JAHAIF010000072.1 GCF_018372875.1 Clostridium sp. | reverse complement strand
TTGATTTCTCAAGTTTACTCGTAAAAAGAATTGCTGGTTTTTAACTTTATATTCTGTTCAATTTTCAAAGACCAATTTGTGTGTCGCACTCAAGCGACTACTTTATCTTATCACTCAACTCGAATCTTGTCAACAACTTTTTTTATTTTTTTAATTTACTTGTTGTCCACATTTACTTGATTCCTGCCTTGCGACGAGATTTATCTTACCACAATATTCGACATTACACGACATGAAATTTCTTATTTTCTTAAATTAAACTTTATATAACTTCATATATCTATCATTATCTTTATTATTCATATGTAGATACACCAGGATTAGTGTAGTAATTTAACTTTCATTTTTATACGATTATAAACAAAAGAGACGTAGAATTAATCATCTCTACGTCCCTTTTATATGAAATAACTTCTAACACTACATTAATTGTTTTATATTCGTTACTAGTGGATCTGCTAATGTACCTACTACTATTTGATAGTTAGTTTCATCTAACTTCATAATTCCACTAGCACCTAAACTCTTAAGTTTCTTTTCATCAATTAATCCACCATTTACAACAGTTAATCTTATTCTAGTTATACACGCATCTATACTTTCTATATTAGATGAACCACCTATTGCTTCTAATATTCCTTCAGCCTTTTTAGCTATTCCTGATGACTTTTCTTCTTCTCCATTATCACCAACAACATCTTCATCATCTTCTCTACCTGGAGTCTTTAAGTTAAACTTCTTAATTACTAAATAGAACACTACAAAGTAAATTGCTGCAAATATTAAACCTACCCCTATAGCTAAAATTGGTTTTGTTGATATACCAAATCCAAGTAAGTAATCTGTTAAACCTGCCGAGAATCCAAATCCTAATTTAATACCTAAAATACTTGCAACTGCTAATGCTATACCAGTCATTAATGCATGGAATACATATAATACTGGAGCTAAAAACATGAATGTAAACTCGATTGGTTCTGTTATACCTGTTAAGAATGCTGTTAAAGCAATACTTAAGAACATACCAGTTACAGCTTTTCTCTTAGATTTCTTAGCTGCTAATATCATAGCGAAACATGCTGCTGGTAATGCAAACATCATTATAAAGAAGAAACCACTCATGTAAGTACCTGCAGTAGGGTCTCCAGCAAAGAATCTAGCTATATCCCCTTGTGCTATAGTACCATCTGCCTTTGGATATGAACCAAATTGGAACCAGAATATTGAGTTAAATACATGGTGTAAACCAAATGGAAGTAATAATCTGTTTAATAAACCAAATACAAAAGCACCTATTGCTCCTGCTGCTGCCATTTCGTTACCAAATGTATCTAAGGCACCTTGAATCGATGGCCATACAAATCCAGCACCAACACCTAGTATTAAACAAGAAACTGAAGTTATAATAGGAACAAATCTCTTACCACCAAAGAATCCCAGGAATTCTGGAAGCTGAATATCATTAAACTTATTATATAAGTATCCAGTTAATATACCTACTATAATACCTGCTAGAACTCCCATATTAATACTGCTATCAAAGGAAGTCGCTACATTAGTAATTGTGAAATACCCAACAACTGCTGCAAGACCTGCAGTACCATTGTTTTGTTTTGCTAAACCTATCGCTATACCAACTGCAAAAATAATTGCTAAATTATCAAAAATTGCTGCACCTGCACCTGCCATCCACGGAAGGTCAAGAACATCCGCTGCACCAAGTCTATTTAGTATTGCCGCTGCTGGCATTACTGCTACTGGTGTCATCATTGCTTTTCCTAGCTTTTGAAACATTCCTAGGACTTTGTTGTTTCCTTTTGACATATAAAATCCTCCTTTTTAATAAACATTTCAGATTAACTTGGCTAAATAATAAAAGTATAATTTCTGTTTTGAGGCAACAAAAAAAGCCGAAAAGAAATAGAACTTTACTTCCATTCTTTCCGGCTAATGCCCATATTGGTAACACGCCAAATTGTAATCCGTTATTTATTTCTAACTTTATTTTATTATAAAAACCTTTACACGTCAATATGAAATTGAAATTAATTTAACACAAAATTATTGACACTTACTTTTACCAAATATATAATGAGATTAAACGTGTTACTGTTAGATCAGGCATAAGTTTTCATGTAAAACTTATGCCTTTTTTATATGTATATATTAGTCGATATACTCTAAAACTAAGACGAGTTATAGAAATATCTAGTTAAGAAAGGATGTGAGTCTTCCTGTTATATTCAGGAGGTAATTATGTTTGGATTTTTAAAAAAGAAAAAAAATGAACAATCTGTAGAAAACAATTTTAGATTAGTATCAGCTGTAGCTGGTAAATCAATTCCACTATCTGAGGTTCCAGATCCAGTATTCGCACAAAAAATGGCTGGAGACGGTATTGCTATTGATACTACTGGTGATACTATAGTTGCTCCTGCTGATGGAGAATTAACTTTAGTATTCAAAACAAAACATGCTTTTGCATTAACATTAGAAAATGGGGTTGAGCTTTTAGTACATATAGGAATAGAAACTGTAGGGCTAGAAGGTGAAGGTTTCGAACAATTAGTTGAACAAGGAACAAAGGTTAAAGCTGGAACTCCAATAATCAAGATTGATAGAGAATTAATAAAGAGTAAAGGATTATCATTAATTACTCCAATATTAATAACAAATCCTGATATATTAGGAACAATAACACCAGTTGAAAATATAGATACTGTTGCTGGAGAAACAACAGTTATAGAATATACAGTTAAATAATAAAAGCGAAGGAATCATCCTTCGCTTTTATTATTTATATATTAGCTTATTCCTAATATCTTATTTATTTCGTTCTTATATCTATCAGCTTTAACTCCAAATATTGCTTGAATTCCATTACCTACTTCTACAACACCTGTTGCACCTAAAGCTTTTATTCTGTCTTTATCTACTTTTGACTTATCTTTAACTTCTATTCTAAGTCTTGTAATACATGCATCAACACTTACTATATTTTCTTCTCCACCAAATGCTTCTAATACTAATGGTGCATTTTCTTCTATTTCACCCTTAGCTCCTTTTGATGCTTGGTAGTCAGCTTTTGTAAATAACTTAGTTTCTTCTTCATTTTCATCTCTACCAGGAGTTTTTAAATTAAACTTCTTTATCATAAATGAGAATAAGAAATAGTAAACTACTGCATATACTAATCCAACAACTATAACCATAAACCACTTAGTTGGAACTCCTGCACCTGCTGGAAGTAATCCAAATAAACTAAAGTCTATTAAACCACCCGAGAAAGTCATACCTATAAATACATTAAATACATCCATCAGCATGAATGATAAACCTGCAAGTAAACAGTGAACTCCATATAAAACTGGTGCTACGAATAAGAATGTAAACTCTAAAGGTTCAGTAATACCTGTTAACAATGAAGTAACTGCTGCTGCTAATAATAATGATCCAACAGTTTTCTTCTTACTTGGTGCTGCACATCTATACATTGCAAATGCTGCTGCTGGTAAACCAAACATCATGAATGGGAATTTACCTGCCATGAATCTTGTAGTACCACTAACAACATTAGCCATAGTATCTGCAGATGCACCAACTAAATCTGTCATGCTTGATAATTGAGCAAAGTATGCTGTATTTGCTCCTGCAACTGTTTGCCATGCTCCATCTACTAAAATATGACCTTCAACAAATGAACCAAACCAGAATGGTGTATAGAATACGTGATGTAATCCAAATGGAATTAACGCTCTTTCTATTATTCCATATAGTAATGTTCCTATTGAACCTGCATCTCTAACTACATTTGCAATTACTGCTATACCATCTTGAACAACAGGCCATGCAAAAGCAAGTACTGCACCTACTAAAGCCATAACAACAGAAGTTATTATTGGTACAAATCTTGAACCAGAGAAGAAACCTATAACTTGTGGTAATTGAATTTCATGGAACTTATCATGTAATAACGCAGTAATAATACCCGTAATAATACCTCCGAATACTGACATGTTTAATGTAAATATTCCTAGGTTAGTTGTAACATAAGTTCCGTACTCTCCTACATTATCTGGAGTAAGAACTCCTAATTGAGTAGTACCTAAAGCAAGTAATGTTGATATAACTTGATTCATTACTATGAATCCAAATACAGAAGCTAACGCAGCAGTTCCTTTATCTTTCTTAGCTAAACCTACTGCTACTCCCACAGCAAATAAAATTGGTAAGTTACCAAATACGATATCACCTATATTCTTCATAACTGTTAATATTGCAGTTACTGCTGGTATATTAACAAATGAAATTAATGGTTCATATACTGCTGGTGGATTACTTAATCCTGAGATACCTAATAATGCACCACCAACTCCTAGTAGTATACCTGCAATAGGTAATGCTGCTATTGGAAGCATTATAGCTTTACCTATTCTTTGTAAATATTTAAGCATTTCTAATTCCTCCTAAAATACTAATAATAAGTTCTAGTGGTAAGGTAAATTTATTTAAGCTGGCCAGCTAAAGGCAATTTAGGCAATAAAAAAAGACTCAATTATAGCATTTCTAAATCTACTTATAATTATTCCTAATAAGTAAACTAAAATACTTCTATCAAGTCTTGCCTGCATTACCAGTTACACCTTACTTTATTTAATTTATAAATTAATAATATCATAACAAAAAACTCATGTGAAGTTTTTTTTATAATTATTATCTAATTGACATTCTAAATCTTTCTATATGAATTGTTAAAAATGTCACTTCATCTTCCATTACTTTTATACCCAATTCATCCTCTATAATTTCAGCCACTTCTTCTGCTATAGAAAATGACTCTTTATAACTTGACTTAATAATTTTTGTAAGCTCATTGTTTATATTTATATTTTCCATAATTCTTTGAATAGCAAATTTAATATGGGTTAAGAATCTAGCATAATCTAGTGATTTCCTATCTATTTCTATATTTAACCTATCTTCAACATGTTCTACTATGGTACTTCCTAAATAACTATTTTTTAATGTATTTGATATCTTTCCATTATTTATTGCTGAATGTATATGAAGTGCTATAAATGCAATTTCACCATCAGGTATATCTACATTACAATATGCTCCCACCTTTTTAGCAACCATATCTGCTAACATATATTCCTTAGAATATAGTGTTTCTATCTCAACTAAAAATGGATTTTCAATCTCTTCATTATTTTTTAATCTTTTTATTGCAAAATAAAGGTGATCAATTAATCCTATATGAATACTTTCATTTAGTTCTTGATTTATTTTTTCCGATATTTCATATATAGCCTCTTCACATACAACAAAGAAGTCATTATCTACTTTTTCTATCATAGTATTAAGATTTTCAATATTATCACTATCTGCAATAGTAAATATTTTATCTACTTTTATTCCTTTTGGTATAACATATCCAGGTTTCTTACCAAATCCTATTCCCTTAGCAAATAAGATTTTTTCTTTATCCTCTGAATTTACTAATATTATGTTATTGTTAAATATCTTAGTTACTATTTCATCATTATTTAAAATCAACCTTTAATCACCCCTTACTTTATAATAGGTAATATGATCTTTCCATCCACCATTTATATACAAATACTTTTTATTTATTCCTAACTCTTTAAAGCCACAACCAATTAATACGTGCTTTGAAGGTTCATTATCAACTAAGGCTGAAGCCTCTACTCTATGAATATCTAAATCCTGAAATGCATAATTAACAACTAAGTTAACAGCTTCCTTCATATATCCTTTGCCTTGTTCATCCTTATCAATAGAATATCCAAGTATTCCACTTTTAAAAATTCCATATACTATATTAGACAATTTAAGCTTTCCTATTAGATAATCATCTTTAAATATACCTAAGTCTACTGCTGTTCCATTTAAAAATTGTCTATAACTATCACTCAATATATTTTTTTGTACTTCATAAGTATAAAAACTGTTATCCCTTACAGGCTCAAATGGTTCTAGATGTTTTTTATTTCTTATATAATAATCCAACAGATTTTGTGCATGCTCTGGAGTTAATAACTTAATATTAAAATCTTTACCTTCTATATTCACTAAACTTATTCTGTTTCCATAATTATAATCACTTCTATTTATCCCCATAGATAATTCACTAAAATAATTTCCTTGTGAATATATATTTTCATTAAATATCCCTTCTAGAACGAACCCTAAATCTAAGAAAGGACTTACAGGAATAAGTTCAGAAATAAAGATATTAATTTTATTTACTCGTATTTCATTAAATACAGCTTTTAATACTAACTTTAAAGTTTCAGTTAGCAAATCTTGATCATTAACTCTATAAAATTTAAACTTAATATCACATTTTCTATTCTCTTCATCTAAATCCGTAATTATAAATCTACCAATATTTATTTTATCCTTATCTTTTATAATATACTCATTAGAATTACTAGGACTTTTTAAAATGCTTACTCCCAATGTCTGTGGCATAAAGTCATCTCCTAAAACATCATATATAATAACCTATTATATATTATAGTTTAAAATCTTTACAATACAAGAAGCGCACTGTTATGAAATTAATCAATTTAACATATATTTATAGTCTTCCTCATATATTTAATTAAAATTAATTATATAAGGAGGTTTTCCCATAAAGTTATTAAAAAAGAATAAACAAAAAAACTCTTTATTAATTCCTTGTATACTTATTTTTTTAGGTATCTTTATTGGATATACTATTTTTATAATTCCTTCAAAATCGAAAAAGCAATGGACACTTCCGGATGCATCAGGTACAGGAGTTAAATATCTAACAGAGGAGAGCATTATAAATAATATAAATGAAACTAATCTATTAATTCCCTTAGAGCTTGAGCTATCAGAGACAATTACTGTTGATGATAGTTGGGGAGACTTTAGTATATTTAAAAAATATAAAGAGATAACTTATTTTGCTGATTGTTCTTATATGATTGATTTATCTCAAATTTCCTCTTCCGATTTAAAAATGAATTCTTCTACTAGAGATGTAGAGCTTGATATCTCATCCCCCACAGTATACTCAATAAATATAAATCACGACAAAACAATTTATGAGGAAGCTGTGACAGGATTACTTAGATTTGGAGATATAGAATTAAATGCAGAAGAGTATGGTGTAATAGAAAGAGAAGTAAAGAAACGATTCACCAACAAAATGAATTCTAAAGATTTATATGATAAAGCTTGCTCTTCTAGCAACATAGCTTTAGATAAATTTTTAAAAACTATTCTTGGAGAAGACATTAAAACAACGTTTATATATAAATAAAATAGACCTATATTCATATATTGATATATTGGTATATTTATATGTTTTTATATTTATATAAATATAAGTTCTTCATATTAACAAAGAGCGCTGTAAAGTTTATGAACCTTACAACAGCTCTTTTACTTTTACATAGACAATATATCCTTAACAACTTCTCCAGCTATTATCATACCCGCAACAGGCGGAACAAATGACATACTTCCTGGTATTTGTCTTTTTGCTGCACACTTTTTAGTTGATTCACCAGTACAAACACATCCAGTTTTACATGTCACTACATCTTCTGTTTTTGGTTTTGTTGGTATTTCTTCAGAATAAACAACCTTAAGTTTCTTTACTCCTCTTCTCTTTAATTCATACCTCATAACTTTAGCTAATGGACATACCTTAGTCTTATATATATCAGTTACCTTAAATTGAGTTGGATCAAATTTATTTCCTGTGCCCATTGAACTCATAATTCTTATTCCTTTAGCAGAACAATATTCAGCTAAGGCAATCTTTGCTGATACTGTATCAATTGCGTCAACTACATAATCAACATCATCTGGAATTAATTCCGGAATATTTTCTTTAGTTACAAATACTTGATGAGTTATCACCTCACACTTTCTGTTTATAGAAAGAATTCTTTCTTTCATAACTTCAACTTTAACTTTACTTATAGTTTTATAAGTAGCGTGTATTTGTCTATTTAGGTTTGTAAGACATACAGTATCATCATCAACTAATATTAAAGTTCCTACTCCAGCTCTTGTTAATGCTTCTACAGTATAACTTCCTACTCCTCCTACTCCAAATATCATTACTTTGCTATTTCTTAATTTATCTAAACCATCTTTTCCAATTAATAATTCTGTTCTAGATAAAGGATGTTGCAACATTCCTAATCTCTCCTTACTATTAAAGATTTTATTAATTTATTTTATTTTATATCTTACATTATTACAACCCTATTATCTCTTTATTTATTGTTATAAATCCCAGTTATTGTATATAATTAAAATATAAGTTTATAGGGGGGAATTCTATGAGAAATTTAATGCAAAATATTTTCAGTCCTTTAAAAAATATAGAAAACGAAAATATAGAATTTGATATTGGATTTTGGAAAAGTATGGGCGTAATTTTATTGTGGCTATTTGTTGATGCTATTATTATGGTTTTGATATATGCCTTATGTTTTCAATCTAAATCAGAAGCTACAATTATTTCTATCTTTGCAATAGTAAGATTATTTACCTTACCCATTGAAATACTTATACTTAATAAAATATTTGGAAAAAGAACAAATGAACTAAATACATTTAAAAAAGTTAATAAAAAAACAATTTTCCATATTACATTATTACTTATAGTTTTTAGACTATTATTTGACGCTTTTATTTTGCCAATGATGCTTAGAATACCTGAAAATGATACTCTTATACAAGCTGAGCAAACTTTAAATAGTTCTCTTATTTATGCCATATTATCTGTCTGTATAATAGCACCCATAATAGAAGAAGTTATTTTTAGGGGAATAATATTAAATGGTATGCTTAAAAGATATAATCCTTCTACAGCTATTATTATATCTTCCTTATTATTTGCTTTTGCACATGGTAACTTCCATCAGGGAGTAAATGCATTTTTACTAGCATTAATAATTGGTTATATATATTGTAAGACACATTCTTTATACTTAGCTATTTACTGCCACTTCTTTAATAACATTACTCCACTTTTCTTTTTAATTCCTTTAACTGTTGGCGGAATAGCTTTTAATATAGTAATTTCCTGTTTAATAAGTATTCCTGTACTTATTTATTTGAAAAAACATATGCATCTTAATTATGAAAGACGTTTTATCAGGATAATACCAATAGATGAAAATTTATATTCCAATGACGAAACGTAATATGTTAAACTATAAATATTATTTTATGAATAAAACACTTTTAGGAGGATAAATAGAATGACTTTAGGAATAATCGCTGCAATGAGTGAAGAATTAGAAATATTATTAAAAGATATGCAACTTGATTCTTCAACCACAAAAGCTGGAATGACTTTTAACAAAGGTAAACTTTGGAATAATGACGTAATTGCTGTAGTTTGTGGAATTGGAAAGGTAAACGCAGCTGTATGTACACAAATATTAGTATCTGAATTTAATGTAGATAAGGTTATAAATGTTGGTGTTGCTGGTGGTATAGGAAAAGATATATATCCTGGTGATGTAGTTATAGCTACTAACTTAGTTGAACATGATATGGATACTACTGCATTTGGAGACCCACATGGTCAAGTTCCTAGAATGGATACTTTCGACTTTAAATGTGATTCTTCTTTAATAGAATTAGCAAATAAGGCATGTGAAAAGGTTGGAGGTTTCAATACTTTTACAGGTAGAATAGTATCTGGAGATGTATTTGTTGCTGATGTAGAAAAAATTAAGTGGCTAGAAAAGGAATTTAATGCTTTATCTTGCGAGATGGAAGGTGCAAGTATTGCTCATGTTTGCTACTTAAACAACATTCCTGTTGTAGTTATTAGATCAATATCTGATAATGCTAATAATGGAGCTCATATGGACTTTGAAAAGTTCACTCCAATAGCAGTTAAAAACTCCACTTCAATATTAAAAGAAATGTTACTTTCTTTTAATTAATAATATTATACCTACTAGCTATTTTAGTTAGTAGGTATCTTTATAGGAGATGATAAAATTGATTTTAGGTATTATTGTCTTTATATTTGTATATGGATTAATTAATTATCTTATTGGTAAAAGAATATATAAGTCAATTAATAATAGGATAAATATAAATTCCAAATTATTTATTATTATATTTGTCTTATTAAGTTCTTCCTTTATTCTTTATGAGCTTATCAAAAATTATGTTCCAACACTTATAAATAAAATCTTATATTTTATTGGATCATATTATCTAGCTTTTCTTTTTTACATAATTTTATTATTTATAATATCCTTTATTATTTATAGAATATTTAAAAATAAAAACTTAAATTTAGACTTATATTTTTATTCTATACTTCTATCATTAATATTGGTATGTATAGGTACATATTTTAGTCACTCAATTTCCATTAAAAATTATGATATAAAAATAGATAAAGCTTTAAAAGATGATGTTAACATAGTGCTTGTTTCTGATATACATTTAGGTGAAGTTATTGAAAATAACAGATTAAATACTTTGGTTGAAAAAATCAATTCATTAAATGGTGATATAATCCTAATTGCAGGAGATTTAGTAGATAGTGATTTAAACCCTGTTAAAGAAAAAGATATGCTAGATTCATTAAAAAATATAAAAAGTAAATATGGAACATATCTATCCCTTGGAAATCATGATTTCTATACTGGTGAAGCAGAGGAATTAGAAAATATGCTTTCCAAAGTAAATGTGAATGTGCTAAGAGATGAAATAACTTTAATTAATGATTCTTTCTACTTAATTGGCAGAGATGATACTACTGTAAAAAGATATAACGGAGAAAGAGACTCTTTAAATGTTATTAAAAATTCAATAAATAATTTTAATGCTGATAAACCTGTTATAGTTATAGATCACAACCCCCAATATTTAGACGAATCAATAAATAATAACATTGATTTACAGGTATCTGGTCATACACATAAAGGTCAGATTTCTCCTATTAATTTAATAACTGATATATTATTTGATATTGATTATGGATTAGGAAAATTCCAAAACACTTCCGTTGTAGTTACTTCTGGCTTTGGAACATGGGGACCTCCTATAAGAATAGGTAGTTCTTCTGAAATAGTAATGATTAAACTACATAATTAAAGGAGCTGTCGCATTAGCGGAATAAAATCCGTTAGCGACAGCTCCTTTTTTCCTATTTTACGAATAACCTTTAGATATTATTTGTACTTAAACACA
>NZ_JAHAIF010000071.1 GCF_018372875.1 Clostridium sp. | reverse complement strand
AGAATATTTTATCATAAATCCTAAACTCGTAGAGTTTGGGATTTATTTTTTTACAAAAAAAAGAGCTACGCACTAATTATTTAGTGCGACAGCCCCTTTTTATATTAGTAATTTACGATTTGAGCAAAATCAGTAGCAACTAAGCTAGCTCCACCAACTAAAGCACCATCTATGTCAGACATAGCCATTTGGTCTTTTATTGTGTTAGGTTTAACTGATCCACCGTATTGGATTCTTACCTTATCAGCAACTTCTTGACCAAACATTTCTGCAACTATTCCTCTGATTGCAGCTATTGTTTCGTTAGCTTGTTCGTTAGTAGCAGTTTTACCAGTTCCAATAGCCCAGATTGGTTCATAAGCTATGATAACTTTTTCTGCTAATTCTTTATCTAATCCAGCTAAATCAGCTTTAATTTGAGATCCAACCACTTCGTTAGTAACTCCACCTTCTCTTTGTTCTAGTGTTTCACCACAGCAAAGAATTGGAATTAAGTTGTGCTCGAAAGCAACCTTAACTTTCTTGTTTAAAGCTTCATCAGTTTCGTTGAAGTATTCTCTTCTTTCACTATGTCCTAAAACAACATAGTCAACTCCCATTGCTTCTAACATTCTTGGAGCAACTTCTCCTGTGAAAGCACCCTTTTCTTCAAAGTGCATGTTTTGAGCACCTATCTTTATATTTGATCCCTTAGCAGCCTTTATAACAGCATCAAGATCAACAAATGGAGCACAAATAACAACTTCACATGTTGCATCCTTTACTAATGGCTTTAATTCTTCTATAACTTTAACAGCTTCATCTGGAGTGTAATGCATCTTCCAGTTACCAGCTATAACAGCTTTTCTCATCAAAATCACCTCATCATATTTTAGATAATCATGTTAATAAAAATATGGATGAAAAGACTCTAGATTTTCTACATTATATTCTTAGAAACTCCAAAGAAGTTTCATCCTTATCATTTTTATCTTTTTTTATTTTAATTATTTTCACTGTGTGTAAGTAATCATATCTAAATCAAATATTTAGATGATTACTTATCGTTTAGAGCAGCTATTCCTGGAAGAACTTTTCCTTCTAAGAATTCTAATGAAGCTCCACCACCTGTAGAGATGTGAGTCATCTTATCTCCAAAACCTAAAATGTTAACAGCAGCAGCAGAATCTCCTCCACCAATAACTGTTGTTGCATCAGCATCAGCCATAGCCTTAGCTACTGCAATTGTTCCCTTGTTGAAGTTTTCGAATTCGAATACTCCCATTGGTCCGTTCCAAATAACAGTCTTAGCATCTTTAATAGCATCAGCATATAGAGCCTCTGTCTTAGGTCCGATATC
Source organism: Clostridium sp. (assembly GCF_018372875.1). Classification (GTDB taxonomy): domain Bacteria; phylum Bacillota; class Clostridia; order Clostridiales; family Clostridiaceae; genus Clostridium. The sequence goes on along the minus strand of NZ_JAHAIF010000071.1, from coordinate 9,916 downwards.
TAATCCCATAAATCCTGCTGGAATGTTTTGATCTTCAGTTACTGTAGCTTCAACATCCTTGAATCCATCAGCAATTCTGTGATCTACTGGTAATAAGAATTTAACTCCATTAGCTTCAGCTTTAGCTATCATTTCTTTAGCGTAGTCCATTCTATCGTCTTCACATAAAGAAGTTCCGATTTCATATCCTTGAGCCTTTAAGAATGTGTAAGCCATTCCTCCACCAATAATGATTGTATTAACTTTTTCTAATAAGTTGTTGATAACAGCAATCTTATCAGAAACCTTTGATCCACCTAAGATAGCAACAAATGGTCTAACTGGTGCGTTTACAGCTTCTCCTAAGAACTTTAATTCCTTTTGAATTAAGTATCCACATACAGCTGTATCTAAGAATTCAGTAACACCAACTGTTGAACAGTGAGCTCTGTGAGCAGTACCAAATGCATCGTTAACGAATATATCAGCTAAAGAAGCTAATTCTTTAGAGAATTCTTCAACATTCTTAGTTTCTTCTTTTCTGCATCTTGTATTTTCTAATAATACAACATCCCCATCATTCATAGCAGCAACTGCAGCTTTAGCATTTGCTCCTACAACTTCTTCGTCTCTAGCGAATACTACTTCTTTTCCTAACATTTCGCTTAATCTCTTAGCTACTGGAGCTAATGATTTAGAAGCATCTTTTCCTAAGTGTGAGCAAAGGATTACTTTAGCTCCATTTTCCATTAAATACTTAATAGTTGGAAGTGCTCCATTTAATCTATTTTCATCAGTTATTACACCATCTTTTAAAGGTACGTTAAAGTCACATCTAACTAAAACCTTTTTACCCTTAACATCGATATCTTCAATAGTCTTCTTGTTAAAGTTCATTCTTTTCACCTCTTAATTTATTCTATATTTTAAAATAGTCTGGCTTTATAGCCTTATACTACAAAACCAGACTTATTTTACTTTTTATACTTTATGCTAATTCTAAATCTTATAGGCTAGCGAAGTATTTGATTGTTCTAACCATTTGGCTAGTGTATGAGTTTTCGTTGTCATACCATGCAACAACTTGAACTTGGTATAAATCTTCTCCAATTGGAGCAACCATAGTTTGAGTTGCATCGAATAATGAACCATAAGTGATTCCGATGATATCTGAAGATACTAATTCTTCTTCAGTGTATCCGAAAGATTCGTTAGAAGCAGCCTTCATAGCAGCGTTTATAGCTTCCTTAGTAACGTCCTTTCCTTTAACTACTGCAGTTAAGATAGTAGTTGAACCAGTTGGAACTGGAACTCTTTGTGCAGAACCGATTAATTTTCCGTTTAATTCTGGAATAACTAATCCGATAGCCTTAGCAGCTCCTGTTGAGTTTGGAACTATGTTAACAGCTGCAGCTCTAGCTCTTCTGAAGTCACCCTTTCTGTGTGGTCCATCAAGTACCATTTGGTCTCCAGTGTAAGCGTGGATTGTTGACATTATACCAGATTGAATTGGTGCAAAGTTGTTTAATGCATTAGCCATTGGAGCTAAGCAGTTTGTAGTACAAGATGCAGCTGAGATTATGTTATCTTCAGCAGTTAAGATATCTTGGTTTACGTTGAATACAACTGTTGGAAGGTCGTTTCCAGCTGGAGCTGAGATAACAACTTTCTTAGCACCTGCATTGATGTGTGCTTGAGACTTAGCCTTTGATACATAGAATCCAGTACATTCAAGAACTACGTCTACTCCGATTTCTCCCCAAGGAAGTTTTGAAGCGTCAGCTTCAGCATAAATTTTGATTTCTTTTCCGTTTACAACGATAGAATCTTCTTTAACTTCTACAGTTCCGTTATATCTACCTTGAGATGAGTCATATTTTAATAAGTGAGCTAACATCTTAGGATCTGTTAAGTCGTTGATTGCAACAACTTCATATCCTTCTGCTCCGAACATTTGTCTGAATGCAAGACGTCCAATACGTCCAAAACCATTAATCGCTACTTTAACATTTGCCATTAAAATTACCTCCTAAAATTTGGTTTTTATAAAAATTAATTTTTATAAACTTTTTTATATATTCTAATTACTGTGCTTCAACCTTTCAAGAATCTCTCTTCCAGCTGCTTCATCAGTAACTAAAATTCCATTTGTATTATTACGCTGAGTAGAAATAATTGACTCTACCTTATTTTTTCCACCTGCAACAGCAATATGCGTGTTAATTTTTCTGGATTCTTTAATATTAATTCCAATAGCAGTTGTTTGAGACACTACTTCCGAATTTTTATTAAAATAACAACCAAACGCTTCACCAATTGCTTCTAAGCTTTCAAGTCTTTCTATCTCTTCTTCAGATGCACCTCTCTTCACTGCCATTTCCTTAGCATTACCTACACCGTACATTAATATGTCTGCTTGATGTATGGAATCTATAACATCTTTAATTTCTTTTTCTTTTAACAAAGTATCAAGAATATCTGATGATAGATTTTCTGGTATATGAAGTAATTTGTATGTTCCATTTAGCTTTTGAGCTAATGATGCTGCTAATGTATTGGCTTGGGTTTCAACTTTTCTTCCCATTCCACCTCTAGCTGGAACAACTAATGCATTTGATAAACCTGTATTCTGCCTTGGAAAGGCTTCAACAACTTCTTTGATAGTACTTCCTCCGGTTAAAGCAATTATGCAATTGTCATTGATAATATCTTTTACATATCCTGCACATGCTTTACCAAGGTCTTTTAAGATTGTAGGATTCTCCTCTACATCTCCTGGAACTATTATAACCTTTCTAAGATGTAAAAGTGCTTTTATCTGATTTTCTATATCTGATAATCCCTTTATTTCATGTATAAAATCCTTTAGGTTATTAACAATTTCTTCGCCACTGCTTGTTACAGTCATGCCAGGAGTATTTATTTCTATCAATCCCTGTGACTTAAGAAAATTTATCTCGGTTCTAACTATTCTTTCCCCTAAATTCAACTGATTAGCCAAAATTCTTCTACCAATTGGTTGATTATAGTAAATAGTTCTTAGTACATTGTACCTTTTTTCGAGTACTTCTACAAGTTCAGGAACTATTTTCTTTTGTAATCGCAATATTTCCTGCACCTCTAACACTCCTTTGGGCGAAGTATGTCCCACTCGCCATTTTTACGTCCCACATGTATTATTATAAATCACTAGTTGGATTTTTTAAAGAGGTATTGGAAAGTTTTTTTGTAATTTATTAAAGCTTTCCATTTTGTATAATCTATTTTTAGTAAATCAATATTTAGTATATGTTAATCTTATAAAATTATAATTTAGTACACACTTTTTATGTAGTAAAGTTAATACAAATATGTATAAAAATAAAGCCCTGAATTACTCAAGGCTTTATTTTAGATTCTTTTTCTTTTACTAGAAGATTGTATTCCTAATTCTTCTCTATATTTAGCTACTGTCCTTCTAGATATGTTTATCTTTTCATCATTTAAATTATCGCAAATAACTTGATCTGATAATGGTTTCTTTTTATTTTCATTATCTATCATATTTTTTATTTTTTTCTTTATTATTGTTACAGCAACATCTTCATCATTTTTCCCAACAGATAATTTAGATACAAATAAATCTTTAATTTTTATTGTTCCAAAACTAGTTAATATATATTTATCTTTTATAGCTCTACTCACTGTTGATTCATGCATTTTTATATCTTCTGAAATCTCTTTTAAAGTCATTGGTTTTATATGATTAACTCCATTTAAAAGAAAATCATTTTGTTTTTTTACTATCTTTTCAAGTACTTTATATAAAGTCGATCTTCTCTGCTCTATACTTTTTACTATAGATATAGCTTTATTTAACTTCTCTTTTACATATTCAGCAGTATTCTCATCTGTATTAGTATTTAAAACTTCTTTATACGCATTATTTACTGATAGCTTAGGTAGAATTCCATCATTCATAATTATATAAAACTCACCTTGAATATTTCTTATTTCAGCATCAGGAATTATAAATTTCACATCTTCTCCTGTAAAAAATCCTCTCGAAGGTTTTGGTTCAAGCTTTCTTATAACATCACCATATCTTTGAGCCTCCCTAGGAGAAATATTTAGTGACTTAGCTATGTTTCCATATCTGCTATTAGCTATATCTTCCAAGTGATTATCTACTATTTTCTCTAATATATCATCTATTAATCCCAAATTTATAAGTTGTATCTTTAAACATTCTTTTAAGTTTCTAGCTCCTATTCCATACGGCTCTAAATCTTGAACTACCTCTAAAGCTTCTTCAACTAAAACCTTATCAATATTAATTTCCTTTGCTATTTCCTCTACGCTTATTTCAAGATATCCTCTATGGTCTAAACTTTCAATAATATAACCTGCTATACTTATTATTAAATCGTTTTCCTCAATCTCATTAATTTGTTCATAAAGGTATTCCTTTAATGATTTTTTTTCTGAAATAAAATTAAAAGGCGATATTTCCTCATCATCATAACTTCCATAACTTTGAGCTCCGTAATTATCAAACTCAAGATATTTTATCATTTCTTTATAATCATATTTATCTAACTCTTTACTTTTACTATCAGCTGAATTACTTATATTTTCTTGCATTTCTAATATAGGGTTCTCTGCAAATTCATCATTTATATACTCTCTCAACTCATTTGCAGACATTTGTAACACTTTAATAGACAACTGCATTTCATGAGTTAACACTAACTTTTGTTCTTGCGTAAGATTATAGCTATAATCCATTCTCATCCTTATCACCTACTTATATGCTTGTACATATCTTTTATATTAGTTTATATTGTTATATTAAAAATTTCAACAATATATGTATACATTTTCAAAAAAAATTATAAATAAAAGAGAGTATCCCAAAATACTCTCTTTTATTTCTACTTATATTTCTTATTTGACATAAAGAATACACCTGTTGCATTATTACCTGAATGTATACCAACAGTACATCCCACAACTGCATCAATGTAATTTAAATTATGTTCATCTAAATAGTCTTTTATAGGCTTATAAACATCCTCATTATTTACATTTAATAAAACTATAGGCATATCTTCTTTTAAGCCATAATGTTCTATATCTTTTATAATTCTCTTTACAGCTTTTTTACTTCCTCTTACCTTGTCTTTAACAGCCATTAAACCATCTTTAACTTCAAGGATTAGCTTTATTCCTAAAACTCCAGTAACAACACTTACAGTCTTAGTAATTCTTCCTCCTCTAACTAAGTTATCTAATGATTCAAAGCATAAAGAAGAACTAATGTATTCTTTTGATTCTTCTAAATCAGCTACTATTTCTTCAGCGCTTAATCCTCTATCTCTAAGTATTGCTGCTCTATACGCTAATAATCCTAAGCCAGAGGTAACATTTTGAGAATCAACAACATAAATATCATCACTTTCTAACATTTGCTTTGCAAGACATGCTGACTGATATGTACCACTCATACATGATGATAAATGTATAGATATTATTTTATATCCTTCTTTTAAATACTTTTCATATGCTTCTGCAAATCTTGGTGGTGTTACTTGTGCTGTGTTAGGGAAAATATCACTTGTTTCTATTTTCTCAAATAACTCTTCAATATTTATGTCTACACCATCTAGATGGCTCTCTTCTCCAAAGTTAATTAATAGAGGTAAGACATCAATATTAAGCTTTTTGAATACCTCTTTTGGTAAATCTGCTGAACTATCTGTTATTATTTTAATTTTATCCATTTCCCTCATTCCCCTCTATTTTATTTCATATTAGGAAATCCTATTTGTCTTAATGCTTCATATGCAATTATAGCAACTGTATTTGATAGGTTCAAACTCCTAGTACTACTTTGTATCATTGGAATTCTAATATTTTCATGAGTTTCATGAACATCTTGTGGAACCCCAGAAGATTCTCTACCAAACATTATAAAATCTCCTTCTTTGAATTTCACCTCATCATAATGCTCACCACCATGAGTTGATGCTAAAAATATTTTTCTATCTCCATACTTTTCAATAAAAGCTTCATAGCTTTCATGAACTTCCAATTCTAAATCTTTCCAGTAATCTAAACCTGCTCTTCTTAGATGTTTTTCATCTAAAGCAAATCCAAGTGGTTTTATTAAATGTAACTTTGAATCTGTTAAAACGCAAGTTCTTGCAATATTTCCTGTATTTTGTGGTATCTCAGGTTGATATAAAACTATATTCAAATTCACTGTTTTGACCTCCAATTCAAGCACTTTAATGCTATGATAAAAATGATACTACAGGGTATACATTTAGTCAAAACTTTTTATCTATCTAAATTATATAACTATATTATATAATTTATACTACTACCTCCAAACCTTTCTTCTAAACTAAATTTAAAAAAATCTTTCATTTCATTTAATTCTTCCTTGGGATATACAAACTTTCCATAGCCAAATTGTCCATATTTATATTTTCTTTCTTCTTCATTCATAGGTAATTTACTGTTTGGATATACTTCTAATATTCTCTCTTTTGCTCTCCCTGTAAATCTATGAGATATTACTTCAAACATTAAATCATCTGTACTTATATCATTTTTTATTTTATCCAATAAATTTAAATACTCCTCTTTCCAATTGGGATATATAAACACTGGAGCAATAATAAATCCTAAATTATATCCTGCTTCTTTAACTTTTTTTGCTGCTTCTAATCTTTTATCTATATTATCTGTACCATGCTCAAATTCCCTTATTACCCTTTGAGTATTTATACTAAATCTTATTGTTGTATGACCATTATGATTAAGTTTTAAAAGGGAATCAACATCAGAAAACTTACTTACAACTCTAAACCTAGTAAATTCGTTTTGGCCAAACACTTCAATAGCTTTTGCTAAAGCTCCTGAGTAATATTCAACTGGTATAGGATCTGAAGTTGCTGCACCTTCAAAAATTGTTATATTAGGTTTTCTTTCTTCAACATATTCCATTGCTTGATTTAATATTTCATCTATATTTACGTTTATTTTAGTGTATGGTCTTTTCCCAAGTTGTGTATTTAAATAACAATATTCACACATTCCACTACACCCACTTATTAATGGTAACTGATAGTGTGCTGATGGTTTACAACTTTGAAATGGTATCTTTTTTCTTACACCTACAATTAAAGTTCTTTTACTATCCATAAATTTTTCAGCCGGTGTTGTGTTTCTTATAGATGGATACCTATTACTTTTTACTATGGTAGTATTTATATTAAACTTTTTAAACTTTTCTAATATTTCTCTTCCCTTTTCATATTCTAATGCCTTTTCTTCTATTACTGCTTTATTAGGTATAAACAATACTATCACCTCTTTTATTAATAGTATTATATTAATAAAACAAAAAAATCCATGAATTTTATCATGGATTTTTTGTCAAAATAAATTTATTTATTACCTTTGCAACACCACTATTTATATTGGTATCAGTAACGTAATCGGCAACTTCTTTTAGGCTATCAACTCCATTACACATAGCCACTCCCAAACCTGCATACTTGACCATTTCAATGTCATTTTCGTTATCTCCAATGCATATAACATCTTCTATATTTATATTTAAATAATTAGATAATATCTTAACAGAACTACCTTTAGAAACTCCCTTGGGACCAATTTCTATTGAGTAACTTCCTGCTCCAAATATAGACATGTCTGAAGTATCTTCTATTTCTTTTCTAAATCTACGCAAACTCTCTTTATCTATGGAATATAGTACACATTTAACAATATGGCCTTCTAAATCTTTAAGCTTTTTTCTTAAAGATTTTAATGTAAGATAAGAATCAACATATATCTTATTACTCTTACTATAATTCTTCATCTTATATACTAAAGCAGCAATACTCCCAATAGCACTATAAGCTATTACCCTATCCATTGTATAGAAATGTGCTACTAGTTTATATTTTGATAGTAGCTCTAATAACTTTTCATACTCATCTCTTTTAAATGATGCGTGGAATATTGTTTTACCACTGTACCAATCCTTAACTACTGCACCATTTGCAGCTATAACAGGTGATTTCACCTTAATTCTCTTAGCAATCTGTACAGCATTGCTATATATTCTTCCCGTAGAAATCACTACTTGTACACCTTTTTTGTAGGCTTGTTCTATTGCTAAAATATTCTCTTCTGGAATTATTCCGTTTTCACCTAGTAATGTTCCATCTACGTCTATACATATTAATTTATAGCTCATAACATCCTCACTAAAATATTTATACTGTTGGTGTTGGTGCTCCTGTTGCTCCTTCATCTGTTGATTCAGGTGTATTTGGTTCAGCTACTGGGCCTGTCCCTCTTCTAATAACTGTTTGTTGTGGTGCATAAGTGTCTGTAGATATTAGTTCCTTATTAATTTGTTTTCCATCTTTATAAGTAACTAAATAAGCTTTTGCTTTACGCCCTGCTGCACCTTTCACCTCTACAACTTCTGTCCCCTTAGGTAAGCTTGCATCATCCTTATACTTAACTGATTGAGGTATGGCTCCTAAATCTTCGCTAACCAGTTTGTAAGTTTTTCCACCAAGAGCACTTGGATTTCCATATATACTTATAGTAACTACCTTATTTTGTGTATATCCTTCAATATAAATTGGGAAATCGTATGGGTTCTTAAACTTATAGTCTACTCCCCCCCAAGCCATTGTTGCATCTAAGCCTGGATCTACATATCCAACTGGTAATGAATGATTCCTTCTCTCAGTAGATCTTATATTAGCTTGCATAGCTGCATTATATAATGTACTTGATACTTGACACACTCCACCTGCTTCTGCTGGTACAACCTTATTATTCATATACATAGTACCTATTTTATACTTACCTTTACCTCTTTGTGATAGTTCACTGAAACTAAATTCTTCACCTGGCATAAGTACAGTACCATTCAATAAAGATGTTACAAAAGCTATGTTATAGCTTCTATCTTCTGTAGATGACTTATATTCAGTAGAGAATGTTGACATCATTCCATTAATCTTAGCTAAATCTGACTTTTTAACTCTAGCTTGTACTTCTTTTAAACTAAATGTTAAATCAGTAGATTCACCTAAGTTTCCATTTAATGCTTCTTTTATCTTTTTATCTAAATCCGTTGAATCAAGAGTGTACCCAACTTTATCATTAGAAATATTAAAACTGTCTCCTGATTTAGAAATTGTCGCATTAACCGGTGATATATCTACAGCTTTTTTTATGCTTTTCTCTATATTTGCTATTTTGGTTTCATCATAAACTAAGCTCATTTCAATATCATGAGTCTCTTTATCTTTATTCTTTATTAGTTTATTTTTATTGTATGCACTTTTATCCTTACCATATAGAACAGCCTCTTCTGCCACTTCATCTATATTATACGCAGCACTTAAGTCACTATACTTGTATGAAAGCTTCTTGTCTCCAACAGTTATGTTAATTGCCTTCTCACTTAACTGCGACGCAAACTTTTCATTAAGAATTTGTGCTACCTCTTCCTTTGTTTTTCCACCAAGGTCTACCCCTTTAACAGTCACCCCAGGGTATGTTTTGTCATCCCAAGACTTTACTTGCTCATTTAAAGATACTGTGTAAGCTAAATAAGCACCAATTATAAAAACTATAATTCCTGAAATAATAAAATATTTTGACTTTAAAACTTTAATAATATCTTTTTTATCCTTCATTATGTCAACTCCTTTCCTATAAAGTGATAAAAAATGTCTCATATTAATTATATATTAAATACTAAAAAAATATAAGATGAAGTATTTAGTATTTAACATTAAATTTTTATTAATATTGGTTTCCTAAAGAATAAAAAAATCGCCAAGGCGACTGTGGAGCCGTCGATTTTTTTCGCCCATCTGCATTTCCGAAGCTTGCCTGAGGAAAATCTTGCAGG
>NZ_JAHAIF010000070.1 GCF_018372875.1 Clostridium sp. | reverse complement strand
TAAAAAGGTAAAAGAAGTTTGTCCTAAGGCTTGGATTTTAAACTATACAAATCCAGAGGCTATTTTATCAGAAGCAATTTATCGTGAGTTTCCAGATGCAAATGTTTTGTGTATTTGTGATATGCCGATTTCAATTGAAGGTGCCATTGCAAAGTACTTTAATAAGGAGCACCGTGATTTAACCTTTAAATACTTTGGACTGAATCATTTTGGTTGGTGGACAAATGTTTATGATGAAAATGGCTTTGATTTGTTGCCACAATTACGTGAAGATGTTCTTTCAGGTAAAATTGATACGCTTTTAATGTCAAATGATGAAACTGTTGGAGATCAATATTGGGTGAAGACTTATAAACAAATGATTAGTCTATTTAAAAGATTCCCAGAGTATTTCCCTAATTGTTACTTACAGTATTATTTGACTCCAGATGAAATGGTTGCGCATGATGACGTTTCATTTACTCGTGGAGATTATGTAATGCAAGGTAGGGAAAAACGTATTTATGATGAATGTCGTAGAGTGATTTCAGAAGGGTCGGCTAAGGATTCTTCACTACATGCAGGAGTTCATGGCAATTATATTGTAGATATTGCTTATGCGATTATTCATAATACTAGGGAAAGATTTATAGTCAATAAAAAGAATCATGGTGCAATCTCTAATTTTGATCCAGAAGCAGTTGTTGAGATACCAGCTTATATTGGATCAATGGGAGCTGAAACCATCAATATTGGTGAAATACCAACTTTCCAAAAAGGATTGATGGAAATGCAAAAAGCATATGAAAAAATGACAGTTGACGCAGCATTATCTGGATCTTACCAAAAAGCCTTAGAAGCTGTGATGCTTAACAAAACAATACCTAATTACACTGTGGGTAAAAAGGTGTTAGATGAATTATACGCAGCTAATAAGGGGCTATGGACTGAATTAAAGTAAGCTATTGCTTGAAATTTAATATAACAATAAAAAAGGAGATGTGTTCTGACTGAATTTATTAATTCAATCTGATACAGCTCCTTCGTTTTTGGAGAAAATAGATTTAATTATAAATAATTATGGTTTTACTTATGATGATTGTATAGCAGGTGTTGAATCAACAGGACATTATTGGTTTGATTTTAGAGATTATTTAAAAGATATCGTGATTGAAACTGTAATGATAAAAACAGATTCAGTAAAGCATAGAAGAGCCTTATAAGAAGGGCAGAAAGGAAAAAAACGATACATTTAGAGCATTAAATTGACTAGGCAGAAAAGAATTAATATAGATTGGTTATGTTGGTAGAAGGATATGTTTATTATCCTTCTTTTATTTTTTAGAAAACTACAGATTAAAAAAGAGTTTGGACACTTCTCGTAAAAGTCTATATGTATAGATATATTTGGATTTACTGAAGGTGGGATAACCGATAAAGAAATATTTAAATATTTTTTTAAATATATAAATATATAAATATATAAATATATAGTAAAAATGGGGCCTTGGAGAAACTTCTATGAGATGAATGAATGATCTTTTCTTAACATGCCTTTAGCAAAGCAGAGTGAACAGAAAAAATTAACGGGTCAAAAGTTTCAGCGACACTTTTTTCATTACCTTTAGTAGGAGTGGGGTGATATTTGTTTTAATGTGACTTGGAGCTTGGGATGGAAGGAAGAAAATAAATATTCCCCCACCTTTTTATATTGTTAATAATTCAAACTTATTTTATCATTAATAATATGAGTAATATAAAGTATGAAGTAATTTATAAGAATAAAAAATCTATATCAATTTCTATTGATATAGAAGGAAATATTAAAGTTAGTGTTCCTAATAATACAAGTGATGAGACCATAGAAAAGGTTATAAAATCCAAAAGTGATTGGATATCAAAAAAAATAAAGGAGATTAAGAGTAGAGAAGAGTTAGAAGTAAATACAATTATGTATTTAGGAAAAAAATACTCTATAGAAATTATTGAACAACCTTTTTTGAAAAGAAATTTTGTTGCATTTTTTAATGATAAATTTGTGGTGAATGTTATAGTCAAAGAAAATGCCATGAAAGCTTTAGAAGAATATTTAAAGAGAGAAACTTTAAGAGTAGTAAAAGAAAAAGTAATTAGACATAAAGTTTTATTTGATATTACTCCTAAAGATATTAAGGTTAAAAAGCTAAAAAGCAGATGGGGAAGTTGTTCTTATGACAATGTGTTGGTGTTTAATTCTAAACTTATAATGTTTAGGAGTGAAGCTATTGATTATGTTGTTATTCATGAATTGTGTCATATGATTCACAAAAATCATTCTAAAGATTATTGGGATCTAGTAAAGAATATAATGCCCAATTATGAAGAGGAGCATATGTATTTAAGGGAAAATTCTCATCTTTCTAATATAAGGCTAATATAAGAAGAGAGTGAAGGTTAGAAACTTCACTCTCTTTAAGTTATTTCATATGAATATCCATTTGAGGATATGGTATGTTAATTTTTTCTTCATCAAATTTTATCTTAGCTTCTTCAAGTAAGTAGAAATATACATTCCAATAATCTTCTGTTTTTGTCCAAACTCTTACAACAAAATTAAGAGAACTTGGTCCGTGTTCACAAATACTTACAAAAGGTTCTGGATGATTTAAGATTTTATCATTTGACTTTATTATCTTAAATAATGTTTGTTTTACATGAAGTATATCATCTTCATATCCTACTCCAAAAGTTAAATCAACTCTTCTAGTATCTTTATTTGTGTAATTAATCATACTGTTGTTTGCAATTGTACCATTTGGAATCATAATCTCCTTATTATCTGGAGTAACTAAATGAGTATAAAATATTTTTATATTTTCAACAGTACCAGAATGCCCAGAAGTTTCTATATAATCTCCAACTTTAAAAGGCCTCATTAATAATAGTATTACTCCACCAGAAAAGTTTGATAAACTTCCTTGAAGGGCAAGACCAATAGTGAAACCTGCAGATGCAACTATAGCGGCAAGACCTGCTATTTCAATACCCATAAATTGAAGAACTACAAAAATAAGTAGAGTCTTCAATGCAATATTTATTAAAGCATCTAAAAAAGAATGAAGGGTAGAATCAAATCCCTTTTTTTCTAAAAAGTTATTTAAAGTGGTAATAACTCTCTTTATAAGCTTCCAACCAACCACAAGAATTACGATACCTAGTATTAATTTTATTCCGTTTTTTAATGACCAGGATACAAAGTCATTTAGTAAGTTTTCAAAATTCATAATATTTCTCCTTTTCCTATAATAAATATTATTTTTACACACATATAAAAATAATACAACAGCACATTATGAGTAATATTTACAATATTAATAAATTATGGTATTATATACAAAAGCATTTTATAAATTATTAATATATACCTTAAATGTTTAATATATTTAGATTAAATGAATATAATATAGTGGTAATAAGCAAAAAAATATGGATTTTTTTAAGAAATAGATATTTGATTTAAGTGGTTTAGGAGGATTTAAGGTATAAAAAATTAGGAGGATGGTATTATGGTAGGTAAAAAGAAGATAGCTTTATTGCTATGTGATCTTTTAGGTGCATCTTTACTTGTGGGATGTGGAGGAGAGACTGAGAATGAAAAAGAAACAGTAAAGAAAAAGGTAGGTATAATTCAACTTATTCAGCATGATGCATTAGATCAAGCCAATAAGGGCTTTATTGATGGACTAGCTGAAAAAGGATATAAAGATGGAGAAAACATTGAAATCGAACAACAAAATGCTTCAGGTAAACAAGATACTGCACAACAAATAGCAGGTCAGTTTGTATCGTCAAAAAAGGATTTGATATTTGCTATAGCTACACCAACAGCACAGGCTTGTTATAATGCTACAAAAGATATACCAATTGTATTTAGTGCAGTTACAAATCCAGTAAATGATGGACTAGCTAAGGATTGGAAGAGTTCAGGTTGCAATACAACTGGAACATCAGATATGGCAAATATAGATGAACAATTAGCTTTATTAAAGGAAGTTTTACCTAATGCTAAAACTTTAGGTGTAGTTTATACAACATCTGAAACAAATTCAGTAAATCAAGTAAATGAATTAGAGTTATTAGCACCAAAATACAATTTAAAAATTAAGAAGATAGGTGTTGCTAATATAAATGAAATAAATCAAGTGTTATCTAATTCTATGGGAGATATAGATGTTTTATATGCTCCAACAGATAATAATGTTGCAGCTTCTTATGAATTAGTTGCACAAATAGCCTTAAAAGCAAATAAGCCTGTAATTGGAGCAGAGCCAGCAGTGGTTGAAAAAGGTGGACTACTTTCAAAGGGAATAGATTACTATGAACTTGGAAAGATGGCAGGTTATAAGGCAGCAGAAATATTAGATGGAAAGAACCCTCAAGAAATTGAAATTGAAACTATGAAAGAACTTGCAATAACAGTAAATACAGATGTGGCTAAAAAGCTAGGTATTACAATACCTCAAAATATTTTAGATTCAGCAAAGAAGGTTACAGGAGGCGTTAAGTAGTGGATATTCTTAAAATAGCTATCAATGTCTTAGAGCAAGCTTCATTATTTGGTTTGGTAGCAATGGGAGTATTTATCACTTACAAGATATTAGACTTTCCTGATCTTTCAGTTGATGGTACTTATCCTTTAGGAGCATGTATATCAGCTATTCTTTTAGTAAATGGAGTAAATCCATGGATAGCAGTTATTGCATCTGCCCTAGGGGGGGCTATAGCAGGATTTATTACAGCATTCTTGCATGTAAAGCTAAAGATAACGAATTTAATGTCTGGTATATTGGTAATGATAGGTCTTTATTCAGTTAACCTATTGGTTATGGGGAATAAATCAAATACTCCGTTATTTCAAACAACTCATATATTCTCAGAAGGAAGTGGACTATTTACAACGTTACTTATTGTTGCTGTACTTTTGATTGTATTAAAGATTTTATTAGATGTTTTTATGAAAACAAAGGTTGGATTCCTACTATTTGCTGTAGGGGATAATGAGCAAGTAGTTACTTCCCTTGGAGTTAACAAAAATAATATAAAGATAATAGGTCTTATGTTAAGTAATGGTTTAGTTGCTTTGGCTGGAGGACTTACAGCACAGTATAATGGATATGCTGATGTTGGCATGGGTACTGGCGTAGTGGTAAAAGGACTAGCTTGTGTAATAATAGGTACATCATTATTAGGAAGATTCAAGGGGATTAAATCTACAACTCAAGCTATTATAGGCACTGTAATATATTACTTTGCTATTTCAGTAGCATTAAAAATGAAGTTAAATCCAAATCTTTTGAATCTTTTAACAGCAGGAGTACTAGTTATTGCATTAAGTACACAAAATGGACTGTTTAAGAGGAAAAAAACTGAAGTGAAGGGTGGTGCTGAAGAAAATGCTGAAGATCAGGCAGCTATCGAAAGTATTTAATCCTAATAGTATAAATGAAAATAAAGTCTTTGATAAATTATCAGTAGAAATTGATAAGGGTGATTTTGTTACTATTATAGGCTCTAATGGAGCTGGAAAATCAACTTTGTTAAACATAATTGCAGGATCAATAGAACAAGACTCTGGAACTATATATATTGATGGAGAAAATGTATCTAGTAAAGAAGAGTTTTATAGGTGCAGGGAGATTGGTAGAGTATATCAAAATCCATCTTTTGGGGTTGATCCTAAGATGACTATATTAGAAAATCTTTCACTTGCAGATAATAAGGGTAAAAAATATGGTTTGTCCTTAGGGATTAATAAAAAGAGAATAGAATCCTATAAGGAACTTCTTAAAGAGCTAAATTTAGGGTTGGAGGATAAGCTTTATAATAAAGTTGAATTATTATCTGGTGGACAAAGACAAGCTTTAACCCTTTTAATGGCTGTAATGTCAAATCCTAAGTTATTATTATTAGATGAGCATACAGCTGCATTAGATCCTAAGACATCAGAAAAGATAATGGAGATTACTAAAAAAATAGTTAAAGAAAGAGGAATAACTACTTTAATGGTAACTCACAATTTAAAGCATGCTATAGATTCTGGAAATAGATTGTTTATGATGCATAGAGGAAATATAGTTGTAGATGTTAAGGGAAAAGAGAGGAAAGAATTAGATTCAACGGATAAGTTAATGCAACTTTTTGAAAAGGTTCATATTAAAGAAGAACTTAGTGATAGAACTTTATTTGTTTAAAATGTAAACTCCTATGTGAAAATGTAGGAGTTTTATTCATGTGCTAAATTATGATATGATTTATATATATTTAAAGTAAAGGTAGAGATAGAGATGTATAAACCATTAGCAGATAAGATTAGACCCACAGAGCTTAAGGATGTATGTGGTCAGAAACATATATTAGGTGAAAATAGGATATTAGATAGAATGGTGAAAAGTGGAGCTATAAGTAACATGATTTTTTATGGACCACCAGGTATAGGAAAGACTACTGTAGCAAACATAATTGCAAAAAAAGCTAATAAACAGTTTTATAAACTAAATGCTACAAATGCATCTTTAAAAGATATTCAAGATATTTGTAAGGATTTAGATACCTTTATGGGAAGAAAAGGGGTATTACTGTATCTAGATGAGATTCAGAATTTTAATAAAAAGCAACAACAGTCCTTATTAGAATACATAGAGGACGGTAGAATTACCTTAATAGCTTCTACTACAGAAAACCCATATCATTATGTATTTAAAGCCTTATTAAGTAGATCTACTATTTTTGAGTTTAAGCCCTTAAGTGAGGAAGATATAAAAAAGGCTTTAAGTAGAGCAATTCAAATTGAACAAAAGGACTATACTGAAATTTCCTTAGAAGTAACTGATGGGGCCTTAGATTATTTTGCAAGAGCATCAAATGGAGATGTAAGAAAATCTATTAATGGTTTAGAGGTGGCCATTAGGTCAACTAATCCTAATGAAGATGGAGTAGTATACATAGATGAGGAAATTGCAAGAGATTCTACTCAAACAAAGGTAGTTGCCTATGATATGAATGGAGATAGCCATTATGATTACTTAAGTGCTTTTCAAAAGTCAATAAGGGGAAGTGACCCAGATGGTGCAATTCATTATTTAGCAAGACTTATAAAAGCAGGTGATTTAATTTCTATATGCAGAAGACTTCAAGTTATAGCAGCTGAGGATATAGGATTGGCATATCCTCAAGGAGCATTAATAGTAAAATCATTAGTGGATTCAGCAAGAGAGTTGGGTTTCCCAGAAGCTAGAATTCCACTAGCTGAGGCAACTATATTACTTGCTACATCACCAAAATCAAATTCAGCAATTAATGCAATAGATAGTGCCTTAAAGGATTTAGATAATCTGTCTATTGATGATATACCACCTCACTTGAAAGATGCACATTATTCTGGAGCGTCAAACTTAGGAAGAGGAGTTGAATATAAATATCCTCATATTTATCCTAATCATTATGTTAAACAACAGTATTTACCTAATAATATTAAAGATAAGGTATATTATGAGTATGGAGATAATAAGATGGAAAGAACCTCTAAGGATTATTGGGATAAAGTTAAAGGAAAATAGAAATGAAGGAGATATGGCTATATATAGTTAGCGATATCTCTTTTTATTTTAGTTCACTTCTATTTTAACATTTTTAATTTTAAGATCCTTGGAATTACCCTCACAAGCTCCGTTTACTGTAATGGAACTACCGTTGTTAATATTTCCTCCCCAACTTGGGTTAGATATAGTGTAGATATTACCAGAGTAAGAAAGTACCCCTTCCCAACATTGAGAAATCTTCTTTGAAGGTTTATGTTAAAATCATCTAAACTATTATTCATAACTTCTTGATTGGTATTTTCTTAATTATTTTCAGTAGAAGTATCGGTTGTTTTACCAAAGCTTTCCCATATAAGAGTAGTTGGCGGGAAGTTTTTGTTCTTGTCATCACCAGTTATTTCCCAGACAATTATTCTTTATTACAAAGTTACACCTTTCTTTTATTTGAAACCATGGTATTTGCCCACCAGGACAACCTTTATCAAATTCATCATTAGGGACTTTTGTACTGTTTTCTCCTGGATACTCCCAGTCTATATCTATACCATCAATAAAGGGATATTTTTTAAAGAAATCTATTATGCTGTCAATAAATATTTTTCTGTTTTCTTTTGTTTTTGCCATATCATGAAAGTTTTCTCCACGTGTCCAACCACCCACAGATATAAGAACTTTTACATTAGGGTATTTAGATTTATAGTATTTGTATTCACCAATATGTCCTCTAAGTTGTCCTTGCTCTCATCCTTCTGAATTAGGAAAGGATTTTTCAAAATCAGCATCCTTATCAGTAGACTCTAATTTAAAGGCTTTAGATACAGTAAAGAAAGCATGATTTATAACTGTAACCTTGTTCCAAGGAATATCTCCAACAGTAAGATTGTTGTGATATTCACTGTAAACTTCCCAGTTAGGAAAGTACATAATAATATTTTTGTTGCTATTATATGTATTATTTAGGTTTGTATCAGAATTATTATTGGAGTTATTGTTTATTATATTTCTATAGGATATAAATAAGCTTAAACATAGTATAAGTGCAATAGATGTAGATATTGATACTTTCTTTCTCATAGAGGCCTTCTTACATATTATTACAATTAATTGTTAAATTATATTTCAGTAAAGTAAATATTGATGTATTTAGATTATTGACAAAGTCCGAGCGTTTTGCTATGATATAAAATATAAAGCATAGTAATTTACTCAACATTAAGAGGTGAAGATAATGAAACTTTCAACAAAGGGGCGTTATGGAGTAAAAGCAATGGTAGAACTTGCTATAAATTATGGTGGAGCGCCTTTATCAATTAAAACTATTTCTAAAAGACAAAATATATCTGAATATTATTTAGAACAATTATTTTCTCCTTTAAGAAAAGCAAAGCTAATAACAAGTATTAGAGGTGCTCAAGGAGGATATGTTTTAAGTAGAGAGCCTAAAGACATTACTGTAGCTGAAATTATGTATGTACTTGAAGGGCCAATTGAGATTGCAGAATGCATTGAAGGTGTTTCTTGTGATAATCTTGATTGCTGTGCTACAAGATTACTTTGGGCAAAGATTAAAAACAGTATTGATGATGTAATGAAGTCAGTAACTCTTCAAGATATAGTAAATGACTATGAAAGAATCAAGATAAATAACGAATCATTAAAACTTAAAATATAGAGGTGAAGAAACATGAATACAGTGTATATGGATTATGCTGCAACAACTTTTGTTAAGCCAGAGGTCTTAGAAGAAATGTTACCATACTTCACAGGTAAATTTGGTAACCCATCTTCATTTTATGAAATATCAAGAATTACTAAGAGAGCTGTAGATAAGGCTAGAGGCCAAGTTTCTAAAGCACTTAATTGTGATATGAATGAAGTATACTTTACAGGTGGAGGATCAGAAGCTGATAACTGGGCAATTAAAGGGATAGCTTCAGCTTATAAGAATAAAGGTAACCATATAATAACAACTAAAATTGAGCATCATGCTGTATTGCATACATGTGAATATTTAGAAAAGAACGGATTTGAAGTTACATACCTAGATGTTGATAGCGAAGGTTTTGTTAATCCAGAAGATGTAAGAAATGCAATTACAGATAAAACAATTTTAGTTTCTGTAATGTTTGCTAATAATGAAATAGGTACTATTGAACCAATTAAAGAAATTGGAGCTATATGTAGAGAAAAGAAGGTTTTATTCCACACTGATGCTGTTCAAGCAATTGGAAATATAGAAATTGATGTTAAGGATATGAATATTGATTTGTTATCTTTAGCAGGACATAAGATATATGGACCAAAGGGTGTAGGTGCTCTTTATATAAAGAAGGGTGTTAGAATACATAATTTAATTCACGGTGGTGGACAGGAAAGAGCTAGAAGAGCAGGTACTGAAAATATTGCTGGTATCGTAGGTCTTGGAAAAGCTATTGAACTTGCTACTGAAAACCTACAAGAACATGTGGATAAAATGACAGTATTAAGAGATAAATTAATAGAAGGTTTATTAAAGATTCCATATTCAAAGCTTAATGGACCAACAGGTGATAAGAGATTACCAGGTAACGTTAATGTTGGATTTGAATTTATTGAAGGAGAATCAATATTGCTTTCATTAGATTTTGAAGGAGTTTGTGCTTCAAGTGGTAGTGCATGTACATCAGGATCACTTGATCCATCACATGTTCTATTAGCTATAGGGCTTCCACATGAAAAAGCTCATGGATCATTAAGATTAACACTAGGTGATGCTTCAACAGAAGAAGATGTTAACTATGTAATAGAAGTATTACCACCAATTATTCAAAGATTAAGAGATATGTCACCATTATGGGAAGATTTCATTAAGAGAGGAGTAAGATAATTATGATATATACAGATAAGGTTATGGATCATTTCAGAAATCCAAGAAACGTAGGAGAAATTGAAGATGCAAATGGCGTAGGTGAAGTAGGAAACGCTAAGTGCGGAGATATAATGAAGATTTACTTAAAGGTAGATGATAACGGAATTATAGAAGATGTTAAGTTTAAGACATTTGGTTGTGGTTCTGCTATAGCATCATCATCAATGGCAACTGAACTAATTAAGGGTAAACATATAGATGAAGCTTGGGAGCTATCAAACAAAGCAGTTGCAGAAGCTTTAGATGGACTTCCACCAGTAAAAATGCACTGTTCAGTATTAGCAGAAGAAGCTATACACAAGGCAATTAACGACTACAGAAAGAACAAAGGAATGGAACTTTGGGATTTCGAAGAACATGGAGATGATTTGCACGATCACGTTCATGGAGAAGAATAGGAGTAGTCTATGAAGAAAAAAGTAGTTGTAGGTATGAGTGGCGGAGTTGATAGCTCCGTCGCTGCTTATCTTTTAAAAGAACAAGGATATGATGTTATAGGTATAACTTTAAGAATGTCACCAGACAATGATGAAACTATAGAAAATGAAGGGGGATGTTGTTCTCTTTCTGCTGTAGAAGATGCTAGAAGAGTTTGTGACAGAATAGGTATACCTTTTTATGTGTTAAATTTTAAAGATATATTTAAAGAAAAGGTAATTGATTATTTTATAGATGAATATATGGTTGGAAAAACTCCTAACCCATGTATTGCATGTAATAAACATATAAAGTTTGATGCTTTACTTAGAAAAGCTAGAGGTATAGGTGCAGAATATGTTGCAACAGGACACTATGCTAAGATTGTAGAAAAAGATGGAAGATACCTTCTAATTAAATCTGATGATGATAAGAAAGATCAAACTTATGCTTTATATAATTTTACACAAGATCAATTAGAACATACATTAATGCCTTGTGGAGAATATACTAAGGATAAAATAAGGGAAATAGCTAAGGAAATAGGATTAGCTGTTCATAATAAAAAAGATAGTGAAGAAATATGTTTTATTCCTGATAATAACCATGGAAGATTTATCTTAGAAGCTAAGCCTGGAAAAATAAAACCAGGAAACTTTGTTGATAAAGAAGGGAATGTATTAGGAAAGCATAAAGGAATAGTATATTATACAATTGGTCAAAGAAAAGGATTAGGACTATCCTTAGGAAGACCTGTTTTTGTAACTGATATTAGACCAAAGACAAATGAAGTTGTAATTGGTCCTGAAGAAGATATATTTAAAACAGACTTATTAGCTAAGGATGTTAATTTTATTCCTTTTGATAATCTTGAAGGTGAGTTAAAAGTAACTGCAAAGGTTAGATATTCTGCAAGACCAGCAGAGGCTGTTTTATACCCTGAAAAGAATGGTAGAGTTAGAGTGTCGTTTAAAGATAAACAAAGAGCTATTACAAAAGGACAGTCAGTAGTATTCTATGATGGTAATATTGTAGTTGGCGGGGGAATAATTGAAAAAATATTATAGCTGCATTTAAATGGGGCTGTCGCACTAAATAATTAGTGCGTAGCTCTTTTTTTGTAAAAAAAATAAATCCCAAACTCTACGAGTTTAGGATTTATGATAAAATATTCTTA
>NZ_JAHAIF010000069.1 GCF_018372875.1 Clostridium sp. | reverse complement strand
ATCTTGATATTAAAGATAAATATTTAGAGGTAAATAGGTTAGATGATGCTTACTATTTTATAAAACTAGCTGTTGATAATAATGTAGATGTAGATAATATAAAAATACTAAAGGATGAAATCAAATCTAAATTTAATATTACAACAATTAATGAATCAGTATCAATCAATTCTAATTATACTTTACCAAATGAAGTAGATTTTCTAATTAATAATGAAAAAACAAAAACAAAAGTTACTTGGAAGAATACAAATGTTTCTACTTCCTCTTTAGGAAACTTTACTTTTAATGGAATATCTGATGAATATGATAGAGAAGTTAATCTTGTATTAACTGTAAAAGAAGTCAAAAAAGAGAAAATATATGGCTATATTCGTAAGCTTTATAGTAATTCAAATAAGGACCATATACTTTTTGACGATTGTGAAATTTTCACTAGCCTCGATTATTCTTCTAGTGAGTTATATAATATAGCTAAGGATGACAACTTTGCTGGTGGTGGTTTCTTAGATTCAGGTTACTACATTAGAAATAATGATAAATCTACTAAAGAATATATAATATCTACATCTTGTACTTTTAAGTTATGTAAATACTTGGTTCCTAGCTACAATGATTCAAGTTCCATTGATTTAGTTAATGTAGATTACTCTTTTTTTAGAGATATATTGAATAAATATCCTAACAGTATATTCTGGATTCACACCGAAGACAATATAATTACTTCTTTTGAAATGCAATTTGAGCCATAGTAAATATTCAACAGATATAAAATAATAAAAAAAGATAACCTCAAGATATTCTGAGGTTATCTTTTCCCATATATACTAATAAATCTTCGCCTCTTCTTCGCCACTAAGAACTCTTATAGCTCCTTGTGCTAGAGCAAGTAATTCATCTTCACCTGGATAAATTGTTATTCCAGCTATCCATCCAACTCTTTTCGTTATAGATTCAGTAACTACTGGAGAATATGCTATTCCTCCTGTTAAAACTATTTGATCAACCTTACCTTCTAAAACAGTTGCCATTGCTCCAATATCTTTTCCAACTTGGTAAATAAAGGCACTAAATAACTTCTTTGCTTCTTCACTACCTTCATCCATCATTTTTAATACATCTCTCATATCGTTAGTGTTAGCATATGCATTTAATCCACCATTACCAACTAACTTGCTATAAACTTCTTTTTCAGTATAATTACCGCTAAAACAAAGCTTAACTAAATCTCCAGCTGGTACTGTACCTGCTCTTTCTGGAGAAAAAGCTCCTTCTCCATCTAATGCATTATTTACATCCACAACTCTACCATGGTTATGAGCCCCAACAGAAACTCCTCCACCCATGTGTACAACTATAAGATTTAGATTTTCATATCCTTTTCCACTTTCTTTTCCATATCTCTTTGCTACAGCTTTTTGATTTAAAGCATGGAATTTTGACTTTCTTGGCAGTTCTGGAACACCTGAATATCTTGCTATATCTTCTAATTCATCAACAACAACTGGATCAACTATAAACGCTGGTACTCCTATTTCTTTTGCTATTTCATTAGATAATATTCCACCTAAGTTGGAAGCGTGTTGTCCTTGAACTCCAACCTTTAAGTCTTCTAATAATTCTTCAGTTACAGCATAAGTACCACCTGGAATTGGCTTAAGCATTCCCCCTCTACCTACTACTGCATCTAAAGTCTTTATATCAAAATTCTTTTCTTTTAGAACATTTAAAATAACTTCTTTTCTAAACCCTCTTTGTGCATATATGCTATCGTATTTTGCTATTTCTTCTGTTGAGTGTCTAAGAGTTTCTTCAAATAATTCCTTTTCACCTTCATATACTCCAATTTTAGTTGAAGTTGATCCTGGATTTATAATTAATAATTTATATGACATACCATAACCTCCATTAATCTCTTGATTATTTAATAGATTCAGCTACAACAGCTGCTAAAGCTATTGAGTTAACCTTTGTTTCAAAGCTATCTGCTCTTGAAGTTAATATAACTGGTGCTGAAGTACCAACAAGTATTCCACCATTTCTGCTCTTAGATGTGTAAGTTAAAGTTTTATACATTACATTTGCAGTTTCTATATTAGGAAGCATTATAACATCAGCCTTTCCTGCAACTGGTCCTGTTATTCCCTTATGATGAGCAGCTTCTTCTGATAATGCATTATCTAAAGCTAATGGTCCATCTACTATACATCCCTTTATTTGTCCTCTATCATTCATCTTTGATAATAATGAAGCATCTATTGTAGCTGGCATATCTGGATTTACCACTTCAACCGCACAAACTGGAGCTACCTTTGGACATTCTATTCCACATGCATGTGCAACACTTACAGAGTTTTGTACTATTTGCACCTTAGCCTTTAAATCAGGATAAGTATTAAATGCAGCATCAGTTAAGAATATTAACCTATCAAATCCTTCAATTTCAAATACTGATACGTGAGACATTACCTTTCCTGTTCTTAATCCAACTTCTTTATTTAAAACACTTCTTAAAAAAGTAGCTGTATCTACTAATCCCTTCATTACCATATCAGCTCTACCACTAGATACTAATTGAATTGCAAATAATGCAGCTTTTTTTACATCTGGTTCATGAATAACTTCAAATTGAGTTATATCCATGCCTATTGAATCAGCTATTTCTTTAATCTTATTTTTATCTCCTACTAAAATCGCATCAGCGATTCCTTGTTCCTTAGCAGCTTTAATAGCTTCTAATACTGGTTCATCTTGCGCTACTGCAACAGAAACCTTTTTTCTTTTACACTCTTTTACCCTTGACAATAAATCATCAAAATTCTTACTCATTTTATGCACCTCTTATACTTTTTATCTATATTTTTAATTGTCTATAAGTTAAACAACACAAAACTATGTTAAATTTATAACATTCACAGTTATATTTATCCATAGATATTACTTCCATTGTAACAAAAAATATCCTGAAAACCAAAGTTTTCAGAATATTTCATTAAATTTCTTTATATTTACTTATAATTTTCTCAGCAACCTTAATTCCATCTACTGCAGCTGATATTATTCCTCCTGCAAAACCTGCTCCTTCTCCACAAGGATATAATCCTGATGTATTTATACTTTCTAAATTCTCATTTCTTGACATTCTTATAGGCGCTGATGTTCTAGTCTCTATACCTGTAAGAACTGCATCACTCATGCCATAGCCTTTTATCCTAGTATCAAATTTAGCTATACCATCTTTTATAGAATCAATTACATAATTAGGTAAACATTCTCTTAAATCCCTAAATTCAAATCCTGGTTTATATGATGGTGTTACACAACCTATTTTTTTACTTACTTCATCCTTCATAAAGTCTCCAACTAGTTGAACTGGCGCCTTGTAACCACCGCCTCCTAAATTATATGCTAAACTTTCATAATGCCTTTGAAACTCCATCCCCTTAAGTGGTGAGCTACCTTCAAAATCATCAGGTCCAACAGTTACAACCAATGCAGAATTTGCATTTTCTAAATCTCTTGCATGATAACTCATTCCATTTGAAACTAGCCTATTCTCTTCTGAAGCAGCCGCTACAACTACTCCTCCAGGACACATACAGAAAGAATATATTCCTCTTCCTGTTTTTTCACTTTGATAAGCTAGCCTATAATCTGCTGCCTTTAATCTAGGATGACCAGCATACTTACCATACTGACTTTCATCAATCATTTTTTGTGGGTGTTCAATCCTTACACCTACTGCAAAAGCTTTAGGCTGCATAAAAACTCCTTCTCTAAATAACATTTCATATGTATCTCTTGAACTATGTCCTATTGCTAAAATTAATGCTTCGCAAGGAATCTCTTCACCATTTACAATTATGCTCTTTAACTTTCCATCCTTGATATTTACTTTTTCTAACTTTGAGTTAAATCTAACTTCTCCACCTAACCTAATAATTTCTTTTCTTATATTTTTAACTACTCCCTTTAACAAGTCTGTGCCTACGTGTGGCTTCCCAGAATATATTATTTCATCTGGTGCTCCTGCTTTCACTAATTCTTCTAAAACATATCCACATCTATTGTCTTTTATTCTAGTAGTAAGTTTACCATCTGAAAATGCTCCTGCTCCCCCTTCTCCAAACTGTACATTTGATTCTAGATTTAGCTTACAATCTCCCTTCCAAAATTCCTCTACAGTTTTTGTTCTAGAGTCTACATCTTCTCCTCTTTCAATTACAATAGGATTATATCCATATTGGGCTAGTCTTAATGCGGAAAATATACCAGCTGGTCCAAACCCAACTACTACAGGCCTATGTTCTAATACTGCACTCCCTGATTCAACCTTAATTTCTTCTATATTATCTTCAATTTTTATATCTTTATCTTTTAATTTAGATACTATTCTCTTTTCTCCATTACAACTTATATCTATAGAATAATTGAATTTTATATTCTCTTTTTTACGAGCATCAATACTTTCCTTTAAAATTTTAAACTCGAAAATATCCGATTCATTTATTCTAAGTTTTTTAGCTACTTTTCTCTTTAAATTCTCTAATGGTTCTTCTATATTTAAGCTTATATTATTAATTCTAATTGTCATATTCTCACCTTTTCTTATTAGATATCTTTTATTTCCTACTATAACAAAAAAAAAGTGGCTATGCCACTTTTTTAATTGGAAGAATTAATAGTTTTTACTGCAATGTCGTTATAACTACCGAAACCTTGCCACTATTTGTTTTTATAGATATATCCTGTCTATCAATACCTACTAAAGTTGCTTTCCACTCAACTTCATGATTCCCTTCAACTAAACCACCAACACTTGCTTCAACTTTAATATTATCAGCCTTTATTGATGCTAAAGCTTCTTTTGTCCCTTCTAATACCACATTTACTGTGTTAGGTGTATACTCATGATTTGCATCAACTCCAATGTAATCCACCTTAACACTAAAGCTTTTAGTTACTGGAATCTCATCCTTTATCTTTAAGCTAACAGTTACATACTGCTCATCTAAACTTACTGTTATTCCTTCCGGTATTGATAACTTCAAGTTTACATCCTTACTAGACACTATATCTGATAGATTTAATGGCTCTGTTTCTATATATTTAATATTTTCAACAGCCTTAGGATCACCAATAATGCTTACTTTATTCTTTGATAATGTTTCTTTCTCTATACTTAATCCATTTTTTAATGAACCCATATATTTAACTTTTATAGGAACTTCAGTTCCCTTTCCTACCTGCATTTTTAATGTTCCTTTTGACTTATCTAAACTTACACCTTTTACCACAGCTCCTTCACTGTCTATAGGAATCAACTCGTATTCACTTTCAAAGTCTTCTGATATATCTTTAGTCTCTCCAATTAAGGCTACTGATTTTACCTTTGAAACTGCACTTTCAGGACCATAAATCTTAACACTTTGTGGTGTAAATTCTACATTTCTTTCTACGAAACCTTCTTTAAAAAGTGTATCTACTTTAGATACAACATTAACATACTTTTCTGTATACTCTTCTACATTAATTTTTATTGATAATACTCCTGTATTCATTACATTTACATCTTGCGGATAATTAACCACTCTTACTGGAACATTATTTTCTCCCTTCTTTAATACATAAGTTCCTAAGTCAGCAGTTACTTTAAAATCTGCTACTTTGGCAGAATAAACAGCATTTGCAGGTCCATCTATCCTTAAATTTACAGTAAAGTTTTGATTGGGAGATAATGCTAAATTAGATTCCCTTAGCACCTCTGAATTAATTATATCAACAGGTATGTCTTTTATTTCTGAAGATTTATTAGGATTTTCCATGCTGGTTACATAAAGCCATAGACAAAAAGCTAATAAAACGCAAACTAATTGTACTATGCCTCTTTTTTCATTCCCTTTATCCACGTTTTCACCTTCTCTCCAGCACTTTTTACTCTCTTAGCATCCCTATTTTCCATTATTTTTAAAAGTATAGTTTTTAATTTTTCCTTATCATAATTTCTAGTTAACCTACCATTAACAGCTAATGAAATTACTCCTGTTTCTTCAGACACTACTATAACTAATGCATCTGAATTCTCCGACAGCCCCATTGCAGCTCTATGTCTAGTTCCAAGCTTTTTATTTATACTATTATTATTTGTTAACGGTAAAACACATCCTGAAGCATGAATTCTATTTCTCCTAATTATTGTTGCTCCATCATGCAATGGAGTATTTACTACAAATATATTTTCTAAAAGATTTGCACTAACCTGTGCATCTATAATAGTTCCTGAAGATATAATTTCTCCTAGACCTGTTCCTTGCTCTATAGCTATTAATGCTCCAGTCTTAGTAGCTGCAAGATTTTCCACAGCAGTTACTATCTCATTTACCACTTCATTTCTATACTCCATGGGCTGACCATAATGTATATCTTCAAATGTACTCCTACCTAAATGCTCTAATACTCTTCTAATTTCAGGTTGAAATATTATAATCATAGCTAAAACACCAATAGTCAATGTTTTATTTAATATAAAGTTTAATGTATCCAATCTTAAAAATAAGCTTATTGGAATAAGAAGAAATATGAATACAGTACCTTTTAATAATTGCTCTGCTCTTGTTTCCTTTATCAACATATATCCCTTATAAAAAATAAAAGATACAACTAGTATATCTAAAATAGACCAAATGGTAATATTTTTTACCGTATTAATTATTAATGTTCCTATTTCGTTCATTGGTCTCACCCCTCTTCTTAATTACTATTTAAATTATACACTAAATTACCAATTCTTAATATAATCGAGGTTATAAAATTATGATTTTTTTAATTAATAATACTATTTTACATAAATAAATAATATAAATCTTATATAAAACATTTATATCCGCAAAAGGAGGGATAAAAAATATGCAACTAGATAAACTTAACATCAATAAAAAATATATTATTACAATCATATCTATAATATTACTTCCAATTGTTATATTATGTGTAGTTAAGTTAACACCAAGTAATAGAAATATATCTAAACTAAACAACATAGGGAAGAAAATAGAATCTTGCAATAAAAAACTAAAAGATTGTTTAGATGATAATGGTATAAATTCTGACACCACAAAAGAGACATTAACTAATGAATTAATAGAATTATCAAATATTCAATCCACTCTAGATTCAACTAATGTATTAGATAAAAATAAAGAATTAAAAACAAAATTATCTGAAACACTTGAATATAATATAAATCTATACCAATTAACATTATCAATTATAAAAAACCCTAATTCTACTGAAATATTACAGACATACAATGAATACACCCAAACATATGAATTACTTAAAAATAATTATGATACACTACATTTATTAGGACTAGATATAGAATTTCCTTCAGAAGCAGATGAGTTTTTTACAGCATCCACTACTTTTATTAATACCTTAATAAAGCTCAATAGAGAAAATGATATAAAGGTAAGTCAAAAAAGTACTTATATATTAAATCTTGAAGATTGCATAGAAGTTTTAAACTCTATTAAAGAAGATTTACGTCCTGCTCTAGCTAAAATTAGAGAAGATGGTCGCTCCCTTGATACTCTACTTAAAGACGTAAAGGATAAAAGAAGTAAATTTAATGAATTAAAAAGCAAAACTTATTCATTTAGCATTCCTGAAAACGGAAATGAATGTTATCAAGCACTTCAAGACACATTAAACTACTATGAACTATATATAACTTCTCTTGAACATTCCATAGTAGTAGAAAAAACATCTACTGAAAAAGATAATGACGATAATATAGATATAAACTATGAAAATAGTTTTGAAAAATATGAAGACTTTACTGATAGCTTGAAAGACTTAAAATCTGAGTTGGATAATTTCAATAATAAATAAGTATAAATAATCTTCTTTTGGCAATACTAACACTTGACTGGGTTAGTAAAAGGAGGTTATTTATGAAAAAATTTATATGCCAATTTACTCTTTGCTTAGCTCTTCTCAGTTTGTTCTGCTCAGCAATACCAGCTAAGGCAATAGTAACAGGTAATACTTCTAGTTACGACATTACACTAGAAGAAATTAATAAAGTAAATAAATTAACTAATATAAATACAGAAGAAACAGTAGAAGTTTTCAATCATGGTCAGGAAAAGATATATATAACACAAGATGATATAGATTTGATGGCTAAACTCGTTTATGCAGAAAGTAGAGGGGAACCTTTTGAAGGAAAAGTAGCTGTAGCATCTGTTGTGCTAAACAGATTACTTAATCCAGGTTTTCCAAATAGTATTAAAGGTGTTATATTTCAAACTAATGCATTCTCTTGCGTTAGAGATAGAGATATTAAAGCTAATCCAGATCAAAGTTGTTATGATGCTGTCTATGAAGCTATTAATGGTAAAGATCCAACAAACGAAGCTCTTTACTTCTATAATCCTGCCATAGCTACCTGTTCATGGATGAAACAAACACAAAAAAAAGATACCAAATCAATTGGTAATCACGTATTTTTCAAATGTTAAAAAGAGGGTTTTTATAACCCTCTTTTCTTATTCAAAAACGCCCTTTTTAATTATTCTTCCTTCTTCTATTAACACTTCGCCTTTTGCATATACATCTGTAATTGATAAATCCTCCTTATCAACTAACACAAAATCAGCATCTTTACTCGACATAATTCTACCTTTATTACCTAAACGTAATAAGTCAGCTACATTTGATGTAATAACCTTCACTGCTATTTCTATAGGAACATTTTGATCTTGTATTGCTCTTTTGACTTCATTATATAAACTACTTACAGAACAAATTCCTAAGCCAATTAATTTTCCATTCTCATCAAATTTAGGCATACTACCATTTCCATCTGAAGAAAATGTAATATTATTTATATTTATACCGGTATCCAAGGCTATTTTTAGTCCTTCACTAGCTGATAATTCTCCCTCTTCTAAAAAGTTAGGATCTGAACTTGTAGTTAAATCTATATATCCCCCTTGCTTTACTAACTCTATTCCTTCTTCAAATAGATTAGTATTTCTATTAATATGAGTAGGCATTAATTGCGTAGCAGGAATTTCTGTTTCCTTTAACACTCTAAATATCATGTCTAGTTTACGTCTTCCACTACCTACATGAATATTAACAACTCCAGCTTTTCCTGATAGTAAACCAGCTACTCTAGCTTGTGCAATAACATCTAAAAATTGTTCATAGGTAGGTTGTGAACTTCTATTGTCTGATATAGCAATTTCTCCAACGCCTATATACTTATCTATCATCATCAAATCTTCTTTTATACATTCAGTTACTGTTTTAACAGGAATTGAGTAAGAACCTGTATAACAATAAGTTGTAATCCCTTCTACGTTAAGTGATCTTGCTTTAGCTATCAAAGCTTTTCCATCTCTACATACATTATCTGTCCCTAAACATCCTACTACTGTAGTAATTCCTGCCTTAGTCAAGTCTGTAAACTTAATTTCTGGTGTCCTTGATGAAAATCCACTCTCTCCTCCTCCACCTAATATATGTACATGAGAATCTATAAATCCAGGAAACATCAATTTACCTTTTCCATCAATTACTTTTATCTCTATAAAATCACTAGGTATATTTATTTCATCATATATTCCTTCAAACTTGTTTCCTACCACAACTACATTCTTCTTACCTAAATATTCAGGCGAATATACTTCTACATCCCTTATTACAGTTATCACAAAGACACATCCCTTCTAATTAAGCTCTAAGATATTTTGTATATTTTTATTATAATAAATAGATTTTGAATAGCTCTTTTTCAACTTCTTTGCATAGTAAATACTTTTACTAATATCTTTTTCCTTATACATTAATGCTAATTCATATAATACTTCTTCAATATATTCTCCTTTTGAAAACAATTTCTCATATTCTTCATAAAACTTTATTGACTCATCAACATTATTTAATTTTGCTTCAATTACTGCATTAAAAAACAAAATATGCGGATATAAATAGTTTTCTCTTCCATATATGTAAGCTAAATTCATATCACTTTCTGCGCTCTCATATTTTTTATTATTATAAGATTCCATTCCTCTTTTGTATAAGTAATCAGCACTATTAGCTTCTAAGGTTTCTTTGCCCTTATAATAAAATACTTGTTCTTCTTTGCTTAAATCCTCTACCCTTACTTTACTAATTATATTATGTAATTCCAGATAATTTTTTTCATCTATATATTTATCTATTTTGCTCAAGTCTACAGAACTCTCTTCTTTATTATCTTCTTTTTCAGTATCTTCATTCATATTATTATCATTAAAATACTGCTTGTCTACATTTTCATTCTGTTTTGTAGAAGATATATATAAATTGCTTATTAAAGGTACAGCAATAATTATTAATATAATTCCTATACAAACTATAACCTTCTTCAAATATAATAAATTATTGGCCACATTCACTTTTTCATTACTATATGACTCTATACTCTTTTTTATATTATTTGCCTCATTATTAAATCTATCTATTTCTAGAGCCTTTATTAAATAATATGAACTTAATGCATACTCACACTTTTTTAAGTAACACCTTGCTAAAGAGAGATTTACATTTAATGAATTAAAATCACTTTCCCTACATTTCATAAAACTCTCTATAGCTTCATCTATTTCTAATCTAGCTAGATGTTTTTCTCCTTTATCAAATAATTCAACTCTACTATAATCAGCTTTACTATCTTGAATATAATTTTTTGCAATTTTATCATCATTAAAATCCCAATTAATCTTCCAAGTAGCAACTGCCTCATCTAAATTTCCTTTTAAATATAATAAAAGTCCTTTTAAATTCAACGCAGCAGAATTTCTTAAATTTAAACTTATTGCCTCTTCACACTGTAACAATGCTTTCTCAAGCTTTCCTTCTTCATAATATTTAATTGCCCTTGAATATAATCTATTCTTATTCTTTTGTTTCATTTAGATAATCCCCCAAAATATAATTCCTAATAAACCTGCTATTACTATTGTAAGTATCGGATGAATCTTTTTAGAGAATAAACATCCTCCTACAATGAGAGTAACTATAATAGATTTCATATCTACATATGCATCTTTAGCTAAAGATATAAATGCATTTATTATTAATGCAATAAGAACAGGTCTCATTCCCAAAAGTGCTGCCTTTAAATATTTAGATTCTTTAAACTTATCCATAGTCTTAGATGCAATAGATACAAGTATAAAGGAAATCACTGTTATTCCTAATGTAGCAAAAATACTTCCTACTATTCCACTAACTTTATATCCTACAAAAGTTGCTGAATTAACTGATACAGGTCCTGGTGTCATTTGAGATATCCCTATTATATCTACAAATTCGCTGCTGTTTAGCCACTGATGTTTTTCAATAATTTCTCTTTGCATGAATGGTATCATCGCATATCCACCACCAAAGCTAAATAAACCTATCTTAAAGAAAGTGAATAATAATTTTAATAGGGTATCCATCATTCCACCTTCTCTCTAAGAAATACCATACCATAAATAGCTGAACAAATAATAACTATAACAGGATGAATATCAAATACTACTAATGCAATTAAAGCTATAATTCCAGCTAATAAATTAGATATGTTTTTATTTACACCTTTCAATAAGCTTACCACACCAGCTAAAACTAACATAGGCACTGCAGCTGTAATCCCACTAAACATTAAATTTACATAGTAATTATCCCTAAATTGCATAAATAATGTAGCTACAAATAATATTATTATAAAAGATGGTAACGTTACTCCTAATATTGCAATTATACCTCCTATCATACCTCCTAATTTGTATCCTATAAATGTTGAGCAATTAATTGCTAATGCACCTGGAAAGCTCTGAGATATGACTAACATATCCATAAATTCTTCTTTTTCTATCCACTTATTCTTATTAACAACTTCTTCTTCAATAAGCGGAATCATGGCATATCCACCCCCAAATGTAAATGCTCCAATTTTAAAAAAAGAAAAGAACATCTTTAATAACTTTTCCATATTTATATATAATCTCCTTATTTTTTAACTTATATTCTATCATATAAATATTGTGTGCTTATAATAGATTTTATATTTATATTCTATAAAAAAATCGCCAAGGTGACTGTGGAGCCGTCGATTTTTTTCGCCCATCTGCATAAGTGATATTCCAAATTTAAATTTGGTAAATAGAACTTACTCATTAGAGCTTCCGAAGCTTG
>NZ_JAHAIF010000068.1 GCF_018372875.1 Clostridium sp. | reverse complement strand
TACCAAGCTTTTTCTTATGTTTCTTTATTCTAGTACACTTTGTATTTCTACGTAATTTCATTGGTAAATCTGTATTCTTTACATCCATAAATCCAAGATATATATAGTTATACAGTGTCTTGGTACAAACCATTTGAGATCGATTAAACCTACCGGTAGCGATAGCTTCCCCAATACAAGCATCTGGGGACCATGAGTCCTTTGTGATTTTGTCTACAGTGTACTTAATAAAGTCACTACATTCTAATAGTTTAAAATTGCGACAAGAATTTGAACGATGTTTTTTATATACCGCTTCGCCAGTATCGGCAAGGTATACTTCAATATGGTTTACTTGCTTTATTTGAGTAGTCGTACCACGACGTATTTCATTTAGAATAGTATTTATTGATCTGCCAAGTTCTTTAGATATCTTATATGCTGAAAATCCATCTTTTAAACGAAGCTCTATAGTCATACGTTCTGAAAAATTCAAGTGTTTATTTTTGCGTGATTCTGTGTTAATATTTGAGTGATCCATAGTGATTATCCTCCGTGTATGTTTTGTTTAGCGATTAAATCATAACACAGAATAATCCACTATGGATTTTTTATTAGTTCAATTTCATTTTACAATTAGTCAAATTTTTTTATTATATAATTCTTCAATGATATAATTGGATTAACGTTTAAGTATGAGGTGGTTGTGATGAAAGATAAGTTCACACTAATAACTGGTGGAAGCGAAGGGATTGGTTTTGAGTTAGCAAAGTTATTTGCTAATGATAATAATAATATCTTATTAGTTGCTAGGAGCAATGATAAGTTAAATGAAGCAAAAGAATATTTGAAAAAGAATTATGATGTAGATATTATTACAATTAGTTTAAATTTATCGGTGGATAACTCTTGTGAAAAACTATTTAAATTTGTGGAAGAAAATAATTTGATTGTGGATAATTTAATAAATAATGCTGGAATAGGTTCATTTGGTTTTTTTCATGAAGAAGATAATGGATTTGAAGAGAAGATTATAGATTTAAACATAACATCCTTAACAAAGATAACAAAATATTTCTTAAGACAAATGATTAAAAGAAAAAGTGGTGGAATATTAAATGTAGCATCCACGGCAGCTTTTGTTGGAGGCCCTAAGATGGCTCTTTATTATGCAACAAAATCCTATGTATTAACTTTAACTGAAGCAATACATGATGAAGTACAAGAATATGGAGTTAAAGTAAGCTGTTTATGTCCGGGTCCAGTTAAAACCTCATTTCAAAATAAGGCTGGCATAAAGAAATCAGAAGGTGCCAAAAAGTATTTAATGAATGCAGAAGATGTTGCAAAGATTGGGTATGCTAATTATAAAAAAGGAAGAACAATAATTGTACCAGGGATTAAGAATAAAATTTTGGTTATAGGAAATAAATTTATTCCTAGAGCCATAAGCAGAAGAGTGGTATTAAAAAGCAATAAATATTAGGGGGAAGGAATTAGTGAGTAAACTTTTTGACGGATATGTATTAGTATCAGATATGGATGGAACATTAATTGGAAGTGATAAGATAATTTCTAGTGATAATAGAGAAGCAATTGATTATTTTATTAGTGAAGGTGGATTATTTACAATAGCCACAGGAAGAATGTTACCATCAGTATTAGAATATAGGGAAAGCTTAAATTTAAACTTACCAATTTTAATTCATAATGGTGGAAAGATATATGATGTTATAAAAGAAAAAATAATAAGTGAGGTATATATAGAGGAAAATAGAAAAGAGGCAATAAAAAGAGTAGCTAATGACTATCCTAATTTAGGAATAGAAATATTTTCTGATGAGGTTGTATATGTATATCAAAGTTGTAGATTTACAGAAAGATATAATAGACACAATTATGAAATTGTTTATGATGTAGATGAGAGTTTATGGAACAAAAATTGGGTAAAGGTTCTTATCATAGGAGAAGAGGAAGAACTAAATAAAATTGAAGAGATATACTACAGTAAATATGATTCTGGGTCAGCCTATAGAAGCGGGAAAAATTATTTTGATATAGTTGCAAATGGAGTATCTAAGGGACAAGCTTTAGAAAGTTTAATTAATAAATATAAGTTAGATAAAAATAAAGTTATTGCAGTTGGGGACAATATGAATGATTTAGAAATGCTTAAAGTAGCTAAATATGGATTTGTAGTAGAAAATGGGGAAGATAGAGTAAAGGAAGAAATTGATTTAATAGCATCCTCCTGTGATGAAAATGCCATTAAGTTTGTAATAAATTATATAAAGAATAAGATATAAGTAATTTTTTAAGCCAATTCTGTTAATACTAATCAATAAAAGATGAGGAGTGTTATTATGAGTTGGCTTAGTTATATTCTTTTTATATTTGTTTTATACTCATTTTTAGGATGGGTATTAGAAGAAATATATTGTTTTATAGTTACAGGGAGATTTAAAGAGGATGGTTTCTTGAATGGACCATTTAAACCAATGTATGGTTTTGCTATGGCAATAATAATATATATAAGTGAATTCACAATTATTAGTAATACTTTGTTGTGGATTTTATTTTTTATAGTTCCTACAGCAGTAGAGTATATTAGCGGATACATTATGAAGAAAACATTTAATAAGATGTATTGGGATTACAGTGAACATAAGTTTAATATAGATGGATTCGTATGTTTAAAGTTCTCTTTATATTGGATCTTTTTAACTGCTTTTGTAGTATATATATTACAACCATTAGTTAGTATAGTGTTTTATAATTACTTTGATTTTATATCAAATATAAGTCCTGTATTTATTGTATACATATTAATAGATTTTGTTATGACCATAAGTAGCCTAAATATTAATTATAAGGCTAATGATTAGAGATTAAGAAATATTATAAATTCACTTTCTAATATGGAGGAGAAGCTACATAAGACAGCAAGTTTAATAGGAGGGATTGTACAAGATCCTTATTATAGAGTAAATAATACATTATTCATAGAAATAGTTAAATAAAAATAAGTAATATTTCACATAAACTTGAGTGAAATATTACTTATTTATTTATAAATCAGTTAATCTACCCTTATTCTTAAGATGAGCTATTAATTTACTAGGATCGTTCATTATTAGTTCTTCTGGGAAGTTAATAGATTCTAACATTTCTATTGCTTTATCAAATTGACCAATACTAAATGAGATATGGGCATCAGATGTAACAATTATTTTTGTATTATGCTTTTTACAAAGTTCAGCAATATACCTACAGTTTGATTCACTGCCAATTCTTGTATCGCCCAATAAAGAGGTATTATTAATTTCTATCATGATATCTTTTTCTTTTGCTTTTTTAACAATAGTTTCATAATCTAAGTCATATATAGGATTGCCTAGATGTCCTAAGATTTCAACCTTTTCATTTTTATCAATAGCATTAAGCATTGCGCTCATATTTTCTTTTAATGAGCATGGGGGAAATACAGGCTCATGAAATGAAGCGATTAGATAATCTATATAATCAGAGACTTTTTTAGATATGTCTAATGTACCTTCTGTATCTAATATATTTGCTTCGCATCCTTTTAGAACAATTACTCCATTTACTGTTCTAGGAACTACTCTTAAGTTGCTAATGTTCCATACATGAGGAGCTCCAGGCATTGATGGACCATGATCAGAAGTACCTAGTATTTTAATTCCATTTTCAGCACAATAATTAATATTTTCCATTAGTGTTGTATAAGCATGCCCACTAGCTATTGTGTGAGTATGCAAATCTGATAGTAGTTTCATAGAAAAGTCCTCCTTTGTAATAATTACATCATATGTTTAGTATAGTTTAAATTTGTCTTGACAGCAAATAATTGATAAATTAGAATAATATAAAAGAATAAAATGAATAAGTAAAGATACACTTTAAATTGGTCCAGAGAGGCCAGAAAGGAGTCTGAAACTATGTTTAATGCTTTAGAAAATATTTGCATAGCTTTGTCTTTAAAGACATTTAAAAATTATAAATATAATAGGATAATGAGGAGACCAGAGTTTCTGTAAGTCTCTTTATTATCCTTTTCTTTTTATCTTAAATGTCGATAAAGTGTTATCTTAACTTCAACATAAAAAAGGGAGGGCTAAGCATGAAAGCAAAGCTTATTTTAGAAAATGGTATGGTATTTGAAGGTAAAGCCTTTGGTCACCTAAAAGATAGTGTTGGTGAAGTAGTATTTACAACTGGTATGACTGGATACCAAGAGGTTTTAACAGACCCTTCATACTATGGACAAATCGTAACAATGACATATCCTCTAATAGGAAACTATGGAATAAACCTTGAAGACATGGAATCTGATAGCCCAAAGGTTAGAGGGTTTATAGTAAGAGAAAAATGTAATTTACCAAATAACTTTAGGTGTGAGCTAGAATTAGAAGATTTCTTAAAACAAAATAAGATAGTTGGACTTGAAGGAATAGATACAAGAGCTCTTACAAAGGTTCTAAGAAATAATGGTACAATGAGAGGAATCATTGCAATTGATGAATTAGATAAAAGCGATATAGATGAAAAAATTAAGTCTTTCTCAAATAAAGAAGCTGTAAAGACTGTAACAACAAAGAAGTCTTACACAGTTGAAGGTAAAGGAAAGCATGTAGCTGTAATTGATTTTGGTATAAAGCAAAATATATTAAGATGCTTTAAGAAGAGAGGATGCAAGTTGACAGTATTCCCAGCTGATACAAAGGCTGAAGATATTTTAGCTATAAATCCAGATTTAGTATTCTTATCAAATGGGCCTGGAGATCCAGAAGATTTACCAGAAGTAATTGAAAATATAAAGAAGATAGTTGGAAAGAAGCCAATAGTAGGAATCTGCTTAGGTCATCAATTATTAGGGTTAACATTAGGTGGTCAAACAACTAAGCTTAAGTTTGGTCATAGAGGATGTAATCACCCAGTTAAAGATTTAGAAACAAATAAGGTTACTATAACCTCACAAAACCATGGATATGTGGTTCAAACTTTACCAGAAGATGTTGAAGCAACTCATATCAACATAAATGATGGAACTATAGAAGGAATGAAGCATAAGAAGTTACCTATATTCTCTGTACAATTCCATCCAGAAGCTTCAGCAGGACCACAAGACAGTGAATATATATTCGATAAATTCATGGAATACGCACTATAGGAGGTTAGGAATATGCCATTAAATAAAGATATTAAAAAAGTATTAGTTATAGGATCAGGGCCAATAGTTATAGGACAAGCAGCAGAGTTTGATTATTCAGGAACTCAAGCTTGTCAAGCTTTAAAAGAAGAAGGAATTGAGGTTGTATTAGTTAACTCTAATCCAGCTACAATTATGACTGACAGAGAAGTGGCAGATAAGGTTTATTTAGAGCCATTAACTGTAGAATTTGTAGAAAAGGTTATTGCAAAGGAAAGACCAGATAGTTTACTTGCTGGTATGGGTGGTCAAACAGGACTTAACCTTGCAGTTGATTTACATGATGCAGGAATATTAGAAAAATATAATGTAAAAGTAATAGGGACTTCTATTGAATCTATTAAAGAGGGAGAAGATAGAGAACTATTCAGAAATATGATGAATAGAATCCAAGAACCTGTCATTCAATCTGAAATAATTACTGAATTAGAAGCGGGAGTAGCTTATGCTGGTAAGATTGGATATCCAGTAATAGTTAGACCAGCATATACATTAGGGGGAACTGGTGGAGGAATAGCTAATAATGAAGAAGAGTTAAGAGTTATTCTTGAATCAGGATTACAATTAAGCACAATAGGACAAGTTTTACTTGAAAAGTCAGTTAAGGGATGGAAAGAAATAGAGTATGAAGTAATGAGAGACTCTTACGGAAACTGCATAACTGTATGTAACATGGAAAACATTGACCCAGTTGGTATCCATACAGGCGATAGTATAGTTGTAGCTCCTTCTCAAACATTGTCAGATAAAGAATATCAAATGTTAAGAACAGCATCTATAAACATTATAAATGCAGTAGGAATAGAAGGTGGATGTAACGTACAGTTCGCTTTAAATCCTAACTCATTTGAATATGCTGTAATAGAAATTAATCCTAGAGTTTCAAGATCTTCAGCTTTAGCATCAAAGGCTACTGGGTATCCAATAGCAAAGCTTGCTGCTAAGATAGCTTTAGGATATGGATTAGATGAAATAAAGAATGCAGTTACTCAAAAAACTTATGCTTGCTTTGAACCAACATTAGACTATGTAGTATGTAAAATTCCAAAGTGGCCTTTTGATAAGTTTTATGGTGCAGATAGAGAACTTGGAACTAAGATGATGGCTACAGGGGAAGTAATGGCTATAGGTGCAAACTTAGAACAAGCATTACTTAAGGGAATAAGAAGCTTAGAAATAGGAAAATACTCATTAGACCACAAGAAGTTTAGAGAGTTCAGTATGCAAGAACTTAAGGAAAGAGTAATGTCTCCAGATGATGAAAGACTATTTGCATTAGCTGAAATGCTTAGAAGAGACTATAGAGTAGATAAAATCTGTAAGATTACAGGAATAGATAGATTCTTCGTAGAAAAGTTTAAGTGGATAGTTGAAGAAGAACAAAGATTGAAATTAAGCAAGATAGATGATTTAGATAAAGAATGGTTATTAAACTTAAAGAAAAAAGGATTCTCAGATAAGGCTATAGCAGATATGTTAAAGGTTTCTCCTGAAGACATTAATAGATTAAGAGATATATGGAATATAAAACCTGCATATAAGATGGTTGATACATGTGGTGGAGAATTCGAAGCATTATCACCTTACTATTATTCAACTTATGAACAATATGATGAAGTAGAAGTATCAGATAAGAAAAAGGTAATGGTTATAGGTTCGGGGCCAATTAGAATAGGACAAGGTATTGAATTTGACTATGCTTCAGTACACTGTGTATTAGCACTTAAGAAGCTAGGAATAGAGACTATAATTGTTAATAACAACCCAGAAACAGTAAGTACAGACTTTAATATTTCTGATAAGTTATATTTTGAACCATTAACAGAAGAGGATGTATTAAGCATAGTTGAAAAAGAAAATCCAGATGGAGTTATACTTCAATTTGGTGGACAAACAGCTATTAAGCTTGCAAACTTCTTAAAGGAAAAGAAGATACCAACATTAGGAACTACAGCAGATCAAATAGATATGGCTGAAGATAGAGAAAAGTTTGATGCTTTACTAGAAGATTTAGGAATTTCGAGACCAAAGGGTAAAGGAATCTGGTCAGTTGAAGAAGGGCTAAAAGAAGCTGAAAGATTAGGATTCCCTGTACTTGTTAGACCTTCATATGTAATTGGTGGTCAAGGTATGGAAATAACTCATGATGAAGAAGAATTAACATTTTACTTAATGCATGCATTTGAAAAAGATTCAAAGAACCCAATACTAATAGATAAGTACCTAATGGGTAGAGAAATAGAAGTAGATGCAATTTCAGATGGAGAAGATGTTCTTATACCAGGTATAATGGAACACTTAGAAAGAGCAGGGGTTCATTCAGGGGATAGTGTAACTATGTATCCAACACAAAATGTTAGTAAAGAGATTAAGGGTGCGATATTAGATTATACTAAGAAGTTGGCTTTAGCAATAGGAATAAAAGGAATGATAAATATTCAATTTATCGAATTTGAAGGGCAATTATATGTAATAGAAGTTAATCCAAGAGCTTCAAGAACTGTACCTTATATAAGTAAAGTAAGTGGGGTTCCAATAGTAGATATAGCAACTAAGGTTATGTTAGGAAGTAAGTTAAAGGACTTAGGATATGGAGTAGATGTATACAAAGAACCAGAATTAGTATCAGTTAAGGTTCCTGTGTTCTCAACTCAAAAGCTACCAAATGTTGAGGTATCATTAGGACCTGAAATGAAATCTACAGGAGAGGTTTTAGGAGTTGGTAAAACAGTTAATGAAGCATTATATAAGGGATTTGTAGCAGCTGGAATGTTCCCTAAGAAGGGTGAAATATTAGCTACTATAAATAAGCATGATAAAGCTGAATTTTTACCAATGGCAGTTAGATTATCTAAATTAGGATATAAGTTTGTAGCTACAGAGGGAACTTGTAACTTACTTAAGGATGCAGGTATAGATGCTAAGAAGGTAAGAAGAATCTGTGAAGATTCACCTAATATACTAGATGTTATAAAGAATAAAGAAGTAGAATTAGTTATAAATACTCCAACTAAGGTTAATGATTCAAAGAGAGATGGATTTATGATGAGAAGAGCAGCTGTAGAGAGAAATATAGGAGTTATTACAGCGCTAGATACTCTAAGAGCTATAGTAGATGTTAAGGAAGAACATCTTGAAGATAATAAAGAATTGAAAGTTTATAACTTAGGAAATTAATATAATGACAAGGAAGACTATATTACTATATGGTCTTCCTTTCTTATATTGGAATAAAAGTATAAATATTTGTTGACATACGAACAAAAGTTCGATAAAATTAAATCAACAAACAGGTGTTCGTATGGAGGGTTATTATGAAGAATAATGATATATTTGTAAAACTAAATGTTAAAAGCATGGGAGAGGTTAGAAGTTT
Source organism: Clostridium sp. (assembly GCF_018372875.1). Lineage (GTDB taxonomy): Bacteria > Bacillota > Clostridia > Clostridiales > Clostridiaceae > Clostridium. The sequence continues at coordinate 3,664 of NZ_JAHAIF010000068.1, read as the reverse complement.
AATAATAGATAAAGATAACTTAAAAGAAAATGACGGAAATAAATACATAATGTGTGCGGGTAAATATGATAGGAATGGATGGACAATAGTCTTTAAGGCTAGAGATTATAAAGAAGCGGAATATATAATTGAGAATACACCATTAAAGGCAAAGAAAAGTTGCAATATTGAATTATTTGCAAAGCCTCATCCAATATATTGTTAAATATAAATACAATAAAAGCTATTCACATTAGACATGCTAAGGATAAATAGCTTAAATGTTATATTCTATATTATTAATTACTACTGATAATTCATTTATAAGATTAAGAAACTTTCCTTCATTTTTTTTGTCTGAGCTCTTTACGATCTTAACAATAGGTCTTAAAGGATAGTTTGGTTGAGTTTCTTGTACAACGGCAATATCCCCATTGCTTAACTTCACTATAGTTCCAAAAGGGAATGGAACTATTATTTTTGAAAATACTTGAACCATATTAAAATCAAATAACTTATTAACATTTGCCATTATATATTCTAAAGCATCACTTGCACATAATGCACGTCTATAGCACCTATCAGAGGTAAGTGCATCATATACATCTGCAATTGATACAATTTTAGCTAATTTATTTATCTCATCACATTTTAAAGCATTTGGATAACCTAATCCATCAATTCTTTCATGATGTTGAAGAGCAATTAATTTAATAGAAGATTTTATGGATGGACTTTTATTAATATAATCATAACCTAACCTAGGGTGTTCTTTAATTTTCAAAAATTCTTCATATGTTAATGGGCCTTCTTTAGTTATTAAATCATTAGGAATAAACACTTTTCCTATATCATGTAACAATGCTCCTATGCATAAATCTATAAGTTCGGACTTTGGTAGTTGTAAACCTATTCCAAGCACTAAAGATATAACTGCAACATTCACACAGTGTTGATATGTATACATATCCATGCTTTTTATATCTACTAAGCTAACTAATACGTTTTTATTTTCCAATATATTGTTTAATAACTCTTCAGCAATATCATTAATAGATTTAAAATAGTCTTCTTGTTTTTTTAGAATCTTATTTTTTTCTTTTGAATTAATTATATTTAAACTAGATAGTTTTTTCATATTGTTAAAGCTATATTTTATTATTGAAGTTGCTTTGTTTCTAAGTTCTGGCTTAATTATATCTTCAATTTCACTTTGACTATAGCCATCTTCTATGTAAATTGAAAATATATTTATTTGTTTAATCTTTTTAATTAAACCTTCAGTCAGAATAACTCCACTTTTTAAGAGAGTTCTGCCAGAATTATCATATATAGTTTTACCTAAATAAGATCCTGTACGGACAGACTCTACTGGAACCAGTCGCATCAAAACACCTCTCTTAATATATAAAATCAATAAAATTATATCATATTTTGTAAGAAAGTACTATTAATTGGATAATTTGAAAAGAAAAACTCAAGTTTTGTTGAACAGCTCCAGACCTACTTAACAGGGGCTGTTAAATAACTTGAGTTTTTCTATATTATATATCTAATAAATTTTTCTTGTATGAAGAATATAGGTTTCTAAGCTCTTCCATTTTACTCTCTAGTTCTAGATAAAGTTCAGATGCATTTAAATAATCTTCATTGATAAATGCTGATTTGATTCTTGTAAATAAACTTTTATTTGTGTAAGAATCTTTCATTATATAATGTCTTAATTCATTAATTTTCATCCAATTAGATACATCTAAGTCTAAAGCTTTATCAAGAGAATGTAGTGGTTTAAAGCTCCTTATTTCATGAGTATATTTATTAATTACTCTATTACCTATTTCAGTACACCATCTTTGAAGTGTAGCCATTTTAAAGCTATTAATTAATTGATCTGTAAGTACATCATTTCTTTTTAAAACATTGATTTTTTCTGGGTACTTATCTAATGCAGAAAGATTTTCATATATAGTAGCTGGTGCTGTTCCATACATTTTATTTCTTTCTTCTTCAGTGAAGTCCTCAAATACATCATCTTCACTTCTGTAAGATCTATTCTTTTCTAGATAGTCTGCATCTTCTCCGTATTGTTTTGATAACTCTTTAAGAAGATCTTCTTCAGTTTTATTATTGTTCACTGCATATAGTATACCATCTAACATTGCCATATATGAAACAGCCATTGCTATATATGCGTTAGAATGAGGGTTTGGTGAACGTAATTCAAATCTAGTAGCAGCTGGATTTGATAAGTCTCTTATTAAACCTACAAGAATAGTTCTATTTCTTGATGGATTAGTTGGATGTAATCCAAGAGAAGTAACTATACATATTGGGGCTTCAAATCCAGGTCTTAGTCTTTTTAAAGCATTGTTAGTTGATGATATAAATGGATTCATAACTTCATAGTTCTTTAGAATACCCATTAATGCTCCGTATCCAAGTACACTTAAAAAATCTTCTTTAGTTGCATGGAATAAGTTTATTCTTTTTCCGTTCTTTAATTTTAAACTTACTCCTAGGTGTATGTGCATACCAGAACCTGCTACTCCATCAAGTGGTTTAGGCATAAATGTTACTTCAAGTCCATTTCTTCTAAATGTTTCTTGAGTTAATATCTTTACAAATAATTCATTATCAGCAGCTTGAACTGCATCAGCATATTTCCAGTCAACTTCAAGTTGCTCCATTATATGATTGAATTGACCTGATGAATCAAGTTTAGCTCTTACGCCACCTACTTCCTTATGTCCCATTTCTGGTTCAAATCCATAAGCCTCCATAAGTAATAAAGTTTCTTCTAAAGCTGTTCTTACAGAACCTTTTGTTCTTGTCCAATAATGTTCATGTAATACTTCGGAAGTTGATAATTCTTCTACTTCTGCATTATCATTAGGTGTTTTAACCCAGAATTCTAATTCTGTAGCAGATGTAATAACTATCTCATCTATATCTTCTTTAGTTGCACCATAAGCTTTTATTACCTCAGGTTTAGTATTAAAGATATCAATAAGGTTTTCTTTAAATGTTTTTATAGCTGAGCTAAGAATATGTCTTGAGTCTACAGCCTTACCATCATGATATAAGAAACAAGGAATTCTTAAGGTACCTATTGGTTTATTAAGAGAAGTATCTATAAAGTCATAGTTATAGTCTACAAACCATTTACAATCTAAATCTGTAACCATATCTACTTTTGCATTATTAAGAGTAGCAATTCCAGGAAGAACAACGGAGGAACCATCAGTTTGTACTGCAACGCCATATAGAAATGAGTCTAAATCATCTAAGAATACTTTAACTGGTATTTTTTCGTCAGTATCATTACCAGAAAGGTCAATACCTACAAATGAAACAAATTTTATTTCTGGATGATTAAGTAGTATAGATTTTATATCTTCTTTGCTATGTTTATCCTTTGGGATGGTATAAATTAAGTTGTTAATCATAGTATAAATTCTGCCATAATAAATAAAAAATATGAAAATTAGGCGAGAATTTCTTCACATCCTTTCATATATAAGTCGAATGAAATTAATTATATAAATTATAACATTCGCATATACTTACTTCAAGAAATTATTATGATATGTTTGAGTCAAGTAAAAGTTGGCAATAATTTCACTTATTTTTATATCCATTATTCTACAGTTGACTTTTATAATTTCACTACCCAAACCTACTTTTA
>NZ_JAHAIF010000067.1 GCF_018372875.1 Clostridium sp. | reverse complement strand
GGAAATAAATACATATAAAGTTATGAATAAAATTTAAAATTATAAAAATAAGGCTGTATCAGCCTAAGGTAAAAAACCTTAATCTGATACAGCCCCTTTAATATTTTAGTATAATTTAACGAATTCTTCAACCATTGAACTTGCATTTTTAGCTGCTATTGGTAAAAACTCTTCATAAGATAAATCTGCTGATCCATCTGCCTTATCTGAAATTGCTCTTAATACAACGTAAGGTATTTTGTTTAAGTATGCAGTTTGAGCCATTGCAGCTCCTTCCATTTCTACAGCAGAAACATTACCAAAGTTTTCTTTAATTCTTTCTGCAACTGCACCCCCTGCAACAAACTGATCTCCAGAAGCTATTCTACCTTCTTTTATTACTAAACCATCTATATTTTCAGCTGCTTTCTTTGCAACCTCTACTAATTCTTTATCTGCTTGGAAAAATGTAATACCAAGTCTTGATATTTCTCCTAATGGATCTCCAAATACTGTAGTATCAAAATCATGTTGAACAGCATCTGTTGAAATAACTATATCACCTTGATTTAATTCTGGGTCCATAGTTCCAGCCACTCCTGAATTTAATAATGCAGTTACATTAAACTTATCTGCTAAAATTTGAGTACAACTAGCCATATTTACTTTACCTACACCAGATTTAACTAAAACTACATTCTTATCATGTAATTTACCAGAGTAAAAAGTCATACCAGCAACTTCTATTGTTTCATTAATATCCATCTTTCCTTTTAATATTTCAACTTCTTCTTCCATAGCGCCTATAATTCCAAGAACTTTTTCTTCTTTATTTTCTTTGTTTACACCACAACCAATAAATAAAGAAATGGATAATACTACTGCTCCTAGTAAAGCTGTTAATTTTTTCATTAGTCTTCCCCCTGTTTGTAATAAAAATCGAACTTTAAAATCATATTTTTGAATATAATTCGTAAGTACAATTATTTATAACATAGTACACAAGAAAAAATCAATATATTTTTTGAACTTTTTTCATTATAATTCGTTGTATTACGAATTATATCTGTTATTTACCTCTTATGATTAGGATATTTTGTCAAATTTTACGAATTTAATTAAAACCTCTACAGCTTCAACAAGATATTTTTCTTCTATTTCTGTAAATCTGTTAAACTCATCACTATCAATATCTAGCACACCTAACACTTTGTCATTAACAATTATAGGAAGTACAATTTCTGAATTAGATGCTGCATCACAAGCTATATGTCCTTCAAATTCATGTACATTATCTATTCTTAACACCTTTTTTTCCTTTGCAGCTGCACCACATACCCCTTTTCCAATTTGTATCTTAGTACAAGCTGGCATTCCCTGAAAAGGGCCTAGAATTAACTCATTATTTTTATTTAAATAGAATCCACACCAATTAACTCTTCCTAATAAAGCATTTATTAAAGCTGAAGCATTACAAAGCTTTGTAATATCTTCCTCATCTCCACTAACTAATCCTTCTAACATTTGTACCATAGTTTTTAATCTTTCTTCTAAATCTAATCCATTAAACATTTTAATATCGAACATCTTATCTCTCCTTTATATTTCTTAAGAATAAATGAATTCTAGTTCAAAGTTTACATTTTGTTATAACTATTTCTTAATATTTATGATACAATATTTTTTAAGATAAGAGGTGATTAAAATGAACATTTTTAAAGGGACATATGGATTTGATATTTTATCTATCTTTTTATTGTTTATAAGCTTAATATTGAACCTAGGAAAACACACTCATTTACTAGGAACCTTAGTTACTTTGTATGTAATTTATAGAGCTTTTTCAAAGAATATCTATAAAAGATCTAACGAACTATACAAATTCACTAATTTAGCTAATAAAGTACTATTCCGTTTTGGCAAAAGATTACCTGATAATATGCCAAGGACAAGTCTTGAAAATATACCTTTAATATTTAGTCAATTAAAATATGTTATTAATCAAAAAAGACAATATAAGATAGTTAAATGCCCAAAGTGTGGACAAAAGCTTAGATTGCCTAGGGGGCAAAAAAAGATAATTGTTACATGTAAAATATGTAGGTTTGAATTTAAAGAAAGAACATAAAAAAGGTTGGGTAGATATTTATTTTGTTTCTTCCGTGGCGGGCTCCAAGTCACATCAAAATAAAGATCTGTCCCCCTGGTATTTAAGGTAAGAAAACGGACTGCTTTTAGCAGTCTATTTTAATATATAAATAAAGTTACTATATTCTATGTAATTATTCTAAAATTCTCCTTTCATTTCCTTGGAAATATTTTACATATTGTTATGTTATTATATGTGCTATACTTTAAATATATTTTTGGTAATTATACGGAGGACTTATGGGTAAGAAATTATTTAAATTCTTTATATGCCTAACTATTGCTTTTACTTTAATAGGTTGTACAGCTAAAGATGACCTTAATAATACTAATACAGGTAGCTTAACTGAGGGAGAGCTTCACGATATTATAAAGTCTATTTATAAAGATTGTACTATTTCATACATAACAGAGAATAGTATAAAAATATTAGATATAAAAATTAATGTTCCTAAGTCAAGCAGAACAGAAGAGCTTGAGACCTTTACTAATGCATGTGATTTAATATCTAATAAATTAGAAGATATTACATATTACTCTGGAATAATGTATACCCTACAAGTAGATGGAGAAGATAAAGCTTGTATAAGGTCATATACATCTGATGATGGAAAATTCAAAAAAGGTGTAGCGGATATTTATTTTGCTTGTTCCGTCGCAAGCTCCAAGTCACATCAAAACAAATATCCACCCCACGCGTACTAAAGGTAAGGAAATTATTTAAATGTATATAATATTCTTTATAGGTAATAATATTATTGAGGATAGATGTAGACATATTAGTTTTAACAGTACCTAACTATGGCTACTGAATACTCAAAAAAGACACCTAATACTTCTAAGTACTAGGTGTTTTTATTATTTTTAAATTGAAATACTACATTTTTATAAGAACTTCCGTACCATCATTTGCTTTAACATTAACTATTTCTAATCCCTTGTATTTCTTTAGTTCTTTAATTGCAGCTAAAATTAAATCCATATCCAAGGCATTCATATATTTATCTACTTTATCCATACCATCTTTACTTACATTATTCTCTACTAAAGATTTACTCACAAAATTGGCTATTCTAACTCCACTAGTAAGTAAGAAATTAGGAATATAAATTGTAAACTTTCTTTCAATAGTCCTAACCTTTATCTTCATTCTATACCTACTCGATTACTACTCTAACTTTATCACCATTTGCAGAATCTACAGTTACTATTTCCCCTAACATTTCATTATCAAGAGAGCTAATAATGGCACCTGTCATTACTTCTAAATCTATACCTTCCATTTCATCTACTTTAATTGGAAGCTTGCCCGTAGCTTTTAAAATTGAAGTAATAACTGCCACAGGAAGATTAACTTTTACATTATCACCAGCAGATGAATCAACCCTAACCTTAAACATTCTCTTATCATAATTTACATTCTCTATTGATTTATCCTCTTTTTTATACATTGCCTCAATTAACTCCGCACACTTTTCAACCTCTAACTTACCTTCTGACACCATTGTAAGTACCTTTAATAAATCTGCTCTCATTCTTAGACCTCCTTAATCTTCTTTCATTCTTTCTATTGCTTCTTGTGGTGAAATTTCGCCCTTCTCTAATGCATCTATTACGTCACTAGTTGATGACTTTACTGCTTTACTAATTCTTTTATAACCTAATGCAGATATAACTTCATCAAGCTTCGCTCTTACTGTTGGATAAGAAATTCCAAGTTCCTTCTCCACATCCTTAATGCTTCCTCTACACATTATAAAAACCTCAATAAACTTTAATTGATCCTTTGATAAATAATCAAACTTTGAAAATTCAAACTCATTTTCTATAGTAGTTTTACAATCTGAACATTTTAATCTTGTTATCCTTAGTTTCTTACCACATACAGGACAAACAGTTATTGCTTTAAACACCATCTATCACTCCTTATGCTTCTAATATATTCCTATGCTCACAAAATGTCAATAACAAATATTAATCTTATTAATTCATATATTAATTATTTTAATGTTATAGTTTAATATATTAATTTTATTAATTCATATATTGATATTTTATGTAAAAACAAACAAAAATAGATATAGAATAAAACTCTATACCTATTTATTATTAAGCTATTTAATTTTATGAGCCAGGTGATACTAAATATGAAGGATTCTTAGTTTGTATCCATACTTCCCCTGGACCTTCAAACTTACATATATATCCCTCACCACTAACTAAAGATGTAAGTCCATTAGATATCATTTCAACTTTATATTTTAAAGAACTTTCCCATAAAACTAAATGATTAGTATCTACTATATATCTTTCTCCAGGATCTAATATCTTCTTATGAATTGCTCCAAAGGAACATAAAGCTAATGTTCCTGCTCCAACAGCTTCAACTTGGAATAGCCCTTCTCCAGAAAATATACCCTTTCCACCAGCACCTTTTGTTTTTAACTCAATATTACCATAGCTAGCTAAGAAAGCATTTTGTCCTAACCTATAATTTCTACTACCATCCATTTCAAATAATTGAATATCCCCCAAAAATGTTGGTGAAAGCAGTAATTCCCCCTGTGAATTAGCAGTATATTCTTGAAGGAATGTACTTTGTCCTGCAAACATTCTTCCAATGGCTTTTTTAACCCCACCTGATTTTAACTTCATATCAAAAACATCATCCATAGCAACCATTGCCCCTGCTCTAACTATGAATTTATCATTTGTGTCAGCATTAACCTTCAAAATACTATTTGTAGTTTGGTAAAGCACTTGAAATTTACTCATAATAACCCTCCTTTTTTACTTTTTGCCTATATAAGTAGTGTTCACTTGTGTCCAATAATTTTTATAATCTTTTACTTGCTAGATAAAAGGGGAACAGATATAAATCTATTACCTAAATCTTATTCTACAATTCAGTATACTTTTTAGCATTTCCTTTAGCTTTTTCTACTGGATACTTCTTTTCATTCTTATCCATTTTCATGTTTATGGTTTCTTCAATATTTACATCTAGAGCATCTGCCATATGTACACAATAAACTAATACATCTGCAAGTTCTTCCTTAACAGCTTGAAGATTATAATTTTCTTCATCCCATAAAAAGTTTTCTAATAGTTCATTTGCTTCTATTGAAATTGCTTTTGATAAATTAGCTGGAGTATGAAACTGATCCCATTCTCTATCTTCTCTAAACTTTCTTATTCTCTCTATTGTTTCTTTCATAATAGCACCTCTTTCCTAAAACATTATAACTATAAAATACATTATAGCTCACTTTTTATAATAATTAGAATAAAAATATCTACATCACTAATAAAAACATGCTATAATTATCAGGAAATTTTGGAGGTGCTAAAATGAAAGTTAAAATGTTACACACTTGCATTAGAGTTATGAATTTAGAAGAATCACTTAAGTTCTATAAAAATGCTTTAGGACTAGTTGAGACGAGAAGAAAGGATTTTCCTGATTACAAATTTACTTTAGTTTATTTATCAGATAAAGAAAATTCTTATGAAATAGAACTTACTTATAACTATGATCCTGAAAAACCTTATGACCTTGGTAATGGCTTTAGCCATATTGCTATTGGAACTGAGAATATAGAAGAAATGAGAAATAACTATGAACAATTAAGATACGAAGTAACTCCTTTAAAAGGATTACCTGGTGAAGAACCTCACTACTACTTCGTTACTGACCCTGATGGTTATAAGATTGAAGTTATAAAAACTAGAGTTTAACACATAAGAAGATAGTCTATAATTCAGGCTATCTTCTTATATCTTAATTTTAATATAATGTGCTCTAGCCCCCATTATTACTATAACTTCTTAAGTTCTTTTCTTCTTAAGTTCTTAAGTTATTAACTTGTTAACAACTTAAGAACTTATCTTTTTAACTTGTTGCATTTTAAAATTCTCCAAATAAAAATAGCCAGTGACCATTCACCGGCTACTTCCTTAATCTATAAAAGCTTTTCCTTCATCTATTAAAATTGAAAGATTTACCTCATCCCCATCAATACCTACTATATAATTTTCACATCCTAGATCCTTAAAGGTTACTTCCTTCTCAAATTCTCTAGCTAAGCATTCTATTACATGTACTAAAAATTTTAAAATACATTTTTTGTTAAAATTCACTATAGTTATAAAGAATAAAAATAAGCTATTGAGTAAAAATAATATTGTATCTTATATAAAGGAGGTATTTAATATGGATATACATTCTGCTTATAATAGAGCAAAGGAAATGTTAATTGATGGAGCAACCTATGATGAAATCAAAAGTTGTACAGGTCTTAGAGAAAAAGAAATAAAGAGAATTAGAAGAAATGAAATAGACAACCATTTTTAGAGTAAAAAAGTATAGTGGATATTTATTTTGCTTGTTCGCTCCAAGCCACATCAAAACAAATATCCACCCACTCATACTAAAGACAATCTCATATAAAATTATTATCCTTAATTTTATATGAGATTGTAATATTTAATAACTTTCTCTTTTCTATTGTAATAAATTTTGAGCTACTTCACTTTTATTTATTATTTGCATTAATAATGGTATTGCAATTAGTTGAACAATCATACCTGGGATTGCCTTACCAAGTCCACCAAATACAAACATTAATGGATGAACAGCTGGCGCTACTGTAATAGATACAACAAAAGCTCCTATAATAGCAAAAATTCTTCCACCTATCATTGCACCTATAAGTGATGGATATAACATTTTGGTCTTATTATACAGGAAACCAGTTAATATTCCATAACCACATAGCTCAAAAGCCATAATTGGCATATTAGGCATTAATGGTGGCATTGTTGTGACTAATCCACTAACAACAGGACAAATGATTCCTACTATTCCTCCATAAACTGGTCCAAGAACAAAACCTGCTAGTAGTACTGGGATATGCATTGGCAAAAATATTGGTCCTGCTAAATTTACTGTATGAAATATCGTTGGAACAATAACCCCTAATGCAATAAATAGTCCTGATAGTACAATCTTTTTACTCTTCATAAACTCTCCCCTTTTCTTATCTATTAATAATTAAATAGTAAACATTATCATCTTCAAAGGCTTCAGCCACATTTAGCCCAATCTCTTCAAAGAGACTTTTTTGTTTATTTACTTCTATTAACCTATCCTTTTTTACCCTCTCATCTTTTCTGCTGTGGATGTTATTCAAAAACTCTCTGCTACTTGAATGAGCTATTATTAACTTGCCATTTTCACATAGATTTTCAGTTACTATTTTTTTTATAGTATCCTCTCTTCTTTTTAAATGTGGAAACATAGAATAGAGAATTATTTTATTATATTTACCTTCCACTTTTTCTTCTTCTACATCTGCTAAAGTAAATTTAACATTAGGAAGATTACTATATTTCTCTTTTGCTTTACATAACATACCTTCTGATACATCCAAGGCATTAATTTCACCTACTTTATTGAACTTTCTTATAAAGGGAATTAATACCCCTGTCCCTGTTCCAATATCAAGAACTTTATCTCCTTCTTGTATATCTATTCTTGATAGAAGAAAATTTATCTTTTCTTCATTTACCTCAGTAATCTTGTCCCATTCTTCTGCAATAGAATTAAAAAACTCCTTTTCACTCATTTCTACACCCCTCATCCAATATAATACAATTATAGGCTTTTATGTATTTTTATTCAGCTAAATCCTATAAAAAATGTGTGGTAGATATTTATTTTGCTTGTTCCCTCGCTACGCTCCAAGTCACATTAAAACAAATATCCCCACACTACAACTAAAGGTAAGGAAATTATAAAAAGAGACCCTATAAATAAGGTCTCTAAACATTTATTTATCTTCTCTTATAATATAAGGATTTCCATCTTGATCTTTAAAAGTAAACATGCTTCCATATGGCATTTTCATTATGTCTGTAACATCTACTCCATTATTCTTTAACTCTTCGTAAGTCTTGTTAATATCAGTTGTACTTAAAAGAATTGATGGATGACCAGTGCATGTATTTGGATTTTGCTTTTCCATTAAAGATTTATTATAAAGTACAAATGTAGTAAACTCATCTTCACTTGGTCCTACTTCTAGCCAAGTCATACTAGGTCCCATTGGATATTCACCTTTTACTACAAAGTTCATTTTCTTAGTCCAAAATTCCTTTGCTTCTCCTTGATCATTTACGTATATTGTTATTTTACCTATCTTCTTTATCATTTGTATTTCCTCCATATAATTTATTTAGAGTATATATTATATCTCCTCATTACAGTAAAGTACATAAAAATTAGAGATATTATTGTAACAAAATAATATAAATAGTTATAGTATATACTATATATAACGCTTATTTAATATCTCTTGCTTTTTATAATAAAAAAAGTGATATTCCAAATTTAAATTTGGTAAATAGAACTTACTCATTAGAGCTTCCGAAGCTTGCCTGAGGAAAATCTTGCAGGGGCATATATTTTATTTTTATTCTTTAGGAAGAAATAAACTGATATATCGCTAAATTGTTGAAGTTATCCACAATTTAATAATAGATATAATTTCCTAAAGAATAAATAAAATCCTCTCTCCTTTTAGAAGAAGAGAGGATTTTTTGCCACATAAATACATTAAAGTAAAACATATTAAATATAAACACTAAATTATTAATTTTGCACACTTACTTTTTTTTCTAATTGTCCTATAATGATTATAGTACCTTTAGTACTAATTACCTTTAGAAGATAAGTTCTTCCCACAAACTTATCTTCAGAACCCTTACCTTTTATGAATTATCATAAAATAATCACAAAATAGAGCTTCTATGGATTTACATAGAAGTTCTATTTTTAAATTTTTCTTTATTTATCTTATCTCTTATTAACTGTAATCCACCAATTATCATTATTATTCCCAATAAGATTTCGAATATAAGACTTGAAATTTCATAAGTATTATTATTAATATATATTGAATACGCACTGTTAACAAGGCTTATTCCAATATAAATTACAATAAATTCAATTATACTTCTACTAACATAATTAACTCCAATGTTTAGCAATATGTTTAATTTAATTTTCTTATTTCTATATCTCTTAATTTGTTTAATAAAATTTTCAAATAGAAATGGAAATGTAAAAATTGAAATTAAAGGTATTAATACAATATCATTAATAAAGTAATTTATTAATGAATTAGCTAAAAACCAAATTATAATATTCTTCATATCATCATTCCTTTTATTTTATTCTATACTTAAATGATACATTTATTTCCATATCATGTAAATAATAAAAATAGAATCTCCAAAGTTATCAATTCATTATATAATAATATATCATTGTAAAAATAAAAAGAAACCCGTATTATCTACGAGCTTCTTAAATCACTTAAAATTCCACCTTGTCTCCATAATAAGTACATTTAAATAACTTTTCCATTGTCTCATCATCAATTTCTCTTGGATTAGATCCTGTACATGCATCAAGTACTGCATTATGGGATATAAACTTTAAGTTAGTATTAAAATCATCTTCAGTTACACCATATTCCTTCATAGTATGAGGAATAGCTAACTTTTCATTCATATCATCAATCATTTTTATTAATGAATCAGTTAATTCACTATCTGTATTTCCTTCTAGCTTCAACAATTTTGCTATATCACCATATCTATCTTCACAGTTTTTTCTATTATATTGAATTACATATGGTAAGAATATTGCATTTGCACATCCATGAGGTATATGAAATACAGCTCCTACCTTGTGAGCCATTGAATGCACAATACCTAATAGAGCGTTTGAAAAGGCCATACCAGCTAAGCATTGAGCATCATGCATTGAACTCCTAGCTTTTTCATCTCCTTCATAAGACTTAACTAAATTATCTCTAACCATTTCTATAGCTTTCATAGCTAATGGATCTGAAAAATTAGACTTAAGTGATGCAGTATAAGCCTCAATAGCATGAGTTAGTGCATCCATTCCTGTATGAGCTACCAACTTTTTAGGCATAGTTTGTGCTAAAGCTGGGTCAACTATAGCTATATCAGGAGTTATATTAAAATCTGCAAGTGGATATTTTATTTTTTCAGTATAATTTGTTATAACAGAAAAAGCTGTAACTTCTGTTGCTGTTCCACTAGTTGATGGTATTGCAACAAATTTTGCTTTTTGCCTAAGTTCAGGTAACCCAAAAGGTACAATTGCCTCTTCAAAAGTAAAATCAGGATATTCATAGAAAATCCACATAGCCTTAGCAGCATCTATAGCTGATCCTCCACCCATTGAAACAATCCAATCAGGTCCAAACTTTCTCATAGCTTCTGCACCTTTCATAACTGTTTCTACTGATGGATCTGGTTCTACTCCTTCATAAAGTTCTACTTCCATACCAGCTTCTTTTAAATAATCTTCTGCCTTCTGTAGAAAACCAAACCTTTTCATTGATCCTCCACCTACTACTATAAATGCTTTTTTACCTCTTAAGGTCTTTAAGACTTCTAAAGCCCCCTCACCATGATATATATCTCTTGGTAATGTAAAACGTGCCACTTTCATCCCTCCATCTTCATATAATTATATTAAGATTTAACATCTTATATCTTCTATAATTTATTTAAGAATAAGTATAAAAATGATTGACTTTTAATATTAATTAATAATTTACAAAATCTTAATTGTTATTTTTGTAATATATACTAATAATAATTATAAGATAAACTTTTAGAAAGAAGTGATACTTATGACTTTAACAAATGGAAAATGGTCAGGATTTAAAGAGCTTGTTCTAATTGATGTAACTAAAGAATGTGAAGGAATCAAATCTTTTTATTTTAAAGCAAAAGATGGCGCTAAATTAGTAAGACACATAGCAGGACAGTTTCTTCCTATTAGAATAAAAACTGATAATCCAAAATATAAAGACATTATACGTACATACAGCTTATCTATGATTCCCAATGAGGATGTTTATAGAATTAGTGTTAAAAAAATAGATGGCGGCCTTATAAGTAGCTATCTACATGACTCACTAAATATAGGTGATTCAATTGAAGCTATGGTTCCAACTGGCCTATTTACTTTAAAGGAAAGTTCTACTGAAACTCCACTAGTATTTATATCTGGTGGTATAGGGATTACTCCCCTAATTTCTATGCTTTATTATGAAGCACTTAAGCGAAAAAATATCACATTTATTCAAGCAGTTATAAACTCTTCTGTACATCCTTTTAAAAATGATATAGATTATTTCGCTGATATAAACGGCCTTAAAAACTTTGTTTTTTATTCTGATCCTTTAAAATCCGATATAAAAGGAATAGACTATATGGAAACAGGGTATGTAACAAAGGAATGGCTTGAAAAGAATACACCTTTAAATGGTGACTTTTATTTTTGTGGACCACCTCCATTTATGAATAGTTTAAAGAAATCTTTATCAGAGCTTGGTGTTCCAGAAGATAGAATTCATTTTGAATCTTTTACACAATAATAAAAAGTTGGACTAAATCAGGTGAGTTAGTCCAACTTTTACATTTTATCTTCTATTGCTTATCTTTATTGCTAGTTCTCTAAATCTATCATAGGAATACTCAAAGAATTTATAATTAGCTTCACAGAACATATATTTATTGTCCTTAGTAGTTGCTCTATACCTTTTGCAGCCTCCTCTGCAAAGGGCTCTATACTTACATGTCTCACACTTTTTATCCTTAGAAACAGATTCAATTATAAAGTTTCTTGTTATCTCATTTTCATGCATATGATCAAAACTTTCATCAAATATATTTCCAATACTATATTTTTCATATGTATAAAAATCACATGGATATACTCTTCCATCACTTTCAATTATATGCTGACAAGAACATACGCCTCTCATATCACAAGCCTCATATTCTTGTCCTAAAAACAAGCCTAATATATTATCAAAGTATCTAATACTAACCATATTTCCTTTTGATACATCTTCATACC
The DNA here is from genome assembly GCF_018372875.1 of Clostridium sp. GTDB lineage: Bacteria > Bacillota > Clostridia > Clostridiales > Clostridiaceae > Clostridium. The sequence goes on along the minus strand of NZ_JAHAIF010000067.1, from coordinate 9,509 downwards.
ACATATCAAAAAGCCTCTTAATATAATTTTCATATTGGCTAGATGTTAAATGAAAATTTAAATTGTTATTATTGCAATCCTCTAAGGCTTCTATAAAAGGAATAAATTGAATATAATTAAAGTCATTTTTTCTCAAAAACTTATAACAGCTCTCTATTTTATTACTTAATGCACGAGTAACTACAACTAAAATATTAAAATCCACATTATATTTTTTTAATAAGTCTATTCCTTTCATAACTTCCTTAAAACTACCATTTTGGCTATGATTGACCCTATTTAAATCATGCATATCTTTATTTCCATCTAAGGATACACCAACTAAGAACTTATTATCATAAAAGAACTTAGCAAAATCTTCTGTTATTAAAGTACCATTTGTTTGAATCATAAAGTTGAATTTAGTTTTTTTACTACTTGTAAGCTCTACAAGCTTTTTATAAAAATCCAATCCAATTAGCATAGGCTCTCCACCTTGGAAGCCAATATTACAAACTCCTCCATCACAGTACTCTTCTATTCTATTTACTATGACTTCAAGAGCTTCTTCACTTAAAAATCCATAATCACTTACTTCTCTTTCATCTGCTATAGAATTATAGAAGCAGTATTTACACTTTAAATTACACTTACTTGACGATGGTTTAACCATAACACTTAGATTTCTCATCATATGTTCCCTCCCAAACTATATAAACTAGTAATATCAGTACTATAAATAATCTTTCAATTTATATAGACACATTTTATATTTTACATCACCTATCCTAATCCTACAAGCTTTGGTATGTTTCTGGGCCTTCGCTAGCTTAACAATTTAACCTTGGCTATTATGGAACATTTGATATTAATACTAAAAACAGTTTTTAAGCTATTATGTTATTGTATAATCTCCTATAGACCTTCTTTTCTTAACTTCTTTAAAGCTTTCTTTGATCCTCTTTCAATATCCCTTTCAAGCTTTCTATCTTTATAACTTACAAATAATTGATTTAAATCATAGCCTTCTGGATAAAGTTCCTCAGCCTTTAGCTCCAACTTAATCCTTTTATAATTAACCTCAATAAAATCTTTATTATAAAGTACTACAACATTATTAAATTCATCTCTGCCTTTGTATATAATTGCAGAATCATTCTTATCTAAAAGACGAACTTTATCTCCAACAGAGAAATCATAATACTTTTCTTCACTTTCTACCTCTTTAAACTTCTTCTTTTTACTTTCTTTAATAGTCTCATAATTATACTCTTTATTCTCAATGTATGTTCTAGTTCTTTCTATAATAGAATCAGAAATTCCCATCTTTTTAGATATATAAAGGGCATTACTATCTCCTATTTTTCCAATGGTTAGCTTATATAAAGGTTCTAAAGTTTCCTTCTTAAACTCCATAGCTGCATTTTCAAAGTCTGGATGGTTATGTGAGTAATCTTTAATTTCTCCATAATGTGTTGTAGCAACGGTTATACAACCTTTATGATATAGCTCTTCTAAAATTGCAATGGCTAAAGCTGCACCTTCATTAGGTTCTGTACCACTTCCTATTTCATCAAATAATAAAAGTGTAGACTTTCCAGATTCATTTATTATTCTAGCTAAATTTTGTACATGGGATGAAAAAGTACTTAATGCATTTTCAACACTTTGATTATCACCAATATCAACAAATACATCTTGGAATATACTTATTTCAGTTCCCTCTTTAGCTCCAATATGAAAACCTGATTGAACAGCTAAAGTTAACATTCCTAATGTCTTTAAAACTACTGTTTTCCCTCCAGCATTAGGTCCTGTTATTATTAAAGTTCTATAATCTTTACCTATTTCAAAATCTAATGGCACTCCATTTTTTATTAATGGATATCTTCCTTTTACAATTTTTGTATATCCATAATCATTAATCTTAGGTTTAATCCCCTGAATGTCTAAGCTATATTTTGCTTTAGCCCAAATCATATCATATTCTGATATTACCTCTACATTCATTTTCAAATCCTTTATTCTTTCATATATCATCTCAGTTAATATGGCTAGTATCTTATAAACTTCCATACTTTCTTCAGCTTGTAATACACTAAGCTCTGAAGTAAACTTTGACACTATATCTGGCTCCATAAAGACTGTTGTTCCTTTTGATGACACCTCAACTATTGAACCTGCAACCTTATTTTTATAAGCAGCTTTAATTGGAATTGTATATCTACCATTTCTTTGACTTATAAAAAACTCTTGAATACATTCCTTATTAGCACTATTTCTTAAAAACTTTTCTAGTTTTTCTTTTATTTTTCCTTCACAAGTGTCAATTTGTTTTCTTATCTTCTTAAGATCTTTAGATGCATTTGAATCAACTACAGAACCTCTTATAGAAATATTTATTTCTTCTTCAATATAAGATAAATCACTTATGTTCTCTGAATAAGAACATAATGTAGGGGCATATCCTTCCTTATCCTTTAAGAACATTTTTACCTTTCTGCATCCTCTTAAAAAGTCCGAAACCATTGTTAAGTCTGATGGTTCTAGAACTCCTCCCTTATCCATCTTATCTATAAGAGGAAATATATTGTGTATTCCTTCAAGAGGTAAATGATAAGAAACATCTAAAAGCCTTCTTCCCTCTGAAGTTTCATCTAATCTTCTATTTACCACCTTAAGGTTTGAACTTGGTTCTAATTTATCTATTAAAGTTTTACCTAAACCACTAACACAATAAGATTTTACTATTTCCTTTAAATCATAATAATTTAATTTATCTAATGATATTTTATCCATTTTAAAAACCTTCCTAAACTTTATTCAAGCCAACGAAACCTTTGATAGATCTCATATTTTTGGGGCATTAAAAAAAGCTATGGATACCTCCACAGCTTAAAAATTCAACTTTAATAAGGTAGCTATAATACTACCCTAGAGTTAGTTCGTGGACTTGTATCTTAAAATAGTTTAATTAATTCCATGACAAATAAAGGCTTTTATGGCCCTATATTTAAGAATTAATATTTAAATGTACTATTTTTGATACTAAACACTCACAAACTTCCCTCGTTTCATTTGAAATCTATCTTGTATTAGTATATTATATATTTTATTTTTTGACAATATATAATTAGTGCCCTGGTAACATTCCAGGGCATCTTTTACTTTATTATCCTAACAAATTTAATATTTCATCTTCACTTAGTCTTTTAAACTTCTTACCATCCATTTCTTTCTCATCCATTAAGCTTTCTATAAGCTCCTTCTTATCTTCCTGTAATAATAGAATCTTTTCTTCTATGGTATCTTTGGAAATAAGCTTAACTACCTCTACTACATTCTTTTGGCCAAACCTATGGGCTCTATCTGTAGCTTGATTTTCAATAGCTGGGTTCCACCATGGATCAAAGTGAATTACAACACTTGCTGATGTTAAGTTTAACCCTACACCACCAGCTTTTAAGGATATTAAAAACACATTTATTAAAGGCTCTTCATTAAACTTTTTAACAAGCTCTACCCTTTCTTTGCTGCCTATGCTTCCATCTAAATATATGTAGTTTATTGCCTTTTCTTTTAAGTACTGTTCTATATTTTTAAGAGCTGAGGTAAACTGAGAAAATACCAGTATCTTTTTATTTCCCTCAATATAATTATCCAATATCTCCATTAATGCATTTATCTTTCCACTTCCACCATTATAATCATCTATTATTAGAGATGGGTCCAAGCACACCTCTCTAAGCTTTGTAATAAAAGTAAGCATATTAACGTTACCCTTAGATGCCTTTAACTTTTCCTTTATCTCCTTTACATAAGACTTATAAATAGACTTCTGCTTTGTTGTCATATCTACCAAGTACTTTTTTTCAATCTTTTCTGGCAACTCATTTAATACATCCTCTTTTACCCTTCTTAAAATAAATGGAGTAATTAAAGACTTAAGTTCCTCTGTATTTTTATTTTGTATAAACTTTGCTTTAAATCTTTCTTTTGTAAATAAGAAACCTGGCATTACAAAATCAAATATTGACCAAAGCTCCATTAGGTTGTTTTCAATTGGAGTTCCTGTTAGGGCAAAGTTACACTTTGAGTTTATTTTCTTTACAGAAAGTGTAGTTTTTGAAGTTGGATTTTTTATATTTTGTCCTTCATCAATAATGCAATAATCAAACTGTAGTTTTTCATATTCATTTTCATCATTCTTTAATGCCCCGTAAGTAGTTATAAGAGCATCATACTTTTTAATATTATTTAATATCTTATTTCTTTGAGCCTTTGTTCCATGAACTAAACCAACCCTTACATTAGGAGCAAACCTTTCAAATTCATCCTTCCAATTATATAAAACAGAGGTTGGAGTTATAATTAAGTTTTTTTTACTCCTTTTAGAAAGAACAAAAGTTATTACCTGAATGGTTTTTCCAAGACCCATATCATCTGCTAATATTCCTCCAAATCCTAGTTCTGAAAGCTCATTTAACCACTTAAAGCCTTCTTTTTGATATTTCCTTAAGGTTCCATTAAAGGATTTTGGGGTAACTGACCTTTTAAAGTCATTATTAACTAGCTTTTGAACAATTTTCTGCAGAACATCTCCACCTTTAATAAAATCTAATACTCTAAGCTTTTCTTGTAAGTATAAGCTTTTGTTCTTATCTATTTCTATTTCAAGCCCTAATTTATCTTCTGATAATTCTCCAATTAGATTTAAAAACTCACAAACTCCTGGGTCTTCTAAATCTAAATATCTATCCTTACTTTTAAAAAATCTTTCACCTTTTTTCATAAATGCAATAGCACTATTTAATTCTTCTACTGTAAAATCACCAACTTCATAGTTTAATCTATAAAAACCATCAAATTCCACTATAGAGGAGTTAATAAAACTACTATCTAATATTTGAATATCTTTAAATTCTTTTGAAAACTGGACTTTTCCTACAGTTCTTAATAACTTAACACCTGTTGTTAAAATGTCAAACTCTCCACTGCCTATATAAAAATAATCTCTTTCTCTTTTTATAAATCCTACATTTTCCAGTTTTATATCTATTAAACTTTCCTTCTTAAAATCCCTTAGAAAGCTTTTATCATTTTTATCTTTAATTAAATCTATAATATATCCACAGTAATCAATCTTTACATTGCAGTAAATTTCTTTTCCAACTTTGTATATTCTAAATGTAGGATTAGACATATCTCTCAAGAACCTTCTTGTTCCATCATCTAATACAACATTCTTTGTAATACTTTTTAAGTCTGAAAGAAGATTATTTAAAACCTTTAAGTTTTTCTCATACTTTATCTCATTGTTCTTTATAAATAATTTGTGATAAGGAAGATATGTTTCCATAGCCTTCTTACGTGGAAGATAAATATCCCTATCATAAAACATAACATCTCCATTATTAGATAATAAAATAGGAAACTTCTTCTGTGATCTTAATATAAAACTATCATTATCAGCTCTTATTGTAAGGGAAAGAGGAACATTTTCCTTTTTCACTTTAGATTCATAGGTTATAAAATCATAATTAAAGTTTATCTTTCTATCATTTAATAGGGATAAAAACTCTCTTAAATCTTTTCCTTTTAAATTTAAGAATCTATCTTGGATTATTTCTTTATGGCTCTTTAAAAAATCTATTATTTTTGTATCCTCTTCACTAAAAAAGTCCCTTTTAGAATTGTAAGTAAATAAATCATTAAATACGATTTTATCCTTTTCCAAGAAATCTTTAAGTGATGTAATTAGATGGGTAGAGGATTCCCCTATTCTAAATTCACATTTATATGTATTAATCTCATTTAACATGCTACATTTTATTGATATACGTAACTTTAATTTTCTCTTATTTACAACTTCTTCACTTCTTTTATTTGTATTTGATGCTTTAGATTTTCCAACAAGATAAAAGGCTAGATTAGTAGCTATAATATGTTTGCAAACATAGTTCCTAATATGTCTTCTATTTTCTATGAAGGTTTCACAGGAGCACTTTGTATCTAACACCTTATTAGTTTTCATATCAACTTTAATATGCGTGTTGTAATCCTTATTTTCGCTATTTATTTTCCCATATATATGATAAATATTTTCTATTTTCTTACCCTTAAGATCTTTTACTCCTTTAGCTTTAAGTATGGAAGTTCCCCCTTCTCTACTTAAGCTAGAGCTAAACTTCATAACATTATCTCTAACAACTTTAATATCCATTACTCCTCACCTCCAATAGGATATTCTATCATAAATACTTCCCTTAAACTAGAAAAGAAGAGCATTTTACTCTTCCTTTAAACATTTATTTGGATCTAATTTTATACTCTTCCATTTTCCATCCTCTTTAATATATTGAGCTACCTCTATATCATAATCATTAGTTAAAATGTAGAACTCAATTCTATAATCCCTACTATCTCTTCCTTTAAAATAGATATTTTTTACATATCCCTCAGTGCTCACCTCATAAATTTCCTTAACAAGTTTACACCAATCCCCATATTCAATTTCAACTTTAGACTTACCATCATAGTTCCAACCATGATATGGTGCACAAAGATATTCTTCTGGTGATATACTTATATCTTTTATTTTAAATACACCATCATCATTAGAAAGCTTTATAAAGCCATAATAATATACAAAGCTTGCAACATTCTCTTTTGACCCTTGTATGGTCTCAATTTCAAAGAAATACTTCATTTCATTTTCTGGATTGTTAACTAACCTAAGCTTAATAAGGTTTATGTGCAGAATATTTAAAAAGGAATTTTCATAAGCTTTAAAGTTTACCTTTTCCTTGTATTCTTTTGTAAAAAATTCATATGCTATTATATAAGGCTCTCTCCACCTACCTATAGTACCACAACCAGCCCCCTTATCCCTTTCAACGTTTGCAGCTTCCCTTAGTACTGAAAAATAATTGATTATGGTGTTATTAGGAGTAATTAAATAATTGTCTGGAATGAGTACTTTTTTACTATTACCACTATATTTATTTAATAACTCTTCTGCTTCACTTGATGTATTTAAAATAGGGAGATTTGAAGGTCTAAAGTATTTCTCATAATCACTCTTACTAATTACTTCTTCTTCATAATATTCAACTTTTTCATCTCTAAACAAAACTCCACCAGCAACAAGAGTATTATCTCTTCTACTAAACTTATAGAATATACTTCCTAATATACATATAAAAATTAAAACAAATATTATAATTCTTTTCTTATTAATAACAATAAACATAACAAACCCTTTAATAAATATTTTATTATATGTTTATTCTGTCAAATTCTTTTTTATTAAAAGATATTTCTCATTTCACCTTCTAATTAATTCCAAAAAGAAGACTCTAGTTTTTGCTAGAGTCTTCTTTTATATTTATAATTAAAATTCTGTCTTAAGTAATCTGGTATATCTATTTTGTATCACTTTAAATACTGGAAGGCCTACTATTGTAATAACTACAAATTCACCTAATGCAACTTCACCCATTGTTATCCATAGTGGTGCTCCTACAGTTACATTTAACATCCATCCAATAATTATTCCATTAAATATTGTTGGCCATAATGAAGCTATAAATAAAGAAGCTTTGTTCTTAATATATTTTGCTGTTAAACTTATAGCACCTACACTTATAAATGTTGCTAAAGTACCAAAAATAACATCCATTGCTCCATTTGGTCCTAGTAAATTAGCTATAAAACATCCTAGGGTTAATCCACCTATATAGAAAGGATCAAAATATGCTAATAATACTAGAATTTCAGATACTCTAAACTGAAAATTCCCATAACTTATTGGTGCAAGTGCAACAGTTAATAATGCATATAAAGCTGCAATTACTGCTGTTCTTACAATTCTTTTTGTTTTTAATTCATTTGTCATAATAACTACTCTCCCATTCTTTGAGAATTAGTTCAAGCCATGCAAAACAAAAAAGTCGTAGAAGAAATTCTTCCACGACAATAAAAAGCAATATAAATTCTATGCTTTGTTGCCGTAGTTTTGTTTATTGACAGGAGGCTCACGAACTGTCTCTATTTAATTTACTAAACTAGTATATATCAACTAAATTATAAAATCAATACTTATACTCTTTATTTTTTCATATTATTTCACAAATGTTGGTATATCAAATTCAAAGGCTACTCCACACTTTTCTAAATATGGCGCCATTATTCTAGCTTGTTTTTCTGCCCAAGCTATATCTGAAGCATATTGATGCCATCCAATACTTGTAGAGCTCATATTCCATCTCATCTTATATAATGTATTTTGATTATATTTAGTACTGTTAATATAGTTTTTGCTTATCCAACTAGCACCTTCAGCTATTGCAAGTTCAGGTGTAAACCACCCTTGTTTATATGCATATTCTGATCCACCCCTTAATGGGTCGCTATCAATTGCTCCTACACCATACATATTATAAACAACTCTTGGTTCAACTGGAACACCATCAACTTCTGTTACTAATACACCATTTGATAGTGTTGATGTACCATTACCTGTTTCAAGTCTAGCATGAGAAAGAAGATACATTACATTTACATTATATTTTTTAGCCCCTTCTAAAAATGCATTACCTTTTCCAGATAAAATTCCTCTTCCTTGTATAACTTCATTAATTACAGACATAGGAATTCCATCTACATAGTTTAACTTCATAAACATATATTTACTGACATCATTTATAAAGTTATCTGGATTCATATAATATTTAATGTCTTCAAGAGAAGCATTAACCCACTTTCCATTCTTTTGAACCATATTTAATTTAGGGAATTGTAACTCAGCAAATTTGTCTACAGTTAATCCATAGTTACTTGCTCCGGTACTTATATTAATATACTTTGAACTTACATATGCTGTATTATCTTTGTATTTTATTTTGTACCAACCATTTTCTTCTCCAACAATTTCTACTATATGGTTAAGATTTACTGAACCCTTTATAGCATGGTTTGTTCCAGCACCACTTCTAACATTTAGGTTAGATACATTAACAGATCCAATAGATATAACCTTTAGATTTTCTTCTGGTTTTTCATCAGGTATCTGTGGCTTATCTTCTGGAACTTCTGGAGTTACAGGTGGCACTACTGGAGGAGTTGGTTTTTCATCTACTAGCCTTACATAATCTTTACTTACAAAACCAATTTTATCTTTAAAATTGATTTTATACCAATTTCCCTCACTACCTATAATATCAACTTTTGTTCCATCAACTAAATATCCTAATACAATAGAATTAGTATTTGCTGCTGATCTAACTCTTAGATTACTTCCTGTATTATACACTTCACCTTTTTTTACAACTACTTCAGGTTTATTATCAGGTTTTTCTTGTGTATTATTATCATTACTTGATGTTTTAATTGTTACGTAGTCCTTATGTACATACCCATATCCTGAACCATACTTTATCTTATACCAACTTCCATTAGTATCAACTATTTTAACAGATGAACCATGATTTAATACTCCTAGTATCTTAGTGTTTGTTCCTGCTCCTTCT
>NZ_JAHAIF010000066.1 GCF_018372875.1 Clostridium sp. | reverse complement strand
AGATATTTAGGAGGGTTAAACATGAGTAAAATTGTAAGAATGATAAAAAATATGAGTAAGGTACAAAAAATAGTAGCATTAGCAGTTTCTACTGTAGTTATTTGTGGTGCAGTTGTAGGTGGAGTACTTTGGTACAGCTATTATAGTGAAAAATCTCAAATGAAAGTTGAAGCAGAACAAATTATAGCAGACGCTGAAAAAATGGACAGTGAAGAATTAAGTGAGTTCTTAGATAATAATGCAGTAGATGAAGAAACAAGAAAGACTTTAGAAGAAAAGTTAGATGAAAAGTATGCTAAAGAAGATGAAACTGTAGTAACTAAACCATCAGAAGATAAGAAAGAAGAAACCAAACCATCTGAAGAGAAGAAGGAAGAATATTCTAATGGTAATGGTAATAACAATAGTAATTCAAGTAATAAACCACCAAAACCAATAACACCTGAGAAACCCAATAAGCCACAACAACCAAGCAAACCAGACCCACAACCACAAGAGCCACAAAAACCTACAAATCCACCTGTCGAAAAACCACAAAGAACTTGGAAATATATGGACAGTATGAGTAATGAGTTATTTATTTTAATAAATGACTATAGACAACAGAATGGTTTGCATGCCTTAAAATATGATGCAGGAATTCAAGCAAAAGCTAAGGCTAGAGCTGAATTAAATGCTAGTAGAGAAGGTAGTGGTCATGATAATCTTCAAATATCTATAACAACAGGTAGAGACGATACTCCTAGAGAGTTCTTACAACGTTGGATAGATTCACCAAATCATAATAGCAATCTATTAGAAGACCTTTTTACACGTGGTGGTGTGGCAATATATAAGGATTCTAATGACATCTATTATATCGTGGCAGGATTAGATATGGATTTCTAACAACTCAAGTTCTATTAAAAATATATAAAAAGTATTGACCTGGGTTTACATTTATATAATAATTTTTATAAAAAATTTAAAAAAGCTTTTTTTATTTTAACATTAATTAATCTTTTTACAAAAATAGGAGGGTTAAAGTGAGAAAAACAAGTGAAGCACAAAGGAATGCAGATAAAAGATGGAGAGAAAAAAATAGAGAGCATGCAAATTATTTAAAGAACAGGACTAGTGCAAGATGCTTTATCAGAAATAGAGCGACATTAGAAGATATAGAAAAATTAAAATATCTAATGAAAGAGAGAGCAGAAGCATTAAAAAATGAAAATAATAACTTATGTTAAAGAGTAGGATATAATTAACAATCGAACTGACTATACTAATAAGAATGTAGTAGATAAGTATAATTAGTTATTAATTTTTTAAAATTTTATAAGGGAAATAAAAAATTGCTTCATTATATATAGATAAATTTCAAATTATAAATGTAACAAACATACAACTAACAATATAGAGTTAAATGCATAAAAATAGTACATTTTAAATTCTCAAAGAGATAGTATGGAATCTTCACAAGAGAGGTTTTACCTCTCTTTTTTTATTCTTTAGGAAATATAAAATATATGCCCCTGCAAGATTTTCCTCAGGCAAGCTTCGGAAGCTCTAATGAGTAAGTTCTATTTACCAAATTTAAATTTGGAATATCACTTATGTAGATGGGCGAAAAAAATCGACGGCTCCACAGTCGCCTTGGCGATTTTTTTATTGAATAGTATTGGTAAAAAAAGGTTTATTAAATTCATGTTAAAAATATTTATATTATATTAACAAAAGGTAAAAAATAAAGTAAACTAGGTTATGTAATGCTAGAAGAGTTGGAGGAAAAGAACCTTGGAATCAACAATAATGATAATTATGAAATTAATGGGTGGTCTTGGACTATTTATTTATGGTATGAAGCTAATGGGAGATGGGCTAGAAAATGCAGCTGGGGATGGATTAAAAAAGATCCTTGAAAAGGTAACTAGTAACCCAATAAAAGCTGTTCTTGTTGGCGCTATTGTTACTGCTGTAATTCAAAGTAGTAGTGCAACAACAGTAATGGTTGTTGGATTTGTTAATGCAGGTCTAATGAATTTAACACAAGCTACAGGTATAATCATGGGTGCCAATATAGGTACAACAATAACTGCTCAGCTTGTATCATTTAAACTAGATCAGATAGCGCCGTTATTTGTATTTTTAGGAACAATAATGGTTATGTTTGCAAAAGGTAAGAAAAGAAAAGACATTGGGAATATAGTATTAGGTTTTGGTATCTTATTTACTGGAATGGGTATAATGAGTGGTGCAATGAAACCTCTAACTAGTTCACCAGTATTTGAGCAGCTAATAGTAACTATAGGAGATAATTGGTTTATAGGAGTAATTGCAGGTGCCACTATAACAGCAATATTACAAAGTTCATCTGCTACTACAGGTATATTAGTTGCTTTAGCTACAGCTGGCGCTATAAACATACAGGTTGCCTTACCAATAATATTTGGATGTAATATAGGAACATGTATTACTGCTATTATTGCTAGTATAGGTGCTAATAAAACTGCACATAAAGCTGCAGCAATACATCTAATATTTAATATAGTAGGAACAATAATATTCTTACCATTTTTAGGTTTATTAGGTGTAGCGGTAACGAAGATGAGTCCAGATGTTAGCAGACAAATAGCTAATGCACATACAGTATTTAATATTGTAAATACAATGTTATTGCTTCCATTTAGTAAATACTTAATTGTAATAGTTAATAAAATTATTCCTGGTGAAGATGAGGAAGAAAAGGCTGGACCTAAATATATAGATGATAGATTATTAGAAACACCTGTAATAGCAGCAGGACAAGTTATAAAAGAAACTATAAGAATGGCTAATAAGGCTAAAAAGAATTTAGAATTATCTATGGATGCATTCTCTAACCAAGATGAAAAATTAGTTGAAAAGGTATATGAGAATGAAAAGATAATTAATATCTTAGAAGAATCAATAACTACATATTTAGTAAAGCTTGCTAAATGTGAAATGTCAGATAGAGAGAAAGATATTGTTACATCTACTTTCCATGTAATAAATGATATAGAGAGAATTGGAGATCACGCTGAAAATGTAGCTGATTTAGCAGCTCAAAGAATTAATAGAAATTTATCATATAGTTCGGATGCAATGGAAGAATTATATGAGATATATAATTACACAGTAAATGCATTAGAAATATCTATAGAAAGTTATGCTAATAGAGATGTAGAAAAGGCTAGAAGTATAAGAGCTATAGAATCAAGAATAAATTCTTCACAAAAGAAATTTAGAGATAAACATATTAAGAGATTATATGATGGAAAATGTAATGCATATGCAGGTGCAATCTTCTTAGATTTAATAACTAATTTTGAAAGAATTGGAGATCATTCTACCAATATAGCAGAGAGCGTTATTGAAAATTATTCAGCATAGTTTAATCCCCCATAATATATGGGGGATTTTTTCTTTGAATAAATGGACAAATTAATCACATAATAACTTTGTAATAATAAGTTTGAATGGAGGATTCACTATGAAAGTAAGAGGAATAATAGTGGCAGTATTTATAGCATTGTTAATAATAAAAGTACCTGTTATGGCAGAAGAAGTATCAAAAGGCATTGTACTTATAGATGCTGGTCACGGTGGCATTGATGGTGGTGCACAATCAAAAAATGGAACTATTGAAAAAGATATAAATCTTCAAATTAGCAAAAGATTAAAAGAAAAACTTGAAAAAGAAGGATATAAAGTATACATGACTAGGGAAGAAGATAAAGAATTATCTCCTAAAAAGGTAAAAGATCTAGAGGCTAGATGTAAAATGAAGATAGAAACTAAATGTGATGTTTTTATTTCAATACATCAAAATAAGTTTAATAGTGAAAAATGTTTTGGGGCTCAAGTATGGTATGCAAGTAACGAAAAAAGTATGAAGTTAGCAAAGTATGTACAAGATTCCTTAAAAGAAAGAGTGAAAGATAATAATAAGAGATTAGAAAAGCCTGCAAAAGAACAATATAAGATATTAAGGGATAAATATGATGGTGCTTGTTTAATAGTAGAATGTGGTTTCTTATCAAATAATGAAGAAGAACAAAGGTTAAAGAGCGAAAGTCATCAAAATCAAATTGTAGATGGAATAACAATTGGAATAAATAAATATTTTGATGAAATAAAATAAATTTCCGGGGAAATATGTAGAAGAAAGAGGGTGTTTGTATGCATCTTCTTTTTTATTACGAATTATGCCAGTAATTGAAAAGTAAATAAACTATTAGTATAATATGGATGTGTATCGTATTAGAGATAGAGGTGAAGTTTATGAGAGAGATAAATGTAAAAGAAATAGAAAATGTAGTTAAACAATTATGTATTGATGCAAATTATTATATAAGTGATGACATAAAAGATGCTCTAAATAAGTTTAAAGAAGGGGAATCCTTCATGATAGCTGAAGATGTATTAAATAAAATTTTATTAAATGCAGATATAGCTACTAATGAGAAGGTTCCAATATGCCAAGATACTGGAATGGCTTGTGTTTTTGTAGAAGTTGGACAAGACGTTCATTTTGTTGGGGGATTACTTGAAGATGCAATTAATGAAGGGGTAAGAAAAGGGTATGATGAGGGGTTTTTAAGAAAGTCAGTAGTGAAAGACCCTATAGATAGAATAAATACTAAAGATAATACTCCAGCAGTAATATACTATAATCTAGTAAAAGGGGATAAAGTTAAAATTACTTTGGCACCTAAAGGGTTTGGCTCTGAAAACATGAGTAAAATAGCAATGTTAAAACCAGCTGACGGATTAGAAGGGGTAAAAAATTTTATTTTAGATACAGTTAAACAAGCTGGACCTAATCCATGTCCACCTATGGTAATTGGAGTTGGAATTGGTGGCACATTTGACAAAGCAGCATATTTAGCTAAGAAGGCATTAATTAGATCAATAAATGAAAGAAATAAAAATGAATTTTATAAAAATGTTGAAATTGAACTTTTAGAAAAAATTAATGAGTTAGGTATAGGACCACAAGGTTTTGGTGGAAGAACAACAGCAATTGGATTGAATATAGAAACTTACCCTACTCACATAGCAGGATTACCTGTTGCAGTAAATATAAATTGTCATGCTACAAGGCATAAAGAGATAATATTATAGGAGGTAATTATGGAAATAAATTTAAAAACACCATTAACTGAAGAAAAAGCAACAAGCTTAAAGGCAGGAGATACTATATTATTATCAGGTACAATTTATACTGCAAGGGATGCAGCCCATAAAAGATTAATAGAATTAGTAAATATGGGAGAGGAGTTGCCTTTCAATATCAAAGATGAAATAATTTATTATGTTGGACCTACTCCAGCAAAGCCTGGAGAAGTTATTGGTTCAGCAGGACCAACTACTAGTTATAGAATGGATCCGTATGCTCCTATACTTTTAGATTTAGGTCTTAAGGGAATGATAGGAAAAGGCTCAAGAAGTGAAGAGGTAATAAATGCAATTATAAGAAATAAGGGCATTTACTTTGGTGCTATTGGAGGAGCAGGAGCATTAATAGGTAAGAGTATTATTAGTTCAGAAATAATAGCATATAACGATTTAGGTGCAGAAGCTATTAGAAAAATTGAAGTTAAAGATATGCCCTTGGTTGTTATAATAGATACTGAAGGAAACAATTTATATGAAATTGGACAAAAGAAATATTTAGATAGCCAAAAAGCCAGATAAAATATCTGGCTTTTATTATAGGTTTTGGAATCCACGCCCTTTAACTTCAGAAACATCTAAGATACTAATAAAAGCTTTGGGGTCGCATGATAATATTCTGTTTTTTAAGGTAATCATCTGCCTAGAGGTAACTAGACAATATAACATTCTCTTATCTTGATCTGTAAATTCTCCTCTTGCAGGAAGAGTAGTGACTCCCCTATGCATATCAGCCATTATATATTTAATAATTTCTTCTTCTTTTTCAGTTAGTATCATCATTAACTTTTTGCTTGAGAAACCTCTTATAACTTGGTCCAATACAAGACCTTGAATAAACATTGATATTAATGTATATAAAGCTCTAGGAATACCAAATATTATAGCTCCTATAGTTACTATTATTAAATTTATAGCAAAGTTAACTGCCCCTATATTAAAATTAGAATATTTTTTTCTAATTAGCATGGTTATTATATCTGTACCACCAGCAGAGCCATTACGCAAGAAAACAAGTCCATAACCTATTCCACATAAAACCCCTCCATAAATACAGTAAAGAAGCATATCATTTACTTTTATATATGAAGAAAATTGCTTAGTAATTATTAGTGAGGTTGATAAGGAAACCATACCTATGGCAGAATAAATAGTAAAATCTTTACTTAATTTTTTATAACTTAAAATAAAAAGCGGAATATTTAAAATAAAAAGAGTAACACCAGAGGAGATATTCCACATGTATTCTAAAATAAGTGCAATGCCTGTAGCACCACCACTTAATAATTGAGCATGACTCAAAAATAAATTAATACCTAAAGATGCTGTAAAACAACCAATAAAAATAATAATTACATCTAAAATAAAGCTTTTTTTATTTTTTATATTTTCCATGAAAAAACCCCTAAATTAAAAAAATTAATCATTTGATTTATACCCCTTGTCCATTATATATAAAGAAAAAGAGAAATAAAATACTTTACTGTAAAAATTATAGTAAAATTATAAATAGAGGTGATAGTTATGGGTAGAATAAAGTTGCCAGGAAGTAAAGAAAATAAAAAGGTTTTACTTATTATACTAATAATTATTGCTATAATTGTTATAGCAAAATTTAAGATAGATAATAAGCAAACCAATACTTTTCAGTTTAAAAATAATGAATATAGTATAGAAGAAGGAAAGTAATAAAAACTTAATAAAGGATTATTAAAGATATGATTTAATAAGAATAGGATATAATTTAAATATATAAGTTTAAGGGGGGAATTCATGTGTATAATGTTTTGGTAGTAGATGATGAAAAAGAAATTAGAGATGCCATTGAAATATATCTTAGAGGAGAAAAGTTAAATGTAATAAAGGCTGAAGATGGTTTAGAGGCTTTAGATATATTAGAGGGCAAACAGATACATTTAATTATATTAGATGTAATGATGCCTAAATTAGATGGAATAAAGACATGCTTAAAAATTAGGGAAAGTAAGAATATTCCTATAATAATGTTATCAGCAAAAGGAGAAGATTCTGATAAAATTTTAGGATTAAATGTAGGTGCTGATGATTACATAACAAAGCCATTTAACAATTTAGAGTTAGTAGCGAGAGTTAAGTCTCAATTAAGAAGATATGAGAAACCATTGAGTATAGAAGAAAGTTCAGTTATAAAGGTAAAGGACTTAGAAATAGATACTTTACTTAAGAAAATAACTGTAAGAGGAGAAGAGATAAAAGCTACAGCAACAGAATATAAAATATTACTTTTATTGGCTTCAAATTTAGGTCGTGTTTTCTCAATAAAAGAAATATATGAAAAGGTTTGGGAAGAACCATTTTATAAAAGTGAAAATACAGTCACTGTTCATATAAGAAGAATAAGAGAGAAAATAGAATTAAATACAAAAGAGCCTGAGTATATTAAGGTGGTGTGGGGTATTGGCTACAAAATTGAAAAAGAAAATTAAGAGCTATTTTAACCATATATGGATGATTGAGATATTAATAGTAGCACTTACTTGTATCTTTTTTGGTGTTGAAATATATAAAGATGTATTTACTAGGTATTATTCAAAGAATTTAGCATCTATGCAAGCAACTTTAAATCCTAAGGGATTTTATAAGCAGACATTTTTGGATGAAGTAAAGGGACTTCAAAAGTATATTTATAATAATACATCTGGGTTAGAAGAATTATATTACAATGATAAAAATAGAGAAGAAATTCTAAAAGCATACTTTATTAATAATTCATATGAAGGTAGCGATATAGATTCAAGTGATAGTAAGTTATATTTCATTATACGAGATAAGAGAGATAATTCTATTATAACGAATGATTTTAGTGAGGTATTAAGTGTAAGGGATGGATTAACAGAGCATGATATACAGGATTATTTATATAGTAAGTATAAAGGACGTGAAATGCTTAAGATAAGTGATAACGAGAATATTTCCGAAGAGAACTTAGTATATAATAGTGGTGTATTATCAAATTTTCAGGAATATTACTATTCAGATATAAGTAGATATACAAACATTAATAATTTAAAGATTGCTATTTTAAACTTTATAATTATTTTTATTGCTATATTCATGTTTATAAAAATAATATTTGTATTTATAAGAAGTAGGGGTAAAGTTGAATTAAGAGGGAATTTTATAAAAAGTGTAATATTTGTACTTAAGTATGGATTTACTTATAAGGAAACTAGAAGGACGTTAATGATAACTTTTAGCAGCCTATCACTATTTTTTATAGTATATTTATACTTATTAGCAGTAAATGGTGGATACGAGAATAATATATTAGCTAAGTTTTTTTTTATGTATCCATTTAAGGGGAGTTTCTTGATAATGTTATTGCCTATGATAGGAATAATATATTCATTAAAGAAATCTATTGAAATAATTAAGGTGAATGAAGCTGTTAAAAAGTCTAACGATGGCAATATAAACTATGAAATTAAAGAGCAATGTAGTCCAGAGGTTAGAGAATTGCTTAATAACATAAGTAAAATAAAAGAAGGATATAGTATTGCAGTAGAAGATGCATTGAAAAATGAAAAATTAAAAACAGAGCTTATTTCTAATGTATCCCATGATTTAAGAACACCATTGACCTCCATAATAAATTACGTAAATATTTTAAGACAAGATATAGCTAAAGATGAGCAGGAAGATTATCTAGCTATTGTTGAAAAGAAAGCTAGGAAGCTGAAGGTTTTAATTGATGATTTATTTGAGATGTCTAAGATTAATAGTGGAAAGATGGAATTGTTTAAGGACAATATTGATATAGTTTCCCTTATTCATCAAACAATAGGTGAATATTATTATATATATGAAAGCAAAAATATAGAATTTAAGGTTGATAGCTATAGAGAAGAGGTATATATTGACCTTGATGGAAAGTTGATTTCACGAGCAATAGAGAATATCATAATAAATGCTATGAAGTATTCATTAGAGGGGACTAGAGTATATGTAGATATTATAGAAAAGGAAGGATATATTGTTCTTTCTTTTAAGAATATATCTAATTATGAAATGAATTTTGACAATAAGGAGATATTTGAAAGATTTGCGAGAGGAGATTCTTCTAGAAATTCTAGAATAGAGGGGTCAGGACTAGGATTAGCTATAACTAAAAGTATAATTGAATTACATGATGGAAAAGTACATATAGCAAGAGAGGGAGATATGTTTAAAATATTCATATATCTACCTTTTAATAAAGAGAATAAAGTAGATCTAGGATAAGCCTAGGTCTATTGTTACTCCCTTAAATAATAAAATTTATCTGTTAATAACTGTTACAGATAAGTGGAGTAATATGGAGTAAAAATAATAAAAAGATATAATTTTTAACTACAAAAGGAGTATATAGAATTTTACATAGTTATTCATAAAAATTATAATGTACTATATATTGTATCGAAATAAGTGAATGATAAAAAATAATACTATATATAGTGGAGGAATTAAGGTGGAAAAGATAGAGAAATTATGTAGAGAGGGACTCTTAGCAATTAAAGATGATGAGGGAATATATACACTAGATAGGCTTAAAGAAGCTTTAGAACATATTATAACACCTAAGATGAATGATAAACAGCTTATGGAATGTATTATTCAAGTATCCTTAGAGTTAACTACGGAGATGGAACCAAAGTGGCAATATGTTTCAGCTAGATTATATACTCTTAAGCTTTATGATGAGGTGAAAAAAATACGGGGATTAGAAAGTGAGTCTAGATTATATTCAGGCTTGTATAAATTTATTGAGGAGTTAACTGAAGAAGGCTTATATGGAAAATATATATTGGAAAGTTATACAGAAGAGGAAGTTAAAGAATTAGAGAGTGTAATAAAACCTGAAAGAGATTTTTTATTTACCTATAGTGGAATAAGTTTATTAAGTAAGAGATATCTTGTTCATAACTATGATAGGGAGGTTGTTGAGTTACCTCAACAAATGTTTATGGGAATTGCTATGCACTTAGCTATTCCCGAAAAGAAAGAGAGTAGGGTTAGCTGGGCTAAAAGATTTTATGATGTATTAAGTTCGTTAAAAGCAACTATGGCAACTCCAACTATGTCAAATGCAAGAAAACCTTTCTATCAATTAAGTTCATGTTTTATTGATACTGTTGATGATAGCTTGAAGGGGATATATAAATCCCTTGATAATTTTGCAGAAGTATCAAAGTTTGGTGGTGGAATGGGTATCTATATAGGTAAGGTAAGAGCGTTAGGTTCTGCTATAAGAGGATTTAAGGGAGCGTCAGGAGGAATAATACCTTGGATAAAGCTATTTAATGATACGGCTATAGCAGTGGATCAACTAGGAGTTAGAAATGGCTCAGTAGCTATTTGGTTAGATGCATGGCATAAGGATTTACCTGAATTTCTTCAATTAAGAACAAATAATGGTGATGATAGAAAGAAAGCACATGATATTTTTCCAGGACTATGTTATCCAGAATTATTTTGGAGATTAGCAGAAAATGATATTGATGCTAATTGGTATATGATGTGTCCACATGAAATAAGAATTGTAAAAGGATATTCATTAGAGGATTTCTATGGGGAAGAGTGGGAAGAAAGATATTATGATTGTGTTAATGATTATAGAATAGAAAAGAGAGTAATGTCTGTAAAAGATATAGTAAGGTTAATAATTAAGAGTGCGGCAGAAACAGGAACACCATTTGCATTTTATAGAGATACTGTAAATAGGATGAATCCTAACAAACATAAGGGGATGATATATTCATCTAATTTATGCACAGAAATAATGCAAAATATGAGTCCTATGGAAATAAGAAAATCAGAGATAGTTGATGAAAATGGAGATGAAATTGTTGTAGAAAGAACTAAGTCAGGAGATTTTGTAGTGTGCAATTTATCTTCTATAGTTCTAGGAAATGTAGATGTACTTAATGATAAGGAACTAGATTATGTAATAGAAACTCAAATTAGAGCAATGGACAATGTTATAGATTTAAATTATTATTCTGTACCTTTTGCTGATATTACTAATAAAAAGTATAGAGCTATAGGATTAGGAACAAGTGGATATCATCATATGCTTGTAAATAATAGAATTCATTGGACATCAGATGAACATTTAGATTTTGCTGATAAGGTATATGAGAAAATAAATTATTATGCAATTAAGGCAAGTATGAAGATAGCTAAAGAGAAGGGAAGATATTCAGAATTTGAAGGTTCAGATTGGCAAAACGGAGATTATTTTGCCTTAAGAAGATATGATTCTGATGAATGGAATTCATTAAAAGAAGAGATTAATAAGTATGGGATAAGAAATGGATATATTATGGCAGTAGCTCCAAATGGTTCTACAGCTACAATCGCTGGTACAAGTGAAGGCGTAGACCCTATAATGTCTAGATTCTTTTTAGAAGAGAAGAAGGGAAGCATAGTGCCTAAAACTGCACCACAGTTATGTGATGATAACTATTGGTACTATAATTCTGCTTATAATATGGATCAAGAATGGTGCGTTAAAATAAATGGAATAAGGCAAAGACATATAGATCAAGGACAATCGTTCAATTTATATGTAACAACAAATTATACAATGAGGGGTATAATGAATCTTTATGTTGAAGCTAATAAATGTGGAGTTAAGTCAATTTACTATGTAAGAAGTAAATCCTTAACAGTAAGTGATTGTGAAAGTTGTTCAGCATAAAAAATAGAAGGTGAAAGTTATGGAGATAAATAGAAAACCGTTGTTTAATGAATTTGGGGATATTGAAGTTGGTAAAAAGAGAATGATTAATGGTAATACCACAAATTTAAATGATTTTAATAATATGAAGTATGGGTGGGTTAGTGATTGGTATAGGCAGGCTATGAACAATTTTTGGATACCAGAAGAAATTAACTTATCACAGGATTTGAAAGATTATTTCAAATTGAATGAGGCAGAGAGAAGTGCATACGATAAAATATTATCATTTTTAATATTTTTAGATTCAATTCAAACTGCAAATTTGAGTAATATATCAAACTATGTTACAGCGAGTGAAGTTAATCTATGTTTGACAATTCAAGCATTTCAAGAAGCTGTTCATTCACAAAGCTATAGTTATATGTTAGATACAATATGTTCTCCTGAGAAGAGAAATGAAATATTGTATCAGTGGAAGGATGATAAAATACTATTAGAAAGAAACAAATTTATAGGGGAGCTATATAATAAATTTTTAAGAGAGCCTAATAAATATAATTTAGTAAAGACAATTATGGCTAATTATATATTAGAAGGTATATACTTCTACTCTGGATTTATGTTCTTTTATAATTTAGAGAGAAATGGTAAGATGCCAGGATCTGCACAGGAAATTAGATATATAAATAGAGATGAGAATACTCATTTGTGGCTATTTAGAAATATAATTAAAGAACTTCATAAAGAAGAACCAGAACTATTTAATGATGATTTAAAAAAAGAATTAGTAGATATGATGAAAAGTGGTGTTAAAAATGAGATTGCTTGGGGACATTATGTAATAGGTGATAATATACAAGGAATAAATAAAAAATTGATAGAAGATTATATTAAGTATTTGGGGAATTTAAGATTAAACGCCATAGGATTACCTAAAATATATGATGGAAATGACAAAAATCCTGCGTCGTGGGTGGATATATTAGCAGATGCCAATTCGGTTAAAACAGACTTTTTTGAAGCAAAATCCACAGCATATGCGAAAGCTGCCACTCTGATAGATGACTTATAAAGGTTGCTATTAGAATAAAATTTAATTGTATTAAAAGTTTTAATATAAAATGTTAAAAAAGAAAGAAATTAAATAATAGGTGTTAACATGTTTTGAAAATATGTTATAATAAATAATAGTTGCATTTATAATGTAAAAGGTTTACTATAGGGTATTAATTTATTTAAATAAGAGTTTTGAGAAGGTTAAATTAGTGGAATATATAGTTTGAGGAGGATCATTAATTATGAAAAAAGGTATTGCTGCTTCAAAAGGTTATGCAATAGGAACTGTATTTTTACAAGAACATGAAGAAATAGTTATAACAGATCAAAAAGTTACAGATGTGGCTGCTGAAAAAGAAGCTTTACAAAAATCTTTAGATGCTTCAAGAGCTCAATTAGAAAAGATTAAAGAAAAAGCTGCTGCAGAAATGGGAGAAGAAAAGGCTGCTGTATTTGAGGCTCATATAACATTATTAGATGACCCAGAGTTCACAGGGGCTATGGCAATGGAGATTGATTCAAATAGTATAAATGCTATGAAAGCTGTAGACAATGTTACTAATATGTTTGTATCAATATTTGAATCAATGGAAGATGCATATATGAGAGAAAGAGCTGCTGATATTAAAGATGTATCTAAGAGAATAATTGCTAACTTAGCTGGTAAGAGTGCAGATGCGTTTGCTATAACTGAAGCTAATACTGTAGTAGTTGCTCATGATTTAACTCCATCAGACACTGCTCAATTAGATAGAAGTAAGGTTGTTGGTTTCATTACAAACATAGGTGGAAGAACTTCTCATGCTGCTATTATGGCAAGAACATTAGAAATTCCAGCAGTTTTAGGACTAGGAGATATTACTTCAGCGGTTAAAGCTGGAGATAAGATAATAGTAGATGGTATTACAGGTGATGTAATAATAAATCCATCAGAAGATGTAATTGCTGAATACGAAGCTAAGAAAGAAAAGTTCAAAGCAGAACAAGAAGAATTAAAGAAATTAATAGATGTTAAGACTACTACTAAGTCAGGTAAGAGAGTAGAAGTTTGTGGAAATATAGGTCAACCAGAAGATGTTCTAGGTGTTATTGCTAATGGTGGAGACGGTGTTGGTCTATTCAGAACAGAGTTCTTATATATGGATAGAGACAATGCTCCAACAGAAGAAGAACAATATGAAAGCTACAAGTTTGTTCTTGAAAAAATGGAAGGTAAGCAAGTTGTTATCAGAACATTAGATATCGGTGGAGATAAAACTTTACCATACTTACCATTACCAGAAGAAATGAACCCATTCTTAGGATACAGAGCAATAAGACTTTGCTTAGATAGAAAAGAAATATTCAAGGTTCAATTAAGAGCATTATTAAGAGCTTCTGTTTACGGAAACTTATGTGTAATGTTCCCAATGATTTCTGGATTAGAAGAATTCCAAAATGCTAAGGCTGTTGTTGAAGAATGTAAAGCTGAATTAAGAGCAGAAGGAAAAGAATACTCAGATTCAATCCAATGGGGTATCATGGTTGAAATTCCAGCTGCAGCAGTATATGCTGACGAATTAGCTAAGCATGTTGATTTCTTCTCAATAGGAACAAATGATTTAATACAATACACATTAGCTGCTGACAGAATGAGTGAAAAGGTATCGTACCTATACAACCCAATGCATCCAGCAGTATTAAGATTAATAAAGATGACTATTGATGGTGCTCATAAGCATGGTAAGTGGGTAGGAATGTGTGGAGAAATGGCAGGAGATGAAGCTGCTATCCCAACATTGGTAGAATATGGATTAGATGAGTTCTCAATGAGTGCTACATCAATTTTAAATGCTAAAAAGATAATATTAGATCAAGAATAATATAAAAACACTCGCATATGGCGAGTGTTTTTTTGCAAAGTTATTCTACAGTTGATAAAATAGAAAATGCTTAGGATTCATATTGAATATATGAAAAAGAAGGTTATAGGAATATTAAGCTTTAGAATAAAGGTGTTGCCGAATAGCAACACCTTTTATTTTATTCTTTAGGAAATTATATCTATTATTAAATTGTGGATAACTTCAACAATTTAGCGATATATTAGTTCATTTCTTCCTAAAGAATAAAAAATAAA
>NZ_JAHAIF010000065.1 GCF_018372875.1 Clostridium sp. | reverse complement strand
GAAATAAATACATATAAAGTTATGAATAAAATTTAAAATTATAAAAATAAGGCTGTATCAGCCTAAGGTAAAAAACCTTAATCTGATACAGCCCCATTTGTTGGTGGAGGCGAAGCATAACTAACCTCCATCTATATTCAATAAACCAACTTCAGTAAAAGCATCACTTATGGTACGCTTCACCATACAATATGTTAAACTTATCCTAGAGGTGGTTACAATGAAAAAGACTATAAAAGTTGTAGGAGCTATAATAGAAAACTCTAATTCAGAAATTCTTTGTGCCTTAAGATCTCCAAAGATGAGTATGCCAAACCTTTGGGAATTTCCTGGTGGAAAGATAGAAAAGGGCGAGAGTATTAGACAAGCTATTGAAAGAGAAATTAGAGAAGAATTATCCTGCAAGGTTAAATACATAGAAGACTTTAATGACAATACTCATGAATATGATAATGTTATAGTTAATCTTATTACAGTTAAGTGTAAGCTTATAGAAGGAACACCAACTGCAAGTGAACATTCTAAACTTATATGGCTAAAAAGAGAAAATCTTGATTCACTAAAATGGGCTCCTGCAGATGTTCCTGCTGTAGAAGAATTAAAAAAATCTCATAAACTGCAAGAATAACCTTGCAATTTATGAGATTTATTACTTAAGGAGCTATTGAGTATCCACCATCCACTAATAAACATTGACCAGTATAGTATTTGCTATCTGGACCTGCTAAAAATGCTATAACACGTCCAATATCATCTTCCCCATCTCCAAACCTCTTCATTGGTTGAGCTTCCATTATTTCTTTATATTTCTCAGGGAATTTTGCTGCCCATACCTTAGCAGCTGGACTTTCTGCACCTGGAAGAACACAGTTTACAATAATATTGTATTGAGCCCATTCCTTAGCTGCAATTTTAGTAAGTCCACGTATAGATTCCTTGTTACATCCATAAGCTAATTGCCCTGCATATCCAAACATACCTGTTGCAGAAGCAAAGTTTATTATTCTTCCTTCATTTTGGTCTTTCATATAAGGGAAGCATTCTTGCATCATATTTAATGAACCTATGGTTCCTGATTGCCAAGCTGTAAGCATTTGTTCATAAGTTGTATCTTCAACCTTAGCTGATCCTGGTAAACTTTGTGCATTATTTACCACAACATCAACAGTTCCATACTTCTCAACTGTAGCTTTTACTACTTTTTTAACATCTTCACGATTTCCAACATCACAAGTTATGGCAAAGCCTTGTCCACCTGCTTCTTCCACCTCTTTTACTGTTTGGACTATTGGATCTAGACGACGTCCTACACAAACAACCTTAACTCCACGTTTTCCAAGGTGAAGCGCTATCCCCTTACCAATACCTTGTCCTGCACCTGTAATAATAGCTACTTTCTCATTTAACTCTTTCATTAAAAAACCTCCATCCCATATATAAGTTCAGGCCTATATTTAATCTAGTCCAATTCTTAATGTGAGACCTTATAGAAAAGTATATTCCTCTTCGTATACATTTACAACATATTTTACCAATTTTAAATGTGTGACAACAAAGGAAACGTTATTCTCTCTACCAAATGGAATTTCATTACAATTCCAGATGTTTTTTCTGCAAGCTCATTGAAGCTCCTTCTTAGTAATTCATCATCTCTATATCCAATCTTATAATTATATTTTTCTCCTGAATTTCCACTAAAGCATTCATAAATTTCCCTTCTCATAAAACAATATTCATATACAGTATAACAAAAAAATAGAAGCTACATCTGTAGCTTCCATAATGAACACATACTCTATTAATATGTAACAAGCTCTATATTATTCTCTTCAATATAATCCTTTAGCCTATCATCACATAATGTTACTAATTCTTTTAATCTATAATTATTATAACTACTAATATTCCTTAATTTACAATCACTATATCCTGGATGAACCATAACCTCAATAAACTCTTCATCCTTATTCTCTTCAAAAAGATTTATAAGATTTTCAACTGTTGCATCTTCACCAAAGAAACCTGTAACATACTTAAACTTCCCATGTCTTCTACAAGTAAGATTATATTCCTTACATAGTCTTTCAGTAATTGGATATGTATACAACTTATCATGTACGCTATGATGAGAATCTATATGTGTTGGCTTTCTTTTAAATAATTCTATAAACTTATCTATTTGAGCCTTCCACTCATTATATATCTCATCTTTATCTAAGTTTTCTAATACTAAATACTTTTTGTTATAGAAGTTTCCATATTCATCACATATACTTTTACCATTAGTTAATGGTTTACCTAATGTTAAATTAAAATGAATACCAAAACCTAAGTACGGACAATTTTTTGCTTTTTCAACTGCTTTTTCTATATCATCAGAATTAACCAATACAGTTGTTGAAGATAATATTCCATTTAAATGACAAAATATTATTCCTTCTGTAATCCCATCTGTAAAACCATAATCATCTCCATTAATAACAACTTTCATAAATCTCATCCTCTCATAATTTATTATTAACTATTTATCTCCTTAGCAACAAAAGAGGTTAATAAATCTATAAAGACTGAAAAAACTACTGTATTTTCAGTATATATCTTTTCATTTTGGTTTTTACTGTTTGGTAACCAAATATAGTGCTCATAACTACTTTTATTTACAACCTTACTGTTCATAGTTATTAATGCAACCTTCATTTCTTCATTAAATATTTCCTTAATAAACCCTTTAGTAGATTCACAATTAGCACTAATTACTATAACTAAATCATCTTTATTTGCTACATTTATTAACTCATGTCTATCATCAGAAGAAAATGAATTGCAGTTTATACCAAATTTCATCAAATTATATTTTAAAAGCTCTGCTGAAAGCCTACTCTTATGAGTACCTATGGTAAAAACCCTTCTTGCCTTTATAATAGACTTTGCAAAACTTTCAAGTTCATCTTTATTTATAACTGTATCCAATTTTGAAATTAACTTTTTATATGATTCTAAAACTTGATAAGACATTTCAACATCATTTTTATCACTTAAAGCTTGTTTTTCAGCTTTATATAAATGCATTTTAAATGAACTAAAGTTATCATATCCAAGTTTTTGACAAAACCTTGTAATGGCAGGTTGAGATACCCCTATATCAACTGCCATATCAACTATTGTTCCTCTAAAAATTTCATAGGCATTTTCTTTTACATATTCATATATCATTAATTCATTTTTTGTAAAACTATCCTTTTTAAGCTCCATTAATTCATATGGGTTCATAAATTAAGACCTCCTAAAACTCATTATATAAATTATAACAAATCTTTAACCCCTTTTATAACCTTATCTATAAATATATCCGCTTCTCCTTCATTGCATCGAGAATTAAAGGTTTCAAAATATTTTCCATACTGCTCTTTGTTTACAAGATAATTGCAATATGTATTGGTATAACAAATAATTATAACCTTATAGTCACTAAAAGCTTCCTTTATTTGTTTTCCAAATGTACTAACAACATCTCCTGGAAGTGATACTATAATTACATCTCCTAAATTTATTATTGAGCTAATTAAATTAATGTTGAAAGACCCAAAACCTAATTTCAATTCACATCGTTTCTTTAGCATATTAAGCATAGGATTATCAACATTGCTTTTTAAAGTATTAATAGTTGTTAAATCATTTGAAAAATCACTATGAGTCGTATATTCTACTTCCTTGCTATTAATAAAATTCAAATTAATCTTTTCTGAAGTTACTTTTTCTTTTATTTGGTCTATAACCCCATTACTAACATATTTTAATTCATCTATACCACTTGCTCTTCTATAGAATCTAGTTGATACATCCCCTGTTGTTCCATTACATATAATAGTAGGTGCATTTGTAAGATTTGAATATTTCTTTCTTATCCATCCTAGTAAATCACTAGATAATAATAAATTACTACCATTTAATATAGTTGGATGAACTGAAATATTTAATAGAGAACATATAACTTTATCTTCTTTATAAAATTCTAAAATATTAATGCTTTTATCACTCCAACCATCTTTTTCATTCCTATTACCATATAATCCTTCAATAGAGCAGTTTTTATATGTAACTTTACATTCAATTTCATCTTGCAGAGCTTTATCAATAGATTTAATCATTTGTTCTTTAACTTCTAATTGAATATCTTTTTCAACTTTAGTGTTTTCAAAAACTAATTTGAAGAATGCTGGTGCAGAATGTGTATGAATACATCCAATTAAAATATTACTTTTTTGAATATTATATTCAGAAGAAATATAATTTCTTATATCTTCGCAAAAACTTTCTTCTAACATTATAGAGTCTAACATTGAAATAATTACTGGAGTATTGTTAGATACAATTACTAAAGTGTTTATTTCAATATTATCTAAAATTCCTTTGCTTTTCTCCTGTCTATCATACCCTGCCATATTTACTCTCTTTTTGGGAGTAACATCAATTTTATTAAAGCCAATCTTCATTTTTATCACCTCTTCTTACAATATATATTTAATCACAAAAGCCGTTTTTTGTAAATAATATTTATTTTTTTAAATTGAATATTGAATATATTATTCAGTGATGATATAATGATTTTGTAATAAAAAGCTTTACATTACACAAATTGACTTTTTTAGGAGGAAATATTATGAGTAAAGAAAAAGGATCAATGATGGAAAGATTTCAATCCTTTATGGAAGAACACATTCTACCAGTAGCATCAAAGATAGGAAGTCAAAGACACATGGCTTCTATTAGAGATGGTATGAGCTTACTTATCCCACTAACTATTATTGGAGGCGTTGCAATGATTTTAGCAATACCACCAATACCAGCCGGAATTGAAGGGACTAATTTTTTCTATAATTTCTTACTAGCATGGAAGGACTTTGCATCTAATTTCTATAATACATTGATGGTACCTTATAATTTAACAATCGGAATTATATCAGTTTATGTTGTAATGGGTATTTCCTATCAATTAGCAAGATCATATGAATTGAATTCTATAAATAATATGGTCTGTGCATTATTAGTATTTTTGTGTATTGCTGGTTTTCCTGAAAACGACTTAGTATTTAGTACATCACAACTTGGTTCTACATCAATGTTTGCTGGAATTATTATTGCTATCTTAGTAGTTGAAATTAATAGATTCTTTACAAGTCATAATATCTGTATTAAATTACCTAGTTCAGTGCCCCCAAATGTTGCAGCACCATTTAATGTTTTAATACCGACTATAGCTAATATAGTTTTATTCTTAGCTTTAAATTCAATATGTTTTAGTGCTATAGGTGGTGGATTAACTACATTAATATATAAGGTTATTCAACCATTATTATCTGCTGCAGGATCCTTACCTTCGATTTTACTAATAAACATTTTAATGACAACTTTCTGGTTCTTTGGTATCCATGGTGCAAACATGGTATCAATTGTTGTTACACCAATAACTACAGCTGCTTTAGCTGTTAACGCAGAAGCTTACGCAACTGGACAACCTTTACCTGAAATTTTTGCTGGTGCTATAAACTCTGTATTTGGTAACTGGATAACTTACACTGCGTTTTTAATTATTATGATATTTGTTTGTAAATCTTCACAAATAAAATCTATTGGTAAAATTGCATCTGTACCTACATTATTCAATATTAATGAACCAATGATTTTTGGTATACCAACAGTTTTAAATATACTAACATTTATACCACTTTTATTATGTTCAATTATAAATTTTACAACTGCTTATATATTAATGGATATTGGTTTCTTAGGTAGATTCTTTACTACATTACCATTTACTGTTCCTGGTCCACTACAAGCATTCTTAGCTACAATGGACTGGAAGACAATACCTGTATGGTTTATTTTACTAGCTGTAGATATAGTTGTTTGCTTACCATTCCTTAAAATGTATGACAAACAATTATTAGCAAAAGAAGCTGAAGAACAATCATAATAATAAGAGCGATAGACCTTCATAAGGGTTTATCGTTCTTTCTTAAAAATAGGGGGAATTATGGAATTAGGATTTATACTATTAAAACAAATATTAATCATGTTTATATTTATGGCAATAGGATATGTATTATTTAAAAAAGAAAAAATTACTACTCATGGTTCTAAAGATATAGGAACTTTACTTATATATTGCGTTATACCTATAATAATTATTAAATCTTTTTGGATATCATACTCTCAAGAAAAACTAGAAATTTTAATTTCTACTTTCTTTATTTCATTATCAGTATTATTAATTTCAATATTAATATCTTTTTTATTTTTTAAAAAGGATGGAGTTAAAAACTTTGGTGCTGCCTTCAGTAATGCTGGATTTATCGGTATTCCATTAGTAACTGCAGTTTTAGGGGGAGATTCTGTATTTTTTATAGCTTGTATTATTGCAGAACTAAACATATTTCAATTTACCTATGGTGTTTTTATAATGACAAAGAAAAAGGACGTTATATCTTATAAAAAGATATTAACTAACCCAATATTAATTTCTTTTGCTATAGGAATATTTATTTTTTTACTAAAGATTCCAGAAATTGATATAGCAACACAAACTATGTCTTTAATTAGTGGAATTAACACCCCTTTAGCTATGATAATTTCTGGGGTATACTTAGCACAAGCTGATTTAAAATTAATGTTTTCAAGTAAAGATTTATATTTAATTAGTCTTGTTAGACTTATAATTATTCCAATTGCAACTCTATTATTCTTAATGATTTTACCCAAAAATCTATATACAGCTAAACTTGCCATTCTTATTGCTGCAAGCGCACCAACAGGATCAAATGTTGCAATATATGCCCAGCAGTATGAAAAAAATTATTCATCAGCTGTACTTATTGTTTGTATTACTACAATACTATCAATTATAACTCTCCCTATAATAATCTCCATAGCTGCAACTTTATTTTAAAATAAAATGAGAAGGTATAATAATTTTACCTTCTCATTTTATTTAATTCATTTTTAATCATTCTAAATCCCAATATTCATATATTCATATATTTTTATATTTATATAAATATGCCCTTTATATTAAGCTTTCCTTTGCCATCCTTATAATATTAGATACCTCATCTACGTTCTCAACATTATAAAAAATAAATCTGTTTGGCATTACTCTTCCCCTATTTCTTCTGTTATCATATCCATTGTCATTATACATATCATAGTTTGTATATCCCATGTTAAATTCAATACTTCCTCTTCCGCTTCTCTCTTTATACTTATTTACAATCTCTGCATCCTTAAGATCTAAATATTGAAATGATATATTCTTACCCATATTACAAAATAAAATTCTCTTGTTAGTTACTGCATATACCCTATTCTTTATAGCAATAGCTCTTCTTATTGGTAAGCCAAAAACCATGTTTAATCCTACAAAAACGAAAACTCCTCCAAATAAAAGCATAACTAAACCTGCTCCACCTATATATGCAGTGTACTCCCAATAAAGTGCAAAGCTTAACCATACAATCATAAATAGTAATTGAAATAGGCTACCCTTTTCAAAAAATTTATATTTTCCTTTTCCACTCCAAAGTATTTGTTCATCACCTTGTAATTCATTATAGAAAACCTCTTTCATAATTCCATTTCCTTTCCTTTAACTTATTTCCATATTAATATTCTTAGATACATTTAACACCCCCCATTATTTGTATATAATAAAAATGAAAAGACAACCAAAAAGAAGGTGAACTTTAAATGAAAGATTTTATAATACTATTAGCATTATCAACTTTATCAAGTACTATATTTTCTTACTTATTCTATTGGTTAAACAATAGTAAATTAGGATTATTTAAATCAATCCAAAGAAAAATAGATACTTTAAATGAAAAAAAGAAACGTAATTTAAATCTATTTACTAATATATTATTAATAGTAATAGGTTTATTTTGCCTAGCTAATCACATAAACTTTTTTGTTACTGGTTTAATTTTAGGAATTATAATAGCATTTAACTTAGTGTGTTTTAGAGAATTAGAAAATATTTTTAAAAATGATAATAAGGATCAGCAGAACCATTAAGGGTATTAAATTATTAATAACAATTCAAAAAATCCCTAAGAATATAACTACTCTTAGGGATTTTTTTACTATTATATAAATAAATTTAATCCTGAATCTTCAGTTGCTCCTAAATATGAAGCTACTCCACCAATTTCTACACCTTCAATAAACTCTTCTTTCTTAATTCCCATAAGATCCATACTCATAGAACAAGCAACTACATTAACTCCCATATCAATTGCATTCTTTATAAGATCTTCTAAAGAATCTACATTATTATCCTTCATAATCTTTTTAATCATAGCAGGTCCCATACCCATCATATTCATTTTAGATAAAGGTAACTTACCTGGGTGACTTGGAAGCATACAATCAAACATCTTTTCTACAGTTTTCTTTTCAACCTTAGGCTTATCCTTACTCTTAAGAATATTAAGACCCCAGAATGTAAAGAACATAGTAACTTTTTTACCCATAGAAGCTGCACCTGTAGCTATTATAAATGAAGCTATAGCCTTATCTAAGTCTCCACTAAATACAACTAAAGTTGCTCCATCCTTTACTGTGCTACATGTAACCTCCTTATTTCCTTCTTTCCCCTTCTTTATATAAGCTACAAAATTTTTCTTTTCATCTTTATCTGTTTTCACTAAAGTATTTCCTGTTTTCTCACACCATGAACTTATATCCTTCTTAAAACCAGGGTCACTTGCAATTACCTTTAATACTTCCCCTTCATTTAAAGATTTTGTTTCTTCAAATACTCTTTTTATAGGTCCTGGACATTGTAATCCACATGCATTTAAAGTAACCTTTGCATTTACCTCTGTTATATCTAAATCTTTTTCTAGTGACATAGTTGCAACCTCTTCCTTAACATTATTATCCTCATTATAACTTTCTAAGGCTCTCTTAACTTGTAAATATGTCTTTACTCCACCATCTATATTGAAGGAATCATATCCATGTTGAGATAAAATCCTAGAAGCTATATATCCTCTTAAACCAACTTGGCAAGTTACATATATCTTCTTACTCTTATCTAGTTTGTCCAATCTATCCCTTAACTGTCCTAATGGAATGTTAATTGAATTTGGTATTGTTCCTGTCATTAACTCCATTTCTTCCCTAACATCTAGAATTATTGAATCCTCCAAATTTATATTATCAACTTCATTCCATTGAATTGTTTTTACATCACCATCCATAATATTAGAAGCATAATATCCCATCATATTAACAGGATCCTTTGCTGAATTATATGGTGGTGCATAACAAGCTTCCACATCTTGAAGGTCTTCTACCTTAAGGCCTCCCTTAATTGCAGTAGCAATTATATCAATTCTTTTTTCTACTCCATCCATTCCTACACCTTGAGCTCCATAAATTTCTCCTGTCTTTGGATTAAATAACATCTTATAAGCTATTGGAAAAGCTCCTGGGTAATATCCTGCATGAGAACCTGGATGAATATGAATAGCTTTATATTCAAGTCCTAATCTTTTTAGTGTTTTCTCACTATTTCCTGTAGATGCAACAGTATAGTCAAATACCTTTGCTACTGATGATCCTAAAGTCCCCTTATATTTAACCTCTTTACCTGAAATATTATCTGCTACTAATCTTCCTTGTCTATTTGCTGGCCATGCAAGAGGGATCATTGTTGGCTTTTTATTTACAAAGTCCATTATTTCAACAGCATCACCTAAAGCATAAATATTAGGGTCTGAAGTTTTCATATATTCATCAACTATAATTGCCCCTCTTTCATTTAATTTTAGCCCTGCTTCCTTTGCTATAGTTGTTTCAGGTCTAACACCTATAGATAGGATTATCATATCTCCATATATTTCTTTTCCACTTTTTAAAATAACCTTTTTACCATTATTCTTAAACTCTTCAACACCATCATTTAAAATTAAATCTACTCCATTATCAATTAAATGAGAATGTATAATACTTGCCATTTCTATATCTAATGGCCCCATTACTTGGTTACTTCCTTCAACTAAGGTAACATTAACTCCTTTTTCATGAAGATTTTCTGCCATTTCAAGCCCTATAAAGCCTCCACCAATTACAATAGCTCTCTTTGGCTTCTCTTCTTCTAAAAAGCTTTTTATATTATCCATATCTGGAATGTTTCTAAGAGTAAAAAGGTTTTTACAATCTTCTATTCCAGCTATAGGTGGTTTTATTGGCTTTGCTCCTGGTGATAAAACTAGGGTATCATAGCTTTCTTCATATACTTCACCAGTTCTATAATTTTTAACTCTTATCTTTTTTTCTTCTTTATTTATGGAGATAACTTCACTTAGATTTCTTATGTCTAAATTAAATTTTCTACTCATTTGTTCAACTGTTTGAACTATTAACGCTTCTCTTGTAGGAATCACATCCCCTATATAATAAGGAAGACCACAGTTAGCAAAGGATATATATTCTCCCTTTTCAAACATAATTATTTCTGCCTCTTCATCAAGTCTTCTAAGTCTAGCTGCAGTTGAAGCACCTCCTGCTACCCCTCCAACTATTAAAACTTTCTTTTTCATAATTCTATCTCCTTTAATGCTTTTCTTAATATACTCTATTATAGTTTTCCCTTTCATTTTCTTCTGTGACTTTGTCACATAACTAGTGGGGGGAATATTTATTTTGCTTGTTCCGTCGCTACTCTCCAAGTCACATCAAAACAAATATTCCCCCCACTCCTACT
This sequence comes from Clostridium sp., assembly GCF_018372875.1. Taxonomy (GTDB): domain Bacteria; phylum Bacillota; class Clostridia; order Clostridiales; family Clostridiaceae; genus Clostridium. The sequence goes on along the minus strand of NZ_JAHAIF010000065.1, from coordinate 3,593 downwards.
AAAGGTAAGGAAATTATTAAACTATATCCTCTAACTTATTCTTATCAAATAATTTAAGTCTTATTATTAATAAAAAAAGCTTCAAGAAACTTAATACATTTCTTGAAGCTTTTTAAGCCATTACTCATTTACAGGAAGAATATCATTTTTTCTCGTTCCGTCGCTACTGTCCAAGTCACATGGAAACAAATATCCACCCCACGCGTACTAAAGGTAAATACCACCTTTATTTTATATTAAATATAAAAGGAGAAGATATAAAACTATATCTTCTCTCCATACAAACTACTATTTAGATTTTTGATAACTCATCAATAAAAGCAGGTCTTTTTATAAACTTAGCTTTTAATTCTTTTACTATTTTAACTGTACCTATATCCCCAAATAACTGTTTATACCCCTTTATTACCTTACATACAGCCCTATATTTTTTTCTGTCACTTGCCATATCTGAAATTCTTTCAATATAAACTCTATAAATATATTCTACATCTTCTTTATAATCTTCCATTAATATCTCTGCAAAATCTTCTATGTATCTAATATCTTTTTTGCAAACCTCTAGTAATGCCTCTAAGTCATTTTCTTTAATAAGCATATCTATGTATAAAGAACTTATACCTCTTGTTTCTTTTAATAATTCTTCTTTTAAACCTAAATAATATTCTTTCCAATGACTTTTATGTATTTCTTTTAAATCTTCAAATATTTTCATATTACCATTAAAAAATAAGTATCTTCCTAGCTTTTCTACTTCTTCTAAGTTGTTTAACTCCTTATGGGCTAAATATCTATATGTCTTCCATCTATGTACAAGACCTATATACTCTTTATCTGATATTTCTCCATCTTCTGCTAGTTCTATTACCTTTTTATAATCCTTTAAATCTCTATACTTAATTATCATATTTTCTCTAAATGATGGATATTTTAAGTTCTCTTTAATTACTTTTTCAGCCTTTTCATTATCTTCAACATACTTATATAAGTTTAACTTTAAATTAAGAGCATGTTCTATAAAATATTTTTTATTCCAATCACTACTATTATTCTTCTCTATAAGTTCATCTATTTTTTCCTCAAACTTTTTTCTATTCTTTGCATCTTTACAGAAATAAATACAATTACTTATAGCTTCAAGCCTCCAATCGCTCCATCCATCATAAACTTCTTTATCCCCTTCATTTAGCAACATCTTAAATAGCATTTTTTTATCTTCTTGGCTAAATTCCTCTACATCCATACATGTTTCATCTATTAAATTAAATGCATAATCTATAACATCACCAATATCACCATTAGAATCATCCATATAATCTAAGGCATTTATCATTCTAGATATTACCTCTAAGCTAGTTTCTACAACAACAGCTGGTTTATGTAAATCATTATAATATTCTTTTGCATTATCAAGAACCTCTATTACCTCTGAAGCATAACTACCGCACTCTCTCCAATTAACAAATCTTCTTCCCATACCATATTTTCTAGTTATTTTAGTTAAATACTTTTTGTTCTTTTTTATTTCATCATTCACATCTAACACATCGTACTTCATAATTAGTTTATCTTCTATTTCTTTATACTCTAATGAAAGATCTTCTATTATACTTATTAATTCTTCTTTAGTAAACTTATTTAACAATTCATTTAATTTTTTACTCATATATCCACCTTCTTTTTTCTCCATTATAACTGTATATAAAGAAAATCCTCAAGTAATTTTTCATTACTTGAGGATTTTTTTTACTCATTTACAGGAAGAATATCATTTTTGCTGCACCAATCTAGTGCTACCTTTAAATATTCTATTTCTCTTTCTCTATCCCCTAATCCTCTTGATACATTGCAATAAGGAACTTCTATATAATTTTCTTCATTATCTCTAATATCTATTAAGCTTTTTAATACTTCCTCATCCCACTCTGGGTGAAAAATTATATCTAAACTATCTAAATCCTCTAAATATCCATATTCTTGCTCATCATACAGTACGAATTCTCCAGTTTCTTTATTATAATAATACTTCATATCTTCTGATGATAATTGTATTTGTGCTACTAATTCAGTTAAGTTAATTCTCATGCTATATCTCCTTCTTTATCTTTTGTGCGGAAATCATTATATCATAAAGAATTAGATAATTAAAATATTAAAATAGTCCAAATTTACTTGTTTTTTATTTTACTTTATTATAAATTAGCCTTTTCCCAATCTTCTTTAAATTTTTTAATGCCTGCATCTGTTAATGGATGATTAATTAGAGCTCTAATAACACTTGGTGGAAGAGTTCCAATGTTTGCACCAAGCTTTGCGGCCTCTATCACATGAATTGGATTTCTTATAGATGCTGCTATTATTTCTGTTTGGATATTATGAACATTAAATATTTCACTTATATCTTCTATAAGTATTAATCCATTTGATCCTATATCATCTAATCTTCCTAAGAATGGAGATACATAGCTTGCTCCTGCCCTTGCTGCTAGTAATGCTTGTGCTGCTGAGAATATTAAAGTAACATTTGTACGTATTCCCTTCTTTGATAGATATGAAACTGCTTTTAATCCATCATATGTCATAGGAATTTTTACAACTATGTTCTTGTGAATACTTGCAAGCTCTTCTGCTTCCTTTATCATATTTTCATAGTCCAAACTTATAACTTCCCCACTAATTGGACCATCTACTATAGATGCTATTTCCTTTAATGTTTCCTTTAAGTCTCTCTTTTCTTTTGCAATTAGGGATGGATTTGTTGTTATTCCATGTATAACTCCTAAAGAGTTAATTTCTTTTATATCCTCAATATTTGCTGTATCTAAAAATATTTTCATTTTTAATTCCCCCTTTATTTTAACTTTATTACTTCTTTTACTTTATTAACTATATTATTCGAAGTTAATCCGTACTTTTCTAATAACTCATTTGGCTTTCCACTTTCCCCAAATGTATCCTTAACACCAACTCTTAAAACAGGTACTGGACACTTTTCTGAAACAACTTCTGCTACTGCTGATCCTAGTCCACCTATTATACTATGCTCTTCAGCTGTCACTATAACTCCAGTTTCCTTTGCAGCTTTTATTATTAATTCTTCATCTATCGGCTTAATAGTATGTATGTTAATAACCCTTGCATTTATTCCTTCTTTAGCTAATTCTTCTTTTGCTTCTAATGCAGCTTCAACCATTATTCCTGTTGCTATTATTGCTACATCATTTCCTTCAGCTAAAGTTATTCCCTTACCTATTACAAAGTTATAGTTTGTTTCATCATTAACTCTTGAAACTGCCATTCTACCAAGTCTTACATAGCAAGGTCCTTCCATTTCTGCAACTGCCTTTATTGCAGCTTCTGTTTCTATATCGTCTGCTGGATTTATAACTACCATATTAGGTACACTTCTCATTAAAGATATATCTTCAATAGCTTGGTGAGATGCTCCATCTTCTCCAACTGTTAAACCAGCATGTGTTGCACATACCTTTACGTTTAATTTAGGATAACATATTGAGTTTCTTATTTGTTCAAAAGCTCTTCCTGCTGCAAACATTGCAAAAGTACTTACAAAAGGTACCTTACCACAAGTT
>NZ_JAHAIF010000064.1 GCF_018372875.1 Clostridium sp. | reverse complement strand
ACTGAGCTACTGAGCCGCATTTATGGTGGGCACAACAGGGATCGAACCTGTGACCCCCTGCTTGTAAGGCAGGTGCTCTCCCAGCTGAGCTATGCGCCCAAATAAAATGGTGACTCCTAGGGGAATCGAACCCCTGTTACCACCGTGAAAGGGTGGTGTCTTAACCGCTTGACCAAGGAGCCAAATTGTTACCTTGTGATCCTCACTAATGTGTTCTGCGCTGACCACATAGACTATAATACAGAAATTCATTATATGTGTCAACACATTTTTTTAAATTTCTTTTTATTTTTCTTAAACCTCGCATTATTCCGTGTCCGATAAGAGGTAAATAGCTTCATTTTTCTCTCTTTTTTTAATATTATTTATGGCTTTTCCATATCTAGATAATAAAATTTCTTTTTGCTTTATTTCTTTTCTAATTTTATTTATTTCTTCTTTTGCCCCTTCAATGAATCCTTGTATTTCCAATGGTGTAATTAATATACTATAGTTATCTCTTTTAAAATTTTGTCCTGATGCCATAACTTTTATAGGTAATGAGTTATTTATTACACAAATTATTTCCTTTTCCCATATACCTCTCTTATTAACTTTATATCTATCTCTTAAAACATTTAAATCATTTAATTCTTCATCTATCTCATTTTCCAAAGACTCTTTTAGAGCCTTATAGAAGAATATGGATATTCCTCTATTTAATTTTATAGTTAGGAAATTAATATTATTTATTAAAAAATCATCTATCTCTCCCTCACTAATTAGCTCAACTTCATCATGCTTATAAGACTTTAATCCAGTGCCTGTGGGATAATTAACTACTATCTCATCTACATTCATTCTTCTTACTTTAAATTCTTTATCTTTATCTTGAACCTCTGCAATAACTTTAACCTTCAAAATAATCACCTCTTATGGTATTATTCCTCTCTTTAATAGGTAATATTACTATGTTAAAATTTAATTATATTTTTAAAAAGGAGACATAAGTTTTATGATATATCACGATATTATTATTGTTGGTGGTGGAGCTTCTGGTTTAATGGCCGCAATAATTGCAAAAGATCTAGGAAAGGATGTTGCTATTATAGAGGCAACAGATAGAATAGGGAAAAAAATTTTAACTACTGGTAATGGTAGATGTAATATTTCTAATTCTAGAATTTCTTTTCCTTATGATACTTATCATAGTTCTAATAAAGATTTCTATATAGACTGTTTAGAGCAGTTGGGTGTTGAAGAAACTAAAAATTTATTTTTATCTATAGGTTTACCTATAGTTGAATTAGAAAAAGGAAAGTTATATCCATCCTCTCTTCAGGCTTCATCTGTAGTAGATCTTTTAAAGTTATCTATAGAAGAAAAGGAAATTCCTTTATATACAAATTGCAAAGTAAAAACTATCCACAAAAATAAAAACTTTAAATTATCCACAACTAATGATGAGTATACTTTATTCACATGCAAAAAAGTTATTTTAGCCTGTGGAGGAAAATCTGCTCCAAAAACAGGTTCAGATGGTTCAGGATATAGATTGGCAAAAGACTTAGGACATTCTATCACAAGTACAGTACCTGGTATTGTACAACTAAAATTAGACTATCCACACCTAAAAGCACTATCTGGAATTAAGTTTGATGGAAGGGTATCTATCTATGTTGATGGTAAATTAGTTAGAGAAGATATTGGTGAAGTTCTCTTTACTGATTACGGAATATCAGGGCCTCCAATATTACAACTTTCTGCTATAGCTTCTAGAGCTTTGAATAATAATCAAAATGTTGAATTAAGTGTTGATATGATGCCTAAATTATCAATTGAAGAAACTAAGGACTTTTTAGAGGGACACTTATATATGTTTAGTCATAGGACTATTTCTAATTCTTTTATTGGGGTTATAAATAAGAAACTTATACCTATAATACTAAAGGATTCAGGAATAAATAATATTCATATTCCTTGTTATGAATTAGATTGGAAAGATAAAAATGAATTACTATCTAGATTTAAGGAATGGAAATTTAAATGTATAGATACTAATGGTTTCAATAATGCCCAATTAACTGTAGGTGGCATAAATACAACAGAAGTTAATCCTAAAACATTAGAATCTAATATAATACCAGGTTTATTCTTTTGTGGAGAGATACTAGATGTTAATGGTGATTGTGGCGGATTTAATCTTCAATGGGCATGGTCATCAGGTTATACTGTAGGGAATAGTGTTTAAACTATTCCCTTTTATATTTGTGCTATCGTAGATAATATTTAATATATCCCACTTATCTTCTGATCTTAAGTATTTTATTTTCATACTTACTTCGTATTCTATTTCATCTTCTTGTATTGTTAATACACCTTGTATTTCCCTTAATTTATAGGATTCAATCTCCTTTACACTTTCTATGCTAAATTTAAAAGTCGCTTCATTATCTAAAATGTATTCTCTATCTCTTATGTATATAACTTTCCCCCTTAAATCATTACATACTCTTTTTCCTGTTATAAAAGAGTTCTTTATAACAAATGTTAAACATATAACTCCCACAAGCATAATTCCAAATAATAAACAATAGAACGTTACCTTATTCTTATCTAATTTATTCATCCTATCCCTCTATTAATTCATATACTTATCTATATTCATATCAATAAACTTATATTTATATAAATATTTCAATATACAAAAAAAGAGCGAATATAAAAATATCCGCTCTTTTAATTATTTATTTAATGCTTCCATTAATTCGTTTAAGTTTATTCCATGTACCATAGCAGCTTCTTCAATTGTTTCAGCTTGTGCTGATGGACAACCAACGCAACCCATTCCAAAGCTCATTAAAACTTCTGCCTTACTTGAATCAGCTTTTATAACTTCACCTATTGTCATATCCTTAGTTATCATATTTATCACCTCTTTGTACTCTCTAATATTTAGTATTATAAAAAAATTATATTTTATCCACTAAATAAAGTCAAGTAAAGTACTCGGAATTAAAGTTCTCCAACTCTCATAGTTTGATCTCTTTTTGGTCCTACTGATACTATTGATATTCTTGTTCCAGTAAACTCTGAAATTCTTTCAAGATACTTCTTTGCATTTTCAGGTATTTCATCATAACTTCTTGCATCAGCTACTGAATCATCCCATCCATCAAACTCTTCATATACAGGTTCACACTTAGCTAAATCCTCTAAGCTTGCTGGGAAATAATCTATTATTTCTCCATTGAATTTATATCCTACACATACCTTTAATTTGTCTAACCCTGCTAATGTATCAATCTTAGTAACAGCTAATGAAGTTAATCCAGATACTCTAACTGCAGACTTAACTATAACTAAGTCAAGCCATCCACATCTTCTAGATCTACCTGTAGTTACGCCATATTCATGTCCTTTTGTTCTTATCCATTCACCAGTTTCATTTTCTAATTCAGTTGGGAAAGGACCCTTACCAACTCTTGTAGTATATGCTTTTGTAATACCTACTGCATTTGTAATCATATTTGGTCCAACACCAATTCCGTTGCTTACTCCACCTGCTGTTGTATTTGAAGATGTAACATATGGATATGTTCCATGATCTATATCTAAAAGCATACCTTGAGCACCTTCAAAAAGAACTGTTTTATCTTCTTTAATTGAATCATAAACCTTAACTGATGTATCCTTTACGAATGGTCTTATTTTCTCTGCATATTGTTTATACTGAACTAATATCTCTTCTACATCTAAAGCTTCCCCACCAAGAACCTTTGTTATATATTCATTCTTCATTCTTATGTTTTCTCTTAGCTTTTCTTCAAATACATCTTCATGTAATAAATCACAAACTCTTATTCCACATCTCTCAAACTTATCTGTATAACAAGGACCTATTCCTTTTCCAGTAGTTCCTATATCATTCTTCCCTCTAGCCTTTTCCTTTAAAACATCTAATACTCTATGATATGGCATTATTAAATGAGCTCTATCACTAATAATTAGCTTTTCTGGCGTTACCTCAACACCTTCTTTTTCTAAATATCCTATCTCTTCAAATAAGGCCTTAGGATCTACTACAACACCATTTCCTATTACATTTAACTTGTTGTCATATAATATACCTGAAGGTATTAAGTGAAGCTTGTATTGTCTATCTCCTACTTCTACAGTATGACCTGCATTATTTCCTCCCTGGAATCTAACGACTACGTCTGCTTCTTCAGCTAGATAATCAGTCATTTTACCCTTTCCTTCATCGCCCCATTGAGCACCTAAAACAATAAACGCTGACATATACATTGCCTCCTTATGTAAAATCTACTCCTACATACTAACAAAGTGATTGTCATAGGTCAATATCCACTCGAATATTTTTTTGCAAACTAATGTTATAATTCGTATAATAATAGTAGTAAATTAGTTTCTTATTTTAGAATTTAATATATAAAAAGGGGTGCTAATATGACAATATACGAAAAAGCTTTAAAATTTCATGAAGAAAAAAGAGGTAAACTTGAAATATGTTCAAGAACTCCAATTAAAGATTCTCAGGACCTTAGTTTAGCTTATACTCCAGGGGTAGCTGAACCATGTAGAGAAATATATAAAAATCCCTCTAAAGCCTATCTATATACTAGAAAGTGGAATACTGTTGCTGTAATATCTGATGGTACAGCTGTACTAGGTTTAGGTGATATTGGTCCTCTAGCTTCTTTACCTGTAATGGAGGGAAAATCCATCCTATTTAAAGAGTTTGGAGATGTTGATGCATTTCCTATAGTATTAGATACAAAAGATGTTGATGAAATTGTAAATACAATAGTTAGAATTTCACCTTCATTAGGGGGAATAAATCTTGAAGACATATCTGCTCCTAGATGTTTTGAAATTGAAAAAAGATTAAAGGAAAAATTAGATATTCCAGTTTTTCATGATGATCAACACGGAACTGCTATAGTTGTTTTATCAGGAATTATAAATGCTCTAAAGATAGTAAATAAGAAGTTAGAAAATTTGAAAATTGTAATTAATGGTGCTGGTTCTGCTGGTACTGCTATCTGTAAACTCTTATTATCATCTGGAGTAAAAAATATTGTTATGTGCGATATTAATGGTATTATTCATAAGGAGGCTGACTTAAAAAATAATGCTTTAAAAGAATTAGCACAAATAACAAATCCAAATAATGAAACAGGTTCTCTTAGTAATGCAATGAAGGGTGCTGATATATTTATAGGTGTATCTGCTCCAAATATCGTTTCTAAGGAAATGGTTGCTTCAATGAATAAAGATTCTATATTGTTTGCAATGGCTAACCCTACTCCTGAAATTTTTCCTGAAGATGCTATTGAAGCAGGTGCATTAATTGTTGGTACAGGAAGATCAGATTATCCTAATCAAATAAATAACGTTTTGGCTTTCCCTGGCGTATTTAGGGGTGCATTAGATGTTAGAGCAAAAGAAATAAATGAAGAGATGAAGGTAGCGGCTGCTTACGCTATTGCCAATGCTATTAGTGATGATGAATTAAGACCAGATAATATTATTCCTAAAGCTTTTGACTTAAACGTGCAAAACCTAGTTGCTGAAGCAGTAAAAAATGCTGCAATAAGAACTGGCGTAAATAAAATATAAAAATGTGAAGCTGTTGCAATAGAGAATAAATTTTCTCTATTGCCAGCTTTTTTTATTGCATATTCATATGTTTATATGTTTGTTTCTTTATATATTTTTATATTTATTTGTTTATATATTTGTTTCTTTATATATTTATAACAATACATCTATAGGGAATTATAATCCATAAATCATTTATAATATAATTTTTAAAAAAGGTGTAGCTGATATTTATTTTGCTTGTTCCGTCGCAAGCTCCAAGTCACATCAAAACAAATATCCCCCCCACCCGTATTAAAGGTAAGAAAATTATAAAATTACTATCCTTTATTTTATATTTTTTAATATAAAAATGTAATAATACCTTTGATTTATATCCAATTGAAATTTTATACTTTTCTATGCATTAAAAAAAGAGTGGAGGCTCTCTAAACTTATGACAAGTTTCTATTCAAAAACAAATAAGGGGTTGTATCAAAATAATTTATTATTTTGATACAACCCCACTTTTTACTTACATAGATTTAGATTTATCTGCACATTTTATCATTGCTTCAATAATAGAATTTCTAAATCCTTGCTTTTCTAATTCTACTACAGCATCTATTGTTGTTCCTGAAGGTGAACATACCATATCTTTTAATTCACCAGGATGTTGTTCTGTATCTAATACCATCTTTGCTGATCCTAATACACTTTGTGCTGCCATTCTATATGCTTTTTTTCTTGGTATTCCAAGCTTTACTGCTGCATCTGCCATAGCCTCAATAAATATAAATACATATGCTGGTGAAGAACCGCATAAAGCTATAAAACCATGAAAATCTTTTTCTTCAAGTTCTACACATTCACCAAAACTGTTATACATATCTATTACTAACTTTAACTCTTCATCTAAAACATTATTATTAGGACATATAGCTGACATACCTTCTCCTACAAGTGCAGGAGTGTTAGGCATTGTTCTTATAATCCTAGCTTTATCACTAATTAAAGCTTCCATATCACTTATAGTTATTCCTGCTGCTATAGTTATAATAAGCTTTTCTTGTAATAAATCTTTTCTTAGCTCACCAATGACCTTTGCATACATATTAGGCTTAACTGCAAGAAAAATCACATCTGAATTTTTTACAACCTCTTCATTATTAGTTGTTACATTAACATTATATTTTTCTTGTATTAATTTTGCAGATTCTTCTGTTCTAGTAGAAACAATAATATTACTTGGACTTGAAAATCCTGAATTTACTAATCCTCCTACCATGGCACTTCCCATATTGCCACAACCTATAAACCCAATCTTCTTCAACATACAAATCCCCCAACTAAATTAGTCTTTATGAATAACATCTAAATCACCAAACTTACTTAATGCTCCTAAGAATGCCATCTTCACAGTACCAACTGGACCATTTCTATGCTTAGCAACTATACATTCTGCCATATTCTTATCTTCTGTTTCCTTATTGTAATATTCATCTCTATATAAAAACATAACAAGGTCAGCATCCTGCTCTATTGAACCAGATTCTCTTAAGTCTGATAACATAGGCCTATGATCTGCTCTTTGCTCTGGTGCACGAGATAGCTGGGATAATGCTATTACGGGACATTCCATTTCCTTAGCTAATGCCTTAATAGATCTTGATATTTCAGATACTTCTTGTTGTCTATTTTCTGATGATGATCCTGACATTAATTGAAGATAGTCTATTAAAATAAGATCAATACCATATTCCATCTTAAGTCTTCTACACTTAGACCTCATCTCCATAACAGTTACACCTGCTGTATCATCAATATAAATTTTAGCTTTTGAAAGAGGACCTGTAGCTCTAGCTATGTTTTCCCAGTCTTTATCATCTAGATTACCAGTTCTTAATTTAAGCATATCAACATTTGCTTCAGAACATAATAGCTTATATGCTAATTGTTCCTTAGGCATTTCTAGAGAAAATATTACTACACTCTTTCCCTCTCTTAAGGCTGCATTTTCTGCTATATTTAAAGCAAATGTAGTTTTCCCCATAGATGGTCTAGCAGCTATAAGAACCATATCTCCTTTTTGAAATCCTGATGTTTTTGCATCTAAATCAGTAAATCCAGAAGGAACACCAGTAATTTGTCCTTTGTTATTAAAAAGCCTTTCTATTTCTAGAAAACCTCTTTCCAAAACATCACTTAATGATTCAAAATCACTAGTGCTTCTTTTTTCAGCTATATCAAATATTTTCTTCTCTGCAAGATCTAAAACACCTTCTACTTCACCTTGCTTATTATAACTATCTTCTATAATTGCTGTTGATGCCTTAATTAACCTTCTTAGTATAGACTTTTCTTCTACTATTTTTATGTAAGATGATAAATTAGCTGTAGTTGGGACAGAAGAACTAACTTCTGTTATATATGTTACTCCACCAGCCTTTTCTAATTGATCTGTAGATTTTAGGTACTCTAAAAGAGTAACTAAATCTACAGCCATATCATTTTTAAACATTTCAAAAATTGCTTTATATATTATTTTATGTCCATCCCTATAGAAATCATCTTCTGTTAATTTTTCTGCCACTTGAGCAATAGCACTTTTATCAATTATCATTGATCCTATTACAGATTGTTCTGCCTCAATACTTTGTGGTAGACTTCTCATAACTGGAGCGTCCATTACATAACTCTCCTCCTAACTATTAAAATACAATACTCAATAATTCTTCAATATTGCCTACTGCCCTTACTTCTATATCTTTTAATCCCTTAGGAATCTCATTTTCATTATCCTTTGGAACTAACACTAATTTAATTCCTTTTCTTCTTGCTCCATATATTTTCTCAAATATTCCTCCTACAGGCTTTACTTTACCTCTTAAGGATATTTCACCTGTTAAAGCAATATCTTGTCTTAAAGGCTTATCTAATAGGGCACTAATTACACACATAGTTATTGCTGCACCTGCTGATGGCCCATCTATTTTACCTCCACCAACAACATTTACGTGTATATCATAATCCCTAATATCTTTATCCGTAAACTTTCTAATTACTGATGCTGCGTTATACACAGAATCCTTTGCCATTGACCCAGCAGTTTCATTAAATCTAACTGTTCCAGCACCCTTTTTCTTCGCAGTAAAAACAGCTGCTTCTATTTCTAAAGTAGAGCCAATGAATCCACTTACCCCAAGGCCATATATATGTCCAACTTCATATTCATTTTCATCCTTGCTTCTTTCAAATGGTACATACCTACCTATAGAAATTACTTCTTCTATATCTTTAAGTGTTATACTCACACCATCTTTACAATTTGAGTTATTGCTATATAATGAAAAACCATATGCATCAGTTAGGATATTTACAGCTTTTCTACCTTCAATAGTATATCTACTTATTAATTCTGCTACTCCATTTTCTAGAGTAACCCCCAACTTATTTGCAGCATTTAAAACAATTTGTTCTATATCTTTAGACGACAGAGGTTCAAAATATACTTCAGTACATCTAGATCTTAAGGCTGGATTTAACTCCCCAGGTTCTCTTGTTGTTGCACCTATTAAAACAAAGTCTGCTGGAGCACCATTGTCAAATAAATACTTTATATACTTTGGAGTATTTTCATCATCTGGATCATAATAAGATGATGAAAATTCTACCCTTTTATCTTCTAACACTTTAAGTAGCTTGTTTTGAAGTATATTATCTAATTCTCCTATTTCATCTATGAATAGTACTCCCCCATGGGCTTCTGTTACTAATCCTGGCTTTGGTTCAGGAACACCAACATCAGCCAGATCTCTTTTACTTCCTTGATATATAGGATCATGTACAGAGCCTAATAAAGGATTTGTTATTTCTCTTGGATCCCACCTTAATGTAGTACCATCTACCTCTACAAATTTTGATTCTTCATCAAATGGAGTAAAGGACAGTCTTCTAGCCTCTTCTAATGCTATTCTAGCAGCCGTTGTCTTACCTACACCTGGAGGTCCATATAAAATTATATGTTGTGGATATGGAGATGAAAGCTTTGATATTAATGATTTAATAGCTCTATCTTGACCTACTACTTCACTAAAATTTTCAGGTCTAAGAAAACTCATTATATTCTTATTTGTCTTCTTATCATCTAAATGAATTAACTCTTCATACTTTTTGTTAGTCTTAGAGTTTTCACTTCCCTTTTGCTTTTTAATAACAGATAAACGTACTTCATCTATATACTTTTCTTGCTTATCCATTATATTTTTTTCTACCTTAGCTTCAATTTGACTCTGAACATATTTACGAGCCAATTCTTCTGAAATCCAATCCACTGTATTTTCAATAGTATTATCCACTTCATCTTCAGACGGAATAGTATCTCTACCTTTTCCATCTGAAGCTATCATTACTAATGCATATGCTCTCTCACATACATTGGGAGAATTAACATACTTTTGTAGCTTATATTTTACTGTTCTTGCTCTTACTGCTCCCTGATCTAAAACATTATTTAAAATTTCAAATAATACATTAATCTGAGCTTCCTGAGTCAAGTCACCATTTAATACTTCTTTTAAGAAGTCTACTTCCTCATGAAACTTCAATATTACTCCTCCTTATTGTTGTGGAACAATAATAACCTTCATCTTTGTACTTACTTCAGGATATAACTTAACTTCTATAGTATACCCTCCAGCAACCTTTATTGTTTCCATTACTATTTTTTTCTTATCTATCACTACCTTGTACTGTGTCTTTATTAATTCAGCAACATCTTTACTTGTAATTGCACCAAATAACTTTCCACTTTCACCTGTCTTAGCAGTTATTTTTATTTCTTTATCTTTTAATTCTGATGCTAACTTTTGAGCTGCTTCTAGTTCAGCTAACTTTTGTTTTCTTTCATTTTCTTTTTTATTATTTAAAATATGAAGATTTGAATCTGTTGCCTCTTGAGCTAATTTCCTAGGAAATAAATAGTTTCTTGCATATCCATCTGATGTATTAATTACATCACCTTTTTTACCTAACTTCTTAACATCTTGTAATAAAATTACTTGCATGTTACTCACCAACCTTTAAATGTTTTTTTATTGATTCTTCTAATTTTTCAATTACTTGTTCTATTGTTAATCCAGACATATTTGCGCCTGCTATATTCATGTGACCTCCACCTCCAAGTTCTTCTAATACAACTTGAACATTTATATCACCAACTGACCTTCCACTTATATAGATATCATCATTAATCTTAGCTAGAACAAAACCAGCTAATATTCCAGATATATTTAACATCTCATCCGCTGATTTAGCTACTATTACTGTATCAACATTATCAGGACATACTGCTATAGCAGTATTATTACTTGGATTTACCTTAGCTGATTTTATAGTTTCTGCAATTAGTAAATAATCTTCTAGGTTATCAGTAAACATCTTCTTAACTTCTATTGTATCTGCTCCAATATTTCTTAAGAAAGATGCTGCTTCAAAAGTTCTTACTCCTGTTTTAAAGGAGAATCCTTTTGTATCCATATATATTCCAGCTAAAAGTCCCTCTGCCTCAGTTTGAGTAAGCTTTGGGTCTTTCAACATATATTGAATAACTTCTGTTATCATTTCTGAAGTTGAAGAAGCGTAAACTTCTATATAATTTAGCAAAGCCCCTCCTATCATATCAGGACTTCTCCTATGATGATCTATTATAACCTTTCTCTTACTTTTTTCTATAAAATCTATATTTTCAACATAACTTCTATTGTGGACATCAACTACTATAACTAAAACATTGTCATCTATAGATCTATTAGCATCCTCTAAAGATATAAAATAGTCATTATATTTAACATCTCTTTTTAATCTATCTAAAAAATAATTTATAGGTACAGTATCATTTCCTAGTATTATACTACACTCTTTTCCTAATTGTCTTATTGTAGATGCTAATGCAACAGCTGATCCAAAACAATCCATATCTGGATTCCTATGTCCTATTATATATATCTTTTCACTTTCATATATTAACTCTTTTAATGCATGAGATATTACCCTAGCTCTAACCCTTGTTCTCTTTTCAATCTCTTTTGTGTTTCCACCAATTATCTTTATATCCTCGTTGTCTTTAATTACTACTTGATCTCCACCTCTACCTAATGCTAATTCTTTTGCAACAGTAGCAAAATTATCATTTTCTAAAGGAGATATTCCGCCCCTACCTATACCAATGCTTAAAGTAACCTCCAATTTATTACCTTTATCTATCTTTGAAATTTCATCCAAAACAGGAAACTTATTAGCTATTTCTTTTTCAATATTTTTATCATTTACTGATAAAACATATTTATTAGTATCATACTTCTTTATCATTGCATTTAATTTATGAGCATAAGCATTTATACATCTTTCTACTTCTGCTACAACTAATGGCCTACTATTTTCTTCAGTAGTATCTAAAGCTTCATTTAAGTTATCAACTTCTATATGAATTACACTTTCCTTTGTCTTCTCCAAATCAATAATATTGCTTATATCATTGAAGTAAATAAGATAATACTCTTCGCTATTATTGTTTAACTTTGTACTATGAACATCATATATTTTCCCATCATACTTTAATCTTTGATGTGAATCTGCTTTATTTTCTAGTACTTTATCTAAACTTAGTCCTCTTGCAATACTTAAAATATTTTTATTTAATAATTCTTCCCTTTTTCCTATATCATTAAACCTTTCATTGCTCCAAACAATATCTCCTGTATTATTGATAAGTACAATAGGAAATGGTATATTGCATAAGTTATCTGATATAGATCTATTTATATCATCAATAAATTTTCTTTTATCATTATCTTTTTTCCAATACATCTGTAATACATAAAAATTATTAATTAGAAAAATTAGAAATACTGTTGCTCCTATCATCTTATAATCATAGTACCAGAACAAAATAGATATTATAATTAAAGTCATAGGCTTAAGATATCTTTTTAATATTTCAGATTTTTTCATAAGCCAATTATCCTCCTAATAAAGATATCACTTTCTATTTTTTTCAATATATTTTTTCAAACTACTTAAACATTTTCCCTCTTTTTCAACTTCATCTTCCGCTCTAATTCCTAGTTCTAGTTTTTCTTTCATTATATCGTCCACTTCAGAAAATGAATATCCTAACTTTTCTGCTAATACATATAATATTATTATTGCCCCAGATATGCACTCCAAAATTGCATTTTGTGCAACATTTGAACCTTTAGTTAGTAATCTAAAAAATTCTCCGATGATACATATTAATTGCGCTTTTAAATTCTCTATTATCTTTACATTTGCCATTATGTTAAGTTCTTTATATTTCATGGAACTCACCTCTTTTATCCTTGTATATATATTTTATGTTTTTTTAAGGAGTATTTCAAGGTTAGCTCAGATTTTTTACCATATCTTCCATTATTTCTTTCATTTAACAAAAAAGAAGCCTTAAAAGCTCCTTTTATAATAATAAAACCCCTGATATTACTCAGAGGTTTTTGTTCATTATTACTCAGTTGTAAATGGTAATAATGCTATGTTTCTAGATCTCTTTATTGCATCTGTTAATTGTCTTTGGTGCTTAGCACATGTTCCAGATATTCTTCTTGGAAGAATCTTTCCTCTTTCTGTAACATACTTTCTTAACTTAGCAACATCTTTATAATCGATGCTTTCAGCTTTATCTACGCAAAAAGCACAAACTTTTCTTTTAGATCTTCTCATCTTACCGTTTGGTCTTCTAACATCTTTCATTTATGTTTCCCTCCTTACCTTGAAATTTAGAATGGCATATCTCCATCATCTACTGGAGTAATGTCATCGTTGAAACTCAAGTCACCGAATGAATCGTTATTTCCTTGAGCTGAATAATCAGAACTTGAATTTCCATAGCCACCATTGTTAAATGAATCTGCATTATCTCTAGCTCCGTTTCCAGAACCAATGAACTCAAAGCTTTCTACAGCAACATCTGTAGTATACCTTTTAGTTCCATCTTGAGCATCATAGCTACCTGTTCTTATACTTCCGGTAACAGCTATTTGTCTACCCTTTGTAAGATATTGAGATATCGTTTCTGCTGTTTTACCAAATGCAACGCAATTAATAAAATCAGTTTCATCTTTCTTGAATTGTCTATTTACAGCAACAGTAAATCTACTTATAGCCATTCCACTACCAGCTGCAAATCTCAATTCAGGATCTTTTGTAAGTCTTCCAATAAGAATAACCTTATTCATTACAATACCTCCTATTAAGCTTCTTCCTTAACAATAATGTGTCTGATAACTCCTTCAGTAATTCTGAAAATTCTATCTAATTCTCTTGGTAATTCAGTGTTAGCAGTAAAGTTGATTAATGTGTAGTAACCTTCGTTTACCTTAGCAATTTCATAAGCAAGCTTTCTCTTACCCCAGAAATCTACATTTTCAACAGTTCCGCCACCATTTTCAATAACACCCTTAAACTTTTCAATAGTAGCCTTTACAGCTTCCTCTTCAAAAGATGGGTTTAGTATGAATATAGTTTCGTACTTTCTCATCTATTTCACCTCCTCCCCTCGGACTAACGGCTGTACTTTGTACAGCAGGGATTACAATTTATAATTTTATCATTTATTTATTAAATTTTCAAGTTTTTTTATTTTTCGTTTGAGTCAAGTAAAAGTTGGCAATAATTTCACTTATTTTTATATCCATTATTCTACAGTTGACTTTTATAATTTCACTACCCAAACCTACTTTTAAT
>NZ_JAHAIF010000063.1 GCF_018372875.1 Clostridium sp. | reverse complement strand
GAATATTTTATCATAAATCCTAAACTCGTAGAGTTTGGGATTTATTTTTTTTACAAAAAAAGAGCTACGCACTAATTATTTAGTGCGACAGCCCCTTTTGTCGTGTAAAAATAAGTATGATATAAAATTATTTTGTTGAATATATATTAAGGTGATGAGATAATAGTTTCAGGTATAAAATGTATCAAAAGAAAAAATCTATCATAAATAGGAGGTAGGTTCATGAATTTATATAAGGTATTGATAGTAGATGATGAGGAAGAAATAAGACATGGAATAATAAAGAAGATTGATTGGGAAAAGTATGGATTTACAGTAGTAGGTGATGCTGAAAATGGAAAGGATGCCATAGATAAAGTTGAAAAGTTTCAGCCAGATATAATTATGACAGACATAAAGATGCCTTTTATGGATGGATTAGAATTAGGAGAATATGTGTATAAAGAATCTCCATCTACTAAGATTATAATTTTTTCTGGATCTGATGATTTGGAATATGCCCATAAAGCTATTAAAATAAATGTAGTAGAATATGTTTTGAAACCTATAAATTCTATAGAATTAATTGAGGTTTTAAAGAAATTAAAGAATACTATGGATGAAGAATATAATGAAAAAAAGAATTTTGAGAAGTTAAATAAATATTATCTTGAAAGTCTTCCAATAATGAAAGAAAAGTTTTTGGTTGGAACTATAGAGGGAAGAATAGAAGGTAGCAGTTGGGTACAAGCTGGTAAGAAGGTTGGAGTAGAGTTTAATTTTCCATACTTTGCTATTGGTGTTTTATATAACGATAAACTTATAGATAGTAGTAAGCATAAAGAAAACGATTTTGTAGATATATCAATTAAACAAATAGTTGATGAAATATTAGTTAATTATTGTAAGGCTATTAGTTTTATCTATTCTGGAAAGGTTATCATAATTAGTAATTTAGATAATAAGGATGGAATTATAAATTTAATTAATGGACTAAATGAAGTTTGTAAAAGTTGTGAAAGAGTGTTAGGGCAAAAAGTATCCGCCGGTATAGGGCAAATAGTTAGAGGGTATGAGGAAATTAGATTTTCTTATAAAATGGCTAGAAATGCACTGCATTACAGGATGGTATTAGGAACAGGAAAAGCCTTATATATTGAAGATGTTGAGCCGGATAATTCAGTTCAGCTTCAATTTGATGAAAATGATGAGAGAGAACTATTAAATGTTATTAAGTTAAAATCAGATGAAGAAATAAAGGACTCTATAAGCAAATTATTTTGTAGAATAGAAAAACTTCTATTACCTTTTAATAAATACAAAATTTATTTTATAGAAATAACCACATCTTTATTAAAGGTGGTACAAGCTTACAATATTAATGTGGAGGAGATCTTTGGGGAAGGATTTAATTGTTATAGTCACTTAGATGATTTTAATTCTATAAATCAAGCTGAAGAGTGGTTTATAGAAAAATCAATAAGAATTAATAATTTAATTAGAAGGGAAAGAATGGACTCCTCCAAATTATTAATTGAAAAAGCAAAAGAATATATTAACCAAAATTATAGTAATCCTGAACTATCTGTTGAAGTTATTTGTTCTCAGTTACATGTTAGTCCAACTTATTTTTCTACTTTATTTAAAAAGGAGACTGGTAGTAATTTTGTAAACTATCTAACAAGTACTAGATTAAGTGAAGCAGTAAATTTGCTTAACACAACAGATTATAAGTCATATATGATAGCAGAAAAAGTTGGATATACTGAAGCTAATTATTTTAGTTATGTATTCAAAAAGAAATTTGGGGTATCTCCTTCAAGGTATAGAAACGTTAAGTAGGTAATAACTATGAAGAGGATAAATTTATATAAAAACAAAGGTATACAATATATAATTTCAATATCTTTTACAATAATTGCTGTAATAGGAATGATTACGTTAGGTGAAATTTTATATATTAGATTTGTTAGATTAAATGAAGAAATAATATCTAAGAATAATAAAGCTATAGTTAATCAAGTGAATCTAAATTTAGATAGTTATCTAAGAAATATAATGAAAGTATCTGATGGAATGTACTATAACGTAATTAAAAAAGTAGATTTCTCTAAAGAAAGTATAGATAATGAATTGAATTTATTATATGAAACAAATAAAGATTTTCTTGTAAGTATAACGTTATTTTCAAAGTATGGAGAAATAGTAGCAGGGTATCCTTATAAGGAATTAAAGGAATCTATAGAGCCTAGGGATAATGCTTGGTTCATTAATGCTGCAAATAAAAAAGAGAATCTACATTTTTCTACTCCACATGTACAAAATCTTTTTGTAGATCCATCATATAGATATCGGTGGGTTGTTTCATTAAGTAGGGCTGTAGAGTTAACTTATAATGGTGAGACAAGCCAAGGTATATTGTTAGTAGATATGAATTTTAGTGGGATAGAGCAAATATTTAAAAATATAGATATAAGTAAATCAGGATATGTTTATTTAGTAGATAGTAAGGGAGAAATAATTTATCATCCAAGGCAGCAGCTTATATATTCAAATTTGATTGATGAAAATAATGAGAAAACTGTAAATTATGAAGATGGAACTATAGTAGAAAGTTTTAATGGAGAAGAAAGAGTCGTTACTACCAAAACTGTTGGATATACTGGGTGGAAGATAGTAGCCGTAACCCCAATGAAGGATATTACGGAAAATTATAGCCATATG
This sequence comes from Clostridium sp., assembly GCF_018372875.1. Lineage (GTDB taxonomy): Bacteria > Bacillota > Clostridia > Clostridiales > Clostridiaceae > Clostridium. The sequence goes on along the minus strand of NZ_JAHAIF010000063.1, from coordinate 11,680 downwards.
AGAATATTTTTAATTCTAATTATATTCTTTGGGGTATTAATATTAACAATAATAAATATAGTAGTATCATCTAGAATAGCAACTCCTATAAGAAGTTTAGAAAATAAAGTTAGAAAGTTTGAAGAGGGTGTAAGAGATATTGATTTTTCTACAGCAGGATCATATGAAGTAAAACACCTAGGTAAAGCTATAAACTCAATGGTGGCTCAGATGAATTCACTCATGGATAATATAGTTAGAGAACAAGAACTAAAGAGAAAGACAGAACTAGATGCTCTTCAAGCTCAAATAAATCCTCACTTCCTTTATAATACATTAGATTCTATAGTGTGGATGGTAGAAGGGGAAAGGTATGAAGGAGCAGTAACTATGGTTACAGCCTTAGCAAGATTTTTTAGAATAAGCTTAAGCAAGGGAAAGAATGTAATAAAGCTAAGGGATGAGTTAGAGCATGTAAGTAATTATTTAACAATACAAAATATACGTTATAAGAATAAATTTTCATATAGAATACAAGCTGAAGATGATGTTTTAGATTTAGCATGTATCAAGTTAGTAGTTCAACCGTTAGTAGAGAATGCTATATATCATGGTATGGAGTATATGGATGGGGATGGAGAGATAGATATTAAGGCTTATAGTGAAAATAATGAGGCCATTATTGAGGTAAAGGATAATGGACTTGGAATGACAGAAGATATTGTAGAATCATTACTTGAAAAAGTACAGACTAGTAAAAAGGGCTTTGGTGTTGGACTAAGAAATGTTAATGAAAGAATAAAATTATATTTTGGGCCTATATATGGATTAGAGATTAATAGTGAGCCAGATGAGGGAACATCTATAAAAATACACATACCTATGATAAAGTATGATGACTATGAAAGGGGGGAAAACAAGAAAAATGAGTAAACAAAAGAAGAGGATATTTGTAATTTTTATAGCAATAGCAATAATACTATTTTTGTTTATTCTAGACTTTTTATTAAGAGAGGATAATAAAGAAGTAATATATAATATTGCTTATATATCGGATACAACCAAGAGTGAAGATATAAAAGTAATATCAGAGGGGATAAATCAAGCTGCCAAAGACATGAGAGTAGAAGTTAAAAGTTATATTCTAGCCAATGATAATGAAGTAGAATCCCAAATAGATTTGATAAAAAAGGTAGTTAAAGATAAGGTGGATGCAATATTATTGAATCCAACAGATAGTAATAGGTTAGTTGAGACGATTAAAGAAGTATATAAAGATGTTCCTATTGTCTTAATAAATTCTGAAATTAATGATTTTAATAGTATTCCTATAATATCTTGTGATAATGAAGAAGTTGGTAAAAAGATTGCAGATGAAATTATTAGAAATGGAAATACAAGAAATAATATAGGAATAATAGTAACTAATAAAAATAAAAGTAATTTACAGGATATGTACAGAGGATTTTTATCGGAAATAAACTATAGTAAAAATAATTGTAAAGAGTTAAATATAGGTGAAAATATTAATACTTATAGTCAACAGATAAATAATTTTATAAAATTAGAAAATATAGATGTTTTAGTTACATTTGAAAGAGATATATTAGAAGAATTAGCTAAGATGAAAAAAGAAAAAAAATTAGAGATAGAGTTGTATGGAATGGGGAGAACAAACAAGATATTATCATATTTAGAAGAAGATATAATTAATTCGATTGCGGTACAAAATGAATTTAATTTAGGCTATTTAGGGGTGAAAATAGCTGTAGATAAACTAAATAATAAAGATACTAGTAGTAAAACAATAGATTTTTCTGTTATTAATAAAAGTAATATGTATTGGGACGATAATCAAAAAATACTATTTCCTTTTATAAAATAGAAATAATATGGTTAGGATGGTATAAAGATGAGAAAAGGTATGAGAAGATTTATATTAGTTGTATCAACTATTTATATGTATAGTTCATTAATTTCATGTAATGACCGTAAAGTTGAAGAAGAAGAGGTTAGGGATATAAAAATAGGCATAAGTATATATGAACAAGATGATATATTTATTTCTAGCATTATATCTAATATAGAGAATATAACAAAGGAAAAAAGAAATGAGGGGAGTTATAATATAACTTTAAATGTTGAGGATGCAAAGTCTAACCAATATAATCAGAATGAGCAAGTAGATATGTTTATTGACCAAGGATATGATGTAATGTGTATAAATCTTGTTGACAGAAGATCAGCTGCAAATATAATTAATAAAGCAAAAAATGCAAATATACCGGTTATATTTTTTAATAGAGAGCCAGTTGAAGAGGATATGAATATGTGGAATAAAGTATATTATGTTGGAGCTCAAGCTGAACAGTCTGGGATGATGCAGGGAGATATAGTAATAGAAAAATATAAAAATGATCAAAGTAGTGTTGATAAGAATGGTGATGGAAAAATACAGTATGTTATGTTAGAGGGAGAGCAAGGACATCAAGATGCTTCAATAAGAACTGAATATAGTGTAAAGAGATTAGTAGACAGTGGAATTAAAGTAGAAAAGTTAGGTAGTGAAGTTGCTAATTGGTCAAGAACTGAAGCATCAGAAAAAGTGACTAGATGGATTGAAAAATATAATGATAAAGTAGAGCTTATTATTAGTAATAATGATGATATGGCTTTAGGAGCAATAGATGTATTAAATAAGTCTAAAATCAAAAATAATATGCCTTTAATTGTAGGAGTAGATGGAATTAATGATGCCCTTAAAGCAATAGAGAATGGACAAATGACAGGGACAGTAATTAGTGATGCGTATAAACAAGGAAAAGCTATATTTGATACTGCTTTGAGAGTGTCATCAGGAAATATATTAAATAATGATAATGGTATAGATGAAAGATATATAAGAATACCTCATGTAATTGTTACCAAAGAAAATGTAGGGGAATATATTAAATAAAAAAGGATGTTGCAATTTTAGCAACATCCTTTTTATGTTTTAATTAGTGACAACCGCCACCACAGCTTCCGCATCCGCTACCTTCTGGAGCGATTACAGGCTTTAATGAAAGTCCTCTACCTTGGTTTTCTTCGCTTGAAAGGATAATGAATCCACCAAATTCATCAACTAAACTCTTTTCCATAATAAAAGTAATGTCATTAACAACTTCTGTTACATCTGCATCTGTTGCTTCACTTACAGAAATGTTAAAAACAGGACCGCTACATGCATATCCCCCTAAGTTGATTCTAATATTATAAGATTCAACTTTATTTTCGTCTAAGAATTCTTTAAATTCTTTATATGCTTCTTCGTTTATAGTTATATTTTTCATTAACTTCACCTACTTATAATTTCTATTAATTGATAATATATATCACTACACCTAGTATAACATAACTTCAAATTTTTTCAAGAAGTTTTTATATTAATACTATTCATGGGTATTAGTTATGGTTATAATATTATCATGTATAGTTTAACTAATATGTTATGCTATTATACTTTAAAATACAAATAATTACAGCAAGGGGAATTAATTTAATGATACCGTATAATAAAGAATTTATAATAGATAAAATAAAAGAGTATGAAGATAAAATAGATAGTGGATTAATAGGGGAATTTGAAATTTTAAAAAGAGATTCTTTAAGTGGTAAAGTTGAAGGATACTTATATACGAAAAGTGATGATATTGCTGGACCTATACCAGAGCTAATAGGAGAAAATAAAAGAGTTTGGATGAGATTAAGTTCTAAAGAAATAGAAGGATCATATGAATTTATAAAGTTTGCAACTGGTAAAGTTGGTGTTGTAGGTTTAGGGTTAGGATATGTAGCACAGGAGTTAGCTAAAAAGCAAGATGTTGAAAAAGTAGTTGTGTATGAAATTAGTGAGGATGTAGTTGAGCTTTATAAAAGAAATTTTGGAGAAAATGAAAAAATAGAAATTATAGTTGGAGATGCCTTCAATGCCTCAAAAGATAGTTTCGATTTCTTTTATACAGATATATATGAATATAAACTATCTATGCAAGTAGTAGAAGATTATATTAAGCTTAATAAATTACATGATATTAAAGAATATTCCTTCTTTGGGATGGAACACTTTTTATTGAGTTGTAAATATGATGAAATAGTTTGGGTATATGTACCAGAGACATGGATGGCTATGTGTAAGGATTTATCAGAAGCATTAGATCAATCTGGATATATTAAATTTTATGAGCAGTTAGATGAAGAGTTAGTAAGTAAAGTTTTAGCTGGATTTAAAGAGGTGTTTAACAAGGGGATGGAATAGTTAATAGCAGTACTTCTCTATTTACAGATATAATTAATGGTTGCTAGTGCACAAAAATAAAAAGAGTGTATCTAAATTTTTAGATACACTCTTTCTATTATTTAACAACTATATTAACTAATCTACCTTTTATAACAATTACCTTAACAATTGTTTTTCCTTCAGTATTTTGTTTAATAACGTCATCAATTAAAGCTGCTGCTTTAATTCCTTCTTCATCAAGGTCAGAAGCAACATTTATTCTATTTTTTATTTTACCATTAATTTGTATAGCTATTTCTACTTCATCCTTAACTAAAGCCTTAGGGTCAAAAGTTGGCCAAGCTTCGTTAAATACTGATGTAGAGTTGCCAGCTAAGTTCCATTGTTCTTCGGAGAAGTGAGGAGCAAATGGTGCAAGTAATCTGATGAAGTCTAAGATAACTTCCTTTAAGAAATCAAGGTTCTTAGTTTCTTCTTGCATATACTTAGATAATGCATTTACGAATTCCATCATTCTTGCTATAGCCGTGTTAAATTGCATTTTATCTCCATCTTCAGAAACGCCCTTTATTGCAGTATGTCTCCAGAAGTTTAGTTCTTTTTCAGCCTTATCTATAGTAGACTTACCATTTCCAGCTTTAATAGCTTCATTAGCAGAATCAAGAGTTCTTTCAATTCTATCTACGAATCTAGCAACAGACTTAATTCCGTCATCACTCCAAGCTCCACCTTCTGTGTAAGCAAAACCAAACATTAGGTACATTCTAAATACATCGGAACCATGTTGCTTGATGTAATCGTCAGGAGAAATTGTATTTCCCTTAGATTTACTCATCTTTAAACCATCAGGTCCTAGGATTAATCCTTGGTGAGTAAGAGACGTAAATGGTTCATCAAATGTTAAATATCCCATATCTCTTAATGCCTTAGTTATGAATCTAGCATAAAGAAGGTGCATACAAGCATGTTCAGGACCACCAACATATTTATCAACTGGTAGCATTTTATTAATTATTTCAGGATCAAATGCTTTTTCTGAATTTTTGCTATCAGGGTATCTTAAGTAGTACCAAGATGAACATACAAAAGTATCTAAAGTATCACATTCTCTTGTAGCTTCTCCACCACATTGTGGACAAGTACACTTCTTAAATTCTTCACTCTTAGCAAGTGGGGATTTTCCGTCTGGAGCAAATTCAACATTATAAGGTAGCTTAACTGGAAGTTGATCTTCTGGTACTGGAACAGTTCCACACTTATCACAGTAGATCATAGGAATTGGAGCTCCCCAGTATCTTTGTCTTGAAACTAACCAATCTCTTAATCTAAAGTTAACCTTCATTGAACCTAAGTTTTGAGAAGCTAGTTTTTCAACTATCTTTTCCTTAGCTTCAGCTGTTTCTAATCCATCAAATTCACCTGAGTTAACTAAAACACCATGTTCGCAGTATGGAAGTTCAGTTTCTTCACCATTTTTAGCTGCAATAACTCTTTCAATTGGTAGATTAAACTTTGTGGCAAAAGCAAAGTCTCTTTCATCATGAGCTGGAACTGCCATAACTGCACCTGTACCATAAGTTGCAAGTACATAGTCAGAAATCCATATTGGCACTTCTCTACCATTGATTGGGTTAATAGCATAAGAACCAGTGAATACACCAGTCTTTTCTTTAGTGATTGATTGTCTTTCAATTTCACTTTGCTTAGCAGCAAGTTCTTTATATTCTTCAACAGCAGCCTTATTCTCTTCAGCAGTAAGCTTATCTACTAGCTTATTTTCTGGAGCTAAAACAACATAAGTTACACCATTTAATGTATCAACTCTTGTAGTAAATACATCAAAGCTTAAATCAGAGTTTTTAACTTTGAAAGTAACTTCTGCACCAGTAGATCTACCAATCCAGTGTTTTTGCATAGCTACAGTTTTTTCAGGCCAATCTAAATCATCTAATTTATCTAATAATTCATCAGCATAATCAGTTATTTTTAAGAACCATTGAGTAAGCTCTTTCTTAGTAACTTCAGTATTACATCTTTCACAAGCACCATCAACAACTTGTTCATTAGCTAAAACTGTATTACAAGATGGACACCAGTTAACAGGTGCATTCTTTCTGTAAGCTAATCCTTTCTTATAAAGTTGAAGGAATAACCATTGAGTCCACTTATAATATTCTGGGGCACAAGTTACTACTTCACTTTCCCAGTTAAACATAGCTCCCATAGCTTTTAATTGTTGTTCCATAGTTTCTATATTCTTATAAGTTGAATCTTGAGGGTGAATACCAGTCTTTATTGCAAAGTTTTCAGCTGGTAAACCAAATGCATCAAATCCCATTGGTTGGAATACATTATACCCTTGCATTCTCTTAAGTCTAGCCCAAGTATCAACTGGTCCATAGTTAAACCAGTGACCAGCATGTAACTGGCTACCTGAAGGATAAGAGAACATTTCTAAAGTATAAAGTTTCTTATCTAAATTTTCAGGATTAAACTTATATAATTCTTCTTTTTCCCATTTTTCTTGCCATTTCTTATCAACAGCAGTTCCGTAGTTTCCCATTAAAAATCCTCCTTAAAATCTGTTATAAAAATAAAAACCTTTCATCTCTATATTAAGAGACGAAAGGTAAAATTTCCGTGGTACCACTCTTATTAGGATAAAAAATATCCTCACTCAATAACTATATCGGGCTTACCCGTACTTGTTTTTACAAGTATGCTCATAGACAAGTTCCCAAGTTTACAACACTATTTTGCACCAACCAATAGCTCTCTGAAGTTATAATTAAATGGTACTACTTCTAATCAACGCACTAAAATATTCAATAGTATAAATAATTATATATTTTATATGAGTTAAAGTCAACTATAGTCTATTTATAGTATAACCTCTCTTTTCTAATTCTTTTAATACGCTATCTTCACCAATAAAGTGCTTGCATCCAACAGCTATAGTATGATTTTTTCCATCTTTCACTAGTTTATCAATGTTTTCTGCCATTTTTATATTTCTTTGAGTAACTAAAGCATCATAGAATTCAGGAACTTCCTTTTTCATATTTGCAACATCTTCTTCAAGAAATTCTATATTACCATCAACATATGCATTAAAAGTATCTTTTAAATATTTGATAGTTTCATCTTTTTTCGAAGAATCAGTAACTGTTGCTATAGTAGCTTTTACATCATCCCAAGTATATAAGTTATTCAATAAATCAAGTTGGAAATCAACACTTTCAAGTTCATGAATTTCAATACCTTTTTCTTGAGATTTTTTTATTAGTAGTTCATCAAAAGAAGTAGTATAATTTTCTTCTTGATACATAGTACTTTCAAGTATAGATACTATACCAGCAGGAGTTAATACAGATAAAGCACTAATGTTCATATTGGATGGTGCTAATATTTCATTAACTTTTTTTATTTCATCCTCAGTCAATTGATTTTTAGCTGTTTTATCAGAAGTGTTTAGCAATTTATCTTGAGAAGCAGTAACTTTAGCTATATCAGTAATATCAGCTTCTACAGATAGAACATCTGTATTTTTTAATATTTTAGTTACTTTTTTATTGAAAAAGTTATGAGTGCTAGGAGCAGGATGCATAGTACCAATTAAATTAATTGTTACATCCCCTTTAGTAGCGGTCCATAAATATCCTTCAGCTACAGGTGTTTTATTTCCACATCCAATTAAAGCTCCAAGTGTAAAAACGCCTAGCAATAAAGTAGCAAATGGCTTTATAAGCTTTTTAGTGATCTTCATGTTAAATTCCCCCTATAATCAAATTAATAAGTTAATTATACCAAATATTTACATGAGATGTACGCTTTTATATACTATCAAGTAATCCAAGTGTAGTAAATAAGGCAAATATTACAAATATAAAAACTATTAAAAGTTTAGATAAAGTTTTTCTTTTTGGAAGAGTATTTGGAATATTTAAACTTAATAATGTAGATAAAATATCTTGGATATCTTTAGGGTCTTTTGGATCATCTGAAACAAAATATAGTTTATTAGAAGAAAATGGAGTGTCTTTTAATTGTATAACCAAATTTACATTACTAAATTTCATATTATCTTTATAGGAATTTGATAGATATACAGTTTCAATTTTTTCTATAGGAATTATCTGTTCATTAATAGCTTTAAAAGTATTACTAAATGAATAAAGATATATATTTTTATGAGTTATATACATTTGGTAGTAGAAAAGAGTTTCTCCCCAATAAGGAGCAATATCATTAAATTCCATGCCAGCACCAATATTTAAAAACTTTGAGGAAATAACTTCTTCATTTTTGGGAGTGAATTTTTTATTAAATGCAGAAATAACTAATTTTTGTAAAACTTTTGCATTTTTAATTAAGTGTATTGTATAATCTCTTTCTGGTCCAAGACTTAAATAAGTTGAATATATATTAGAGGGGGAAAAGTCTATGTCTAAATCGGTGTTATTAATAAAACACCAATTAAGGGTGAATTTTAAAGATTTTTTTAGGCTTTCTTTTTGTTCGTTAGATAACGTAACATCAGCAAGAGACTCTTCATCTATATCAATTAATTCATATTTATTCATATTTAATTTTCCTCCTTCATTAATTTTGAAAGCTTTGTTCTAGCCCGTAATATCCTAAGTTTAACTGCATTAGGAGTCATATTATAGAGTTTAGATATTTCTTTTATATCTTTATTTAAAAAGAAACGTTGAATAAAAATATTTCTATCTATTTCTTTGAAGTTCAAAATATATTTTTTTACCGATTCTAATTCTTCTTTAGTAATTTGTTCTGATTCTATATTGTCTGTATATATTAAAGTATTATTATCATCATTTATGGTATTTAAGTGATGCTTTTCTTTTCTTATTAAGTCTATACTTGTATGTTTTGCTATTGATGCAATCCAATTTTTAAATTTATTATCAGGATAGTTAAAAGAATCTATACAATGCCAGACCTTAAGAAGAACATCATTAACACATTCCTCACTTAATGTTTTTGAGTTTGTATTTGTGTAAGCAATTCTATATATAAGATTCCCGTAAGTATCTAGTACATAAAGTAGAGCCTCTTGATTTTTATTTTTTAATTCTTTTACAAAATTTAAATCATCTATCATCTGAAATTCGTTTCCCCCCTATATTAAATAAATTAAACTTTTATATAAGATATCCTTTAATATTTAGATGTATTTAAAGTACTTTCGTATATACAGTCGTAAAAAAATAAGTATGGTTTCAAATTTTTGTATTATATTAAAGAAAAAGTTTATTTAAAATTTAGAAATGTAGTATATAATATATAAATAAAATCATAGGGGGATAAAGATGAGTTGTTTAGGAAATATTATATGGATTATATTTGGGGGATTCTTTAATGCATTGGGGTGGTTATTTGCAGGATTACTTTGGTGCTTAACTATAGTAGGAATACCAGTGGGATTACAATGTTTTAAAATGGCAAGTTTACAATTTGCACCTTTTGGTAAAGAAGTAGTTACTGTAAGTGATAGTTCAGGAAATCTACTATTAAATATATTATGGTTATTATTTGGTGGGTTAGTATTATGTATAGGCAATTTAATAAGTGCAGTTTTATTATGCATAACTATTGTAGGGATACCATTTGCTGCACAATGTTTTAAGCTAGCAAAGTTATCATTAATGCCTTTTGGAAAAGAAATTAGATAAAGGAAAAAAGAGCTGTAGTACTTTTAATTTAGTACTATAGCTCTTTTTATTACTTGTTTTTATCTTGTAATTTTTTATATACGTAAAATGGTATTCCTATAAGCATTAATATAAATACCCACATTGCAGAAACTGATCCTGATCCATATATTATGTACAGTGAATATGCAAATGCTAATAAGGAAAAGAAGGCATGTTTTATAAATCTACCAAAGCTTAATTTATTTCCTGATTTGTATGTAAGGATAATTTCAGCACAAGCACTTAATGCATAAGCTGGAATAAATGATAAAGTTGCAAGATTTATCATAAAATCGAAAGCTGAAGTTAAACTTGAAACATAATTAGCAATTAAAAGTATATTAGTACAAAGTGTGGATATAAATAAAGCTACTACAGGAGTCTTAAACTTTGGATGTAATTTACTGAAGAATTTAGGAAATAATCCATCAGTACCAGCAGCATAAGCCATTCTTGCTGTTGTCATTATCCAACCTGAACAAGCTCCAGCAGCTGAAATAACTACTCCAAGAGATATAAATGATCCACCCCAAGTGCCTCCAGTTATATTATTTATTATAGATGATAAAGGTGCATTAGATGAAGCAAGATCTGCTTGTGATAATCCACCCATAGCTAAAATTGAAAGCAATAAGTATATAATAGAAGCAAAAATTGTTCCAATTACTGTACTTCTTCTAATATTAACTTCAGGATTTTTTATTTCACCACCTGAAACAACAGCACTTTCTAATCCAACAAAAGACCATAAGGTAACAGCTATTGCAGGTGCAAGTGATCCTAATCCAGTAACCTTAGGAGAAGAATAAGTCTTAAGATATTCTGGGTTAAATCCAATTACAGCTATTATTAAGAATACAAGTATAACTAATAACTTTAATGTAGTAGTAATTATTCCAATAATTCCAGCTTCTTTAACACCTTTATAATTTATATAAGTCATTATCCATAAGAATGCAGAAGAAACTAAAAAAGCAATTAATCCATTTGAAGATAGTATTGGGAAAAAAGGAGTTAAATATCTAATTATTGCTGTTATTATAGCGGCATTACCGATCCATGAACCAATCCAAAATGTCCAGGCTACTAAAAATGCAGTAAATTCCCCAAATGCCTTATGGGTATATACTATAGGACCACCTGTTGTAGGATATTTTGTTCCTAAGTTAGCAAAAGAAAGAGCTAGCAGAACAGAACCTATTCCTGTAATTATCCAAGCTAGAATTGTTGTTGTTGGGTTTGCAACTTGGGCAAGACTTTGAGGTGAGGTGAAAATGCCTGATCCCATCATATTTCCAACAACAATAGCTGTTGCTGCGGTTAATCCAAGTTCTCTTTTTAAGTTATTATCTTCCATATTTTTCTCCTTAATATAATTTTATTAATTTATTGACAATAAAATTATATCTTCATATATAAAAGATGTCTATTAAAATAATTATTTGCCAAAAAGAAGAGTCTTATTATATAATAGGATAAAAATAGAAAAAATAATGAAAAAATATATTTACAAATAATAATTATTATTATATAATAATAAATGTAGAACGAAAGATAATAAATATTAAGAAACAAAAGATGAATTTTGAATGATGATTAATGTTATATATAGGAGGAGAAAAGATATGAAAAAATTTGTTTGTACAGTATGTGGATATGTTCATGAAGGAGAAAGTGCACCAGAAAAGTGCCCATTATGTGGAGT
>NZ_JAHAIF010000062.1 GCF_018372875.1 Clostridium sp. | reverse complement strand
TGATTGCTGCTGTAAGTGTTGTCTTACCGTGGTCTACGTGACCGATTGTTCCAATATTTACGTGGGGTTTATTTCTCTCGAATTTTTCCTTTGCCATTGCAAATTCCTCCTTAAAATATATCAATAAATTTAAAGACTTTTTTCAGTCATTATTATAACCTATAAATTTCACAATATCTATATTTATATTGCAGTTTACTTACAAATACTTATATTAATAAGTATTTGGTGTTACCTTTTGTAACACCAAATAAATTATTTGCTTCTATTTCCAGCGATTTGTTCTTGTATGCTCTTTGGAACTTCTTCGTAGTGGTCGAATACCATTGCGTAAACACCTCTACCTTGAGTTCTTGATCTTAATGATGTTGCATAACCAAACATTTCAGCTAATGGAATAAATGCTCTAATTACTTGAGCTCCATTTACTGAATCCATACCTTCTAGTCTACCTCTTCTTGAGTTAACGTCACCTATAACATCTCCCATGTATTCTTCAGGTACAGTTATTTCAACCTTCATCATTGGTTCTAACAATACTGGATCTGCCTTTGCCATAGCATTCTTGAATGCCATAGAACCAGCAATCTTAAACGCCATTTCTGAAGAATCGACTTCATGGTAAGATCCGTGTACTAGCTTAACCTTGAAGTTAATAACATTGTATCCAGCTATATTACCAGTTAAAGCTGCTTCTTGAATACCTGCATCAATTGCTGGAATGTATTCCTTTGGAATAGCTCCACCAACAACAGCATTTTCAAATGAGTATTCTCCTTCAGTTGGTTCCATTTCAATTATAGCGTGACCGTATTGTCCTTTACCACCTGATTGCTTAGCATATTTAGCTTCAGCCTTAACAGCTTTCTTAATTGTTTCTTTATATGAAACTTGAGGTGCACCTACATTACACTCAACCTTGAATTCTCTTTGAAGTCTATCAACAATGATATCTAAGTGAAGCTCACCCATACCTGCGATAATTGTTTGACCAGTTTCTTGATCAGTCCAAGTCTTGAAAGTTGGATCTTCTTCTGCAAGTTTAGCTAATGCTAACCCCATCTTTTCTTGACCAGCTTTAGTCTTTGGTTCAATCGCAATGTTGATAACTGGTTCTGGGAATTCCATTGATTCAAGGATTATTGGATTATTTTCTGCACATAGAGTATCTCCAGTTGTAGTATTCTTTAATCCGATAATTGCTCCTAATTCACCAGCTTCTAGTGATTCAACTTCTTCTCTGTGATTAGCGTGCATTTTAACAAGTCTACCAATTCTTTCTTTCTTACCCTTAGTTGAGTTAAGAACGTAAGAACCACTTTCTATTATACCAGAGTAAATTCTAGCGAAAGCAAGCTTTCCTACGAATGGGTCAGTAGCAATCTTAAATGCTAATGCTGATAAAGGTGCTTCATCTGAAGCTTCTCTTGTAGCCGGTTCACCTTCTAAGTCAGTACCTTCTACAGCAGGAATGTCTAGTGGAGATGGTAAGTATGCAACAACTCCATTAATCATTTCTTGAACACCTTTGTTTTTGTATGAAGAACCACAAATACATGGATAAATTTCATTAGCTATTGTAGCTTTTCTTAAAGCAGCATGTAATTCGCCAGCTGTTATTTCTTCACCTTCAAGGTATTTCATCATTAATTCTTCATCAGTTTCAGCTATTGCTTCTATCATAGCATTTCTGTATTCTTCAGCTTGATCTACCAAATCCGCTGGAATTTCTTCAGTTCTAACATCTTTTCCAAGATCATCATAGAATAATATAGCCTTATTTGATATAAGATCTACCATTCCTTTAAATTGATCTTCTGATCCTATTGGGATTTGTATTGGAACAGCATTAGCCTTTAATCTATCTCTTACTGTTTGAACACATCTGAAGAAGTCTGCTCCAGTTGCATCCATCTTGTTTACATAAATCATTCTTGGTACGCCGTACTTATCTGCCTGTCTCCAAACAGTTTCAGTTTGAGGTTCAACCCCACTCTTAGCATCTAGAACAGTAACTGCTCCATCAAGTACTCTTAATGATCTTTCAACTTCTACTGTGAAGTCTACGTGACCTGGAGTATCAATGATATTTAATTCATGACCTTCCCAGAAACAAGTTGTTGCTGCAGAAGTAATTGTTATACCTCTTTCTTGTTCTTGAACCATCCAGTCCATTTGAGAAGCCCCTTCATGAGTTTCACCAATTTTGTGTGTTCTTCCTGTATAGAATAATATACGTTCTGTAGTTGTAGTTTTACCTGCATCTATATGGGCCATTATTCCAAAATTACGGAATTTTTCTAATGGATATTGTCTTGCCATTTAATTTCCTCCTCTCAACGAGTAATTATAAATTCTAGAAAACTGTTTTGGTAAAAGAACCAAAACAGTTTTTATATTAGTATCTGTAGTGAGCGAAAGCCTTATTAGCTTCTGCCATCTTATGAGTATCTTCTCTCTTCTTAACAGCAGCACCAGTATTATTAGCTGCATCTAATAATTCTCCAGCTAATCTTTCTGCCATAAGCTTTTCTCCTCTTTTTCTAGCAGCAGCTAGTATCCATCTGATACCTAAAGTCTGTCTTCTTTCTGCTCTAACTTCTATTGGAACTTGGTAAGTAGCTCCACCTATTCTTCTTGCTTTTACTTCTAGTAAAGGCATTACATTGTTCATAGCTTCTTCAAATACTTCTAATGCATCTTTACCAGTCTTTTGAGCTATAACTTCAAATGCATTGTAACATATTTTTTGAGCTACTCCCTTTTTACCATCTTCCATTATGTTGTTTATTAACTTAGTAACAACCTTTGAGTTGTACATTGGATCTGGTAACACATCTCTCTTTGCTATATGTCCTTTTCTTGGCACTTTTCTTCCCTCCTTAACATGATAATTTAAGTTCATCGGTACTCGGTACTATTTCGATACCGTAAAGTGCTAACTCCTTCATCTATATAAACTTAAGTTATAAATCTATGTAAATGCTGAAGATAAGCACTACAATTGGTTAAGAGACTACTTCTTCTTAGGTCTCTTAGCTCCATACTTTGATCTTCCTTGCATTCTGTTAGCTACACCAGCGCAGTCTAATGCTCCTCTTACGATATGGTATCTAACACCAGGAAGGTCCTTTACTCTACCACCTCTTATAAGAACAACGCTATGTTCTTGTAAGTTGTGTCCTACACCACCAATGTATGCAGTAACTTCATATCCATTTGTAAGTCTTACTCTGGCAATCTTTCTTAACGCTGAGTTAGGCTTCTTTGGAGTAGTAGTCTTAACAACAGTACAAACTCCTCTCTTTTGAGGACACTCCTTAAGTGCTGGAGCAGTTGAAGTTGTAATAGCTACTTTTCTTCCTTTTCTTACTAATTGGCTTATAGTTGGCATTCTTTCACCTCCTGAATTTTATTTATCTATTTAAATATAAAAAGATAAAACAAGTTAATTAAGTTCACAAAGACAAAGTAATAATTACTTTGCCTCCATGAAACATGTAGACAATCAAATTTATGCGAATCTAAAAATCACACATCTCGTATTTTATCATTTACGCATACGCATGTCAATAAATTTGAATTGTATTATTCTACCTTTAATAAGCTGTCATCCATAGTTAAATCTTCTTCAACATCAAGCTTTACTGATCTGTATCTCATCATACCAGTTCCAGCTGGAATCAACTTACCTATTATTACATTTTCTTTCAATCCAACAAGAGGATCAGTTTTACCCTTTATGGCAGCTTCTGTAAGTACTCTTGTTGTTTCTTGGAATGATGCTGCTGATAAGAAACTGTCAGTTGCAAGAGCAGCTTTAGTAATTCCTAGTAACGCTTGTTCTCCTGTAGCTTCTTCTCCACCAAACTCTCTTACCTTTTCATTTGCTTCTTCAAAGTCAAATATATCAATCATTGTTCCAGGTAATAGTTCAGTATCACCAGAATCTGTAACCTTAATCTTTCTAGTCATTTGTCTAACAACTACTTCTAAGTGCTTATCGTTAATATCAACCCCTTGAAGTCTATAAACTTTTTGAACTTCACTAAGCAGATATCTTCTAGCACCATCTATACCCTTGATACTCATGATATCATGCGGATTAACAGAACCTTCTGTAACTTCATCTCCAGCTTCTATAACATCATTATCGTTAACTTTTAGTCTTGATCCAAATGGAATGTCATAGCTCTTTTCTTCGCCATCAGCTCCCATTACATATACAGTTCTCTTTTTCTTAGTTTCCTCTATTCTTACAGTACCACTAATTTCACTTACAATTGCAAGCCCCTTAGGTTTTCTAGCTTCAAATAATTCTTCAACTCTAGGAAGACCTTGTGTTATATCCGCACCGGCAACACCACCTGTATGGAATGTTCTCATTGTAAGCTGAGTTCCTGGTTCACCGATAGATTGGGCAGCTATTATACCAACTGCTTCACCTATGTTTATCTTCTTAGCAGTAGCCATATTCATACCGTAACACTTAGAGCATACACCTATTTTACACTTACATGTAAATACAGATCTAATTTTAACCTTTTTAACTCCTGTTGCTACTATTGTTTCTGCCATTTCTGAATCAACATAAGTATCGTTATTAGCAATAACTTCTCCTGTAGAAGGGTTTATTACATCTTCTGCAAGATATCTACCTGTTAATCTTTCAGCTAATCCTTCAACAACTTCATTACCTTCTCTAATTTCAGATACAACCATACCTTCTGTAGCACCACAGTCTTCTTCTCTTACAATTACGTCTTGAGAAACATCAACTAATCTTCTAGTTAAGTATCCTGAATCGGCTGTCTTTAAGGCAGTATCAGCATTACCCTTTCTAGCTCCGTGAGTAGATAAGAAGTATTCAAGTACATCTAGACCTTCTCTAAAGGATGCTCTAATTGGTAATTCTATGATTTTACCAGATGGACTTGCCATAAGTCCTCTCATACCAGCTAATTGCTTAATTTGTGACTTAGAACCTCTGGCACCAGAGTCAGCCATCATAAATATTGGGTTAAATTTATCAAGACTTTCCATTAGAGTGTCAGCAACTTCTTCAGTTGTCTTAGTCCATTTTTCTATAACTCTTTCATATCTTTCATCATCAGATATGAAACCTCTTTTATACATCTTTTCAATCTTTTCTATTGTTTCATCAGCATCTCTTAATAAGTCATACTTTTCTTTAGGTACGATCATATCTGATGCTGCAACAGTTATTGCTCCGATTGATGAATAGTGGTATCCTAAAGCTTTTATTTTATCCAACATTATTGATGTTTCAGTTGGACCATGCTTTAAATAACACTTATCTATTATCTTACCTAAAGATTTCTTAGTAACTAAGAAGTCTACTTCTAAGTTAAACTCTTCATCTTTATTATTTCTATCAACAAATCCAAGATCTTGTGGAATTGATTCATTGAATATTAATTTACCTACAGTAGTTTTAATTATTCCTGTTTTTTCAATTCCATCTACAGTCTTAAATAATTTTACATGTATTTTATCATGTACTCCTATTTCTTTTAACTCATAAGCCATTATAGCTTCTTCTTTTGAGCAGAAATATTTCTCTTCCTTTTCTTGATCCTTATCTATTGTTAAATAATAAGAACCAAGAACCATATCTTGAGTAGGAACACAAACTGGCTTACCATCAGATGGCTTTAATATGTTACCAGCTGCAAGCATTAAAAATCTCGCTTCTGCTTGTGCTTCTACAGATAAAGGTACGTGAACAGCCATTTGGTCACCATCAAAGTCAGCATTATATGCTGTACAAACTAACGGATGTAGCTTTATAGCTCTACCTTCAACTAATACTGGTTGGAATGCTTGAATACCTAATCTGTGAAGTGTCGGAGCACGGTTTAATAATACTGGATGGTCTGCAATAACTTCTTCTAATACATCCCATACCTGTGGCATTACTCTTTCTACCATTCTCTTAGCACTCTTTATGTTATGAGCTATTCCATCTTCAACTAACTTTTTCATTACGAATGGCTTGAATAATTCAAGAGCCATTTCTTTAGGAAGACCACATTGGTACATTTTTAATTCTGGACCAACAACTATAACAGATCTACCTGAGTAGTCAACTCTCTTACCAAGTAAGTTTTGTCTAAATCTACCTTGCTTACCTTTAAGCATATCTGATAAAGACTTTAATGGTCTATTACCAGGGCCTGTTACAGCTCTTCCTCTTCTTCCATTATCTACAAGAGCATCTACTGCTTCTTGAAGCATTCTTTTTTCATTTCTAACTATGATATCAGGAGCTCCTAAATCTAATAACTTCTTAAGTCTGTTATTTCTATTTATAACTCTTCTGTAAAGATCATTTAAATCAGATGTTGCAAATCTTCCACCATCTAATTGTACCATCGGTCTTAAATCTGGCGGAATAACAGGAATTACATCTATAATCATCCACTTTGGATCATTACCAGACTTTTTGAAGGATTCAATAACTTCAAGTCTTCTGATTATTCTTACCTTTTTTTGACCTGTACTTTGCTTTAACTCTTCTTTTAACTCTATTGATTGAGCTTCTAAATCAATTTCTCCTAGAAGTTGTTTAACAGCTTCTGCACCCATACCTGCAACAAAGCTTTCTTCACCATATTTATCTGCTGCTTCTCTATACTCTTTTTCATTAAGAAGTTGCTTCTTTAAAAGTGGTGTTTCCTTTGGATCAATTACTACGTATGAAGCAAAATATAGTATTTTTTCTAAAGCTCTTGGTGACATATCAAGTATTAATCCCATTCTTGATGGAATTCCTTTGAAGTACCATATATGAGATACTGGGGCAGCCAGTTCTATATGCCCCATTCTCTCTCTTCTAACTTTAGCCTTTGTGACTTCAACTCCACATCTATCACAAACTATACCTTTATATCTTACTCTTTTATATTTACCACAGTGACATTCCCAGTCCTTCATTGGTCCAAATATTCTTTCACAGAACAAACCATCTCTTTCAGGCTTTAATGTTCTATAGTTTATTGTTTCTGGTTTCTTAACTTCTCCTCTTGACCATTTTCTTACTTGCTCAGGAGATGCTAATCCTATTTGTATTGCATCAAAATTATTTAACTCAAACAAGGGTATATCCTCCCTTCAAAATTAGTGTTCGTCATTAAAATCATCTAGTACTAAATCTTCTTGTAGTCCCTCGATTTGAAAACTTTCAAAATCTTCTTCTTGTTCTGGTTCTACTTCTTCTACTGTATAGCTATCATCAATTTCTGCTTCTGGTTCAGAAGTAAATTCTTCTGTTCCTTCTATATTTACCTCTAAGTTTTCCATATCCTCATCTGCAAATTCTTTTAATTGAACTTCTTGATTTTCTTCATTTAAAACTTTAATGTCTAAGCAAAGAGCTTGAAGTTCTTTAATAAGAACCTTAAATGATTCTGGAACACCTGGTTCAGGGATATTTTCACCCTTAACTATTGCTTCATATGTCTTAACTCTACCTACAACATCATCTGACTTAACAGTTAATATTTCTTGTAATGTATGCGCAGCACCATATGCTTCTAATGCCCAAACTTCCATTTCACCAAATCTTTGACCACCAAATTGAGCTTTACCTCCAAGTGGTTGTTGTGTAACTAGTGAGTACGGTCCAGTTGATCTAGCATGAATCTTATCGTCAACTAAGTGAGCTAGCTTTAAGATATACATTATACCAACTGTAACTTCATTATCAAATGGTTCTCCTGTTCTACCATCATATAAAACAGTTTTACCATTAGCATTATAACCTGCTTTTTCAAGACATTCTTCTATATCTTCTTCAGTTGCTCCATCAAATACTGGAGTAGCTATATGCCATCCTAATTGGCTAGCAGCCCATCCTAAATGAACTTCAAGTACCTGACCGATGTTCATACGCGAAGGAACCCCTAAAGGATTTAAACATATTTGTAGTGGTCTACCATCTGGTAAGAATGGCATATCTTCTTCAGGAAGTACTCTTGAAATAACCCCCTTGTTACCATGACGTCCAGCCATCTTATCCCCTACAGATATCTTTCTCTTTTGCGCAATATAAGCTCTTACAAGCTCATTTACGCCTGGATTTAATTCATCTCCATTTTCTCTTGTAAACACTTTAACATCTACAATTATACCAGCTTCACCATGAGGCGCTCTTAAAGAAGTATCTCTTACTTCTCTTGCCTTTTCACCGAATATTGCTCTCAACAGTCTTTCTTCAGCTGTTAATTCAGTTTCACCCTTTGGAGTAACCTTACCAACAAGAATATCTCCAGATCTTACTTCAGCACCTATTCTTATTATTCCTCTTTCATCGATATCCTTAAGTGCATCTTCACTTACATTAGGAATATCTCTAGTGATTTCTTCTGGTCCTAATTTAGTGTCTCTAGCTTCACATTCATATTCTTCTATATGAATAGATGTAAATACATCTTCTCTAACTAACTCTTCAGAAATAAGCATAGCATCTTCGTAGTTATATCCTTCCCACGTGATGAATCCCATTCTGATATTTTTACCTAATGATATTTCTCCTAGATCTGTTGATGGACCATCAGCTAATACTTGATTCTTAAATACTATTTCACCTTTATCAACTATTGGACGCTGATTTATACACATACCTTGGTTACTTCTCTTAAATTTAAGTAATTTATAAGTATCAATTCCGCCATCAATATCTCTTTTAATTCTCACTTCATTAGCACTTACATAAGTTACAACACCAGCATTTTTAGCCTTAGGAAGTACTCCTGAGTCTACTGCAGCTTTGTATTCTATTCCTGTACCAACGATAGGAGCTTGAGTCTTTAATAATGGAACAGCTTGACGTTGCATGTTTGATCCCATCAGTGCTCTTGAGGCATCATCATTTTCAAGGAAAGGTATCATCGCAGTAGCAACTGATACTATTTGTCTAGGCGATACGTCTATTAAATCTACATCTTCTGCCGGTACAACAAATACATCTTCCTTATTTCTTACTGTTACCTTTTTATCAACAAAGTGACCATTTTCGTCAATCGGTTCTTTAGCTTGTGCAACTAAATATTGGTCTTCCTCATCTGCTGTAAAATATCTTATTTCATTTGTAATTGTATTAGTTTCTTTATCTATAATTCTATATGGTGTTTCTATAAATCCATATTCATTAACTCTTGCAAATGTTGCTAATGAGTTGATAAGACCTATATTAGGTCCTTCAGGAGTCTCAATAGGACACATTCTTCCATAGTGAGAATGGTGAACGTCTCTTACTTCGAAACCAGCTCTTTCTCTAGATAAACCACCTGGTCCTAGAGCAGATAATCTTCTCTTGTGAGTTAATTCTGAAAGTGGGTTAATTTGATCCATGAATTGTGATAATTGCGAACTACCAAAGAATTCTTTAATAGCAGCAGCTACTGGCCTAATGTTTATTAACATTTGAGGAGTAATTGCTTCTTGATCTTGAATAGTCATTCTTTCCTTAACTACTCTTTCCATTCTTGATAAACCAATTCTGAATTGGTTTTGTAGTAATTCACCAACTGATCTAATTCTTCTATTTCCAAGATGATCAATATCGTCAACATATCCTATATTATAAGCTAAACCAATTTCGTAACTAATAGTCGCAAAAATATCATCTCTTATAATATGCTTAGGAATTAATTTATTGATATTTTTCTTGATTTCTTCTTTTATTGAATCTTCATCAGAATAATTATCTAAGATTTCTCTTAATGTAGGGTAATGTACATATTCTTTAATATTTAAGTCTGTTACATCAAAATCAACATGCTTAGTTATATCAACAAAGTTATTACCGATTACTCTTATAACTCTGTCTTCTACTAAAACATCAACTGAATTTATTCCTACATTTCTAATTTCTTCAGCAACTATTCTACTAATTTTTTGGCCACTTTCAACCATTATTTCTCCAGTTGATGGATTAATAATGTCATTAGCAGCTATTTGATTTGCAATTCTTAAGTTTAATGCAAGTTTCTTATTGAACTTGTATCTACCTACTCTAGATAAATCATATCTTTTTGCATCAAAGAATAAAGAATCAATTAAAGATACTGCACTATCTACTGTAGGTGGTTCACCTGGTCTTAATCTCTTATAGATTTCTAATAGTGCTTCTTCCTTTGTTTTAGTATTATCTTTTTCTATTGTTGCTTTGAATCTTTCTTCTTCTCCAAAGTAATCTAATAATTCTTGATCACTTCCAAATCCCATTGCTCTTCCTAAAATAGTGATTGGTAGCTTTCTAGTCTTATCAATTCTTACATATATTACATCATTAGAGTCAGTTTCATATTCTAACCAAGCTCCTCTGTTTGGAATTACTGTAGAAGAAAATAGCTTTTTACCACTCTTATCTCTACTATAACTGTAATATACACCTGGAGATCTTACTAATTGGCTGACTATTACCCTTTCAGCACCATTAATAATAAAAGTTCCTTGTTCAGTCATTAATGGGAAATCCCCCATAAAGACTTCTTGTTCTTTTATTTCTCCTGTTTCATTGTTCTGTAATCTTACAGAAACCTTTAGTGGTGCAGCATAAGTAGCGTCTCTTTCCTTACACTCTTCCACTGAATACTTAATATTATCCATATCAAGCTTATAGTCTACGAATTCAAGTACTAGATTACCAGTAAAGTTGCTTATTGGATTGACATCATCAAAAACTTCATGAAGTCCTTCTCTTAAAAACCACTGATACGAATCTAATTGTACTTCAATTAGATTTGGCATTTCGGTTACGTCTTTAACCTTACCAAAACTCATTCTTGTTCTTTTCCCAACTTGGACAGGATGTACCATGAATCTTCACCCCTTGTATAAACTAAAATAACCAAAAGCATAGCTTCCCTAAGGACTTTATGCTTTCGGAGAACATCATCTTTTTAGTATAGCCACATTTCTATGCACCTATACACATTTTACCATTTTTATATACTTATCCATATTGAACAGTACATTTAATGATAGTATCATATTCCCAAATTAATGTCAATATTTTTTTATTCCGTACTATTAGACAATAAAAAAGGTGCTATACAGCACCTTTTCATATTTTAAGTTAAATTACTTAACTTCTACTTCTGCACCAACTTCAGCTAATTTAGCCTTGATGTCTTCAGCTTCTTCCTTAGAAACTGCTTCTTTTAATGTTTTAGGAGCTCCGTCAACTATTTCCTTAGCTTCCTTTAATCCTAATCCAGTAAGTTCTCTTACAACTTTGATTACTTTAATCTTTTGAGATCCAGCATTTGCTAATACTACATCAAATTCAGTCTTTTCTTCAGCAGCTCCACCTGCAACTGCTGCACCTGCTACTGCTACTGGAGCAGCAGCGCTTACTCCGAATTCTTCTTCGCAAGCTTTTACTAATTCATTTAATTCTAAAACGCTCATTTCTTTTATAGCTTGAATGATATCTTCTCTTGTCATTTTAATTGCACCTCCAAAATTACTTAACACATTGTTTTGTTATTATTCAGCTGATTCAGCTTCTTTTTGATCTTTAATTGCACTTAATAAGTATGCAAGGTTTGATAAAGGAGCCTTGATACTTCCAAGAAGTTTCGCAATAAGAACTTCTTTTGATGGTATTGTAGCAAGTTGAGAAACCTTTTCTTTATCAAAGATTTGTCCTTCAACAATACCTGCTTTTAACTCAAGTTTCTTATGATCCTTAGCAAAATCATTTAAGATTCTTGCAGGAGCAGTAGCATCTTCATATCCGAATGCTATAGAAACTGGTCCTTCTAAATATTCAGAAATAGCTTCTAATCCTAATTCCTTAGCAGCTAATGTTACTAAAGTATTCTTGTATACCTTATATTCAACACCAGCTTCTCTTAAGTTCTTTCTTAATTGAGTATCTTCTTCAACAGTAAGACCTTGATAGCTTGCAAGAATTACAGATTGTGACTTTTCTAACTTTTCTTTGATTTCAGCAACCTTTGCTTCTTTCATTTGTCTGTTCTTGTTCATTACTGTGTGTCCACCTCCTCACAGTTTATAACTGCTTAATATTAATAAAGGTCTTCCCGTAGACAAGGAAGACCTAAAGTAAACATAACTAACTTTATTGGTACCTCGGTAGGTTGTTATACGTTATGCAATAGCACCTACTGTCTACGGAAATAATATTATCTTTTTCAACAACACAACCGATTATAACATCTAATTCAGTTCAAGTCAATACTATTCTAAAACTTTTACTGGATTGATCTTAGCTCCTGGTCCCATTGTGCTTGAAACAGTTACTGATTTAACATATTGTCCCTTAGCTGCTGCTGGCTTAGCCTTAATTAAAGCTTCCATTAATGCGTGGAAGTTTTCCTTTAACTTTTCAGCACCGAATGACTTCTTACCAATTGGGCAGTGAACTATAGCAGTCTTATCAACTCTATATTCAACCTTACCAGCCTTAATGTCAGCAATTGCCTTAGCAACATCAAATGTTACAGTTCCTGACTTAGGGTTTGGCATTAATCCCTTAGGTCCAAGTATTCTACCTATTCTACCAACAACACCCATCATATCTGGAGTTGCTACAACTACATCGTAGTCGAACCAGTTTTCTGATTGGATCTTTTGAACTAATTCTTCAGCTCCGACAAATTCTGCTCCTGCCGCTTCTGCTTCCTTAGCCTTATCTCCTTTAGCAAACACTAATACTCTTACAGTCTTACCAGTTCCGTTTGGTAATACAACTGCTCCTCTAACTTGTTGATCTGCATGTCTTGGATCTACCCCAAGTCTTACATGTAATTCGATAGTTTCATCGAAATTAGCTTTTGCAGTTTTTACAGCTAGCTCTAAAGCTTCTGCTGGATTGTATAAAGTATTCTTATCTATTAACTTTGCACTTTCAACATATTTCTTTCCCATAATAAGCCTCCTTTGTGGTAATAACGGCCTAGACCTCCCACGAATTTATGAATTACTCTTCGATAGTTACACCCATACTTCTTGCAGTACCTTCGATCATGCTCATAGCAGCTTCGATTGTAGCAGCATTTAAGTCTGGCATTTTTAATTCAGCAATCTTTCTTACTTGTTCCTTTGTTAACTTACCAATCTTAGTTCTGTTTGGTACACCTGAACCGCTTTCTAATCCTAATTCTTTCTTAATTAGAACTGCAGCTGGAGGTGTCTTTAATATGAAACTAAAAGATCTGTCTTGGTATACTGTGATTACTACTGGTATTATTAATCCAGCTTGATTTGCAGTTTTAGCATTAAACTCCTTACAGAATCCCATTATGTTTACACCATGTTGACCTAATGCTGGACCAACTGGTGGTGCTGGTGTAGCCTTACCTGCTGCAAGTTGAAGTTTAATCATTCCAGTTACTTTCTTAGCCATTTGTTATTCCTCCTATACTGTGGTGATTACGGATTTCTTCAATCCTCCCACTTAATTAAAAACATTAGTTAATAATTTATATAACTATTAAACTAACTTCTCGATTTGATTAAAATCTAGTTCGGCTAAAGTTTCCCTACCGAACATATCTACTGATGCTTTTATTTTATGCTTTTCAGCATTAATTTCTTGCACTAGTGCAACGAAATCTCTTAATGGTCCTGATATTACTCTAACCCCTTCACCTACTTCTAAATCAATCTCCTGTGGAAGTTCAACAATTCCCATAGATTCAATTTCTTCTTCAGTAAGCGGAACTGGTTTAGATCCAGGTCCAACAAACCCTGTCACTCCTCTGGTATTTCTTACTACATACCAAGATTCGTCTGACATTAGCATTTTTATTAGCACATATCCAGGAAACTTCTTTTTCAAAGTTACTTTTTGCTTACCATCTTTTTCTTCAACAACTTCTTCCATTGGTACTTGTATATCAACGAATAATTCTTGAAGATTTCTATTTTCAATAGTTTTTTCAATAGTAGCTTTTACTTTGTTTTCATATCCTGAGTATGTATGTACTACATACCATCTTGCTCTTTCACTCATATTTATTCCGGTGATATCCACCTAAACCTCCCTTACTTAAGTTTCAAAATCACTTCAAAGAGGTTTTGAAAAATATAATCGAATCCGCCTATTATTACAACATAGATTAAGACGAACACAGCTACAGCAATTAATGCTTTTTTAGTTTCATTTTTAGAAGGCCAAGTTATTCTTTTAACTTCTGCCTTAACCTCTCTAAAAAACTTAAATATACCGCCTTTTTTAGCAGCATTGGATTTAGCTTTACTATTGTCAGCCATTTTATCACATCCTTAAAATTGGTAAGTATGTGTCTTTACTTAAATCGCTAATTACTTAGTTTCTCTATGAAGAGTGTGCTTCTTACAGAACTTACAATACTTTTGCATTTCCATTCTGTCTGGGTTGTTCTTCTTATTCTTCATTGAGTTGTAGTTTCTTTGCTTACACTCTGTGCATGCTAAAGTTATCTTTACTCTCACGGTCTGCACCTCCAGTTATTCCTATATATTATATTTTAAGAGACAATTTCTCTTACTGTTTCAATTAATTTTGTAATTATGAGTTACTTTTCCACATTATCATAAAAGTTGTCTACTGTCAATATGGTGTTCCTTTGCAAAGGACTAGGTATTAATACCCAGTCCTAATACTTTAAACTAATTTTATATCAATTATTCTATGATGCTAGTAACAACACCTGAACCTACAGTTCTTCCACCTTCTCTGATAGCGAATCTTAAACCTTCGTCCATCGCTACTTGAGTTATTAATTCAACATTCATATCGATGTGGTCTCCAGGCATAACCATTTCCATACCTTCTGGTAATTTGATTGATCCTGTAACGTCTGTT
>NZ_JAHAIF010000061.1 GCF_018372875.1 Clostridium sp. | reverse complement strand
AAGTTTAATCTGACAACTTGATTTCTCAAGTTTACTCGTAAAAAAGAATTGCTGGTTTTTAACTTTATATTCTGTTCAATTTTCAAAGACCAATTTGTGCGTCGCACCCAAGCGACTTTCTTATCTTATCATCTTGTCGAAATCTTGTCAACAACTTTTTTCTTTTTCTATTTCGTTGCGACTCGTTTCCGTCAGCGACGAGATTTATCTTAACATAATTCTCTAATCCTATTAATCAATCTAACCTTTTTATTCAAAATAGTCCCTATTATTTCATGTTTTTTCTTTTACTTTCTACGTTTTCCTCATACCGATACTCCAGGATAAGTTTACATTATTTATCCCCTTTTAATCTTTCTTTCCATCAAATTAATACTATAAATCTTTACTTTAATAACTCAATTCGTTACCAATACAACAAAAGAAGCACTATTTCTAATAGCGCTCCTTTCTTCTTCTTACATAAATATTATTTTATTCTCTATTTTATTTAGAATTAATCTCTTAATATATTTAAATCCTCACCATTTAATATTTTCTTCATGGTTCTCATAGAACACATCTTTCCGCACATTGTACAGCTCTCTTCATCGTGTGGTTTTGATTCAGCTCTATATCTTCTTGCTTTATCTGGTTCCAAAGCCAAATCAAACATAGTATCCCAATCAATATCTGCTCTAGCTTTACTCATTTTATTATCCCATTCTCTTGCTCCCTTTATTCCTTTAGCTATATCCGCTGCATGCGCTGCAATTTTAGCAGCTACAATTCCCTCTTTCATATCTTCTAAGTTAGGTAATCTTAAATGTTCAGCTGGAGTAACATAACATAAGAAATCTGCTCCATATGTTGCTGCAATAGCTCCACCAATAGCAGATGTTATATGATCATACCCCGGAGCAATATCTGTTACCAAAGGCCCTAAAACATAAAAAGGTGCCCCATGACATAGCTTCTTTTGTAAAATCATATTAGCTTCTATCTCATTAAGTGCCATATGGCCAGGGCCTTCAATTATAACTTGTACATTCTTTTCCCAAGCTCTTTTAGTTAATTCTCCTAATGTAATAAGTTCCTTTATTTGATTAGCATCTGTAGAATCATTAATACTTCCAGGTCTTAACGCATCTCCAAGAGAAATTGTCATATCGTACTTAGCACAAATATCTAGCAATTCATCATAATATTCAAAAAAGGGATTTTCTTTATTATTTAATTCCATCCATGCAAATAATAACGAACCACCTCTTGACACTATGTGAGTAAGTCTCTTATTTCTTTTAACTATTTCCACAGCCTCTCTATTTAACCCCGCATGTATTGTTATAAAGTCAACTCCATCTTGTCCATGTTTCTCTACAACTTTAAGAAACTCCTCTGCTGTTATATCTTTTAATTCCTTATCGTAAAAACCAACAGCATCATATATAGGTACAGTCCCAATCATAGCAGTAGACATGTCTACTATTTTTCTTCTCATCCCTTCAGTTTTACCATAGTTAGAAAGGTCCATTATTGCTTCTGCCTTCATATCTAATGCTACTTTTACCTTTTCAAACTCCTTCTCACATTCAGGACAATCCTTAGATATCCCTAAATTTACATTTATCTTAGTTTTAAGACCTTGCCCTACTCCCTCTGGGCTTAGCATCTTATGATTCCTATTAGCTGGTATAGCAATTTTCCCTTCTGCCACTAATTCTCTTAACTCTTCCACTGAAATTTCTTCCTTTGCAGCTACTATTTCCATTTCACTTGTTATAATACCTTTTTTAGCTGCATCCATTTGTGTTGTATAACTCATAATAATCCTCCTCATTAAAATAAAAAAACCTAGCAAATTAATTTGCTAGGTTATAACCACTTTCAAAAACAAAAGCTTGCATATGCAAGCTTAAATTTTCAAATTATAAGCTTCCCTACGATGGTATTATCCATATCAGGTACAAGAGTTAGGAAAATCCTTCTCAGCCTTACGGCACCCCTAGCTAATTCGCTATATTCTTTTACACTAATATACCATTTATTGATATTTTTATCAAGTTTTTGTTACTCAAATATACTTACTAACTTTTTCTTCAATACATCTACAACACCACAGTCAGACATCTTAGCACAAGGAATTACAGGAAGTGCAAGGGTTACAATTCTTAATAATGGATTAGGCATTTCAGTAATACCCAATTCTCTTATAGCTTTCTTCATCTTGTTAGCATCCTTAGATAACTCTTCTGCTTCTTTATTTGACATTAGCCCTGCAACTTTTAGTTGTAAATGTTCTTTCAATTCACCATTTTCCACACAACTTAATCCACCACCCATTTGGATCAAGTCATTTGCTACTAGTAAAGCTTCTTTAGGATCGTCATATACTATTGTTAGATTATGACTATCATGTGATATAGTACTTCCTAATGCACCTTTAGTTAACCCAAAATTCTTTACAACAGCTATTGATTTGTTCTCATCTTTACCATGCCTATTAATAACAATTACAAACTTTAAATCCTCTTCCCCTGATAAATCTATATATCCATCTTTAACATTCAATTCTTTTTCTACAAAATCTGTAACTGAGGATATTTGACTTCTATATTGAATTATCTTTGTTTTTATCTTTCCTTCTTTTATAGGTGCTTTCAACATAAAATCTTCAACTTTTAAATCTTTAACGTGAACAGAGTTTTCTTCTTCAATATCATATTTTATATTCTCTACTTCTTTTAACAGCTTCCCATCTTCAGCAACTATTTCCCCCTCAAATACTACAGCATTAACTTTAAAGTTTTCTAAGTCTTCTAAAACAACTATATCTGCTAAATATCCTGGAGCTAATGCACCTAAGTTTCTTATCCCTAACTCTCTTGCATTATTTAATGTTGCACATCTTATAGCATCAACTGGATTTAAACCTGCTTTTACAGCTGTTTTTACAACATCATTCATATGACCACTAGTTAATATTTCATCCACTTCTCTATCATCAGTACATAAAGTAAGATTTGTTAAATATCTAAAATCCTTAACTCCCTTTACTATTTTGGTTACATCCTTAGAAATAGAACTTTCTCTAGCATCCACATACATACCTTTTCTCATCTTATCTCTAGCTTCAATTTCATTTCTACTTTCATGACAACTTAATATCCCCGCACAAAGATAAGAAGATAATTGTTTTCCTGTTAAAGATGGAGCATGCCCTTGAATAAACATATTTCTCTTTTCGGCAGCTTCAACAATCTTTACCATCCTTTCATCATTATCAATTACTCCAATGAAGTCCATCACTTCCCCAATACCAATAACTCTTTCTAAATCCAACATTTCTTCTATATCTTTTTCATCAAACTCAGCCCCTGCATTTTCTAAACCTTGTACTGCTGGAACACATGATGGTGCTAATATGTATTGTCTCATTGGAAGCCCTTCACTAGAATCATGCATATACTTAACGCCTCTAATTCCATGAACATTTCCTATTTCATGAGGGTCTGTAACAACAGTAGTTGTACCATGTGCAGTTACTGCCTTTGCAAAGTTTCTTGGAGTAAGTAAAGTACTTTCAATATGAATATGAGCATCTATTAATCCTGGAATTACATATTTTCCTTCTGCATCATAATATTTTTTCCCTTTAAGAGACTCTCTCTCTTCATCTATGCTACATGTAACGTCTCCAATATGCTTTTCATATATCCCAACTTCACCTTCATAAATTTCTCCAGTGAATACATTAACTATTTTTCCGTTCTTAATTACTAAATCATATTCTCTTTTTCCATTTGCTGCTTCTATTAATCCTTTTTTATCATTAGGTAAAATCCACATAAAACTCATCCTTTCACTATATAATTTGGTTGTTCTGCGGTGTCACTATAATTTTTATTTTTATTCTTAAAGTAAATTATTGCCAATTAAAATTCACCTCACCAAAATCCATTCAACTCCGCATTTTTACTATAACTTCTTAAGTTCTTAAGTTCTTATATTTTTAAAAAGTTAAGAACTGCATATAGAATTCAAAACTATGATACATCCTTTTTTGCCTTAATAAAAAGTTGCCGTGGCAATAGAGAATAAATTTTCCTCTCTATTGCCACAGCT
Organism: Clostridium sp.; assembly: GCF_018372875.1. GTDB lineage: Bacteria > Bacillota > Clostridia > Clostridiales > Clostridiaceae > Clostridium. The sequence goes on along the minus strand of NZ_JAHAIF010000061.1, from coordinate 11,363 downwards.
CTATTATTTCTATATTAAGAAGTATAAAATCAACGGTATTGATAAAATATAAATTCCCCAATTTAATTCCTTATATTTCCCAGCCATTACTTTCGTAAACATATAAGCTATAATCCCCATGCTTATACCATTTGAAATACTGTTTGTGAATATTGTAAATGCAATTGTAGCGAATGCCGGGAATGATTCTGTAAAATCACTAAAATCTATATCCTTAAGTCCTGATAACATCATTAATCCTATAATTATCAAGGCTGGTGCTGTAGCTTGATTTGGTATCATACCAACTATTGGTGTTATGAATATTGCAAGAGCAAAACATACTGCTGTTGATACTGCTGTTAAACCAGTTCTTCCACCTTCTTCAACCCCTGAAGCTGATTCTATGTAAGTTGTAACTACTGTTGAACCAAACAACGCACCTACTATTGTAGCAATTGAATCTACCAAGAATGGTTTTTCAATATTAGGTAAATTTCCTTCTTCATCTAAAAGATCTGCCTTTGCAGAAACACCTATTAAAGTACCTAAAGTTGAGAAGAAATCTCCAACAAAGAATGTGAATATTAATGGGAAGAAACTCCACTTTAATGCCCCCATAATATCAAGCTTCATAAAAATCGGTTCAATTGATGGAGGCATTGATATTAAAGTTTCTGGTACTTGTGTAATTCCCATTGGAATCCCTATAATTGTAGTGGCTATAATTCCTATAAATACAGCTCCCTTAACATTTCTTGCCATTAAGAAAACCAGTAAACATAACCCTATAATTGTAAGTAATACTGCTGGTGTTTTAATATCTCCCATAGAAATAGAACCATCTATTTGCATAATTCCACCATTCTTGAATCCAAGTGAAACTATATAAAATCCAACTGCTGCTCCTATAGCAAGCTTTACATTCTTAGGAATCAACTTAACTATAACTTCTCTTAATCCTAAAACAGAAAGTAGTAAAAAAATCACTCCTGAAATAAATACCATTCCTAATCCTGTTTGCCAAGAAACAACTCCCCCAGCAACAAGTGTGAAAGCAAAGAAAGCATTACTTCCCATAGCAGGTGCTAAAGCAAATGGTAAGTTAGTGTATAATCCCATAAATAATGAGAATATCGCTGAAAGAATTGCTGTAACCACTGTTACTGCTCCAACATCCATTCCTGCTGCTCCCATAAAAGATGGTTGTACAACTAAAATGTAAGCCATAGTCATAAATGTAACTATACCTGCTGTTATTTCAGTTTTTGGATTTGTGTTGTGTTCCTTTAATTTAAATAGTTTCTCTAACATTTTATCCCCCTAATGTTTACTTAATCAATTCTTCTATTGTATCTAATAACAACTGACATCCATTTTGAATATCTATTTTTTTTGTATACTCTTCTGGACAATGACTACTTCCATTTACACTAGGTACAAATATCATAGCCACATCACATATTTCACTAATAATGCTTGTATCATGGTTTGAGCCACTATACATTAACTTATAATTTATTTCTCTTTTTAAAGCTTTCTCTTCTATAATTTTTAATATTTCTTCATTTGACTTAGTTTCTTTAGCCTTAGTTAGTTCTTTTATAGAAGTCTTAACCCCACCATTTTCTATCTTTTTAAGTTCATTTTTTATTTCTTCTAAAATTCTTTTATTTGTATCAGGTTCAATACCTCTTAAATCTATTGTGAACTTTACTTCTTTGGGAATTACATTTGGCAAATTAGGCTTACACTCTATAACTCCTACAGTTGCTACATTTGATTCATCACCAAGCTTTTCAACTATGTCTGGTATATTAGCAATCAATCTTGATGCTTCAACCAAAGCGTCCTTCCTATATTTCATAGGAGTTGCACCTGCATGATTGGCTTGACCTTCTATCTTTACCTCATACCAATTTAAAGCATTTATTCCTTTAACTATTCCTACCGAAATATTTTCTTCATCTAAAACTCTTCCTTGTTCTATATGAAGCTCTATCATAGAATGTATTTCTTCCTTTGGTATTCTGCATTCAGATACTTTTCTAGGATTCACCCCTAATTTCTCTATCATATCTACCATATAAATGCCCATACTATCTTTAAGATCCTTTATATCCTCAAATTCAATCTTACCAGCAATAGCTTTGCTTCCAAGAAGATTAACTGAAAAATTAGATCCTTCTTCTTCAGTAAAAATAACTACTTGATATCCTCTTCTATGCTTTAGGTTATTCTCTTTTATAACTCTTCCAATTTCTATAGCAGCAACAACACCAAGTATCCCATCATAATTACCTCCATGTTTAACAGTATCAATATGTGATCCGCTTATAACAATTGGTAACTTTTCCTCTGTTCCTTTTAATAATCCTTTTATATTACCTATATTATCAACGCTTACCTCAAACCCAGCCTCTTTCATTTGGTTAATTAAATATTCCCTAGCAAGTAAGTCCTCCTTACTATAAGAATATCTTGTACAACCTTTTTCTGGAGTAGAGTTAAATTCGCTAAGCTTTTCAATCCCCTTCATTACCCTATGTATATTAATTTCCATACCTTATCCATCCTTCGAATTAGTAACGAACTATATTTATAATATATAAAACATCATTCGCTAAGTCAAGACTTTTTTCTACTTTTGTCGAACTTTTTTTTAATATAATCATCTAATTTTCGTATTAATTTCTATTACTACAAAAAATCATCCACTACTAATTAATACTTATCTCATTTATAGAAAATAGAATTTAATTATGATATTCTAAAACTGTACCATAACAGTTAAGAAGGTGTTTATTATTAGTAAATTATACGAGAAAATAATCAATGATATAGAAGAAGGAATAGAAAAAGGAGTATATACAGTAGGTAAAAAAATACCTTCTGTCCGTGAGCTTAGTAAAATGTATAACTGTTCAATAAACACAGTAATAAAAGCTTATGATACTTTAAAAAATAATCATGTTATATATGCTAATCCTAAAAGTGGATATTATATTGTAGAAAACATAAATAAAATTAACATCTCCACATCAGATACAATTAACTTTTATAGCGGTAATACTTTAATCGGGGATATGAATATACCTGATTTAAAACACTGTCTAAATTGGGCAGGAGATCTTTACAAAAACAATTCTCTCGACTCCAATCATACCGGGGTAGATTCTTTAAAAGATGCTTCACTTAGGTATTTATCAAATTTTCAAGTTTTCACTAAAAAAGAAAACTTGTTTATTACTATGGGAACAGTTCAAACTCTTAATCTATTAATAGATATGAACTTTCCAAATAATAAAACAAAGATATTATTAGAACAACCAAGTTATGGACACTTTTTAGATAACCTAAAAATGTTAAACATAGATATAATAGGAATAGAGAGAAATGAAGATGGTATCAATTTAAACAAATTAGAAAAAATTTTTAAAGAAGAGCCTATTAAATTTTTCTATACAATACCACGTCACCATAACCCTTTAGGCACTACTTTAAAAAAATCTCAAAGAAAAGCAATTGCTAAATTAGCAGCTAAATATGACGTTTATATTGTAGAAGATGATTATTTTTCAGATATTTATACAGACGAAAAATATGATCCCATTTATTCATACTCTGACTTCACTCACGTCATATATCTTAAAAGTTTTTCAAAAATTATGCCTTGGATGAGAGTTGGAGTTTCAGTTATGCCTAACAACTTAATTGACTCCTTTAAAAATCATATAAAAAAATTAGATATAAGATATTACATCTCACCATCACTATTATCTCAAGCTACCCTTGAAATATATATAAGAAGCAATATTTTAAAAAAACATAGTGATGTTATAACGAATGATTTAAAAAAGAAACATGAAATACTTTCAAATGAACTTTTAACTTTGAAGAATATAGGCATAAATTGTTTTAGTGACATATCAGGTTTTTATAGTTATATATTTCTTCCTGACCATATAAACGAAGACATATTAATTAAAGAATTAAGAAATAACAAAGTTATTGTAGGGCCTGGTAAACGCTGTTTTATAGATAATTCATTTTACAAAAAAGGAATAAGGCTTAGTATATCTAGCGTCAGTACAAAGGATATTATTAATGGGCTAAACATAATAAAAAAATGTTTAATCAACAGCTAGAATTTACACATCACAAAAAGGACCATATCTTATGAGATACGGCCCTTTTTTATGAAATCAACTTTTGTAGTTTTATATATAAATGTTATTTTTTCTTAGGCTTTTTTACTTCCTTTGAAGTTTCTTTCTTAACTTCATAAGAATTTATATAAATTTCCTTTAATTCACTCATTAATGGATATCTTGGATTAGCACCTGTACATTGGTCATCAAATGCTTGCTCTACCATTTCATCAAGTGTTGCATAGAATGCATCTTCACTTATACCAGCTTCTTTAATTGTCTTTGGCATATTAACCTTAGCTTGTAATTCCTCTATAGCTTTTATTAAAAATTCTACTTTTTCTTCATTAGTAGATCCACCTAATCCTAGATGATCTGCAATTCTAGCATATCTCCATGCTGCATTTGGATATTTGTATTGAGCAAATGCTGCTTGCTTAGTTGGCGCATCTGTAGCATTGAATCTTATAACTTCGTTCATTACTAAAGAGTTTGCCATACCGTGTGGTAAGTGGTGGAACGCACCTAGCTTATGAGCTAATGAGTGGTTTATTCCTAAGAAAGCATTTGAGAATGCCATACCAGCCATACATGAAGCATGAGCCATTTTTTCTCTAGCCTTAACGTTTGTTGTTCCTTCATTATAAGCATCTGGTAAGTATTTGAATACTAATCTAATAGCTTCTAAAGCTAATCCATTAGTGTATTCAGATGCCATAATTGATACATATGCTTCTATAGAGTGAACTAATACGTCTATACCTGCACAAGCTGTTAATCCCTTAGGTGAAGTCATCATTAACTCTGCATCAACTATAGCCATATCTGGAGTTAGTTCGTAGTCAGCTAATGGATACTTAACTCCCGTAGTTTCATCAGTTATAACTGCGAATGGAGTAACTTCTGATCCAGTCCCTGCTGATGTAGCTATTGAAACCATCATAGCCTTTTGACCCATTGTTGGGAACTTGTAAATTCTTTTTCTGATATCCATGAATGTCATAGCTAAGTCATGGAAGTTTACTTCTGGATGTTCGTACATAACCCACATAATCTTAGCAGCATCCATAGCTGATCCACCACCAAGAGAGATAATTACATCTGGATTGAAATCTAACATTTCTTTAGCCCCAGCTCTTGCGCATCTTAATGTTGGGTCTGGTTCAACATCTGAGAATATCTTATATTGTATTCCATTCTTTTCTAATACTTCTGTTACTTTATTTGTGTAGCCCATTTGGAATAATACTTTATCTGTTACGATAAAGGCTTTCTTTTTACCCATATCGTGTAATTCTTCAAGAGCTACTGGTAAACAACCATATTTGAAATAAGTCTTTTCTGGAACTCTAAACCAAAGCATATTTTCTCTCCTCTCAGCAATGCTCTTAATGTTAATTAAGTGCTTAGGACCAACATTTTCTGAAACTGAGTTTCCACCCCATGATCCACATCCTAGTGTTAATGATGGTGCTAACTTAAAGTTAAATAAATCTCCGATAGCTCCTTGTGCTGCTGGCATATTAATTAGAGTTCTAGCAGTTTTCATTCTTTCACCAAATGTTAATATTCTATCTTTTGACTTTATTTGATCTGTGTATAGTATTGAAGTGTGTCCCATACCACCTAATTCAATTAATCTATCCGCCTTATCTAAAGCTTCTTCGAATGATTTAGCCTTATACATAGCTAATACTGGTGATAACTTTTCATGTGAGAATGGTTCTTCTAATTCAACTGAAGTTACTTCCCCAACTAAAACTTTAGCTGATTCTGGAACATTAACACCTGCCATTTGTGCAATCTTATATGCTGATTGACCAACCATATCTGCATTTAGTCCACCTCTATCATTTAAGATTACTTTTCTAACCTTATCTATTTCTTCGCCCTTAAGGATATAAGCTCCTCTATCTGCCAATTCTCTCTTAACTTCATCATAAACTTCTTCTAAAACAACGATTGATTGTTCTGATGCACATATAACTCCATTATCAAATGTCTTAGATAATAAAATTGAGTTTACAGCCATTTTTATGTGAGCTGTTTCATCTATAATCGCTGGAGTATTTCCTGCACCAACTCCTAAAGCTGGTCTTCCTGATGAGTAAGCAGCTTTAACCATTGCTGGTCCACCTGTAGCTAGTATTATATCTGATTCTCTCATAACATTTCCTGATAATTCAACTGAAGGCTCATCTATCCATCCTATAATTCCTTCTGGAGCACCTGCTTTAACTGCTGCATCTAAAACAACCTTAGCTGCTGCTATTGTAGCTTTCTTAGCTCTTGGATGTGGACTTATGATTATTGCATTTCTAGTTTTTAAAGCTATTAATGTTTTAAATATAGCTGTTGATGTTGGATTTGTAGTTGGAACTATAGCAGCTATAACTCCTATTGGTTCTGCAATTTTTGTAACTCCAAAAGTTTTATCTTCTTCTAAAACTCCACAAGTTTTCATATCTTTATATTGATTATATATATATTCCGCTGCAAAATGATTCTTTATAACCTTATCTTCAACAATCCCCATTCCTGTTTCTTCAACAGCCATCTTTGCAAGCTTAATTCTTGCATTATTTGCTGCTAAAGCAGCTTGTCTGAAAATCTCATCTACTTGCTCTTGAGTATAAGTTGCGAATATCTTTTGCGCCTCTTTCAATTCTTGAATTCTTTTAGTTAATTCTTGTGCATTAGTAACTGCCATCTTTAGTTCCTCCTAAAATTTATCTAATAATCATTTGTGATTTTTTTATCATTCTTACTACATCTTTATTTTATTTTATTGTTTATTTTTTGTCAATGTTTTTTATCGACTTTTTTAATTTTTATTTAATTTGTACATCAAATAATTGCTTTTATGTAAATTTTTTGTCAAATTTATATATTTTTAGGTTCTATAAAAACATTTACATAGTTATGTATGTAGTTTTTTTAACAATATTCTTGTTGCAACTATATTTATTTTGTGCATTTAAACTTTATATCATTCATTTATATTTAAGCTTATTTTTCCACATAATTGATAACTTTCTAACTAAATAAATATAATTATGTATTTCACTATTTGAAATATTTACAAATAAAAGAAGTCCAATATTGGACTTCTTTTAACATTTGCATATTTCGATTATTGTTTTACAAGCTAATTCCATATATGAAACTACAGTAAATTCATATTTACCATGAAAATTATATCCACCAGTAAATATATTAGGACAAGGCAGCCCCATAAAAGATAATCGTGATCCGTCTGTTCCACCTCTAATTGGGACTAACTCAGGAACTACATCTAAAGCTTCCATAGCTTTTTTCGCTCTTTCCATTACCTCAGGATACTTATCAATTATTTCTTTCATATTTTTATATTGATCTTTCAGAATAACTTCTACTGTTCCATCTCCATATTTTGAATTTAACTTTTCTTCAACATCCTTTAATTTATTCTTTCTATTATTAATTCCTTCAGTTTCAAAGTCTCTTAATATATAAGTTAAAGTTGTACTTTCTACTGAGCCTTCAATATCATTTAAATGATAGAATCCTTCATAGCCACTTGTATGTTGTGGTGATTCATTTTGTGGCAACTCATTATGGAATTCATATGCTATAAGAATACTATTTTTCATTTTGTCCTTAGCATATCCCGGATGAATGTTGCTACCACTTACCTTAACTATAGCGGAAGATGCATTAAAGTTTTCACACTCTAATTCTCCTAACGCTCCACCATCTATTGTATAAGCAAAATCTGCTCCAAACTTTTCTACATTGAAGAAATCTGCACCTCTGCCTACCTCTTCATCAGGAGTAAATGCTATTCTTATTTTTCCATGAGGAACCTCTGGATGTTTTATTAAATAGCTCATAGCAGTCATTATTTCTGCTATACCATTTTTGTCATCTGCTCCAAGAAGAGTTGTTCCATCAGTTGTAATTATAGTTTCTCCAATTAAATCCTTTAAAACAGGATAGTTAGACTCACTTAAATAAATATTTATATCTTTATTTAAATATATATTTCCACCATTGTATTCTACTATTTGAGGATTTACTCCTTCACCTTTAAAATCTGGAGATGTATCCATATGTGCTATAAAACCTATAACTGGAACATCTTTCTTAATGTTGCTAGGTAAAGTTGCCATTACATATCCTTTATCATCAAGAGTTACTTCTGTTAACCCCATCTTTTCACATTCATCCTTTAACATTCCAGCTAAATCTAACTGACAAGTTGTACTTGGGGTAGTTTCACTTCTTTCATCAGATCTTGTATTAACCTTAACATATCTTAAAAATCTTTCTAATAATTCTTCTCTAATCATCAATACTCCTCCTTTAATAATTACATATAGTCCTCTGTTTTTGTCTTCATACCTTTCTTATCTAATTGACTTTCTACCACCTCTTTTATTATAGAGTATATTACCGCAAATAAAGGTACGCCTATTACCATTCCTACTAACCCTAAGAATTTACCAGCTACTAATATAGAAAACAATATCCAAAATGCTGATATACCTATAGAATCTCCTAAAATCTTCGGTCCTATTATATTACCATCAATTTGTTGTATCACAAGAATTATAAGTAAAAACCATAATGCTTTAATTGGAGATACGAATAATATTATTATTACTGAAGGTATAGCCCCAATAAACGGTCCAAAGAATGGAATTATATTAGTTATCCCAACTATTACAGATACTAATAAAGTATATGGCATTTTAAATATTGTTAAGACAACAAATGTTAATATACCAATTATTAATGAATCAAGTATCTTTCCACTTAAAAACTTTCCAAAAGTATCACTACTTCTATGAGTTATCTCTATAGTCTTATCTGCAGCCCTTTGTGGTAAAATAGCATAGCTGATTTTCTTAGCTAATGCACAGAATTTTTCCTTATCAATTAAAATGTATATTGAAATTATTATTCCAAGTACTACATTCCATAGTCCTGCAGCAGTAGAAGTTACCACTCCACCCAATACAGGTAACATATTTGTTGCTTGCTTTATTATATAATTAGTTACATCATTAAAATTTGTATTTATAAAATTAAATACCTCTTCATTTAAATCAAACTTATGAACTATCTCCTGAAATAGCTTTGTTGTATTGTTTATATATGTAGGAATATCATTAATTAACCCAACTAGACTGTCTATTACTTGTGGCAAAACAAATTGCATAAATAAAACTATAACTAAAAATGTAGTTATATAAGTTAATACTAGTCCTACAGTTCTTTTTCTTCTAAAGCTTACTTTTTCAAAACACTTAATATTTTCCATTCTACTTTCATAAAATCTCAATAAAAAATCTAATAGATACGCAATAGCAAATCCAAATATAAACGGTTGTAATAAACTTATTACTTTCCCTACTTTCCCCCACAATACACTTAATTGTGATATTGATAAATAAAATAATATAATAAAACACACTAAAATAAATGTATATACGCATATTGTATTATATTTAGTATTCCAATTTACTTTCATATTTACCTCTCTTAATTATTATTTTTTTAACATTTATGACACTTTTATTATAATTTTTTTATTATCCTACAGCAATAGAATTAGCTATTTATAATAAAATATTAAGTTTTTTATTTATAACTAATAAAAACATATTTTAGAAAATAGGAAAAGATGGCTTAAAATGTATGGTATTGCTGGATTTATAATTTTAAAAAAGATACTTTTCAGCTTGATTAACAGAGATAGTTACAATTTTCCCCAATGTTTCTCCTAGAAGTGGGATTTCCAAAGAAATAATGCACTATAAATAAATACTTAGCAAGAAGAGCATACTGTAAATATTTATTAGTTCTAAAAAATAAAGTCTTTGCATTAAAATTAATGTGAGACTTAAATTTCAATAAAATAAAAATATATAGGAGTTGTGCAATGTTAACTATACATTCAAAGCTAAAATCATTAGAAAAGGTAATTGGTAACACACCTCTAGTAGAAATAACCTGTATTTATAATGATAGGGAAATAAAAATTTATTCAAAACTAGAATACTATAATTATACTGGAAGTATAAAAGATAGAATGGCACTTCATATCATGAAGAAATCATATGAAAACAAAGAATTAAAGCCTAATGATATTATAATAGAAGCTACAAGTGGAAATACTGGGATTTCTTTTAGTTCAATTGGTACTTATTTAGGTCATAAAGTGGTAATATATATGCCAGACTGGATGAGTGATGAACGAAAGAAATTATTAAAAAGCTTTGGCGCAGAAATAAACTTAGTATCCAAGGAGGATGGTGGTTTCTTAAAGTGTATATCAATGACAGAAGAAATTGCTAAAAATAATAAGAATGTATTTTTACCAAAACAATTTTCTAATAAATATAATACAGAAGCACACTACTGTTCTACCGGACCAGAAATATTAAACACATTAAAAAAGTACAATCTAACTCCTTCTGCATTTATTGCTGGTGTAGGTACAGGGGGAACTATTATGGGAATTGGGACTTATTTAAAAAAACATAATTCTAATATAAAAATATATCCTCTAGAACCATCTAATTCACCCACACTATCTACAGGCACCCAAGTAAATGAACATAGAATCCAAGGAATAGTGGACGAATTTATTCCCCCTATTTTAGATTTTTCTAAAGTGAATGATGTTATTGGAGTGGATGATGGAGACGCAATACTTATGGCACAAAAGTTATCTAAAACTTTAGGGTTAGGAGTAGGCATATCCTCTGGTGCTAACTTCTTAGGAGCAATAAAGGCCTATGAACTGTCACAAAAAAAGAATCCTGTTATAGTAACTGTTTTTGCTGATGATAATAAGAAGTATTTATCAACAGACTTGTGTAACATTGAACCAGTAAAAGATTGTTATATATCTAAAAATGTAGAACTAATAAAATTTAAAACTTTATAACTAAAAAAAGGTGTAGCGGGTATTTATTTTGCTAGTTCCGTCACAAGCTCCAAGTCACATCAAAACAAATATCCACCCCACCCGTACTAAAGGTAAGGAAATTACAAAATTACTATCCTTTATTTTATATTTTTTAATATGAAAATGTAATAATACCTTTGATTTATAGCTAATTGAACTTTTATATTTTCCTAGACAATAAAAAAAGTGGCTGCGCCACGCTCCCTTCGGGAAACTTAATTGTAAGTAAAACCCCAAAAGCATAGGATTCTCAAAATCCTATGCTTAATTTCTAT
>NZ_JAHAIF010000060.1 GCF_018372875.1 Clostridium sp. | reverse complement strand
ATAAATTTATTTGTCTATAGCGAGGCTGCAAATTTCCTATCTATTGTCAAGTATCTTTTATATTTAATTTTTATTTTTTCTTAAGTTGACGACATTGAGTGTACGCCCATGCTAGGCGCACATATAAAAAGTGGAGTTATATAATAACTCCACCTTAAATTAAAACTCTAAACTTTTTGCTATATAACTTTGTAAATCGCTTATCTTGATTCTTTCTTGTTCCATGCTATCTCTATCTCTTACAGTTACAGCACCATCTTCTAATGTATCAAAGTCTACAGTTATACAATATGGTGTACCTATTTCATCTTGTCTTCTATATCTCTTTCCTATACTTCCTGCTTCATCAAAATCAACATTAAAGTACTTACTTAACTCTCCATAAACTTCTAGAGCTTTATCAGAAAGCTTCTTTGATAAAGGTAATATAGCTGCTTTAAATGGAGCTAACGCTGGATGGAAGTGCATTACAACTCTTGAATCTTGCTTATCTTCAGTTGATAAATCTTCTTCATCATAAGCGTCAACTAAGAAGGCTAAAGCAACTCTATCTGCACCTAATGATGGTTCTATAACATAAGGTACATATTTCTCATTTGTTTGAGGGTCTAAATAGGACATATCTTGACCTGAATGTTCTTGATGTTTCTTTAAATCATAGTCAGTTCTATCTGCTATTCCCCATAATTCACCCCATCCAAATGGGAATAAGTATTCTATATCAGAAGTAGCTTTAGAATAAAATGATAATTCTTCTTGTGCATGATCTCTCATTCTTATATATTCTTCTTTTATACCTAAGTTTAATAAGAACTTCCAACAGTACTCTCTCCAATATTCAAACCATTCTAAATCTGTTCCCGGCTTACAGAAGAATTCTAATTCCATTTGTTCGAATTCTCTTGTTCTGAAAGTAAAGTTACCTGGAGTAATTTCATTTCTGAAGGATTTACCTATTTGTCCTATACCAAATGGCACTTTCTTTCTTGAAGTTCTTTGAACAGACTTAAAGTTAACAAAAATACCTTGAGCTGTTTCAGGTCTTAAGTATATTTCATTTTTTGCATCTTCAGTAACTCCAGCGAAAGTTTTAAACATTAAATTAAACTTTCTGATATCAGTATAATTTAACTTTCCGCACTTAGGACATACTATATTGTTCTTTTCTATATATTCTTTTAATTGCTCATTTGACCAACCATCTGCAGATGCTACCTCTACCCCTTGTTCTGTCATATGATCTTCAACTAACTTATCTGCTCTAAATCTAGCTTTACACTCTTTACAATCCATTAATGGATCTGAAAATCCACCAACATGCCCTGATGCCACCCATACTTCTTTATTCATTAATATAGCGCAATCAACTCCAACATTATATGGACTTTCTTGTATAAACTTCTTCCACCAAGCTTTCTTTACATTATTTTTAAACTCTACGCCTAATGGACCATAATCCCACGAATTTGCTAATCCTCCGTATATTTCTGAGCCTGGGAATATGAACCCTCTACTTTTACATAAAGAAACTATTTTTTCCATAGTCTTTTCTACTGTCATGTTTATACCTCCTAATTTATTTTTTTGTAAATAAAAAAAGCTATATCAACCATAAAGGGACGAAAAAACATTTTCCGCGGTTCCACCCTTCTTGGCAATAAGCCCTACTTTCATAACCTCGCACTCAAGAGTTCCTTTCATAAAACACCCATAGTGATTCTCACCAAACATCACCTCTCTAAAATAAAGCATCATACTACTTTTCTCTATCAACATGCCTATTTAATTATATATTCATTTTATCAAAAGAGTTCTATATGTCAATACCAAAGGTATATCATATATATTTTATATGTATTTTTTTATATAATAATTATATAAAAGAACATAAGGAGGTTTTTTATGAAATACATCTTAAGTCAAAGACTTATATCTATTGGCGACGACTTCACTATATTAGATGAAAACAAGGATAAGGTTTTCAAGATAGATGGCAAAATTTTAACTATAGGAGAAAAATTATACTTTTCCGATTCAAATGACAACAAAATATTTAAAATCAAGAAAAAACTATTACGATTAAAAGAAACATACGTTATTGAAAAAGACAGAGACGTATATGCAACTCTAAAAAAAGATTTAATAAATATTATTAGAGATAAGTTTGAGATTGAAACACCATATGGAACCATAAAAGTAAAAGGAAATTTTATTGATTACGATTATACATTCAAACTTAATGGAAATGAGATAGGTAAAGTTTATAAAAAACTTATTTCTATAAGAGACAAATATATAATTGATATAACAGACTTTAATGATCACGCATTAATTTTAGCATGCGCTGTAATAATAGATATGATATGCCATAACAAAGATGATAAAGACGACAAAAAAGAAAAATAAAAAAGCGATGACTATTCATCGCTTTTCTTTGGCTCCGCGAAGAGGACTCGAACCTCCAGCCTATCGGTTAACAGCCGAGTGCTCCACCATTGAGCTATCGCGGAATATCAGTATAATGACGATAAAATTGGCTCCGCGAAGAGGACTCGAACCTCCAGCCTATCGGTTAACAGCCGAGTGCTCCACCATTGAGCTATCGCGGAACGTCATTACATTAGATATTATATCAGCTTTATCTATAAATGCAACACTTTTTTTTAAAAACTTTAAATATAATAGCATTCACGAAAAAAACAGAGCATTTTAAAGATAGAAAAAGGAGTTAATCAAATTAACTCCTTTTTTATGTTAATTATTTGTTTGTGGTTTCATTGTAGGGAATAATAATACGTCTCTTATTGATGGTGAATCAGTTAAGAACATTATTAATCTATCAACTCCAAATCCTAATCCACCAGTTGGAGGCATACCTGTTTCTAAAGCGCTCATAAATTCTTCATCAATCATATAAGCTTCATCATCTCCAAGCTCTCTTTCTTTAGCTTGTTGTTCAAATCTTTCTCTTTGAACTATTGGATCATTTAATTCAGAATATGCATTACAGATTTCTCTTCCAAATACAAATCCTTCAAATCTTTCAGTAAACATTTCATTTCCTCTCTTTTTCTTTGTAAGAGGTGAAATCTCTACTGGATAATCCATAACAAATGTAGGTTGTATCATGTGTTGCTCAGCAAACTCTTCATAAAGCGCATTTAACACTTCACCCTTTGTTACAGTGTTTAATGGCTTAGGGAATTCTAAATGCTTTTCCTTTGCAATAGCTTGTGCCTCTTCATCAGATGCAATAGAATTAAAATCTATTCCTGCATATTCCTTAACAGCATCAACCATAGTTATTCTTCTCCATGGTGGCTTAAAGTCTATTTCTGTTCCTTGGTACATAACCTTAGTTGTACCATTTACTTTTTCACAAACATATGCCGCTAAGTTTTCCATAATTTCCATCATATCATTATAATCAGAATAAGCTTCATATAACTCTATCATAGTAAATTCAGGGTTATGTCTTACAGACATACCTTCATTTCTAAAGTTCTTACCCATATCATAAACTTTTTCAAATCCACCAACAATAAGTCTCTTTAAATAAAGCTCAGTAGCAATTCTAAGATACATATCAATATCTAATGTATTATGATGTGTTATAAATGGTCTAGCTGCTGCTCCACCTGCTATAGGAGATAGTATTGGTGTTTCAACTTCTAAAAAACCTCTATTGTCTAAGAACTCTCTTATCCCCCTTATAATTTGACTTCTCTTAATAAAAGTATCCTTTACTTCTGGGTTAGTTATAAGATCTACTTCTCTTTGTCTATATCTTAAATCTGGGTCTTTTAATCCATGCCACTTTTCTGGTAATGGCTTTAAAGACTTACAAATTAATTGAAAACTCTTAACTTTTACAGATATTTCTTCAGTTCTAGTTTTAAAAACTTCTCCTGTAGCTTCTACCATATCTCCTAAGTCAAATGTTTTATATGATTTTAACTGTTCTTCCCCAACTTCATCAATCTTAATGAATAATTGGATCTTTCCGTCTCTATCATGTATATCAGAGAAAACAACCTTCCCTTGTCCCCTCTTAGACATTATTCTACCTGCTACAGTAACTTCCTTACCTTCTAATTTTTCGAAGTTAGACTTTACTTGCTCTGATGTATGAGTTCTATCAACCTTATATACATCAAATGGGTCCTTTCCTTCACTCTTTAATTCAGCTAGCTTCTCTCTTCTTAATCTTTCTTGTTCACTGAACTGAGATTCTAATTCTTGAATATTCATTTCCTCAGTTGACATTTACATCCCTCCGTTATGCTCTTCTTATATCAAGTACCTCAAATTTTGAAACTCCATCTGGTACATTAACCTCTACAATATCCCCAACTTTTTTACCAATTAACCCTTTTCCAACTGGTGATTCATTAGATATTTTAAAGTTCATCGGATCTGCTTCAGCCGAACCAACTATAGTGTACTCAACTTCTTCATCAAAATCATAATCTTTTACCTTTACTATTGAACCTACAGAAACAGTATCTGTTGGTATTTCTGACTCATCAACAACTTCAGCATTCTTTAACATATTTTCTAATTGAAGAATTCTTCCTTCTGTAAAAGCTTGCTCATTTTTAGCTTCGTCATATTCAGAGTTTTCACTTAAGTCTCCGTATCCTAAAGCCACTTTTATTTTTTCAGTTATTTCTTTTCTTTTTACTGTTTTTAAATATTCTAATTCATCTTCTAGCTTTTTTACACCTTCATAAGTCATAAGAAATTTTTTAGTTTCACTCATATTATACTCCCCTTTATCAACCTGACAGGTTGGTTTTATTAATTCCTAAAAGTATTTAACATATTATAAATCAGCCAATATAATATGTCAATAAATGATAATTAAGGGTACCTCACATTTACCACTTAAGTTATATAATAACATTATATAACCTAAATGTTACGATTAATACCCTAATATTTAAACAATATCTGTTTAAATATTATATCATTTTATATAAATTTAATTCCTATTTTCTAAATTTATATTTTTATAAATAAGTTTATGATAACTGATCCCTATATTTTCTTAATATTTCAATCACTTCTTCACTATTATCTAATGTATTCATATGATTTTTTATATCCGTACAACCTGGCAGACCTTTAATATACCAAGATGCATGTTTTCTCATCTCTCTTACAGCCTTATATTCTCCATCATATTTTATTGCAAGTTCATAATGTCTTAAGCACATTTCAATTCTATCACTATGTGTGATTATCAAATCATCTTCACCTTTAAGCTTTCTTTGTATTTGCTTAAATATCCACGGATTTCCCATTGCACCTCTTGCTACAACTATCCCATCACAATTAGAAACCTCTTTTAGCTTTAATGCATCTTCTGCTGTAAATACATCACCATTTCCTAACACAGGTATAGAAACAGCTTCTTTTACTTGTCTTATGACATCCCAATTAGCCTTACCTTCATACATTTGCTTCTTAGTTCTTCCATGAACAGTTACTGAATCAACTCCAGCCTCTTCTAACCTTTTAGCAAACTCCACTGCATTTATACAAGTTTCATCGTAACCCATTCTAAACTTAGCCGTAACTGGTTTATTGGATACTTTTTTCAAAGATCTTATTATTTCAGCTGCTAATTCAGGTTCCTTCATCAAAGCCGACCCTTCACCATTTTTAGTTATTTTTGGTGCTGGACATCCCATATTTACATCTATAATACAAATATCGTTTCTATTATTAAAATATTTTTCAACAACCTCTGCCATTATCTCTGGATCTCTACCAAAAATTTGTGCAGCTACGGGTTTTTCCTCTTCTGCTATTCTTAAAAGACTTTGTGTGTTTTCACTTCCATAGTGTAATGCTTTCGCACTAACCATTTCTGTTGTTACTAATCCACAGCCCATTTCTTTGCATAATCCCCTAAAGGAAATATCAGTAACTCCGGCCATAGGTGCTAAAAATACATTGTTATCAAAGACCAGATTACTTATCTTCATCTTAATTACTCCTTATTTTTATAATATAGTATTTTTAAACCTTCTAATGTTAAATCATCATCTACTTCATCTATTGCATCAGTTTCTTTAAATATCAACTTAGCTAAACCACCTGTTGCAATTACATATGGTTCCTCGCTATTTTTTCTCATCATTTCATTTTTTATTTTAGATACTATATATTCAACTTGACCAATATATCCATATAATATACCTGCTTGCATACTAGAAATAGTATTTTTGCAAATTAGTTGTTCTGGCAACTCCAACTCAACTCTAGGTAACTTAGCAGCTCTTTCAAATAAAGCATCAGATGATATCCTTATTCCAGGCACAATGCATCCGCCTAAGTAGTCTCCACTCCTTGTTAATGCACAAAAAGTTGTTGCAGTACCAAAATCTATTATTATAACAGGCCTTTTATATCTTTCACATGCTGCAACAGCATTTACTATTCTATCTGCCCCAACCTCTTTAGGATTATCATATTTTATATTTATTCCAGTCTTTATTCCAGGACCTACTATTATAGGTTCAATAGAAAAACACTTTCGTATCATATTCTCTAAAGAATGCATAATATTAGGAACAACTGATGATATAATTATCCCCTTAACTTCTTTTGCATCTAAATTATTTTGGGAAAATAATTGCATAACTTGTATTCCGTATTCATCTGATGTTTTATTAGGATCAGTTGAAATACGCCAACTTGCTATATACTCATTATCTTTATGTACACCAAGTACTATATTAGTGTTACCAACATCAACAAGTAAAATCATAAAAGCACCCCTTTAATATAATTAAAAGCAGCTATTAAAAGCTGCCTTTATTTCAGTAAAATAACTTAAATTTAACAATATAATTTTAGCAAGCCAACATAATTTGTCAAGTATATTAAAACACCATAAACATTACTTACCATTAGAACAAACCTACTATCTCTCCATTTTCTAATATATCCATTTTATTTGCAGCAGGAACTTTTGGTAATCCCGGCATTGTCATTACATCCCCTGTTAATACAACAATAAACCCTGCACCATTTGAAACTTTTACTTCCTTTACATTTATATCAAACCCATTTGGTCTACCCAATAATGCCGGATTATCAGATAAAGAGTATTGAGTTTTTGCCATACATATAGGAAGTCTATCTAATCCAAACTTCTCCAGTTCTTTTATTTGCCTCTTAGCTGCTGCACTGTATTGAACTCCATCTGCCCCATATATCTCTTTAGCTATTGTTAACACTTTCTCTTCTATACTTTTTTCAACTTCGTATATTGGTTTAAAATTAGACTTTTCATTTTCTAGAACATCTTCTACTATATCAGCTAATTCTAATCCACCTTCTCCTCCTTTGGCCCAAACATCAGAAAGAGCCACCTTAACACCGATATTGTTGCAATAATCTTTTATAAACTTAACTTCGTCATCACTATCTGTTAAAAACCTATTTATAGCTACAACAACAGGAACATTATACTTATTAATATTTTCAATTTGTTTTTCTAAATTAACTATTCCTTTTGATAGAGCCTCAACATTAGACGTATTTAAGTCCTCTTTTGAAACACCACCATGATGTTTTAAAGCTCTGATAGTAGCAACCACCACTACACAATTTGGATTTAATCCGCCATATCTACACTTTATATCCAAAAACTTTTCTGCACCTAGGTCCGCTCCAAATCCAGCTTCTGTAATAACTATATCACCAAGCTTTAACGCCAATTTAGTTGCTATGACTGAATTACATCCATGAGCAATATTTGCAAAAGGTCCTCCGTGTATTATAGCAGGAGTATTTTCTAATGTTTGAACTAAGTTAGGTTTTATTGCATCCTTCATTAATAATGCCATAGCTCCTTCAACTTCTAATTGTTTAGCATAAACCGGATTTCCATCTAAATCATAAGCCACAACAATCTCACCCATTCTTTTCTTTAAGTCACTCAAATCAGAAGCTAAGCAAAGAATCGCCATTATTTCTGATGCAACAGTTATCATAAATCCATCTTCTCTTACAAATCCGTTTACTTTACCTCCCATCCCCACAATAACATTTCTAAGTGCCCTATCATTCATATCCATAACTCTTTTAAAAACAATTCTTCTGGAATCAATTCTTAAAAGATTTCCTTGATGTATATGGTTATCTATAGCTGCACATAATAAGTTATTTGTTGCTGTTATTGCATGCATATCTCCAGTAAAATGTAAATTTATATCCTCCATAGGAACAACTTGAGAATATCCTCCTCCAGCTGCTCCCCCTTTTATACCAAAAACAGGACCTAAAGAAGGTTCTCTTAACGCAATAACTGCATTTTTCCCTTTTTTACACAACGCTTGACCAAGGCCCACTGTAACTGTAGACTTTCCTTCACCTGCTGGTGTTGGATTTATTGCTGTAACAAGTACTAATTTCCCTTCTTTAGATTTGTTATTATTTAATACATCTAATCCTATTTTACACTTATATTTACCATATAACTCTATATCATCTTCTGTTAAATTTAATTTTTTTGCAATTTTTATAATAGGTTCCATTTTAGCTTCTTGAGCTATTTGAATATCACTTTTCAACACTATTTTTTCCTCCTTATTACAAAGTTCATATTAAGATTATACCATTGACTGTATTTTTTTGAAATATTTTTCGTATATTTGTATTATATTTTTAATTATTGTTCGTATTTATACTTCTATTTCATATTTTTATATTATCATCACAAATTTAATTTTCGTACAACATAAAAAGTGCCGATAAACTCGACACTTTTTATTATGCTAAATCATCTGTTTTATTAGCATTATCAAATATTCTTAAGAACTCTTCACCTTCAAGCTTTTCTTTTTCTAATAAAGCACCTGCAACAGCATGAAGTTTCTCTATATTTTCTTTCAATAAAGTTTCAGCTTTATTATAAGCTTCATCTATTAAGGATTTAATTTCTTTGTCAATTTCAGCTCCAATTTCTTCACTAAAATTTCTTCCTCTTCCTAGATCTCTACCTAAGAAAACTTCATTTTGATCTGACCCATAGGATATAGTACCAATCTTATCACTCATACCATATTCCATTACCATACTTCTTGCTATATCACTAGCTCTATCAATATCGTTTTTAGCACCAGTACTTATATCTCCTAAAATCAGATGTTCAGCAACCCTTCCACCTAATAATCCTACCATCTCATCTTTAAGTCTAGACTTTGATGTATAAGCTCTATCTTCTGTCGG
Source organism: Clostridium sp. (assembly GCF_018372875.1). Lineage (GTDB taxonomy): Bacteria > Bacillota > Clostridia > Clostridiales > Clostridiaceae > Clostridium. Next base: position 6,489 of record NZ_JAHAIF010000060.1, on the reverse strand, counting down.
AAGATGCATTGTATAACCACCGGCTCTACCTCTTGGTATTATAGATATTTCATGAACAGGATCTGCATTAGGCAATAATCTCATGACAACAGCATGCCCCGCTTCATGATAAGCAGTTAACTTTCTATCATGTTCACTTATAACTCTACTCTTCTTTTCAGGTCCAGCTATTACTCTTGTAATAGCTTCTTCCATCTCAAGCATTCCAATTTGTTTTTTACTTCTTCTTACAGATAGTAAAGCTGCTTCATTTGAAAGATTTTCTAGGTCAGCACCACTAAATCCTGGAGTTCTCTTTGCTAATACTTCAAGATTAACATCTTCACTAAGAGGTTTTTTCTTTGTATGAACCTTTAAAATTTCTTCTCTTCCCTTTACATCTGGTGCACCTACAACAATTTGTCTATCAAATCTTCCTGGTCTTAATAGAGCAGGATCTAGAATATCAGGTCTATTAGTTGCAGCTATCATTATTATTCCTTCATTAACTCCAAACCCATCCATTTCAACAAGTAACTGATTTAAAGTTTGTTCTCTTTCATCATGGCCGCCACCTAATCCAGCACCTCTTTGTCTACCTACTGCATCAATTTCATCTATGAACACAATACACGGTGCGTTCTTTTTAGCTTCTTGGAATAAATCTCTAACTCTAGAAGCTCCAACACCCACAAACATTTCAACAAAATCAGAACCAGATATGCTAAAGAACGGAACTCCAGCCTCCCCAGCTATAGCTTTTGCTAATAATGTCTTACCTGTACCAGGAGGACCAACTAGTAGCACTCCCTTAGGAATTCTTGCTCCCATTTCTATATATTTAGCAGGAAGCTTTAGAAAATCAACAATTTCCTCTAATTCAGCTTTTTCTTCATCGGCACCTGCAACATCCTTAAATGTTACTTTTTTAGCATCAGGAGAGGCTATTTTAGCTCTACTTTTTCCAAAGTTCATTACTCCTCTTCCGCCACCGCCACTTTGAGACTGTTGTGTGAACACAAATAAAAATACTAAAAACAGAACCACCAATAATACTACAGGTATTATACTTAACCATGCTACATTATTAGATGGAGCTTCATATTCAATTTTAACATCACTTCTTGGACTATCTTTTAATAATGAGTTTATCATCTCATCTGGAGCATTAGTAGTAAATATCTTATTATCTCGAGTTTTACCTTGAACTTGCATCTTATCCTGTCTTATTACTATACTCTCAATTTCGTTACTTTTCCACTTTTCTTGAAATAAGCTAAATGGAATACTATCAGTTGTTCCTTTAGTTTGCCAAATAGTAAAAGCAGCAAATACCAGAACAAATAGTACTATTATCCATAAAGCTGAGCTTGAATTCTTTTTGTTTGCCATTCAAAGCCCCCCTCTCTTCTAGTTATTTTAAATTTTAACATACGCTATTTTTTTATACAATTATATTTATATCCTATCTTTCATATACCTCTGGTTTTAATATTCCTATAAAAGGTAGATTCCTATACTTTTCTGCATAATCTATTCCATATCCAACTATGAATTCATCAGGGACTTCAAACCCAACATATTTCACATCAATATCTACTTTTCTTCTTGCTTCTTTATTTAACAATGTAGTTATATTTATACTATTTGCCTTTCTAGCTTTTAAATACTTTAACAAATAATCTAATGTTACTCCACTATCAACTATATCCTCTACTATTAAAATATCTTTTCCTTCTATACTGTGATCTAAATCTTTTAATATTCTAACAACACCTGATGTCTCAGTAGAGTTCCCATAACTAGATACAGCCATAAAATCAATTTCACATGGAACTGTAATATTCTTTATTAATTCAGCTGCATATAAAACTGATCCTTTTAATACACCAACCACTAATAAGTTCTTATCTTTATAATCGCAACTAATTCTATTTGCAAGCTCCTTTACCTTATCACTAATTTGTTCTTCACTAAATAGTATTTCTTTAACATCTTCCCTCATCCTCTTAATTCCTTTCCATTACAGTTATTTTTAGTAACTTTTTAGTATCTTTTGTTACTTTATATTCATTAGATACCTTTAGTCCTACTAACCAAGCAACCTCATCATCAAATTGAATAATAGGCACTATATCTCGTTGACTCACTGAAACCTTACTATCTATGAATATATCTTTTATTTTCTTCCTACCATTCATTCCTAGAGGAATAATTTTGTCTCCATTTTTTCTGGTTCTAATGATAATATTACCATTAATTTTATCATAATTAAAATACTTTATGAAACTATTATCAGTAAACTTTATATTTTTTACATTTTCTAAAACTTCAAACTTAATAGAATACTCTCCAAAGCTAAATTCACTTTCTATATGATCTTTATTAATCACTACCTCTTCGCAGTATTTACCTTCCTCACTTTCTACCTTTCTCACATAAATATCTCCATAAACATTCTCTGCATATAAACTATTTGGTAAATCTACTCGTTTATTGGTTCCTAGCTTTAAAAGCTTTTTTATACTAACAATATGCTTAGCTTCTATATTATATCCACTTCCACTTATAATAGAAGTAGCCTTCCTAATAACTCTATTTATTATTACACTTTTACAAACAGCAATATCACTTCTTATAACAATATAGTCTTTTTCAACCTTACAATACTTAAAAAAGTACTCATCTATAACACTCTCTATCAACTCATTATCTTCTTTCAAAGTATCTGCCATCCTATTTATAACTGTTACTACATCCGGATTAAAGTTTTCTTTCATATACGGAATTATATCTAACCTTATTTTATTTCTACTATAATCACGTTCCATATTACTTTTATCAATTCTTGGATTTAAATTGTTTTTTTCACAATACCATTCTATTTCTTCTCTTTGTAAAAACAAAATTGGTCTTATATATATACTTTCTCTTTTCACCGGAATTCCTGTTAACCCTTCTAATCCAGTTCCTCTCATAATCCTCATTAATATAGTTTCAACTTGATCATTTGCATTATGAGCAGTAGCGATTTTATTAGAATTAGTTTTTTTCATAACTTCCCTAAAAAATTGATATCTAGCTTCTCTACCTGCAGTTTCAGTTGACATTCTTTGTTTTTTCGCAAACTCATTTATATTTATTCTCTTGGAGTAAACTTCTATACCTCTTTCCACACAAAAATCATTTACGTACTTTTCATCTTTATTAGCCTCTTCTCCTCTTAACATGTGATTAATATGAGCTACAACAAGTTCTATCTCCAACTGCTTTTGTAACCTATATAACACCTCTAACAAACATATAGAATCAGGACCACCCGACACCCCAACAACAACTTTTTCTTTTTCTTGTAGCAATTTATTTTCTAATATATATTCTAATACTCGTTTCTCCATATTCATCAATTAATACCTCTTTAAAAAATACTATACCTACTATTTTACCTTCATATTTAAAAAATTAAAATAGCAGACCTTATCAGTCCGCTATCTAACTCTTAAAAATTAGTACATAGAATATACCTTAGACACAACCACAGTCATATCATCATTACATATACCACCGCTTAATTCTTTAGACTTATTTATAATATCTTCAGCCAACTGTTTAGGGTCTTTTGATGCACCTTCTAGAAACTCTTTCATCCAACTATATACACCAACATTTTTCTTATCTATATCTAAAACACCATCACTTAATGTAATAATCAAATCTCCATTACTTACATTAGTTTTAACTTCATCTAAATCCACACTATCTAACAAACCAAAAGGCGGCATATTACTTTCTACAATTTCAACAGAATTATTCCTTTTTATAAAACTTGCCACTGCTCCAATCTTTATGAAATCTACATTTCCAGAATATAAATCTACAACATTCAAGTCTAGTGTGGAGAATTTTTCCTCCTCATCAAACTTCAAAGCAACTATAGAATTAATCATATCAACTGCCGTTTCTTTAGACAATCCAGCTTCCAAAAACTGCTCTACCAAAGAAACAGTTGCATTACTTTCTCTTCCAGCATCAGGTCCTGATCCCATACCATCACTTAGTATAGTTACATATGAGCCACCTACACTTTTCCCAAAACTATAGGAATCTCCACTGTATTCTTCTCCATCTTTGGACTTTACAGCACCATATGACCTTACAAAAAACTTAGGCATTTCTTCAAATATTATACTACACTCATTGTCTTTAGGATTTATACAACATCCTTCTCCTGATATAGTCATGGGTTTTCTCATGACATTATTTATTATAGGCAGAATCTTTTTATAGCAATACTTACTACCATAACAATTGTTCATAGTAATCTTAATTTTACTTCTTCCATCAACATCACGATAACAAAATATTTTTTTATACTCAATAGAACCTTTATTGAAAGCCTTCTTAATTAACTTTTTTATCTCATAATCAACTTCTACTTCTTTATTAAGATCTAATAAAACTTTATCAACAGACTTAGACATATTATCAATATGAGAAGCTATCATCATTCTACCTTCTTCTAACTTTCCCTTTAAAACCTCTTCACCCTTAGAATTATCAATAATCTTTTCTGCTCCCTTTATTAACTCAAACTTCTTTTTACACTTTTTCTCTAAAGTTCCTGGAAAACTCATCTTTTTCTCTTCACAGTTTTCCAATAAGGTTTGAAAAGAGTTAAATGTAGAAGTAAATTCACGATTCCAACATATTTCTCTTCTTACACATCCACCACAAACCCTATCTACCAAATTTTCTGTTAATTCTGTTCCCTTCTTATTAAAAATAAGATTAGTATTTCCCCTAGGTACCTTAAGAACCTCCGATACAGAATTAAGTGCTATTCTCACTTGCTTTGCCTTATTAAACATTTCTTCTCTAATTTCGTCTAATGATATACTATTTATACTATCAATTTTTCTATCACAATTTAACTCTAATTCAATTTTATCATACACTTTTTTAGGGATAGAAATATAAATCATTCCTGAAATTATCACTTCAACTATTGATGTTATATATAAATTATCTGAGTAAAGCGCTAGAGCTATATACATAATAAAATATGCTAAAAAAGAAAATACTCTTCCAGTATCCTTAAACACTCCAGCTATTAATCCTATGGAGCTATACATCGCTACACCTAATATCATATCTCCAGAACTTAATCCAACTATAACACCTATTGTTACACCCATAGCTGCACCATAAGTCCCTCCAGCAGCATAGGCTATAACCAAAACCAATAAATATGATATTATATTTCTTACTTCAATATTTAATATACTTAAATTTCCTATACCAGAAATTATCAAGCATATAAGTATTCCAACACTAATCACTTCTTCTATCGTAAATAAATAATTATCTTTAAACTCCTCTAAACACTTAATCCCGTACCTAAGAACAAATGATATAGGAACCACAACTATAGTATTTATCAACGCTAATGTTATGTTAACTCCTAATGTATACTTATTTATAAAAAGACCACAAATAATAAAACCTATAAATGTAGCTATAAAAAACTCATTATCTTTTATTCTTTTCTCTAATATATAACTTGTAATATATACAAATAAAACCACTGCGGATACTATTACATTTATATATCTTCCACTAGCACTATTTAATATAGTCATATACCCAATAGCAACACCAAAGCTAGCTATTAAATATTTCTTTATATCTTTTAAAGTTCTTATGGATATTAAAAACGCTATACCAAATGGAGCCATTCCACTTATATCCCCTCTATTTAAAAGCAACGTAACTCTACTAATTAAAATTGATGCTAATAATATAGTCAGATAACTTAAAATGTTTTCTTTTTCATTTACTAGAACTCTTTTCTTATCATCCACCCTTTTATAATTCTCTACCTTTAGTCCATACTGCATAAGTCACCTCTCCTTATTTACACAAATTGTAAATAAATTATATCACCATATCCCTTCCGATATATGTCACTTATTGGACCTCATTTTATTTTTTCGTAGGACATTTACCTTTATTATTCTTACTTTTCTTTTTTTTATCTCCAATTTACTTAATTTATTAATCTAGGCTTATTCATCAACATTTCTTACCAAACAAGCCTATATCTTATTTCTTAAAGAATTGTACTGTTTTTTAATTTTGTCATTAATAAAGCATCTTTGTATTTTATTGATAGAAGTTGATATGTATATTTTTATTCCTAATATCATAGAATTAATCTTTATATAACAAATCATAATATAGTTTAACTATTATAAATTTTAAGCGCATATTAAAATTTCTCAAATAAAAAAAGACCTAAGAACATCTTAGATCTTTTTTGGTGCCGAAGACCGGAATCGAACCGGTACGGTGTTTAACCACCGCAGGATTTTAAGTCCTGTGCGTCTGCCAGTTCCGCCACTTCGGCATACGTGGTAGCGGAAATAGGACTTGAACCTACGACCCTTCGGGTATGAACCGAATGCTCTAGCCAACTGAGCTATTCCGCCACGTTATGGTTGCGGGGGCAGG
>NZ_JAHAIF010000059.1 GCF_018372875.1 Clostridium sp. | reverse complement strand
AAAATTTCAATTAGCTATAAATCAAAGGTATTATTACATTTTCATATTAAAAAATATAAAATAAAGGATAGTAATTTTATAATTTCCTTACCTTTAGTAGGGGGGGGTGGATATTTGTTTTGATGTGACTTGGAGCTTGCGACGGAACAAGCAAAATAAATATACACCCCACCTTTTTTAACTCTTTAGGAAATTATACATTATTAGAAGAAAATGTTATAATAGGATTAAATTCCAAATATGTAAATTTAGAATTTGTAAAGGAGATTGATTATGGGGTTATTTGATAAAATTAGAAAAAATAAAATAGTATTGCCCGAAGATAGGAGAAAAAAGAATAATGAATATATAAAAAAGATGGGGATTGCTTGTTTTGAGAATTTACCAACTGTGGAACCAAGTTCTTCTGTAAGATTAAAAGATATAGATACTATTTGTAAAAGAGCCATTGCTTGTTTATTATCAATTCAGCTTGCTTGTGATATTGCAGAACAAAATGATTATAATGAGTCAAAAGAGTTATTTTCAACGTTATTAAAAAAATATAATGTTGAAAATGAATTATTAGAAAAAGAAAAAAGATTATTTCATAACAACTATAGTGAACAAGATGTAATAGATGTTAGTTGGACTTACGAAACTTATTGGAGTTTAATTTGGGCATTAGGATTAATTGATGATATTAAAAAGTCAAATGATATTTGTGACTGTAAAAAAGCCATTATCACTGTTGGAGATTGTGATACTTATGAAGAATTCAAAAATAAATGTAAAATGAGAAATGTGGAAGATATATTAGATATGTTGGATTTATATTATCGTTACCATTGGGCTTGTGTTGAAAAAAGTATAAGACCAGATACAAATGTTGGACAACTTAATCCTGGAGTTGTTATGGAAAGAAGAAAAGGTCTTGAGTGGCTTATTAAAGAAGTAGAGGATTGGGATGATATTTCACTGGATACATAAATATATATTTATGTATTGTTTTAGATAAAAGTAAAGGAACTGTCGCATTAGCGGAATAAAATCCCTTAGCGACAGTTCCTTTATTTTTAAGTATCTATTCTATTACCTTCTTTTTAGCTTTTTTACTGAATGAAAATATTGCTAATCCGCTAGATGCAACTAATATATAAAATAATAAATTTGTCTTAGAAGTATCCCCTGTTTTAGGAATATCAGGAGTTTCAGTACCTGATCCATTAGTATTGTTGTTGTTATTGTTGTCATTATTTGGCTTGTCAGTAATTACAGGATCAGCAGGCTTAATAGGGGTAAGTGGAATTTCTTCATTTGAATTACGTTCTTTAATTGTTAAGTTTACAGCTTTTCTATCAAACTTATATTCTTCACTTGCTAATGGAACCATTGGACTATTTGGATCTTCTGGGTTTGAGCTTTCTAACTGCATGTTCTTTGGTAAAGCAGTGTAATATAGTGTATATTCACCAGCTGGTAACTTAGCTAAAGAATCTAAATCATTTTTTCCTGTACATAACAAGTCTACACTTGTAAGAGGATTATCAGATGTTGCATTTTGCTCTTTTTTATTAAATTGTGGTTGGTCAGTTATTGAAAAATCTACATCTCCATTTTCAGCAACTACATTTTCTAATATAGCATCTGTTTCACCTTCATAAATTGTTAAATCTTTATATCCACTTAATCTAGGTGCATCTTTATAATATGCTTCTGCATCAGCTTTTTGTTGTGGAGTTTGAGCATAGTATACATAATCAATTGCAAATTCAGTACCAGCTAAGCCTTCTGAAATTTCTCCTGGCCAAGCTCCTCCCATTGCTAAGTTAAATTGAATATATTGTGGTCTATCTAAACATTTTCTTGCTATTTCATCATTTGAATAATCAATTGATGAAACTATTTTATCATCAACATAGAAATCTAACTTTCCTTTTGACCAATCAATTCCAAAGATATGATAGTCATCATAAAAATCTTCATCTATTGTATAGCTTGTCCCTAAAAGTTTATGGTCAGTATTTGAGTCTGGTTTATTTGATGTATGAATAGTTTGATATACAGTTTTGTTACCAGCTTCATTTTCTTCAGAACCTATTAGTTCCATTATGTCTATTTCTCCACAACGTGCCCATCCATATCCTTGTTCAGAACTTACATCACCATCTAATGTAAAATCAGATCCAAGTGTCCAAAAGGCTGGGAACACAGATTTACCTTTAGGAAGTTTAGCTTTCATTTCAATACGTCCATATAAAAATTCTTGCTTACCATGAGTTCTAACACTTCCAGAATCATAAATTACTTTTCTATCATTATTTCTAGGGTTATTGTATTGTAATTCTTTAGGTCTGTCTGTTGCTTTTAAAACTAATTCTCCATTGTCTCCATTCTTTCTTATAGAAACATTTTCTGGATCATTAACATAATGTTGTTGTTCAATTCCTCTAATAGAGCCTAATTCATATTCCCAATTAGATAAATTTAAATTTTCATCATTAAAGTCATCAGCCCATACAAAATCATAATTTTCTTTATCAATAGAATCCTTATATTCAACGCTTACATCATCAATATATGCTTCTGAATCTTTTAATGAAGCTGAAGCATTATCTTCCCAACGTCCAATACCTACTGCATATTTAGTTGTTTCATCTGTTGTAAATTCTAAAGAAATTTCTTGCCATTCATTATTTATTGCTATTACTTTTTTATCTTTAAAATACTTAGCTTCAGAACTTCCTCCTTTTTTTACATCTAAAGTTACATAGCTATTTTCATCATCACTTAAAACCTTAACTTTTGCTTTTAATATATATGTTGTATTTGGTTTTAATGTAACGTCTTGCCATATATGTCCATTAGCATGAGGGTCTGTAGTTTTTCCTAGTTTTCCATATTTGTTATTATCCTTGTCTGTTATAATAGAACTATTTTGGCCTACTATATTCCAATAGTTGTTTTCTTCTTCAAAATTACCATTCTTAATGAAGTTACTATTTTGTAAGTCTGCTAGTTCATATTGATGTTTTACTGTTGATGCTGATACTTCTTTAAGTGGTATATTTGTAATTAATCCTCCAACAATACCTGATAGAACTAATAATGATAATGCTTTTTTATGTTTCTTCATATAGTTAATCTCCTTTAAGCCATAGAATTTATTAATAATAATTTATAACATTTACTGGTAAAATTTATTAAAAAACGCGTTAATTAATTATTTTATGTAACTAATTATAAAGTATGATTGCTTATATGTAAACCTATTCTCTTAAAAAATATGTTAATTTTTATAAAAAACTATTAATATTGGCTGTAACAATGGAAAACAATGGCTAGAATATGCTATAGATAAAGAAGTGGTACTAATAAAATGAAAATTAGTGGCTTTGAGCGTTGTATTTACCAAAAAAATCATATAATTAATTCATAATAATATTAGTTTATAAGTGAAAAATAGAAATTTTATAAATAATTTTAGGAAGTTACCAGGCATTGAAGGGAGCTATGCTAAGATGAAAAAGATAAAAAAAGTTTCAATTAGTATTTTATTGATTAGTATAGGAATATTAGCATTTTATTTCATTCCAATGAGAATAACACCAAAGGTTTCTTTAACAAGTGAAGATATTAGTATAAAAGTTGAAAGAACTAGTGGAAATACAGGACCAGTTTTTAAAGTAGGTAAAGATAAACATAAACTTAAGAATATATTAAAAGAAAAGTATCCTGATAAAGATATAGAACCATATTATATTGAATTAGTAGGAAATCTGCCATATGGAGTAGTAAATGACCCAACATTATTGGGGGATTTTGTAGTTCATGGAAAGATTATTTCGCCAGATGGTGGAGAAGAGAAAAGTACCATAATTGATGTTAAATATACAGATGCAAAGATTCCAAGATTTTTTAGAGATGATTTACAAAATAGTGGGGAATATGAAATAATAACTGTATTTATTGCATTCATAGCTGCATTAGCATCTGCATTTATGTTAATTATTATGTTCCTAGATCAATGAGTAAGAAAAATTATTAAAGCAATTAAGTTATGTTAGGTAAAGGAACTGGAATTTTTTCTGATACTAAAGGAAAAGTGAAGGCTGCTGTATGTGGTAATTGTGGAGAAATATCTCTTTATTTTGATAAAATAGAGAAAATAGAATAGCAAATAAGAATTTTATCTGCGTAAATATATATTTAAGTATTGTTTTAAATATAGAAATATATAACCCTAAAGTATTGTGTATTTATAAAACACAGGACAAAACAAAAGTAAGTAATTTAAAATAAAGGATATAATAATCTGTATTTTATTACTTGTTTTTAAAGAATGAACTAAAGGGTAAAACTATAATAGCTGCTGGAGAGGCTACTCATGGAACTGGAAACTTTTATGAATTTAAAGATAGGCTATTTAGGTTTCTAGTAAAGGAAATGGTGGTTTTGCAATATATGCAACAGAATAACTTCTTTCATTAGTTGAATGGATGAAAGAGTATAATGATACAGTTGGTAATAATAAAAAAGTGAGATTTTATGGTTTTGATGTCCAGGATAAAGGATTGATTTTTGCATCTATGGAGAATTTCTATAAAAAGTAAACAATGATTTTTTTGATCTTGAAAACATTAATTATAGGTATGAAAGCATGTCTATACTTAAAACCTGTGAAAGCATATTTTGCTTATTGTAATACTAAGAAGGATACAAATGTAGCTTTAGATGAGAAATAGTATTATGGAAAATCAAAATTATTATAAGGAATATTAAGTGGTAGTATTAAGTTTTTATTAAAGAAATTTTCAGTTAATGTTATAATAAAGTATGTACATGATAATAATTTAACTAAAGATGAAATAATGAGGTAAATATAAATGAGAAAAGTAAAACCATTAAATGATTTTATATTTAAGAAGGTATTTGGTGAAAAAGGCAATGAGGATATTTTAATATCATTTATCAATGCTGTTTTAAAAAGAACTAAGAAAGAGAAGATTGTAGAGTTAGAAATTATAGACAATAAACAATTAACAAAGGAATTAATTTTAGATAAGACAGGAATTATTGATGTAAGAGCAAAAACTTCTAAGGGAGAAAATATAGATATAGAAGTACAGCTTACAGATCAAGGTAATATGGATAAAAGGACATTATTTTATTGGGGAAAGATGTATCTTGAGAATATAAAGCAGGGTCAAGACTATACTAGTTTAGAAAAGGTAATTACAATCAATATCTTAGATTTTGAGTTCTTAGGTACTGAAAATTATCAATCTTCATTTCATCTATGGGAGGATATAGAAAAGGAATATATGTTAACAGATGTTGTTGAGATTCACTTTTTAGAGTTACCGAAGTTTAGAAAGAAGAAAGATAAGGAGTATAGAGAGAATGCCATAGAAAGATGGCTTATGTTTTTAGAAAAAGATACACCTGAAACTACATTAAAGGAGTTGATGAGTTTGGATACAGCAATAGAAAAAGCTGAACAAAAAATCGAATACCTAAGTAGTGATGAAGAAGCTATGAGGATTTATTATGAGAGAGAAAGATCACTTCATGAACGAGCAAATATGATTAGTTCCGCAGAGGAAAGAGGGAGAGAAGAGGGAGATTTAAATAGAGCTAAAATTGCAATTAGAAATATGTTATTAAAGGGAATGAATAAAGAATTGATTTCAGAAATGCTTGAGGTAAGTATTGAGTTAGTAGAAGAAGTATACAAAGAAAATATTTAACTCAGCAGAAGAAATGAAAGTAGTAAAAATAGCTAGAAATTTATTAGATGTTTTAGATAATGAAACGATAGCGTTAAAAACAGGTTTAGATATAGATAAAATTAATTCATTAAGAAATAAGAATTGTTAGGATAGGTGAAAACCTATCCTATTTTTAATGCATAGAAAAGTATAAAATTTAAATTAGCTATAAATCAAAGGTATTATTACATTTTCATATTAAAAAATATAAAATAAAGGATAGTAATTTTATATTTTCCTTACCTTTTTTACTTTCGCTCTGCATAATTTCGAAGAACTAAATCGTAGATTTAGATTCTCACTTACGGTGAGGGGAAGCGTATCTGTGGAGAGCCAAAATTAAAAGGTATTAGGTTTATAATACATTGAATTTGGTATATAATATTCATATAAATGCGTTTTTAGGAGGAAATTTAATGGTAAGTAAGGATATTAATTTATATGATATTTTTATAAATTATTCCTATAGTCAATTGAAGGAATTATTTAAAAGTGCTAAGACAAAAGAAGAGCAAGACTTTTATATGACCTTATCTAATTTAGTATTACAAAAAGAGCAAGCTAAGGTTATAGGTAAATAATATGCAAACTTATACAATTTTTGCTGGAGTTAATGGAGCAGGTAAAACCTCAATATACAAATCTATTTATTATAATGAAAATAAAAATGAAAAAAGAATAAATACTGATGAAATGGTAGCTAGAATTGGTTCTTGGAAAGACAATAATCTTCAAATGAAATGTGCAAGAGAGGCTGTTAAGTTAATAAAGCAATATATTTTGGATGGGATATCATTTAATCAAGAAACAACACTATCTGGCAGAAGCATAGTAAAGAATATAAAGTTTGCAAAAGAAAATGGTTTTCATATTGTTATGAATTATATAGGGTTAGAGAATCCAGAACTTGCCAAGGAAAGAGTTAAAATTAGAGTAAGCAAAGGTGGCCATGGAATACCTGATAAAGATATAGAAAGAAGATATTATGATTCTTTAAAAAATTTAAATGATGTAATTGAGATATGTGATGAAGTAAATATATATGATAATACAGAAGTATTAAGAGAAGTTATATATTTAAAAAAGGGTAAGGTAATATGGATAGATAAAAAAATACCTAATTGGTCAAAAAATATTTTACAAAGGTAGCTAGTAAAATTATAAAAGTTTTACTAGCTATTTTTATATAAAAATATAATGAAAACTTGAATTTGAAATATTATTAATTATCATGTAGATGTGGAAGTTTAGACTTTTTTACTTACGGTGTGGGGAATCGTACCATAAATAAGTGAGGTGGTCTTTTTTTATTCTTCAATAAAATATTGGTAAAAAGTTAATAAATTGACAAGATAAATATTAGGATATTATAATAAAAATTGTCTTGTTATGTTAAATAATGTTATAGAAAAAAGATAAGTCAACTAAAATTAGGGGGAAAGACATGAGGATCAAAAAAACAATAAGTGTTTTAATGGTAATAACATTACTTATGATTAGTTTCATAGGATGTAGTAGTAAAAGTATTAAAGTAGATTTTATTGAAAATATTATTGGAGAAGAATATGTTGTTTCAGCTTTTGAAAATAATGAAGGAATAATAAAAGCTAATTTAACAGGAAATTTAAGTAGAGAATCTGTAGAGGATATAGTAAAAGAAATTTATTCTAAAGCAAAACAAGACAAAGTAAAAGAAGAAGAAATTATATTAAATGTATATAAAGATGGAGAAAACAAAGAATTTGTAAAAGCTATTGAGGAGAATATGGCCTTTAATATAGAGATATTTTTGGAAAAAGGAACATATACAATAAAATCTGTAAATGAAGTTAAAAATGTTAATGCTGGAGATGAAATAGGTAATTATTCTAATAATAAATTAATATCAGCAAAAGATAGTAATCTTGAAATTGAGATTGATATGAGCTTAGAAGAATTAAGCAATGAAGAGATTATGAAGAGAATGAAAACATATGTAAAGCTATTTTTAGATACTAATAGCGACAAGGATATAGAAAGTATAAAATTAAATGTAAATAATAAAGATAACAATTCTTATTTATATGATACAAAAATGGAAGAAACTTTAGTGATAGTAGATAAAGAAGTGAAAATTTCAGAGTAGGGGGATTTAGTATGCTGAATATTAAAAAATTACTTATAGCAACAACTGTATCATTGGGTATATTTTTAACTGCTAATAATGTAGTAAGTGCGGATACAACACTTTCATATAAAGATGTAGATGGGGTAAAATGTGTAAATATTGTAGAGTTAGCAAGGCTAAAAGGGGAACAAATATCAGGAGTAACTCACGAAGTTTATGGAAAAGGTTATAACATTACTTTTGATGGTAAATTAGTTACTATCTATGAAGAAGCTCCATGTATCTTTATTGATGGTAAAATGACTGTATTAAAAACAGAAGTTATTAGTGCAGATGGATTAGAATATAATTTCCCTGTAATGCAAACACCTGCAAAAGAAGGGGACGGGTTCTTAATTCCAATGTTCGTAGTAGAAAAGAATTTAGGTATTAAGGGTAGTGAAGAAGGTATTGTTGTAGAAAAACCTAAAGAAGATACTAATACAGGTAATAATAATTCTAATAGTGGTTCAAATAATTCTGGTTCTTCTAATAACGGTTCAAACTCTGGTAATAGTGGAAATAATGGAACTACGACTCCAGCACCTAAACCTGATCCAAAACCAGAACAGCCAAAGCCAACAGGTATGGCATTTAGCACATTTGCAAGTAAGCTACCAAGTATGGGCTTTGATGATTTAGGTACTTATTGGGAAAATGGCTCTAAATTAGGTACAGCTCGTGCTGATAGTAACCAAGCAGGATTTATATTATACCAAAACTCTTCAACATTTAATGGTGTAATTAAGAATTGTTTAAATATGTTGCTTCCAACAGGTGGTAATAAAGTTTTTGATATTATATCAAGTCCTTTCTCTAATCAAACATTAGAATTAGATGGAAGAATAGTTACTATTGAACAATACCCTCAAGGTGTTAGAGTTAATATAAGAAATAAGTAACCAAATAAAAAAGACTAAGATAATTCGTAGTTTCAGACTATATACAAAAAGCATTTTCTTAAATTAGAGAAAATGCTTTTTATTATTGAAATTTATTTAAGTAAAATCTATAAATTCTTATTTTTTTGATGACTTTTTCTATATTTTGAAGCTGACATAGAAAAGTGTTTAGAAAAAATTTTGGAAAATAATAAAGGATCACTATAACCAACCTTATTTGCAATTTCTGCTATAGATAAACTAGTTTCTTTTAATAATATGGAGGACTTATACATTCTAATATTAATCAAATAACTTTGAGTAGACTCACCTAAATGTTTAATAAACATCTTATATAAATAACTTCTACTTAAATTTACATGATCAGCTACTTCTTGTACTGTTATTGGGTTCATATAATTATTATTTATAAATGTAGTAGCTTCTTGGATATAAGTATGAGTTAGATTGTTATTATATTTAAAAGACTTAGGAAATTCTGATGAAATATAGTATAAAAGTAGATGTAATTTACTTAATAGTAATATATCATCAGAGGAAGTTTGATCATATTTTTTTGAAATACTACACATATCAATTATCAGATTAGGAATTTTTGATTTTTTACTAAAGTTAATAATGCATGAATCTATAATAGAAGTCCTTTTTAGATATTCATTTAAACTTTGTCCACTAAATCCTATCCAATAATACTTCCAGGGATCATCAATAGAAGGAATATATTCTACATTCATACCTTTTAATAGAATGAAACCATCCCCCTTTTTTAATGTATAAATTTTATCATTAATCTTAAAGGTTCCGCTGCCTTTTGCAATATAATGTATAACAGCATTTTTTTCTACTTTATAATTATAACCAGCCCCAGGGGTGCCTTGTTCAATTCCACACTCATCTAAATTTGCTTCAAAATTAGTACTTTTATACTTATTCCATAAAATTTGCATCTTTTTACCTCCATGAAATATTTTGGAAACATTATAACATATTTTAGCGCTATAATTCTATGTAAACGTAAATATTTATGAATTATAATATAAATGTATTTAAGTAAGCGCTTTCTTAAAACAAAAATATATGTTTATGATGACTTTTCATAAAGGATATATTTGAAGAAAGGTGGGTAAAGGTGTTATTAAATTTATATCATGAAAATATTTCTTTTTTACATGTAAATATGATGCCAAGACGAAGTTATTATGTTCCATTTGAAAGTGTTAATGAAGCACTTAAAGAGATTAGTAGAGATAATCAAAAGAGTTTTAAATCACTAAATGGCACTTGGAACTTTAAGTATTTCAATAGCTTAGGAAATATTAATATTGATAATCTTTTAAATAATAAAAATGAAAATTTTGACTTAATAAAAGTTCCTTCTCTTTGGCAAATGGAGGGGTATGATAATCATCAGTATACAAATGTTAAATATCCTATAGGTTTTAATCCACCATTTGTGCCAAACAATAATCCCTGTGGGTTTTATATAAGGGATTTTGAGATAGAGGATTTTTCTAAGGACAAGGATTACCACTTAAATTTTGAGGGAGTAGATTCATGCTTTTATATATGGCTAAATGGTAAGTTTATTGGATATAGCCAGATTTCTCATAGTATTTCAGAGTTTGATATAACAAAAGAAGTATTAGAAGGAAAAAATACAATAGCAGTTCTTGTTTTAAAGTGGTGTGATGGTACTTATTTTGAGGATCAGGACAAGTTTAGAATGTCTGGTATTTTTAGAGATGTATACATTTTGGAGAGAGCTAAGTCAAGAATTGTAGATTATAAAATAGATACTGATATTAGCTTAGAAAATAAAATAGGATTTTTAAATTTCAAAGTTATAGACAAGGTGAATAATCCTAATATTACTTATAGTTTATTAAATCCTAAGGGTGAAGTTATTCAGTCAGGACTTATAAATAATGATTCTGTTACTTTAAAAATAGAGGATGTTGAACTTTGGAATCCTGAAGAACCACTATTATACACTTTATTAATTAACACAGAGGATGAAGTTATTAAAGAAAAAGTTGGAATGAGAGTAATTTCAATTGAAGATAGTGTTTTAAAGCTAAATGGAGTAAATGTGAAATTACGTGGTGTAAATCATCATGATAGCCACCCTTTAAATGGATATGTTATGACAGAAGAGGATTTACTTTTAGATTTAAGGCTAATGAAGCAATATAACTTTAATTCAATTAGAACAGCTCATTATCCCAAATCACCAATTTTTTATGAAATGTGTGATAAGTATGGATTTTTAGTTATTAGTGAAGCAGATATTGAAGCCCATGGTGTTGTTGAATTATATGGTCTTGGATATCTTGAAAACTATAATATGATAGCAAATGATCCTATTTATGAAAAAGTTATAGAAGATAGAATTGAAGCTTCTATTATTCCTTATAAAAATAGATCATGTATTTTTATGTGGTCAGTTGGAAATGAATCAGGTTTTGGGTGTAATTTTGAGAAAGGGTTAATAAGAGCTAGAGAGTTAGATAACACTAGGTTATTACATTATGAAGGTGCATTTTATGCAGATAAAAATAGAGAAAATGACTTTAGCAATATAGATGTTATAAGTAGAATGTATCCTAGCATTGATGAAATAAATGAGTATTTCAACAAGGGGATAGATAAGCCATTTATATTATGTGAGTATGCACATGCAATGGGAAATGGTCCTGGTGGATTAAAAGAATATGATGAATTAATTCAAGAGCATAAAGAATTTGCAGGGGTCTATGTATGGGAATGGTGCGATCATGCTATAGATATGGGAAAAAGTAAAGATGGCAAAACAATGTATGGCTATGGTGGCGATTTTGGAGAAATATCTCATGATGGAAACTTCTGTGTTGATGGCTTGGTATATCCAAATCGTGTTCCTCATACAGGACTTTTGGAATATCAAAACATTAATAGGCCAATAAGACTAATCGAGGTAGATGAAGTTAATAAAAAAGTTAAGCTTAAAAATATGATGGATTTCAAAGATATAGGCCACTTTTTAAAGGTTAAATATAAGCTTTTTTCTGATGGACATGTTATTAGTGAAAAAGAATTGCTTATTGATACTTTAAAATCTAAGGAAGAAAAATGGTATGCTTTAGACTTACCTAAAATACCAAATACAATTGTAACTATATTATTTGAATACATTGTAAAAGCTGATTTTCTATTATATAAAGAAGGCTTGAAATTAGGACATGACCAGATAGTTTGGTCAAATAATGTGAAAAGTCTTAAATCTTTTGAAAGTATTACAGAAGTAAAAAGTTGTAAAGAAGGATTTATAGTAAATGAAAGTGCAGAAGAAATAAACATAGTTAATGGAGATTTTAATTATGTTTATGACAAGAATACTGCATTATTCAAGTTAATAGAAAATAAAAAATGTAGGTTTATTGAAGATTCTATGAAGTTTAAAGTGTGGCGTGCTCCTACTGACAATGATAGAAAAATAAAATTTCAGTGGATAGAAGCTGGCTTTAACAACTTAGAGTCAAGAGTATACAAAACTACAATAGAAAATAAAGAAAGTTCTATAACAATTACCAGTCATTTAAGTTTGATTCCTATATACCGAGAGAGGGTATTAGATATTGCAATTAAGTGGATTATATTACCAGGCGGTTTAATAAAATCTGAGATTGAGGCAGATAAAAATGTTAATTCACCTTTCTTACCAAGGTTTGGAGTTGAAATTAAATTAGATAAATCTTATGAGAATTTAACTTATTTTGGGTTAGGACCTTATGAGAATTATCAAGATAAACATTATGCTAGTTATTTAGGAAGATTTAATTCAAGTGTTTCAAAAATCCATGAAGACTATATTCGTCCACAGGAAAATGGAAGCAGAAGTTTATGTAAAGAAGTTGAAATCTATAATGAAAATTCTAAGATTTATGTAGCATCACAGGAGGATTTTAGCTTTAATGTATCTCATTTTTCAACTGAGGAATTAACAAATAAAAAGCATAACTTTGAATTAGTTGAAGATAATGCAACCTATTTAATAATTGATTACAAACAAAGTGGAATTGGGTCTAATAGCTGTGGTCCAGAATTAGATCATAAATACAGGTTAAATGAAAAATCTATGAAGTTTAATTTCTACTTAAAGTTTGAAGAAAGGTAACAGGAGGGGTTTAAATGGCACGACTTGGAATTTCTATATATCCAGAACATTCAACAAAGGAAAAGGATATTGAATACATTCGTTTAGCTGGAAAATATGGATTTAAAAGAGTTTTTACATGTCTATTAAGTATAGGAAAAAAGACAAGAGCAGAGCTTATAGATGAATTTAGAGAATTAATTGATGTTGCACATGAAGAGGGCATGGAAGTAATTCTTGATGTTAATCCAGTAGTTTTTAAAGATCTTGGTGTATCTTATGATGATTTATCTTTATTTAGTGAGATACATGCAGATGGAATAAGATTAGATGAAGGTTTTGATGGAGTAAAAGAAAGTCTTATGACATATAACCAAGGTGGTTTAAAAATAGAGCTAAATGCAAGTGGGGGTAGTGGGTACTTAGATAATGTAATGAGTAATTTCCCAAACAAAGATAAGGTTATTACTTGTCACAATTTTTACCCACAAAGATATACAGGTTTAAGCTTAGAACATTTTAATAATTGTAATAAAGCAATGAAAGAGTATGGGTTACATACAGCAGCTTTTGTATCTAGTAATAATAATGATACATATGGGCCTTGGCCAGTTAGAGAAGGGTTATGTACTTTAGAAATGCATCGTGATTTACCTATAGATTTACAAGTAAGGCATCTATTTGCTACTAGAATGATTGATGACGTTATGATAGGAAATGCTTATGCTTCAGAAGAGGAATTAGAAGCATGTTCAAAAATTAATCCTGGAATTTTAACCTTTGGAATTGAGTTAGATAAAGAATTAACTAAAGTAGAATATGAAATTTTATATTACAAGGAAAATCATGCAAATAGAGGAGATGTTAGTGAATATATGGCTCGTTCTAGTGCTCCAAGAGGGACATTTGCTAATGAATCTATTCCAAAAGGAAATGCTGTGGATATGAAAAGAGGAGACGTTGTTATATTAAATGATGAATATTCAAGATATAAAGGGGAGCTTCACATTGTACTAAAAGATATGCCTAATGATGGAAGAAAGAATGTAATTGGGCATATACCAGAGGAAGAATTATTTTTACTTGATTATATGGAACCTAGAAAAATATTCACATTCAAGAAAAACTTATAAAGAAAGTGAGAGAGTAAAATGAAAAAAATATATTTATTTTGTAGTGCAGGAATGTCAACAAGTATGTTAGCTAATATTATGCAAAAGGTGGCTAATGAGCATAAGCTTCCACTAGAAATAAAAGCTTTTCCAGATGGAAAAATAGATGAAGTTGTTGAAGAAAAACACCCAGATGTAATTTTATTAGGTCCTCAAGTAAAGTATAGATATAAGGAAATCTCAAAACGTTATGAAAATAATGGGATTCCAATTGAAGTAATTAATTCTGATGATTATGGAATGATGAATGGAGAAAAAATATTAAAACATGCTATAAAACTTATAAAAAGTAATAAATAAAAAAATGTGAGGTGATTATTAATGTTAGATAAATTAGAATCAATTTTTATGCCACTTGCTGAAAAGATTGGGAAGAATAAATACTTAATTTCTATTAGAGATGGATTTTTACTTACAACACCTTTATTAATTATAGGATCATTTTTCTTACTTATTGCAAACTTCCCAATTAATAATTGGACAGAATTTTGGGCGAGATTTTTTGGGGAAAATTGGACAGCTTATATGGCTAAACCAACAAGTGCAACATTTGATATTATGGCTATCCTAGCTGTAGTTGGAATTGCATATTCTTTTTCAAGAGAATTAAATGTAGATAAATTATCAGGAGCTGCTGTAGCTGTAGTATCATGGTTTATATTAATGCCATATAAAGTTACAGATGGCAGTGTAACATTAAATGGAATTCCATTAGACTGGGTTGGTTCTAAAGGAATATTTATAGGAATAATAACTGCATTTCTATCAGTTCATATATATGCATGGGTAATTAAAAAAGGATGGATAATTAAAATGCCAAAGGGTGTTCCACCAGCAGTTACTCAATCATTTGCAGCTTTAGTTCCTTCAGCTGTAGTACTTGGAATATTCTTTTTAGTTAATAGTTTATTAGCACTTACACCATATGATAATGCATTTAATTTTATATTTAAATTTTTACAACAACCACTTTTAGTATTAGGAAATACATTAGGTGCAGTATTAGTTGCAATGGGATTCCAACATTTCTTCTGGTTCTTTGGAATAAATGGAGGTTCTATTGTTGGTAGTATAATGCAACCAATATTAACACCACTTTCAATGGAAAATTTATCAGCATTCCAAGCAGGGACTGCACTTCCAAATGTAATAAATCAACAGTTCTATGACTTGTTCACTACATTTGGAGGAGCTGGATCAACTTTATCTATGTTAATTGCAATGATTATTGTATGTAGATCACAACGTATTAAAAATTTAAGTAAGATTTCAGTTGTACCTGCATTATTTGGAATAAATGAACCTGTTATATTTGGATTGCCTATAGTATTAAATCCAACAATTTTAATTCCATTTTTATTAACACCACTTATAAATATTTTAATATCATATTTTACAATGGTTAGTGGACTAGTTCCATTTACTAGTGGAGTAAGTATTCCGTGGACAACCCCTGTTATTATATCTGGATTTTTAACAACTGGCTGGAAAGGAGCCCTTCTTCAATTAATTCTTGTAATTTTAGGTGTATTTATTTATATGCCATTTGTAAAGATGATGGATAAGCAGTATAAAAATGAAGAATTACAAGCAAGTGAAAGCTCAGATGATGATATTTCTCTTGATGATTTATCATTTGAGGATTTATAGGATGGGAAGTTAATTATGAAAGTTATAATGATATTAGATCAAGTTCAATCTGGCTATGGAACAAAAAATGATAAAATGATTCCTCTTGTTGGAACCAAGGAGTTAATTGGACCAGGAGTAATTATGAAGCCTTATTTAAATGAAATAGATGCTAACATAGTTGCAACACTTTATTGTGGAACTGGAACCTATATTGAAAATCCAGAAGAGGTTAGTCGTAAAATTTGTGGCATGGTTAAAAGGTTAAAACCAGATATTGTATTATGTGGGCCTTCATTAAGCTATGTAGATTCTGCTTCTATGTGTGCAAAAGTAGCCTATGATATTGTAACAACAACTAATACAAAAGCTTTAGCAGCAATTTCATTAGATAGCTCAGAAGTAATTGATATGTATAATGATAAAATTACAATTATTAAGACACCTAATAAGGGGGAAAGTGGACTTAGAGAAGCTTTTAAGAATATTTGTAGCGTTGCAAAAAGATTAGTAGATAGTAATGAAATGGAATAGGTATAGAAAAAAAGGCTTGCAGTCACTTGCAAGCCTCTTTTTTTACTTATTTAAGCTACTTCAAATTTAGTAACTTGTCTTTGTACTAACTGAGCTGAATACTTGCCAGTTAATGTACCATTTTTAGTAAGGAAAATATCCTTTTCTATAATGGCATCCATTAAAGTAGAAGCTTCAGCTTGAGTTAAGTTTTCCTTAACTCCTTCAATAGATATAGTAGACTTTTCTCCATTAGAAGTAGTAAAAGTCATAGATAAAGTGTATTCCATAATCAAGTTCCCCCTTTCTTTAAGATTTAGAAATTACCACTATTACGCCTGGTCGTTGTCAAGCAAGTTAGAGTCATTTAGGTAGTAGTTTCTAGTTGGTTTCTTCATTACTGCTTTTACAGCATCTGCAACAGCATATACATTTTCAACAGCAGCATCGCCCTTAACTCCAGAAAAAGATTTCTTTCTGTAAGTTGGAGCTCCGTTTTTGTCTGATCCATTTTCCACTTCAATAACTAAAGCAGAACTAGCTAAAACCTTAGTAATTGCCAT
>NZ_JAHAIF010000058.1 GCF_018372875.1 Clostridium sp. | reverse complement strand
GAAACACTCCTTCCCATACCGAACAGGAAAGTTAAGCTCTATAGCGCCAATGGTACTGCATGGGAGACCGTGTGGGAGAGTAGGACGTTGCCAGGTTTTTATTTTGGCTCGATAGCTCAGTCGGTAGAGCAGAGGACTGAAAATCCTCGTGTCCCTGGTTCGATTCCTGGTCGAGCCACCAGAAAAAAGCACTAACAGACGTTAGTGCTTTTTTATTTTTATAAAATTTCTAAAATAGATTCTATATGTCCTTTTACTTTTACTTTTCTAAATTCATGAGTTAAGATACCATTCTCATCAATTATAAATGTACTTCTTTCGATTCCTAGTACTTTTTTTCCATACATATTCTTTTCTTTTATAACATCATATAATGAGCATACTATTTTTTCTTCATCACTTAAAAGAATAAAAGGTAATTCAAATTTTTTTATGAATTTATCGTGAGAAGTTAATGTGTCCTTACTAATTCCTATAACTATAGCATTTTTATCATTAATTATAGTATAATTATCCCTAAAGTCACAGGCTTCAGTTGTACAACCAGGAGTATTGTCCTTTGGATAAAAATAAAGAATAACTTTTTTACCTCTATACTCACTAAGTTTATGTTGCTTATTATCAGATCCCATAAGCTCAAAATCTGGGGCTAATTCACCTATTTTTAACATATTTATCTACCTCCATTTAATTAAAATATATTATATAATAATTATTATCCTTTATCAAGGAGAATATTACGAGTATAAATAATTAAGTTGTTATAAACAAATAATACTGATAAAATGTAATTAACCCTAAATTTTTAATAAAGGAGACGAATAATGGAAAATAAGGTATTAGCAGTTGTTGCAGGAAATGAAATTACACAAAAAGATTTAGAGGATATAATAAATAAGTATCCAGAAGATAGAAGAATGTATTTAAATACAGAAAGAGGTAGAAAAGAGTTATTAGAACAAACTATAGCTTTTGAATTATTTAATAAATTTGGTAATGAAATAGGATTAGATAATACTGATGAGTATAAAAATACATTAAATAGTCTAGCAAAGGAACTTTTAACTCAAATGTCAGTTCAAAAGATTCTTTCTGATGTAACTGTTACAGAGGAGGAAATTAAGAAGTTCTATGAAGATAATAAAGAACAATTTATGGATAAAGAAACAGTATCAGCTAAACATATTTTAGTTGAAAGTGAAGATGCAGCTAAGCAAATAAAAGAAGAGATAGATAATGGTTCAATATCTTTTGAAAATGCTGCGGCTAAATATTCTTCATGTCCTTCAAAAGAAGAAGGTGGAAACCTAGGTGAATTTGGAAGAGGAATGATGGTGCCAGAATTTGAAAATATGGCTTTTTCTTCTGAAGTGGGTAAAGTAACTGACCCAGTACAAACTCAATTCGGATATCACTTAATATTAGTTGAGAAAAAGAATGAAGCTAAAGAAAAGTCTTTTGAAGAAGTAAAAGATATGGTAGCTAATCAATTAATGCAACAAGCACAACAAAAGAAATATGTTGATATGGTACTTGAATTAGAAAGCAAGTATGGAGTAGATAGAAAATAATTAAAGAAGCCCTATGTGTTAGGGCTTCTTTTTATAACAATTCTTTAAAGCTCATTATATATTTGTCAGCAGTCTCTATTAAATCCTGTTTTTGATATTCTGCTGCTTTATCATATACTGCTATGACTTTCATATTAGCTGATTTAGCTCCTCTAACAGCTTCTATTATATCTTCAAAGACAATACAATCTGATGGTTTTACATTAAGTCTTGCAGCAGCCATTAAATACACATCGGGATTAGACTTGCTTTTTTTGGCTTCCTCTGTTGTAACTATTGCATCAAAAAGATCATAAACCTCTCTCTTGTTTAATACAGCTTCTAATAGAGGATAAGAATTGCTTGTAGCTAGTCCGATTTTTATACCCTTATTTTTTAAATGTGTAAGTAATTCTAGTACACCTTCTTTTAAGTATACATCTTTCAAATAATGTTTATAAGCCATATTGTGCCATGTATCCATTATTTCATCTAATGAATCAGCTAGATGAAATCTATTTTTAAAATAAACAGCCGTTTCTTGAAAACTTAAATGATTTATTTCATCTTTTAAATTTTGAGGCATTTCAAATCCTTTTTCCTTTAAGTAATCTATATCTATTTGTTCCCATATCCACATTGAATCAACCAAAGTTCCATCCAAATCAAATATGGCGCCTTTTATATTAGTAAACATTGCTCACCTCTTGTATTTAAATATAATTATATGATAACCTAAATATTTAAAATATCATAGAGATAAATATATAAATACATAAATATAAAAATATGTATTTATATATTTATATGGATAAATTTTTAATGAAAAAATTTAATTCATAAGTAAAAAGGTGTATTCAGAATGAAACTTATAGGAAAAGATATTCTGATGACTTTAAAGAAATGGTTGTTGAAGTTTATAAAACAGAAAGAATATAGAAGAAAGTGAAAATAAAATTTTAATATTAAAAGATAAAATGAGTGGATGGCCATGGAGAATAGAATATTATAATCTGATTAGGCTCCAAAGATTCATGGCAAAGGATATAACGTAAAGATTCAGCCGTTGGTGTTGATGTGTTAAATAAATACGTGGAAAATAATTATTTAATTCATACATAAATACATAATGAAAACTTTGTTAGAGGCATATATTTTAATGTATAAAATTAAAGGATTAGCAGATACTATTTAAATAAATTATTAAAGGGAGATAGTATTATGATTTTTATTGGAATTTGTATTTATGTATTTACTTTAGTTATGGCATATGCGTTATGCAAGGCTGCTAGTATGGACGAGGAATATAGAGAAGATATTAAGTAAAATAAAAAAAGCAGACATATGTCTGCTTTTTTTATTTGGTCGGGGTGACAGGGATCGAACCTGCGACCTCATGGTCCCAAACCACGCGCGCTCCCATCTGCGCCACACCCCGTAGCACATATATTATTATATATATATACGATTATATTGTCAAATATAAGTTTTATATTAGCATAAGAAATAATGTTAGGTGCATAAAGAAGAATATTGATATTAAGTAAAGTATTTAGCAGATAATTATGTGTATAAATATGTCACTAGAAGCATTTACCGTTGTTTCAAGTGAAGGGAAATGTTATAATAAATAATGTGATTCTAAATAGTATAACAAAATACGGGGGGAGGGATGGTCAAAACGACCACATATAATGAAAAAAAAGGTTTTATCTGCAATTGTTGCAGGTATAATGGCGATTACATTAATAGGACCGCATATGGCAGTAAGTGCTACTCCTGATAGTGGACAAGTGCAGGAAGCTAGACAGAAGTATGAAGAGCTAACTAAAAAAATTAATGAAATCGATAGACAAATTCAAGTTCTAGATAATCAAATAGTTCCACTAGTAGAGAAGATAAATAGTAATAAGAATGAAATTTCAAATATAAATAGAGAAATAGATAATGCAAATAAAGAAATAGAGCAAGCAAAAGAAGATATAGCTGACCAAGAAGAACTATTAGGTAAAAGATTAAGAGAGCTATATAAGTCAGGTGGACAAACTAGCTACATATCACTAATTTTCTCTGCAGAAAGCTTTAGTGATTTAATAACTAAGATAGATTCTGCTTCTAGATTAGTTAAACTTGATCAACAGGTTGTTGAAGAGCTATTAGAAAAGCAAGAACAACTTGATGAAAAGGTTAAGTCTTTAGAAGTTAAGGGCGAAGAGATAAAGAAGATAAATGAGGATATACAAAAGAAACTACAAGATTTTGAAGCTAAAAAAGATGAGCAACAAGTGTTAATAGATCAAGCAGAAAGTGAACAAAAAGAGTTTGATAGACTTTACTTAGCAGACCTTGAAAGAGAAATAGTAAAGGGATTAGTTAGTATTTGTTATGATTCTAGTAGTTCAAGACAAAGCTTAGAAAATGCAGTTTTTCAATTAAGAGCTTTAAGAAAGGGACAACTTAAGAGCCCTACAGTAGATTCTGAGGTAGTAGACGCAATAGAAAATGCTAAGAAGTTAATTGAGAAGAAAAAAGCAGAAGAAGCTGCGGCTAATGCACCTAATAGAGGAAATGGTTCTACTGTAACTGGTAGTGCATCAGCTATATTAAATGAAGCGTACAAGCATATTGGAAAGCCTTATGTTTGGGGCGCTACTGGCCCTAATTCCTTTGACTGTTCTGGATTTACATCTTATGTTTATAGAAATGCAGCAGGAATAAATATAGGAAGAACTACAAGAAATCAAATATATGCAGGAAGAGAAGTTTCTAGATCTGAATTACAACCTGGAGACTTAGTATTCCCACATGCTGACCATGTAGGTATTTATGTAGGTGATGGTAAGATGATACATGCACCTAAACCAGGTAAGAATGTAGAAGTTATACCTATGTATGGTTTCTGGAGAGCTAGAAGAATATTGAATTAATAATGAAAGAGGGCAAAGTTTTGCTCTCTTTTTTTGTAGACATAAGAATGTAAAAGTTAAGATTTTATAGTTAAATTGTAGCTTTATCAATTTAGTTTGTGAATAAATTGATATTAATGTATAATGGTATGGATATTTTTTAGAGAGGTTTTAAAATGAGTGATTTAGATAAAGTTGTGTTAAATGATGAGTCCATAGATGATTTACAATTAAAAGGATTAAAACTAATTCAAAAGAAAGATGCTTTTAGATTTGGCGTTGATGCTGTTTTATTATCTGATTTTTCAAGAGTAAAGAGCAGACATAGGGTTATAGATTTATGTTCAGGAACTGGTATAATTCCCTTTTTATTAGTGGGAAAATATAATCCAGAAGAGGTTGTAGCTTTAGAAATACAAAATGATATGGCTGATATGGCAGAGAGAAGTGTAAAGTTAAATTCATTGGAAGATAAAATAAAAGTATATAGTAGAGATCTTAAAGATATAGATTTCTTAAAGAGTATTGGAAGGTTTGATGTGCTAACAGTAAATCCACCATATAAGATTAATAATGGAGGTATAGTAAATCCATCAGACAAGTTAGCTATAGCTAGACATGAAGTAATGTGTACTTTAGAAGATGTTATTAAGGCAGCTAGGACATTGCTTAAAGATAATGGAAGGATGTATATGGTACATAGACCAGAAAGATTGGCAGATATAATGGTTTTAATGAGGAAGTATAAGATAGAACCAAAGAGAGTAAGGATGGTTCATCCTAATACTAAAAAAGCACCTAATATTGTTCTTATTGAAGGACAAAGGGATGGTGGAAGCTTTTTAAAGTGGGAAGAATCATTATATGTATACAATGATAAGGGTGAATATAGTGATGAGATTAATAGAATTTACGGAAGGAGTGAAGTGTAATGACAATAGGAAAGCTTTTTTTAGTTCCTACACCGATAGGGAATTTAAAAGATATAACATTAAGAGCTTTAGATGTATTAAAGTTTGTAGATATTATAGCGGCAGAAGATACTAGACAATCATTAAAGCTATTAAATCATTTTGAAATAAAGAAAACCTTGATTAGCTATCATCAACATAATGAACAAGGAAAAAGTGAAGAAATTATAGATAGATTAGAAAGAGGAGAGAATATAGCATTAGTTACAGATGCAGGAACGCCAGGAATATCTGATCCAGGAGCTATTATTGTAAGTAGGTGTATTGAAAAACAAATTCCATTTGAAGTGTTACCAGGAGCTACAGCAATAACAACTGCATTAGTTTATTCAGGGCTAGATACGACAAAGTTTATCTTTAGAGGATTCATTCCAAGAGAAACTAAAGAACGAAAGATACTTCTTGAAGAGATAAAAGATGTTAAGGAATCCATAATAATATATGAATCTCCACATAGATTGTTATCAACATTAGATTTAATATACAATAATCTTGGTAATAGAAAGATAGCTGTATGTAGAGAATTGACGAAATTACATGAAGAGATAGTTAGAGGAAGTATAGAGGAAGTTATTCAAACTTTTGAAGAAAGAACTATAAAGGGAGAATTTGTTTTAGTTATTGAAGGTAAACAGCAAGAAATGATAGAAGAAGAGAATAGAAAGAAGTGGGAGAATCTAACTATAAGAGAGCATATATTATATTACATAGAAAATGGTTCTAGTAAAAAGGATGCAATTAAGTTAGTTGCTAAAGATAGAAATGTTCCTAAGGGAGAGATATATAAGCATTCCACAGATATTTAAATAAAAAAAGACCTCTGGGGATAGAGGTCTTTCTAAATGAGAGATTTTGGGGAAATCTCTCTATATTATTACTTATTGTTTCTTATTTCTTCTAAACACTTTTTACAAATGTTTTTACCTTTATAGTTTATAACATCTCTAGCATCGCCACAGAAAATACAAGCTGGTTCGTATTTCTTTAATATAATTTGTTCACCGTCAACATATATTTCTAAAGCGTCTTTTTCAGCTATATCTAATGTTCTTCTTAATTCTATAGGAATTACTATTCTTCCTAGTTCATCTACTCTTCTTACTACACCTGTTGATTTCATAAAAGTTTTCCTCCTTAATTTCGCATCTTTCGACATTTTACTATGTTATGTTACCAAAATTGTAATTTAAAGTCAACCAAAAAATCAAAATTATTTTCATAAATTACAAAATTCTATCTAAAAGTATGTTATAAATAGAATATACTACCATAAAAATAAATTGTCAATACTTTACAATTAAAAAATGAAAATAAATATTTTTCTTACAAATGGCTTGTCCTCTTGTTTTTAGAGGTTGATAAGAAAACGTATAACTAAAATTGAAAAAAAAAGAGAAAAAAATAAACAAAAAATGTTAATTAGTAATTGTCAAATATGCCGAATTAATATAATATAATGTCGAAGAAATAATAACTATAATATGAATTAAATTTATAAGTTATGAAAATACTAAAAATATATATTATAATGCTAAAAGTAACTTGTAATAAGTTTTTGCATACTATATAATATATTTGGATAATAAAAGTTAAAGGTGGAAGTAAGTATGAATAAAAAGATAGATTCAGATTATATAAAGACTCTGGCAGAAGAGATGTCTAAAAATAGTTTAATATCATACAATGATTTACCACAATATGATTTATTTTTATCTCAAGTAATTGACTTTCTTAATGATAAATTTACTGAAGATAAATATACAAATAACATCGTTCAAAATTATATAAAGAGTGAAGTTATTACTAAACCTGAGGATGGTAAAAAAAGAGGATATACTAAGTTACATTTAGTGCAATTAGTGTTATTAAGTTACATGAGACCTGTATTGACAACAGAGGAAATAAAAAAGGTATTCAGTTTAGCTTTTAATGAAATAAATGATAGAAATGATGATATAATTTCATGGGAAACAGCGTATAAGATATTCGTAGAAATTCAAAAAGAAAGCTATGATTCATTTTTATCTAATCCAATAGGGGATGAGGAAAAGCTTGATGAAATAATGAAGAATTTTGATCTTCAAGAGAAAGATGAAGATAGAATTAGAGTATTCATATTAGTAATATCATTAATAGCACAGGCTAGCGTTATAAAGAAGCTAGTTCAAAAGATAGCAACAGAATACGATGCAGAATAGGAGAATTATATTTCTCCTTTTTTTATTCTTTAGACTTAATTATAAATAATATTAAAGATAGAAGAGTTGATTGTATGCAGGTTAGAGTACTGAAGAAATCTGTACGAGAATTTGTAGAACTTGTTTTAAGTTCTGGAAGTTTAGATAATAGATTTACTTCTAATGCAAGAGCTATTGAAGGAGTAAAAGCTCATCAAAAACTTCAAAAAAGTAATGCTGAAGTGTATAAAAATTACGAAAAAGAAGTATTTTTAAAACTTAATATTGATATGGATATATTTATTCTTGATTTAGAAGGTAGATGCGATGGAATTATTGCTGAAGGAAATGATTTAATAGTAGAGGAGATAAAATCGACATATAAGCCTTTGTATGAGATAGAGGAAGATTATAATGTACTGCATTGGGCACAAGCAAAATTATATGGATATATGCTGTGTAAAGAGCGTGATATAGATAACATATATGTACAGCTAAGTTATTATAATCTTGATACTAATGAGGTGAAGTCCTTCAGGAAAAACTACTCAATTAAACAATTATATGATTTTCTAATTAGTATGGTTAAGTCATATCATCAATATGCAGAACTTGATTATAATCATAAGAAAAAAAGAAATAAGAGTATAAAGAATTTACAGTTCCCATTTGATAAGTATAGAAAAGGGCAACTAGAATTAGCAAAGTCTTGGTATAGTACCATAAAAGAAGGTAATAAAATTTTTGCACAAGCGCCTACAGGAATAGGAAAAACTGTATCTACTATTTTCCCTGCAATTAAAGCTGTTGGGGAAGGGCTTGGGGAAAGAATTTTTTATCTTACAGCAAAGAATGTTAATAGAAAAGTTGCAGAAGAAACCTTAGAGAAGCTTAGAGATAAGGGCCTAATTTATAGAACAGTAACATTAGTTGCTAAGGAAAAAATATGTATTAATGATAAGGTTAGTTGTAATCCTGATGATTGTATTTATGCTAGAGGGTATTATGATAAGGTGAAAAATGTTATATATGCTATATTAATGAGTGAATATTCAATTTCCAGGGAAATACTTTGTGAATTTGGGGAAAAGTATGAAGTATGTCCCTTTGAACTAGCTTTAGATCTTATAAACTGGAGCGATGGGGTAATATGTGATTATAATTATATATTTGATCTAAGGGTTTATTTAAGAAGAGTTCTAGATGAAGCTGGAAAAGATAATATATTATTAATTGATGAGTCGCATAATCTTGTAGATAGAGGAAGAGATATGTATACTGCAAGATTATTAAAAAGCAAATTTATGCAATTAAGAAAAGAGACCAAAGGAAAGTGTCCTACATTGTATAAAGCTTTAAATAAAATAAATAGTTTTTTTATAGAAGAAAAAAGGATATGCGAATCGGAAGACAAAGGATATTACTATACAAAGGATGAGCCTAAAGAAATATATAAGTTATTAAGAAGCCTTATGAAGGAAGCTGATGAGTTTTTAACCCAGGGAGATAAATATTCCTTTAATGAAGATTTATTAGAGTTATATTTCGATTGTAGTAAGTTTTTAACCATATCAGAATTATATGGAGAGGAATACTTTACTTATATAGAATTAAAAAATGATGATGTGGAATTGTGCATATATTGTGTAAATCCTTCTGAAAAAATAAAAGGAATTGTGGATAAAGTTAAAGCAAGTATATTTTTTTCAGCAACCTTAGAACCATTTCACTATTTTATTAAATCCCTAGGGGGAAGTAGTGATGATTATAGAATAAGATTAAGCTCACCATTTCCTAAAGAAAACTTAGAAGTATATTTATATGCTGGAAATACAAGATATAAACAGAGAGAGCGTACTCTTCCTAGGATATGCAATGAAATAAATAAGTTTGTAAGAGAGGTAGAGGGAAATTATATGGTTTTCTTTCCTTCGTATGAATATATGTATAAGGCTTATGATTTTTTAAAGGAATGCATAAGTTTAGATAGATTAATGATTCAATCTGGAGACATGGATGAAGAGGCAAAAGAAAAGTTTTTAAATGAATTTTCAGGTGGTAGAAATAATATTGCCCTATGTGTAATGGGAGGTAGTTTTTCAGAAGGTGTAGACCTTCCAGGAGAAAAATTAATTGGAGCAGTTATAGTTGGAGTGGGATACCCTAAGATAAGTTTAGAAAGGGAATTGATAAAGGAATACTATAATAATAATGGAGAGGCCTTCTCATATATATATCCCGGAATAAATAAAGTAATGCAGGCTGTGGGTAGAGTGATAAGGACTGAAGAGGATAAAGGAAGAATATTATTAATAGATGATAGATATTTAAGTAGAACTTATTCAGAGTTATTACCTAGTCAATGGAATATAATAAAAAGGTAAAAGAGAGTGGATTTTCACTCTCTTTTAATTATATTGTTACTATAAAGTTACATTCAAACTTTCCGTTTACTTCTAAAGATATAACGCCATCTTTATCTTTGAATTCGCCTTCAAAGTCAGCAAAGTCGGCATGACCATACCAAGGTTCAATACATACAAAAGGAGCACCTGTTACAGGAGCCCATAGACCAAGGTCAGGAAATCCAGTAAAATCTAAAGTTAAAGATTTAGTACCCTTTTTTGATTCTATAGATATTTTATTTGACTTCAAGCTATTAAAAACTAAAGCATCATTTTTAAATAATTCCTTAGATAAAGGGATTATATTTGAGTTATCTAAGAAATCTTTTGTTTCTCCAGTAAATAATCCTTGAGAGTTTAATAACATAATAGGAGCATTTTCTTTTTCGTTAAATTTAAAGTAATAATCATTTAATGAAAGTCCTTCTTCTATAGGGCACATAAATGCTGGGTGAGATCCTATAGAGAAAAGAATATTTTTATCATCTAAATTCTTAACTGTATAAGTTACTTTAACTCCATTATCTAATAAAGTATAAGTTATTTGCAAAGAGAACTTAAAAGGATAGACTTTTAATGTATCATCTGAGTATACTAATTCAAAAGTTATTGATTCTTTATCTTGAGTTAGTAGATTAAATTCAGATATTCTAGCTAGACCGTGTTGAGGGAGCTCATAAGTTTTTCCTTCAACTCTGTACTTAAGATCTTTAACCTTACCTACTATAGGAAATAGTATAGGAGCATGATACTTCCAATATTCTGGATTACCATTCCATAAGTATTCAGTATTATCTTTTTTGCTTTTTAAAGAATGGATTTCTCCACCATAAGTGCTTGCTGTTATACTTATATTAGAATTTTCTAATGTATAAATCACAAAATTACCACCTTTCAGTTAGTTAGAATTATTAAAATTGTTAATATAATACATGAAGATTATACTATAGTACATACAAGAATAAAACAGGTATATAATTTTTAAACTATGTGATAAAATTATAAGGACAATAATACAATAATCTTAGGAGAGTATGCAGAAATGCTCTCCTAATTTATTTGTACATACATAATTACTTCTTGAAGTGATAACATAATATATAGAAAGTATTAATAGAATAAAATAAAAGAATTGAAATGGTGAGATTATGAAAAAAGAAAAATATACTATGTCAAAGATGGATTTGTTTATACATTTAATAGTTAAGTCAAAAAGAGATGATATATTTTCTTTGGCATCACAATTGGCATATTATTTGGTATTATCCTTTTTCCCTTTTTTAATTTTTTTAATTACTTTAATAGGTTTTATAAAACCAAATCCAGAGCAAGTATTATATGGAATAAGTGTGTTGCTTCCTACAAGTGTATTTGAGCTTATTCAATCTACAGTTAGCGAAATAATTAGTTCACAAAATGCAGGATTATTAGGGGTATCAGTTTTATTAACAATTTGGACAGCTTCTTCCGGTTTTAGGGCAGTTATAAAAGGAATAAACAAGGCATATAACCTAAATGATAAAAGATCATATATAACAAGATCTGTTATATCTTATTTAAGTACAATAGTTCTTGCGATTACAATTATATTAACCTTAACATTATTGGTTTTTGGTAAAATAATAGGAGATTATCTAATTACGTTATTACCGTTAAGTGGCTTAATGGATTTTATATGGAACATAGTTAGATATGGGGTCATATTGGTAGTCTTAATATTAGTCTTTGCAACTATATATAGGTATACTCCATGTAAGAGAGTTCCTTGGAAAAATACTATTCCAGGAGCGGTGTTTAGTACATTTGGATGGATAATATTTTCTATAGTATTTTCATTTTATATTAATAATTTTGGAAACTATTCACGGCTATATGGGGGATTAGCAGCAGTCTTTATATTAATGATATGGTTGTTTTTAATGTCTATAATATTTATTTTAGGAGTAGAAATTAATTCTGTATTGGAAAAAGGTAGGATGGATTGAAAAAAGAAACTACAGTTTAGTGGTTTCTTTTTTATTTTTAGGAGGTTACAATATTATCTAATCTGTGTATAGTTTTAGCGTGTAAGTTATTTTCCTTCATATATGGAATAAGGCTAAAAAATATTGACATAAGCTGAATATTAATAGAATTAGTTGTCAAGTATTATAAAAGAAAATATTCAGGAGGTGTTAGTATGAATAAAATAGTATTATTAGGGAGACTTATAAGAGATCCTGAACTAAGAGAATTAGAAAACGGAGATAAGTCATTTACAAAGTTTATTATAGCAGTAGATAGAAATTTTAAGTCTGCTGACGGCACAAGAAAAGCTGATTTAATTCCAGTTACAGTATGGGGAAAAAAAGCTGAGGTTATATGTAAGTATATGAAAAAGGGAAGCTATATTAGCCTAAGTGGAAGATTAAGAACTGGTAGTTATGAGGATAGAGACGGTAATAAGAAGTACCTTGCGGAGGTAGTAGCAGAAGATTTTAAATTCGTTGGAGGCAGACGTACAGAGGAAAATAATATGGACCATGCCACAGGTGAATAAGAGTTGAATAACTTATAATATATGGTATACTTATAATATAAGTGTTAACGTATACAAATTCAACTATGGTATTTTAGGGTAAGAAAAGAAGAGCTTTTTCGCTCTTCTTTCTTTTTATACAAAATATATATTACAATTTATTATTTGTTTAATATTTAGTAGGCAAATAGTTTTTTTCGACAATATATATTAATTAAGTGGAGAAAAAAGAGGTTACGCTTGTTAATAGTAATAGAAGAAGTGATTAAAAAGTTGTTTTATGTAAATAAATAAATAATTGTTTTTTTATTAGGACCTCATGGTTTGACAATATTCTGACAATTGTTATGATAACATCTACTTAACAATAATAGTTGTTTTAAGACCTAGGAGGTAATATATATGGTATTAGAAAAGCTTATAATTACAAGATCAATAGACGATATAGAAATGAAGTATACTTATAGTCTTACTAAGGAAAGCCTTAATAATGTACAAGCATATGGAATAAAGGTTGAGAGATTAGATATAAAATATGGAACTATTATCAATAGAGTAGAAGATGGAGTTAAGTATATATCAACTCAACGCCATAAAGTTAAAGGTTTACTTAACTTGCTTTATAAAAATGAAGTATCTCCAATACATTTAATAGATATTATAGGTGAGTATGTTGATAAATGGGTAGGGGATTTTGAAGAATCTAAAAAGATGGTTAATATACTTTAATAATAGTAAAATATTGATTGGAGGTGGAAAATGATTAGAGGTATAGGAACAGATATAGTTCAAGTAGATAGAATAGGAACAGCAATTAAACGAACTCCTATGTTTTTAGAAAAGGTTTTTACTGAAGAGGAAAGAAAGTATTTTAAAAGTAGAAAGGACAATTTAGAAACTATTGCGGGAAATTTTGCAGCTAAAGAAGCTATTAGTAAGGCACTAGGAACTGGAATAAGGAGATTTGGATTATTAGATATAGAAATACTAAGAAATGAGATGGGACAACCTATTGTAAATATAAGTGATAAAGTAAGAGAAGTTATTTCTATTAAAGAAGATTTTTTAATTCATGTATCTATATCTCATACAAGTGAAAATGCAACTGCCTTTGCCATCTGGGAGGAGGTGACATAATTAATGTATGTGGTATCAAGACAGACAGCTAAGTTAATTGACGAATATACTATAAATACTATTGGGATCCCTAGTGTACTTCTTATGGAGAACGCAGGAGAGAAAATTTTTGAATCAATAAAATCTAAGGGAGATAAATATATTGTATTTTGTGGTATAGGCAATAATGGTGGAGATGGATTAGTAATAGCAAGAAAGCTTTTTATATTTGGTAAGGATGTAAAAGTTATTGTTATAAATTTTGGCACTAAAAAAGGTGAGGAGTTTATTACAAACCTTAATATTATAAAAAAGTTAAATATAGAAATAAAAGAGATTAATAAGGACAGTGATTTTAATAAAGAACTTATAGATGATATAAAAAATTCAGATATTGTTGTAGATTCTATATTTGGTATAGGATTAAATAGAAGAATTGATGGGGTTATTTATAAAGTTATAGAATCAATAAATACATATTCTAAATATGTTATTTCTGTAGACACGCCATCTGGAATAGATAGTAATTCTGGAGAGGTATTAGGAATAGCAATAAAGGCAAATGAAACTTATACTATAGAAAATGTAAAAATAGGTTTTGTTAGATACGATGCTTTTGAATATTTAGGGAAAGTAAAAGTTGTATATATAGGAATTCCTGACTCTGTAAAAGAAAAGTTTAACGAGAAAGTTTCATTTTTACATAGGTATGAATATAAAAAAATGATTCCAATAAGAAAGGTTTGGGGACATAAAGGAGATTACGGAAAAGTTATGTTAATAGGAGGTAGTCCAGGTTTTTCAGGAGCAGCATATATTTGTGCTGAAGCTGTTGTAAGAAGCGGAGCTGGATTAGTTTCACTTTTAACAGACTTAAATACACAACAAGTATTGTCAAATAAATTAATTGAGGCAATGACTGTTAATTATGAAGAGCAAGACAGAATTAATAATTTACTTGAAACTTGTAATGTTATTGCATGTGGCCCAGGATTAGGCGTAAGTGATGATAAGTATGATATTTTAAACAGATGCATAAAAGAAACTGAGGTTCCTATAATATTAGATGCTGATGCCTTAAATATACTTGCCAATAATAAAGAGCTACTATCTTTAGTGAAAAATAGATCAGTAATAACACCTCATCTTGGAGAGTTTAGTAGGTTATCTGGGTATAGCATAGAAGAAATAGAAAAGGATAGGGTAAATTTAGCAAAAAGATACGCCCTACAACATGATGTTATAGTTGTATTGAAGGGATATAATACAATAATTACAGACGGATATGAGGTAGTAATTAATTATACTGGTAATAGTAAGATGGCATCTGGAGGTATGGGGGATTGCCTTACTGGAATAATAGCATCTTTTGTCGGTCAAGGTATGAGTAAATTTAAGGCAGCTATATTAGCTTGTTATATACATGGTTTAGCTGGAGATAAAGCTAGCAAGGATAAATATAGTGTTTCTGCTACAGATATAATAGCAGAACTACCTAAAATAATAGAAGAAGCAATCATTAGTTAGAATATTTTCTCCAAGGTTTTAATAATAGTATTAGTGAATAATTAACTTTGGAGGCAATATGAAGAGTGAAAAGAACTTATTGAACAAAATTAAAGAGAGAAAAGTCTTGTTATTACTATTATTACTTATTCCTTTTATATCTATAATAGTTATTATTGGGTTTAGGCATAATTATGCACCAACCAATGAAGAAATTATAGAATACATTAAGAATTCTAAGGCTTATACATCTAAGGCTGAATATAAGATAAAGAATTCAAAAGGTGAATACAAAGAGGATACAAACATATATTACTGCAAGGATGTTGGAATGAGAATTGAATTTGGGCAAGATAGAATTAAAATTTATAAAGATGGTTATATAAGTATGCAAGATAAGGGCGGAAAGTATGAATTAGAAAAAGACTTTGATTCCCTATATCCCTTGTCATTTGTTAGTAATCTTTTATGTGGAGATATAGAGGAAATTAATGAAGGATCTGAAGAGTGGGGAGATATAAAGTACTTAGAGATAAAAGTTAATTTGTCTAATATAAATGATCATATGACATCGGCTAAAATTTATATAAATAAAGAAGATAAGACTCCTATAGTAACTAAAATTTATGACAAAGATGGGAAAAGTAGAGTAGATATAGTTTATAAAGAGTTCAATTACTTAAAAGAAATAGATAAAAATCTATTTTAAACAACAAATATAAGTATATAATTAGCAGAAAAGTATAAAAATATGATTTTATCTTTGACAATATGACATAAACTGAAATATAATTTTAGTATACATAGAATCCTTAGCTAAGGAGGCCGAATTATGTCGTTTGAGTCAATAGATAATGGTGTTTTAAAAAAAGATAAGAAACATAAAAATAATAGTAAATTATTTGATGAGAATTTAATAGTATATATTAATGAGGTTGATTCCTCACAAATGTTAGAAGTTATGAAGAGAGGATATATAGAAATGTCACAAATCAACTTAGAATTAGCTGAAGAGTGTGTTGACGAAATAAGTGATTATGAGACATGGCTTTGCGGAGTGTGATTTTTCAAATGACGACTATGTTAGTAAAAAGAGGGGATATATTCTACGCTGACTTAAGTCCTGTAATAGGATCAGAACAGGGTGGAATAAGACCAGTAATCATTATGCAAAATGATATTGGTAATAGATATAGCCCAACTGTTATTGTTGCTGCTATTACATCACAAATTAATAAAGCTAAGCTTCCTACACATGTGGAAATATCTTCTGAAGAATATGGTTTAAATAGAGATTCAGTTGTTTTACTTGAACAAATTAGAACATTAGATAAGAGAAGATTAAAAGAGAAAATAGGACATATGACAGATAGTGATATGGAAAAAGTAAATAAAGCTTTATTAATTAGTTTAAGTTTAGATTAAGCAAAAAGGTATTGAAGGGATAATCTTCAATACCTTTTATTATGTTGTAAAACAAAAAGTATATTATTATTTGAGGCTAAAAGAAAACATATTCATTAAATAGTATATACTAAATACTTATAAAAATGCGAAAAAGTTAACACAAATGATTAAATAGAATAGCAAAAGATTAAAAAGTGTGTTACAATAATCTTAATTAAATAGGGAAAAATAAAGTCTATAATTATTTTAAATTTTCTAGGAGGACATATAATGAAAAAAAATAAAGATGAATTAATCCAAATTTCTAAACAAATTAGAAAAGACATAGTAGAAATGTTAACAGAATCAGCATCAGGTCATCCAGGTGGATCACTTTCAGCGGCAGACATAGTTAC
>NZ_JAHAIF010000057.1 GCF_018372875.1 Clostridium sp. | reverse complement strand
TTAAAAGTAGGTTTGGGTAGGGAAATTATAAAAGTCAACTGTAGAATAATGGATATAAAAATAAGTGAAATTATTGCCAACTTTTACTTGACTCAAACATGTTACACTATACATTTGATTGGAATATATAGGAAGTATATAATAAAGGTAAGAAATGCTTTATAAGTATAAGGAGAATGTGATTATTATGAAGGCGCTCTTAACTATAGATTGGGATTATTTTATGCCATATGTAGGTTATTTTAATTTATCTTACCTAGAGAATAGGAGAAATATAGACAAGCATTGGTATAGATTATATTTAGAGAAAAAACAATGTGGTATAGATATAACTAAAAGAATGATTGTTGGAAAAGAGAAGAATAATTTTTGGATAAACATAAGTAAATATTTTAATTTAAATACTATAGATAAAATAATAGTTTCTGATTCTCATAAAATAGCTTATGATTTAGCTAAAATAACTAAGTGTGAGGAAGTGTATAATTTTGATTCTCATACTGACTTAGGATATGGAGGGTTAGAAAGTCTTAATTATGAAGTTAATTGTGCAAATTGGTTAGGAAAACTTCTTAATGAAGGATTGGTGAGAAGAGGAAATATTATATTAAGTCCATATACAAGTGAAAAAGAGGAAAATTTTAAGGAAATAAACGAAAAATTTGATATAGTATATAAAGAAATTGATGAATTAGATCCCAAAGTACAGATAAATACATTGCATGTATGTAGGTCGGGTGCTTGGACTGCACCGTGGTTAGATAATGAGTTTAAAGAATTTATAAAAGGCATAAATAAGAAAATAGAATATAAAGAATATATGGATAGGGAATGGAATATCAATAATATTACGTTGGCTGATCAAATTGAATATCTATTGTTTAGTTAGTGGTGCATATTAATGTAAATATGTACTTTTTCAATATAAAAAAGGTACTAATATGTTATTTACAATTAATGTAACAATTTATATCACCCTATATTAGTGTCGTATTTAACTAGTTTTAGTCAGTTGTGCCTAAAAAAATGTAACGGTATAATAGAATTAGCGATTATTAATTGAGGTGAATAATATGAAAGTGGAAAAAAACATGCTGAAGTTTTCAGCCTTAGGTTGTTTGTTTTTCGCTGCATTAGGATTAGGATGGGGAGTAGTAATAAAATCAAGCATGATTATGTTTGATGGATTATACTCATTTATTAGTTTATTCTTATCTATTCTAGCATTATGGATAACTAATTATATAAGCAAAAATGATTTTGAAAAGTTTCCTTTTG
Source organism: Clostridium sp. (assembly GCF_018372875.1). Lineage (GTDB taxonomy): Bacteria > Bacillota > Clostridia > Clostridiales > Clostridiaceae > Clostridium. Next base: position 15,760 of record NZ_JAHAIF010000057.1, on the reverse strand, counting down.
GAAAAGGTATGTTAGAACCAATAACTGTAGCTTTTAAATCTATAGTGTTAATTATAATGTGTAGTACAACTTTTATTAATGCAGTGAAAGAAGTGATGGCAGGAGGTAATCCTGTAGATGCAAATATGGCATTATGGTATTCAATAATATCTACTGTAGGTTGTGCTACTGTATATTTTGTTATAGATAGAAAGGGAAAAAAGTTATCATCTGACCTTTTGAATGCAGAAAGTAACCAATGGCTTATGGACACAATTTTAAGTGCAGCAGTTCTTGTTGGATTTATGGTATCATTTATTCTATCCAAAACGTCTTTATCATATTTAACAACATATGTGGATCCATTTATGGTTATAATATCATCTGTAATATTTATTAGAGTTCCTGTAGTAACCCTAATAAATAGTTTTAAAGAAATTGTCAATGTTAATGCAGACGATGATATAAATAATAAAATATATACAATTGTAAAAGATATTGAAGAGGATTATAATTTTGAAGATTCTATTACAAGAGTAAGTAAAATTGGAAGAGAATTAAGAATTGAAATTGATTTTGTATTTAATGAAGAATCAAAACTAAATGAACTTGAAGAAATGGATAAAGTAAGAGAAAGAGTTTATAAGAATATGTCCGGAATTAAGCTTAAAAAGTGGATGAATGTAAACTTTACTGGAGATAAAAAGTGGGCTCTTTAGTAGACAGATAATATAATAAATGATAAAATAAGCAAGAACAATAAGGGTGATGGAGTTCACCATTAAATGCTTGATGCTAATGACTCCTACAAAGTATAGATTAAAGTCTATATTTTGTAGGTTTTTTTATTGTCAAAAATTACTTGGAGGTTAAAGTATGGTACTAAGTTTAGCAATAATAATTACAGTAGGACTTATATTTAATAAGCTATTCAAGGCTATAAAATTGCCAGGATTATTAGGTATGCTTATATTAGGAATTATAGTTGGTCCCAATATGTTGGATTTAATTAGTAAGGATATACTTACTATATCATCAGATTTAAGAAAGATAGCATTAATTGTTATACTTTTAAGAGCCGGACTTGGAATTAATAGGAGTACATTAAAAAAGGTAGGAAAGACAGCCTTAAAAATGAGCTTCCTGCCATGTGTAATTGAAGGGGTTACTATTGCATTTGTTAGTAAGTATATATTAAATATATCCTTTATCGAGGCTGGAATGTTAGGATTTATAATTGCAGCAGTTTCTCCAGCGGTTGTAGTACCTCAAATGTTAGAGTTAATAAATAAAGGTAAAGGAAAGGAGAATGGCGTTCCAACTATAATTTTAGCAGCATCATCTATAGATGATGTATTTGCAATAACTATATTTTCAACCTTTTTAGGGTTATATGGAGGAAGTAATATTAGTATTTCAGGAAAGTTACTTAGTATACCTATTTCTATATTACTAGGAGGGGGAATTGGTATATTAACAGCACTATTACTAATAGGGATATTTAAAAAATTCCACTTAAGAGATACAGAAAAGACGTTAATAATACTTGCATCAGGTATGTTTTTAACTAGTTTAGAAGATATATTTAAAAACATAGTGCCTATAGCTAGTTTATTAGGAGTTATGGTAGTAGGCTTTATATTGTTAGATAAATATCCTAAGGTAGCAAACAGGATATCTGAAAAGTTTAATAAGGTATGGGTTTTTGCAGAAATACTTTTATTTGTATTGGTTGGAGCGCAAGTAGATGTTAAGGTAATTGTACACTCTGGGCTATTAGGATTATTGCTTTTATTTATAGGGTTAGTAGCAAGAAGCATAGGTGTATATATTTCTCTTATGGGAAGTAACCTTAATTTAAAAGAAAAGATATTTTGTATAATTTCATTTATGCCAAAAGCAACAGTTCAAGCAGCTATGGGGGCAGTGCCACTTGCATCAGGGGTAGCTTCAGGAAATTTAATATTAGCTATTGCAGTTTTATCTATAGTAGTTACTGCTCCCCTTGGGGCTGTTGGAATAAAGTATTTTGGAGATAAGTGGATAAGTTAATAGTGAAATAAAATTTCACGTTGACAAAGGCGTATATGAAATTTTACAATTAATATAAGGAGGGGAGAAAATGAGCTGCATATATAAGATAAAAGAGGGTATGGGAAGTTTTACAGGTACAGAAGAAAAATTAGCAGACTATATTTTAAATAATAAAAATGAAGTGGTTATGCTGAGTGCTCAAGAGTTTGCGGATAGAGTAGAAACATCAGCTGCTGCAGTAATTAGGTTTTCTAAAAAAGTAGGGTATAAAGGATTTACTGAGTTAAAGGTTGAATTGGCAAAAGATAATAGTGAGCCAAATCAATATTTTGATGAAGTTATTAAAGAAGATGATGATGTTAAGGCTTTAGTAGATAAAACACTAAGTTTAAATTACCAAACTTTACAAAAAACTTATAATCTAATAAATTATAGTAATTTAGAGAAAGCAATAGAGTATTTAATTGGATGTAAGAATATTTATCTATTTGGTGTTGGTACATCAGGAATTGTATGTAACGATTTCCAACAGAAACTATCGAGAATTAATAGGAATGTTATTCATCATACAGACACGCATATTCAATTGGCATCAGCTGTACATATAAATGAAGATGATGTTGCTATAGCAATAAGTTATAGTGGGAATACAAAGGAGATAAACGAAGCTATGCTTTATGCAAAAGAAGTTGGAGCAAAAACAATAGCAATAACTCAATTTAGTAATAGTCCTTTGGTTAAGGCATCAGAGTTAGTTTTACATATACCAAGTGAAGAAAAAGAATTAAGGATAGGAGCTATATCATCAAGAATGGCATCTCTGATTTTAACTGACTTGTTGTATTTAGGAATTGCTAAACAAGATATAGCAATAACTAAAAAGCAGATAGTTAAAACTCGAGAAATAATAGGAAGAATAAAGTAAAATACATTAAAAAATCCAAAAGAATTTGTTTATATAAATGAATTCTTTTGGATTTTTATTATATATACTATAAAATTAAGCTTCTGATTTTACTGAGATTAGTAGGGTTGAAGCTATAGGATCTGATTTAATAGCTTTTTTTGCTACTGCTATAGCAGCTTCATCATCTTCAAGATCGCATGAAAAACAAAGTTTTATACCTTCTTTTTTTATAAAAGTAAATTTTGGAGAATCAATAGATTCAATTAATTTTTTTAACTTATCTTGCATTATTGCACTATTTACAACTATCATTTATAATCATCCTCTCTTTTTAATATTAATATTCTCAGTTATAAATATAGTTTACCAACCTTGACATAAAATATCAATATAAAGATAATATAAGTAAAATAAAATTTCAAAAAAGGGGTATTTAAATGAGAGAAGATCAAAAAAGAGAAATTAAATTTATTATTGAGGATTGTTGTTCTAGGGGAGTATTTCCCGGAGCAAATGTTGCTATCTTATTAGACGATGATGAATATTTATTTTCGGTAGGGAAAAAATCAATTTTACCAAAGGAAGAATTAAACAGTATTGATACTATTTACGACTTAGCATCTTTAACAAAAGTATTAGTTACTACGACATTGACTATGAAACTGATAGATATGGGCAAATTAAAGTTAGATACTCTTGTAAAAGATATAATTCCGGAATTTAGAAATAATAATATAAATATTTTTGATTTATTGACTCATACTAGTGGATTACCAGCTGATGTGAAATTAGATCTAAGTGCAGATAAAGAGACAATAAGAAGGAAAATATATTATTGTGATTCAATATATGAAAAAAACACAAAAGTTTTATATTCGGATATAGGATTTATATTGCTTGGATTCATAATTGAAGAAATAGTAAGGAAGCCTCTGGATATAGTAGCCAAGGAATTTATATTTACGCCATTAAATATGGATGATACTTCTTATCTACCAGATAGTAAATTAGTTGATAGATGCGCACCAACAGAAAATTCTCCACATTTTCATAAGATATTAAGGGGAGATGTTCATGATAGGAAGGCTTATTTAATGGGAGGAGTTTCAGGTCATGCAGGAATCTTTTCGGATATATATGATATGAGTAAGTTTGCAAGGATGATTTTGAATGGAGGCGAATATAATAAAAAAAGAATCTTAAGTGAGAAATCAGTAGAATCATTATTTAAGAGACAAACTCCTATTGGAGAAATTAGTAGAGGATTAGGTTATCTTACTTTTGATATAAGGAGTCCATTTAGTACAATGAACTCTAGTGAATCTATCTTTCATACCGGGTTTACAGGGACATCATTGTTGATTGATAAAGGAAATAAAATTTCAATAATAGTACTTAGTAATAGGGTGCATCCTACAAGAGAAAATATTAAGATAATTGAAGAGCGTAAGAAAATACATGAAAAGATAATGAAAATATTATTTAGCTAATATAAAAACGTTGTTGAAGGAGGAGGTTTTGTTGAGACTTTCTCCTTGATTTTTAATGCTTATAAAATATTATTTCAAAAAATATAAAAATATATTGAAATAATATTTTTGGTGTGATAGACTTAGTATTGTAATAGATTACAAATATAAAGAGAGAGAGGTAATATACATGGAAAAATTAACAAGATTCATTGAGGAAAAGATAGCACCACCGCTAATAAAATTTTCCCAAATGAGATACGTTCAAATTATTCAAAGAACTTTTATTACTTTTACAGGATTATTAATTGTTGGGTCATTATTCTTATTACTTGCATCATTCCCTGTACAAGGATATAAAGATTTTATTGGAACGTTTTCAGCTAAGTTTGCAGCAGCATCAGGAGTTGGTACATCATTCATAGGTTTATTTGTAGTAATATCAGCTTCTTTCGCAACTATAGAGTATTACAATAAAAATGGTGAAAACAATGATATTTTAGGACCGGTAATTCTTTCAGTTGCATGTTTCTTTTTAATAGTTCCAGCTCAAACTGTAAAAACTTTTATTGAAGGTAAAGATCCAGGAACTTTTGCAGGGGTTCCTACAGATTTCTTAGGGCCTAAGGGAGTATTTGCAGCACTTATAATTGCAATTGTTACTGCAGAATTATATCGTTTCTTTGTTCGTAAAAAGTTAGTTATAAAGATGCCAGAAGGAGTTCCTCCAATGGTTGCACAAGCTTTTGTAGCTTTAATACCATCACTATTAATAGTTACTTTCTGGTGGATAATTAGAGTTGTACTTAATATTAATTTGCCACAAATCATTATGAATGCATTCCAACCGCTAGTAAGCGCAGGTGACAGTGTAGCTACAGTAATGACATCCAGCTTCTTAAATCGTATACTTTGGTCAGTTGGTATACATGGAGGTAACGTAGTAGGTTCTGTTGCATCACCAATTTGGACTCAAATGAATGTTGCTAACCAAGCTGCTATGGCTGCTGGTGAATCATTACCACATTTATTTAGTGGTGTATTTTATGACAACTATATTTGGATAGGGTTAGCACCTTTATCAGCTATTATGTGTTTCTCTAAGTCAAAACGTATTAAAGCATTAGGTGTATTATCATTACCAGCGGCTTTATTTAATATTGGAGAACCATTAATCTTTGGATTACCAATAGTTATGAACCCATTAATGATGATTCCATTTGTTTTAAGTTATATGGTAATTGCAGTTGTAGCAGTTGTATTAGTATCGACAGGTATCTTACCAGTACCAGTACTAACAGTACCATGGATAACACCAGCACCAATAAAGGCATTCTTAGCTACTAATGGTAGTTTTGCAGCAGCACTTTTTGTTATAGTAACATGGGTTATACTAGCAGTTGTATTCTGGCCATTCGTAAAAGCTATGGAAAAGAATGATTTGAATGATGAGTTATTACCAATAGATGGTAAGTAATAGGAGGGAAATATGTTAGGAATCTCAGTTTACTTTCAAGATCTAGATTATGAGTATCTTGAAAAAGCAGCAAAGATAGGTGCAAAATATATTTTTACATCGCTTCATATTCCTGAAGAAGATTATTCAGAATTAGATGAAAAGATGCCAATATTTTTAGAAACTTGTAGAAGTTTAGATTTAGAAATAGTTCCCGATGTATCTCCGGTAACTTTTGAAAAGTTGAAGGTTCCACCTAAGGATTATAATAAATTAAAAGAGTTAGGATTTAAGGCATTAAGACTAGATTATGGATTTGATGACTTTGATACTATAAAGGAACTATCAAAGAATTTTAAATTAATGCTAAATGCAAGTGTTGTTAATGAAGAATATTTAAAAGAGGCAAAAGAAGCTCAAGTAGATTTTAGAAATATTTCTTTAACTCATAATTTTTATCCTAGAAATAATACAGGACTTGGATTAGATTATTTTAAAGAGAAGAATAGGGGATTTAAGGAATATGGTTTAAAAGTACAAGCTTTTGTACCAGGAGATGATTTAAAGCGTTTTCCATTATATGAAGGGTTGCCCACTGTAGAAAGACATCGTCAAATGCATCCATACGTTGCTGCTGTAGAATTAATCAAGAACTGTGGAGTAGATGATGTATTAATAGGAGACAGTAAAGCTAAGATAGAAACATTAGAATATATAAATAGATATATAGAAGATAAAGTAATAACTATAAAAGCTCATTTTGAAAAAGAGTATGAGTATCTATATAAAGAAGAGTATACTTGTCGTAAAGATTTCTCGGAATCAGTTTTACGTTTAATTACACCAAGAACATCTGGAATCAGACCATATAACAATGGATTCCGTAGAAGAGGCTCTATAACTATAGATAATGAGCTTATAGGTAGATATTGTGGAGAGGTTCAATTACTTAAAAAGGATTTTGAAGCTGATGCCAGAGTTAATATTATTGGTTTTATACATCCTGAATATGTAGATTTACTAGAATATTTGGATTACAAGACAAAAATTAGATTCGTTAGAATTTAGAGAATAAATATATAAGAGAATAAAAAACTAAGGAGGTTCCCAATGTCAGAAGTAAAAATCACTCATTTAATCACAGAAAAAAGAAATCAGAAAACTATGGGACTCGACGAAATGAGCATTTGTAGCTTTTTAAAAGTAATGAATGAAGAGGACTCTACAGTTGCCGAGAGCGTTAAAAAAGCACTTCCTGAAATAGAAAAAGCTGTGAAGCATATTATAGAGGCATTAAATAATAATGGAAGGCTAATATATATAGGGTCTGGTACAAGTGGACGTTTAGGAGTGCTTGATGCAGTAGAATGTCCTCCTACATTTGGAACTACCACTGAGGTGATGGGATTAATAGCAGGAGGTCCAAGTGCTTTTGTTAAGGCTAAAGAGGGTGCTGAAGACGAAAAGGAACAAGGAGCAAAGGATATAGTAGATGCAGGGGTTAAAAGCAATGATGTAGTAGTTGGAATAGCTGCTAGTGGCAGAACTCCTCATACTATAGGTGCATTAGAAAAAGCAAAGGAAATTGGAGCATTTACTGTAAGTTTAAGCTGTAACCCTAATAGTGAAGTAGGAAAAATTGCTGATATTGCTATTGAAGTTGAAGTTGGGCCGGAAGTAATAACTGGGTCCACAAGATTAAAAGCAGGAACAGCTCAAAAGTTAGTATTGAATATGCTTTCTACAGCTAGTATGGTAGGTATAGGAAAAACATATCAGAACCTAATGGTAGATATGAAAGCTACAAATTTAAAGCTTATTGAAAGGTCTAAAAGAATTATAATGGAAGCTACAGGGTGTACCTATGAAACAGCAAGCATTAAATTTGAGGAATCAGATAGAGAATGTAAGGTAGCTATAATAATGGTGTTATTAAATTGTAGCAAAGAAGAGGCAGTTAAGAGATTAAATGCAAGTAAAGGCTTTGTTAAGAAGGCTATAAATAATTAATAATTAAAAAGACTGTATTTTTATACAGTCTTTTTTCGAATAGGAGGTAAAGTATATGTATGCTGTAGGCTTAATGTCGGGTACTTCCTTAGATGGCGTAGATGCTGCTCTAGTAAAAGTAAATGGAAGTGGTTTAGATACAAGAATAGAGATGATAGGATTTAATACTTATGTAATTCCAGATGATATAAAAAAAGAAATAAAAATGGCATGTAGTTTAGAGTATTCTAATGTGAGATTAATATGTAGCTTAAATTTTAAATTGGGATATTTATTTGCGGACTGTGTTAAGAAGATATGTGAAGAAAGTAACTTTGATATATCAAAATTGGATTTTATAGCTAGTCATGGACAGACTATTTATCATATTCCAAAGAAAGGTAAGGATGTGATTCCATCTACTTTACAGATAGGAGAAAGTGCTATTATAGCTTATGAAACCGGAAAAAAAGTAATTTCAAACTTTAGAGTTATGGATATGGCAGCTGGAGGGGAGGGAGCACCACTCGTACCATTTAGTGAGTATATACTTTATGGAAGCAAGGGAGAAGGAGTGCTTCTTCAAAATATAGGAGGAATAGGTAATGTAACAGTGATTCCTAAGAATGCAGGAGTTGATGAAATTTATGCCTTTGATACTGGACCTGGTAATATGATTATTGATGAGGTAATGTTTAGACTCTTCAATAAAAGATATGATTTAAATGGAGAAACTTCAGCTATAGGTAATATAAATGAAGAGATGCTGGAGTTTATGATGTCTAATCCTTATATAGATGCTATTCCACCTAAAACAACAGGTAGGGAAGAGTTTGGAGAACAATATGTAGAAGAGTTACTTAAGAAATTTAATTCTATTAAAAAGGAAGATATTGTTTCCACGGTAACTATGTTCACAGCAAAATCTATAGCAGAAAATTATAAGAACTTTATTTTAAATAAGCATGTCATTAATAAAGTTATTATAGGTGGCGGTGGTGCACATAACTATACATTACTAAGATATTTAAGAGAATTATTACCCGAAATTCAAGTGGTAACTCAAGAGGAAGAAGGATATTCAAGTGATGCAAAAGAGGCCATTGCTTTTGTTATATTAGGAAATGAAACAATACATAGAAGTTTTTCTAATGTACCAAGTGCTACAGGAGCAAGGGAAAAGGTTGTACTGGGATCTATATGTGACTGTCCTTTTGTAGGAGGAAATTAAATGAATGAATTAGCAGAAAAGTTAAACGAGAAACTATCAACACCCATAATGTTTTTATCTGGGCAAAGACATTTAAAGGCTATAAAGATGGCAATAATAGGCGCAATGCCATTGCTAACAGTATTAGGTACATTTTTATTGATTGTTTCTTTAGGAATGAGGTTTAATAGTGGTTTAATACAAGATAATAAGGCGGTTTTAGTACTTCCATATTTTCTTTTCAATGCTATATTATTTATCTATATTTCATATGGAATAGGATCAGAATTAAGTATTTCTTATGGACTTGATGGAAAAAAGGTTGGATTTATATCCATTTTTTCAACTATTTTAATTTTGTATATTCAATATATTAATTTTGGAAAAACAAATATAAGCATTTATGAATATTTATTTTTATCGTATTTTCCTACAATTATAATTTCAATTATATCTGTAGAGTTGTATAGATTGTTTTCTAAGATAAGCCTAAAGAAATTAAATTTAAAAGAAGTTCCCGTAGCTGCTATTGAATACTTAGATGGAATGATTTCTATTTTTTGTGTGGTTATGATAATAACTATACTTGCCAATTTAGTACATGTTAATTGGATTATCCCTATAAGTAATATATTAACTATAGTAATGAACTTTATAGGATCATATTTTGGTATGGTATTAATAGTAGTAATTACTTGCTTATTTTGGATTCTAGGTATACATGGAGTAGCTGTAATAGGTATTTTAATTAGACCTTTTTGGTTTCAAATGATATTTTTAAACGCATTAGCTCAAGTAAATGGATTTACTTGTCCATATATAGCTAATGAAATATTTTATCAATGGTTTATATGGGTGGGAGGCACTGGATGCACTATAGGACTTGTGCTTTTGATGAGATACTTATCTAAGAGCAATCATCTTAAGGATATTGGAAAGAGTACATTTATATCATCTTTGTTTAATATAAATGAAGGCGTGATATTCGGTACCCCTATATCATGTAATAAGAATATGATGATACCATTTTTAATATCACCACTTATATCTGGAACGGTAGCTTGGTTTGCTATGAATAGTGGATTGGTAAATGCTCCATTTATATTAGTGCCATGGGTACTTCCAGCTCCGATAGGGGCTTGGGTATCTACAGGTGGAGATATATCAGCTATTATTTTATGTGTTATACAAATAATAATATCAGTAATTGTATATTATCCATTTTTTAAATCATATGATAATAAATTATTTTACGAGGAGAATAAAAAATGCGTAAGCTAGGAATTTCGATTTATCCAGAGAAATCTACTAAAGAAAGAATATTAAAATATATAGATGAAGCATATGAAGCAGGCTTTAGTAGAATTTTTTCATGTCTTCTTTCAGCAGAAGAAGATAAAGAAAATATTAAAAAGACTTTTAAAAGTATAAATGAATATGCTTCAAAAAAAGGTTTTGAAATAATAGTGGATGTTAGTCCAAGAGTATTTAGTAAACTAGGAATAAGTTATAGTGATTTAACTTTCTTTAAGGATATTGGTGCGCATGGAATAAGACTCGATGCTGGTTATAGTGGAAGTGAAGAGTCTTTAATGACATTTAATCCACAAGGTTTGAAAATAGAAATTAATATGAGTAACAATACAAACTACATTAATACAATTATGGATTATCAACCAAATGTGTATAATCTTATAGCATGTCATAATTTTTATCCACATAAATATAGTGGTCTAAATTTAGAGCATTTTTTAGATTGCACAGCTAGGTTTAAAAAGTATGGATTAAGAACAGCAGCATTTATTACTTCACAAAGTAATGAAACTTTTGGGCCTTGGCCTGTAACAGATGGATTACCTACTTTAGAGATTCATAGAAACTTACCGATTCAGGTACAAGCTAAGCATTTAATTGCTTTAGGATGTATTGATGATATAATAATTTCTAATTGTTATCCAACGAAAGAGGAAATAAATGAATTGTCAAAAATGCGTAGGGACATGGTTACTTTTAACGTAAATTTAGTTAGTAACCTTCCAGAAATAGAAAAAAAGATAATTTTAGATGAAGTACATTTTAATAGGGGAGATAAGAGTGATAATATGATACGTTCTACTCAAAGTAGAGTTAAGTATAAGAGTCATGAGTTTAAAATATTTAATACTCCAGATATTTTAAAGCCAGGAGATATAGTAATTGAAAGTAGTGAATATGGACACTATGCAGGAGAATTACAGATAGTATTAAATGAAATGGAGAATAGTGGTAGAAGCAATGTGGTAGGTCATATTGTAGAAGATGAAATATTTATTTTAAAAGAAATAAAACCATGGCAAAAGTTTAGCTTTCAGAGTACTTAGGAGGTAAATATGTATTATATTGGAGTGGATGCAGGCGGTACAAAAACACTATTTTCATTGTTTAACCATGAAGGAAATGTACTGTATAAGGTGATTTTAGGCACTTGTCACTTTATGCAGGTTGGATATGAAGGATTGTATAGTGTTATTAAGGAAGGAATCAATAATGTATTAGAAAATTCTCCAGTTGAGATTGAAAAAAAAGATTTAATAGTTTCTCTTGGATTAGCAGGCTATGGTAAGAATCCTGAAATAAGAGCAAATATAGAAAGTTCAGTAGCGAAAGCATGCAGTGGTATTAAGTATTTATTACATAATGATGTTGAAATTGCAATGAAGGGTGCTCTAGGTGGGAAGGATGGGATAGTAGTAATAGCAGGAACCGGATCTATAGCATTCTCTATTAATGAAGGTAAAACTAAAAGATCAGGTGGCTGGGGATTCAGTATAGGTGATGAAGGTAGTGCTTATTGGATAGGTAACAAAACAATAAATGCTTTTTCAAAAGAAGCTGATGGAAGACTACCTAAAGGAGAACTATATAATATAGTCATGAATGAATGTGGCTTTGGTGATCCGTATGAGTTAATTTCTTATGTTAATGAAAGTCTTAAATTCAAGAGAGAAGAGATTGCTAAGTTTTCATTAGTTTGTTCAAAGGCAGCAGAAAAAAATGATGAAGTAGCTATTTCAATATTTAATGATGCAGGAAAAGAAATTGCTGAATTAATTAATTTACTTTTGCTTGACTTTAAGGGAGATAATATACCTGTTTCTTATATTGGTGGTGTATTTAAATCAGAAGAACTAATAAAGACACCAATTATAAAATATATGAATAAAAAGGGTAGATTGAAAGCTCCTTTATATACTCCAGAGTATGGAGCATATCTTTATGGGATAGAAGAAAAATAAAATAAATTCAGGAAAAGTGTTGAGCTATAAAAATGGCTCAACACTTTTTATATAGATATTTACTTTTTAAAAATTGAAAAGATATTATAAAAATACAGAAAGTTAGTATAGGGATATTCCCACAGTAAGAATAAAGAGTTCTGTTATTAATTAAGTTTGCAGTGCCAGTGAGATACCCTGAAGTAGATTTTTCAATTGTATTTAATATTGTACCTTTATTATCGATGATTGCAGAAATTCCAGTATTAGCGGAGATAAGTATATATCTATTCAATTCAATTGCACGCAATACAGAATGTCTAAGATGTTGCTCAAGCTGTTTTGATTCCTTAAACCATGAATCATTGGTGGCTACACATAATATTTGCGCTCCCTTTTTTATTTCGCTTTTAGGTATATCAGAAAAAACGGATTCGAAACAAATAAATGGTCCTATTGTTCCAAAGCTAGCTTTTATTGTAGGAGTGCTTTCATCTCCCTGCAAGTTGTCTGAAAAAGCCTTTAATTCTTTTAATTTAGGAAAGGTTTTAAATATCATATTTGAGAAAGGAATAAATTCCCCAAAAGGAACTAAGTGACCTTTTCTATATATACCTGAAACATTTCCATCAGGATTAAAACAGTATAAAGCATTGTACTTTTTAAAATCAGAAAATGTAAAAGCTCCTACTAATAAATTAGACTTATTTTTAATTGCAATTTCTTTATATAAATTATATACATCCTCATTTTTATTCAAATATATTGGTACAGCTATTTCTGGCCATATAACTAACTGAATGTTAGGATTGTCTTTAAAAGATTCATTAGTTAAAGATAAATATGTATCTAAATTATTTTTTACAAACTTTTCTTTAATCTTATTATAAGAAGAGACATTTCCTTGAATAATAGAATAGTCAATAGTTGTATATTTATCATTTCCTATGTTTAAACATATATAGTTACCTATTGTGATAAAAATTACTGATATACATAATATTGTTAAAGACTTTTTTCTGTAATTTTTATTAAATATAATTATCGAAAAAATACAGTTTATAAAAACTATAAAAAAGGAAATAAATAAGCTTCCAAATACGCATGCTATCTGTATAAGGAATGGACAGTTGGTTAGGGGTAGAGAAAGAGTAAACCAAGGAAACCCTAATGGACCTAAACCTTGAAACCATTCTAAAAAAGTCCATAAGCTTGATATAAAGAAAGCTTTTTGAATTGTTCCTAAATTTAATATATTTAATAAAAAACTTATTAGAGAAAACAAAGCTCCTTCATAGATACTAATAAACAACCAGCAACCAAGAATAATAAAGAAACTTGATAATTTATTAAATCCAAAGTTGGTAAGTGGGTATAGATACCATAGCCAATGGGATGCCAATAAATAAAAGATAAAGCCATATATAAAGCCGTATAAGAAGGCTTTTGACTTAGATAGCTTATTTTTCATTAAATAATATAAAAATGGAATTAAACTTAAAAAAATAATAGGCCATAACTTTTGAAAATAAAAAGGTAAGGCAGTTAAAATTGCTGAGATAGTAGGACAAATAAACATATACATTAAAATCACCCAATATAGTTTTTGTATAATATAATAAAAAATTCATTAAAATAGATAATAAATTAGAGGAAAGGTAAGGAAGATGAATAATGACTAATAAGTATAGAAAAAAGAGTAAGGAAGAACTTAAAAAGGTTTTATCAGAAGAAGAGTATAGGGTAACTCAAGAGAATGGTACTGAATATCCATTTAGAAATAGGTACAATGATAATTATGAAGAGGGAATATATGTGGATGTAACTACAGGAGAGCCGCTATTTATTTCTACTGATAAGTTTAATTCAGGGTGTGGATGGCCTGCATTTTCAAAACCAATAGATAGAAAGTTGATTAATGAAAAAGTAGATAAAAGTCATGGGATGGTTAGAACAGAGGTTAGAAGTAAAACTGGAGATGCGCATTTAGGACATGTATTTTGTGATGGTCCTGAAGAGTTAGGTGGACTAAGATATTGTATCAATTCTGCAGCTTTAAAGTTTATACCTAAAGAAGAAATGAAAAAGAAAGGGTATGAAGAATATTTACATTTGTTGTAAAATATATGGTATAATTTTACATAAGGATGGAGGAGCGATTATGGAACAATTAGAAACAAAGAGAATAGATTACCAAAGGATAATGAAGAGAAGAAGAAAAAGAACTTATATAGTTTCGCTTCTATTAATAATATCTATTGTAGGTATCGTAATTTATGGAAATTCTAAAAATAAAGTTGATTATTTATATAATATGGGAAAAGGCAGATATGGATTAGAGGACTTAAGGGACTTAAGGAAAGACTATGAGAAGGAGCTAAATATACAAAATATAGACTACAGTTGGGGAGATGGGGTTGAACTAGGGAATAAACCTAAATATATTATTTATCATCATTCAGCATCCTCTAATTTGTCTGCAGAACAAATACATGAGATGCACTTACAAAGAGGATGGAGTGGTATAGGATATCATTTCTATATTAGAAAAGATGGAACAATATATAGAGGGAGAAAAGAAGAAATGATAGGTGCTCATGCTAAAGGGAGAAACAGAGATAGTATAGGTATATGTTTAGAAGGAAATTTTGAAGATGAATCTATTACATATAAACAAATGAATTCATTAGTAAAGCTCTCAGCAGATATGATAATAAAATATAATATTGAAGAATCTGAGGGGCATAAGGATGTTTATAATACATTATGTCCTGGAAAGAACTTTGATATAAAGGAAATACAAGAAAAAGTAGCTAATGAACTTATAAGATTAGAGAAAGAATAAATTTTCAGAAAAATTAGAAAATAAAGACAATTTTATGGAACACCAAAGGAAAATATTGTATAATTGAAATGTGATTATCTTTTGGGTGGTGTACTTATGCAACTAGATTTATATACTTTATATTTATATTCCTATTGTAAAGAATATTTATTCTCAAATAATATAGATATAATAAAACTTGGAGCATTTTCAGATACATCTAATTGTATTTTTATAGATGAATTTATAAGTGAAGAAAAGTTAGCTGACACTCCTATGGAGTTTTTTAACTATTTAAAAAGAAGACAATGTTTCGATGTTAATATAGGAAAAAGTAAAAAGAAAGGTATAATAATTGAGTGTAGCTGTAGATATTCATTAGAATATTGGTGCAGAGACTTAACTAAAGAGAAAGATGGGCAATTAGTCTTTGTAAAGAAAGATGAACTATTATGGGCAACAAAATATAGACAACTTACTAAAGAAGATATTTATAATACAAGAAGAGATTTAAAGTTGAAAAAATATAGAGAATAAAAATAAAAGGAGCTGTCGCATTAGCGGAATAAAATCCGTTAGCGACAGCTCCTTTTTTCCTATTTTACGAATAACCTTTAGATATTATTTGTACTTAAACA
>NZ_JAHAIF010000110.1 GCF_018372875.1 Clostridium sp. | reverse complement strand
CAATGTCGTCAACTTAAGAAAAAATAAAAATTAAATATAAAAGATACTTGACAATAGATAGGAAATTTGCAGCCTCGCTATAGACAAATAAATTTATAGCGAGGTTTTACATTGTGAAAAACACTAAACTACTATCTTTAATTTTAAAAGAAACAAACAACTTAATTACTTCTGATGAATATAAAGAAGCATACAGCTTAGGAAATTCATTCTCAAGAAAAAGAAAACTATCATTCTCAAATACTGTTCATTTTATTTGCTCCGCATTGCGTAAATCTATTTCATCTGAAATTGATAACTTTATTGAAGAACATACATATTTAAATTTTCCTAATATAACAAAGCAAGCATTTTCAAAAGCAAGGCAAAATATATCACCAGAGGCTTTTAATGAATTATGTAGACTTTTTGTTGAGAAATTTTATAGTCTAAAGAAAAACTTAAACACATGGAATGGCTTTAATATATTAGCAATTGATGGAACTAGCTTACAAGTTCCAGATACAGAAGAATGTGGTAGAATTACAAAATATAAAACAAGCGAAAGATATATAGCAAAACAACATATAGAGGTATTAGTAAATAGAATTCCTTCTAAAAATAGTATTGTTATTTTTGATAGAGGTTACCCATCATATGATATGTTTGATCATTTAAATGATAAAGGATTGCTATTTTTAATGAGAGTATCAACTTCCTTTAAACTTGTACAATCTATTGATTCTGATGACTCTATTTTAGAATATAAATTAAAGGGTGAGATAAAGAAAGTAAGAGTATTAAGAATTAAGCTTTCCGAAGACGTAACAGAGGTGTTAGTAACTAATATATATGATGAAAAAATTACAACTATAGAGTTTAAAGAACTTTATTTTCTTAGATGGGGTGTTGAATCGAAATACAAAGAATTAAAAAGTAGCATTAAAATTGAAGAATTTTCAGGAACAAAGCCTATTGCTATAGAGCAAGACTTTTATACTTCAATTTATTTATCAATGATTTCAGGGCTTATAAAGAAGGATGCCGATGCTTCGATAGCAAATGCTAATAAGGATAAATCCTTAAATTCAACATATCAATCTAATAGGAATTTTATCTTGGGACAAGTTTTTAAACGAATTATAAAATTATTGGTTAAATCTAGGTTAAGAAACAAAATTTTAAAATCAATACTAGAAAAGTCTATAAAAATACGCTCACAAGTGCGTTGTAACCGTTCTTGTGAGCGAAAAAAGAAACATCCAAGGAAAAAGCACCATCATAATATTAAATCCTGTATTTAATATTAAAAATAAATACATAATTTAAAAATTCACTTTAACCAGTGGATTTATTTAGTGTACCATTTTTTAAGAAAAATTTAAATAACTCAAATAAAAATAATTAGATATAAGTATATTTTTACCTGTCTTAATTTACTAAGTT
>NZ_JAHAIF010000056.1 GCF_018372875.1 Clostridium sp. | reverse complement strand
CGACAATCATCTTTTTAAAATCATCAGTATATCTTTTTCCTGTTTCTCTCATCTTTGAACACACCTCTCTATTTATAGTTTAATTGTTTTATCTAAAATATGTCCATAAAAATATACTAACACCATATAAATAACATCAAACTATTAAAGTCACCAAAAGTTAATATCAATTATGATTTCCCAAAAAAAAAGAAATCGTCTAGCGATTTCTCATCATCATCTTCTTAACCTGTCTAGCTTATCTTATGTCTTTTATCCATTATAAACTTTGATCCCACAACTGCTACTATTAAAACTGAAATAGGAATTAAAAATTTTGGTGATAATGGATTGTGTGCTTCTCTTCCTATTATTGAGTAACATATAGTTTCTGGTACAACCCCTATTAAGGAAGCAGTTATAAAGTCCAAATACTTTATCTTTGTAAGACCACAAGCATAACTTAATGGATCATATGGAAGCACTGGTGGCAACCTAAGTAAAAACAATATTTTAAACCCTTTCTTTTCCATATTGTTATCTAACTTCATTAACTTCCCACCAATGATACTTTCAACAAAGTCCTTGCCTAAAAATCTAGAAATATAAAAAGCTATTGTGCCTGATAAGAAAAAGCCAACCATAGTCAATAAAAATCCCTTTATTGGGCCAAATACAATTCCTGCTCCTAAAGCCAAAATATTGGATGGTATTATTATAAAGAAAGGCTTTATAATATGCATTCCTAAATATACAACCATTGCTACAGGGCCTATGCCTTCAAAATACTTAAGTAATTTATGAATTTTCAAATGTTTAATAGTATTCCAATTTAGTAAAGCAAAAACTAATATACATACTATAAAAACAATAAAAATAGAAAACTTTATTTTATTAATATTTTCTTTTCTCATTAATAAACCCCTTACACCTATTATTATTCCCTTCTTAATATCCTACCACATATTTAAACTTAAGTTTATTAATTTTTTCTAAAGATAAGAAAGGAGATGAATTAACACCTCCTTTTATTTTATTTAATATATTATAAATTATGCTTAATTAGTATCTCATCAATGAACTTCCCATTCTCATAGAAAAGTTCACCATCAGCATAAATTTTACCACAATTCCTCATATCACATAGCATATCCCAATGAATTGAAGACTTATTTTTTCCTCCTGCCTCTTCCATAGAATCTCCAATTGCCATATGAACAGTTCCACCTATCTTTTCATCAAATAGCATATTCTTTGTAAAGTTCTTAATTCCATAGTTAGTACCTATAGCTACTTCTCCAAATCTACTAGCTCCTTCATCTATAGACATAAGGCTCTTAAGTAAATCTTCCCCCTTCTTAGCAGTAGCTTCAACTACTTTTCCGTCCTTAACTATTAGCTTAATACCTTCAACTTCTTTTCCTGCATAAATTCCTGGAAATGAAAATGTAATATATCCATTTACTCCATCTTCTACAGGTGATGTGAATATTTCTCCATCTGGGAAATTAGCTTTACCATCACAATTTATCCACTTTCTTCCCTTAACATTTACCTTTATATCAGTTCCTTCAGATACTATATGGATTTCACCCTTTGTATCTAAATACTTAACCCATCTTTCTTGCTCTGCGCTTATTCTCTTCCACTCAGCTACTGGATCATCAACATCAAGTAAGCCTGCTCCATATACAAAGTCCTCATACTCTGAAAAACTCATAGAAGCTTCTTGTGCATCAGATTGTGTTGGATATTGTGTACCACACCATCTTAATTCACCACTACCCATTCTATCTGAGTAGAATCTTCTCCACTTTTTTGCCCCCTCTTGAGATTTCTTTAATATTTCTGCATCCACATTAGTAAATGCCCTAGTATTTCTTGCCCCCCATGCACTTAACCATACATCTGCCTTTTCAAGGATTGTCTCCATTATAATATCACCATGTCTTAATTGTTCATCATTTGAATATTTAAGTTGCATCTCACGAACTTCTTGTGAACTTAATTTATATTCAACATATGCCCCTGCTTTAGTAGCTTCTTTTATTACTTCTGTGGCCCATGGTGTACATACTTCATCTGCTGATACAAATACCAAATCTCCTGGTTTTACTTCTGTTGAATAGTTAACTAATAGCTTTGCTAATTTATTTAACCTTTTATCTGCCATACACTCATCCTCCTAAGATAAACTTAATAGGATAATTATACCACATATTAAACTTCTATAAGGATGTTTTTAATTTAGAGCTTCTTTGCTGTTAATTCACTAATTATACACTATATTTTTTTATTATAATAGTAGGTAAATCCTATATGCGCTACTGGCATAATTACCAATAATGCTATCAGTAGAGATATTGCTGATATTTCAAATATTGATACTAAAATAAACATAAATAAAACTATTAAATATGATAGGTTATATGCACTATATCCAGCCTTATCCCATATTTGATGAAGTCTTTCATCCTTTTCTTGAATTTTATAATTTTCATTATATTTTCCCTTCTTAAATAGGAAAGTTCCTAAAAAAGCTGCAACTCCACCAGATAAACATCCTATTCCAAAGCCAAAAACTAATTCTTCATGAACTAAAGCATCTCCTTGAATTTTGTGGACAATTAGTAAACTTACTCCTACCAAGATTAAAATTATCCCTTGAATTCTATTTTTATTTGTAATTGACATACACTCTCCTCCTATTCCTCTTCATAAATAAATATTTCTTCAATGGACCTTCCAAAAATGTTAGCTATCTTAAATGCTAGTATTATTGATGGATTATACTTTCCATTTTCTAAAGATATTATTGTTTGTCTTGATACTGTTAACTTTTCTCCTAATTCCTGCTGAGTTAATTTAGCTTCTTCTCTTAACTCCTTAATTTTATTTTTCATAAACACCTCCAACAAAACACTTGATGTAAAGCTCACTTTACTTCAAAAACTACACAAATGTAAAGTTTCCTTTACCTATATTCTAATCTTTCCCTTCGCCTATGTCAAGTACGCTTTACATTAAATTTTTAATATTTTTGTTATTTTTATCCTATTTCTAATGATATAATTTAATTAATACATATTTTTTAGGAAGGAAATAAGCATATGTATACTTATAACTTATTTCAATGGATATTACTATTTTATATATATTGTTTTTTAGGATGGTGCGTTGAATCAACAATAGTCTCAACTAGAGAAAAAAGATTTATAAATAGAGGTTTTTTAAAAGGCCCCTTTTTACCTATTTACGGTACAGGCACAATATTAATTTTATTTGTCTCTCTACCATTAATAAATCATCCTATTCTTGTTTATATAGCTGGTTTAATATCTACTACAATTCTTGAATATTTTACTGGATGGTTAATGGAAACAATATTTAAAATTAAGTATTGGGATTACACTGATGATAAATTTAATTATAAAGGTAGAATTTGTTTAGTTAGCTCCTTATTCTGGGGAGTTTTAACATTGTTTGTTGTTTATATTATACATGCTCCCATATCCAATATTATATCTAACTTAGGAAATACAACTACAATTGTTTTATCAATTATAGCTTCAATAATTTTTATATTTGATTTTGTATACTCTACCTATAACGTACTTGATTTAAATAGGATATTAAAATTTATGACAAAAATAAGAGAAGAAATGGAAACATTAAGTACCCAAATAAAGGAAAAGACCTCTTCATTATCTTCTACTGATTTAAACTTAATAAAGGAAAAGTTATCTTCATTAAAGGTTGAATATGATAAATATGCTGAAAAAGTCAACTTCTTTCATAAGCAAATTATTAAAGCATATCCAAGTGCTAGCTCTAAGAAATTTAATGAAGCGTTTAAAGTGTTAAAAGATAAAATCGGAAATACATTTAGAAGAAAATAATGAGTCAAAAGGATGGATAACTCAATCCTTTTGACTCATTATTTTTAAAAGATTATACTACAAGCTAGAAATAATCATATATTCACAAAATACTCGTATGCCTCATTCATCCATTTATACGGACATAGAAGCATATTATTCTCATATACATAGTTAATATAATTTTTACATGCATTTTCTAATGATATACTTAATCCCTCTTCTATAATATCTATATATGGTGGTTCTCCATCTTGATCCCATGATATTTTATCAGCAAGAAATAAGACCATTTCATATTTACTAGGTTTACTTTTTAATGTAGTATGACATTCAATCGAAGATAATATATCTTTTTCTGTAATATCAAAATAGTGAAATGCTATTAACTTAGAAATTCTTTGATGTAACAAAAAAGGATACTTTTGTTCAGAAATATCTAAGGACATATTATTTTCATTTGCTATCACAATCATATCCTTTAGCTTTATTATTGAACTAATATCATGTAGTAACGCTGATTTATAACATATTTCAGAATCTAACTGAAACCTATCAGCTAACTTTAAACTTGTTTTAGCAACTTCTAATACATGTTCTTTAGTATTATTCTTATTATTTACTTCAAGAAGCTCACATACATCTTTAGTGAAATCTCCTGTTTTCTCTATACTATTTATATAATGAAATTTATCTAATATAATTGACATAATTAAATCCACCCTTTAAATTACTATTTATCTAACTCATAAATTTATTTAATTATACATAAAAACCAGTAAGTATTAAATATATATTTCTTTATTATATACTGCAAATAAAAAGATGAACTACTATCAAAGGTAGTTCATCTTTTTATTGATTCCGTAATTTCTACGTAATACTCTTTTGTTATATCTGGCTTTTCCCCATTTATAAAAACATAGGTATCCTTTAACTTAATCTTTAAATAAGGAGAGCTATTTCTATAAATATATATAGGTGTATTACCATATCCCTCTAATTTAAAGTATCCAATGCTATAATGGCTCCCTCCTATCCCATTAGTCTTAATAGTAGCTTTAGGCATTTCGTTAATTAATTCCACGCCTTCCACATCATCAATATTAAATTCTATTTCATAAGATGGTGCCTCTATTTTTATCATATTATCATTTATATTCATCTTAAATCCACTAATATCAAATCTTAATAAATATATACATATACCTACAACAAGAATTACTACAAATATGTTCCCGACATAATTTAAAATTCTTCCCTTTTTATTTCCTAAGTTGAAGCACATTCCTGTTCCTATACGCTTTTCAACCATAATTCTGTTATCATGAGGGTTGCAATAATATCCCTTTTCCCAATACTCATCTGTATCAGTAAACAACCTCTCCTCTGATGCATATACAACTTTATTTATACTTTCTTTTATATCTGCTTCAGTGTATATTATCATAATTACTGAAAAAACTGTAATCCATATTCCTATTATACATAATACAATTCCTAAGCTTGTCCCTCTTATTATCCCTTCAATTATTAAAGCAAAAGTTATACTATTACATGTTGACACCCCAATCCAACAAAGTGACCACTTCTTTTTGTAAATACTATTACACAAAATATTCACTACTGAATTATTGCTATATACATTATTTCTCATATTACTGTACTTATTATATAAAAATATAAAAATTAATATTGCTAATAATCCTATTAAAGCTATATATACGGTAATATCTCCTATACTCTCTCTTTTTAAAAAAGCTCTTACCACAGATATTATAGAAATGAGTATAGAAGGAATAAACCATAATACTGATACTGGCATACTTTCCTTTAAATTAGTTACCTTAGTATCAATTCTAATTACATTCTTCTCTCCAACATACCAATCATTACTTCTTTTTAATTCCATCATTATCCTAATATACTTTTTAATTAATAAATCCGAAAGTCCAATTAATGAAAATGTCCATATTAAAAAATATATTATTATAAAAGAATCATATTTTTTTATAAATATCATTGGAATACTTAATAATGCAGAAGCAAGCATTAAGTACTTATTTTCTTTCTTAAATCGATTAATTATTTCTAATACCTTTTCATTTTTCAACTGCATATATGGTAAGGTTACACCAATTACTACATTGTTATTGGGCTTTGTGGCAGATGAATTTATAAAATACATAGTAAATAAAACTATTAGTCCACTAAATAGTAAAATATATATCACAAATTATTCCCCCTAATTATTCATAATTCCATTCATACTAGCAAAAACTGAATTAAACATATTAAAAAACTCCTCCTTACTTATTCCTTTAAGGACAGATTCAGCTACTAATAACTCTAATTTACTTTCTAGTTTTTCTTTGAACTGAGAAGATAAGTTAATACTTGGAATAACAATATGTTTCCATATAAAAATACTTTATATTTAAAGATATAATTAGCACTTACAATAAACTCCTTTATAGCCTTTATTACTATATCTCATATAAAATTTTATTTATTTTTTATTTTTATGAATAAAACCTTTAAACTTGTCCATAATATTAATGAAATCATAAATTATAAAATTCATATGGACCACACACCATATGAATCCCCCTATATTAAAAAAATAACAAGCCTCTAAAGCTTGTTATTTTTTATTTCTATAAACAAAAAATTCTTATAGTTTTATCTATAAGAACTTTTCCCGTATTCTCTCTCATTCTTCTTTTATACTTATAATTGAAAGTTATTAATATATTTATATTAATTCCCCTAACTTCAATTATAACGTTATCATATTTCTTCCGAAAAGTTTGTCGATTGTTGTAAGAAAAAATTTTTTTTATTTATTTTATCTGGCAAGTTATGGTATGCTGTTTTTAGAATTATTTGCAGAGGTGAATTATGGTTAAGTTGTTAGCTAATTATATTATATTAATCAATCTAATAGGAATTACATTAATGTTTTTAGATAAAAGAAAAGCTGTAAAAAATAGATGGAGGATTAGTGAGAATACACTAATGCTTACTGCCCTAATAGGTGGTTCACTTGGAATTATTATAGGTATGTATACATTTAGACATAAAACTAAGCATAAGAAATTTACTATTGGCGTACCAGTACTACTAATTATAAATATAATTTGTATAATAATTTTGCTTTATATTCCTTATTTTAACACATAACCTCTTAATCTATTTCTTACAAAATATTTAAGTATATAACAAAAAACTGCCCTTTCAGGCAGCTTTATCTATAGTATCTAATTCATTTTTTTCTCTAGTACTTCTTAAAATCCATTATTTTCAGTTACTTCTTTAATCCATCTTCCGGACTTCTTAATTGTCTTCTTTTGTGTATCTAAATCAACTGAAATGTATCCATATCTGTTTTTATAGGCATTTAACCATGACCAACAGTCTATTGGTGTCCATGTATGGTAACCAAAACAGTTTGAGCCTTCTTCTATTCCTCTATAAAGGTGCTCTAAATGTTCTTTAATAAAGTCGATTCTATAATCATCCTCTATTATTCCATCTTCATTTTTATATCTATCTTCATCCTCTACGCCCATTCCATTTTCAGAAATGTACCAAGGAATGTTGTTATAATTATTCTTTACATTCATAGCTATATCATGCATTGCTTCAGGGTAGATTTCCCATCCTCTATATGGATTCATTCTTCTACCTGGCATAATGTAGTTATCAAAATACTTATCTGGCATCCAACCTAAAGTTTCGTCATATGCTTCTTCCTTAGCCTTAACTCTTCTTGGTTGATAATAGTTAACACCTAAGAAATCTATAGTGTTGTTCTTTATTATATCCATTTCTTCCTCTGTAGCTTCCCATAAAACCTTATCTTCTGTAAGTTTTTCAACTAAATATTCTGGGAACTTACCTTTTATAGCTGGGTCTAAGAAAGAATTGTTAAAGAAATCATCTGCAAATTTAGCTGCAGCTAAGTCTTCCTTACTTTCTGATCTTGGATATGAAGGAGTTAAATTAAGCACTATACCAATCTTTCCTCCATCCTTGTTATATCCACCTTTTCTATAAGCTTCAATAGCCTTTGCTGATGCTAAGTTTATATTAAACATAACTTGAACAGCTTTTTTACCATCTACTAAACACGGATAGTGGAATTTATATAAATATTGCCCTTCAACTACTACTATTGGTTCATTGAATGTAGTCCAATACTTTATTCTATCTCCAAATAACTCAAATGCCTTTTCTGCAAACTTAACAAATAAGTCAACTACATGCTTTGATTCCCATCCACCATACTTTTTGTATAATTCAACAGGTAAGTCAAAGTGATGTAAATTCATAATTGGAGTAAGTCCATTCTTTAAACATTCATCTATCATATCGTTATAGAATCTTACACCATCTTCATCAACTTCTGCAGTTTCAAAATCTTTTATTAATCTAGTCCATTGGATTGATGTTCTAAAAGAATTTAATCCAATTTCCTTTATCATAGCTAGATCTTCTTTATAGCTATTATAAAAATTAGACGCAACGTTTGGTCCTACTTTATCAAAAAAAGCATCAGGTTCTATATCATACCAATAATCAAACACGCTATCATGTTTTTTATTAAAACGTCCTTCTGATTGTGGTCCAGATGTTGCTGATCCCCACAAAAAATTTTCTGGAAATATAAATTTCTTTTCCATACCATTACCTCCTGCCCTTCCTTTAATTTTATTCTATATAATTTTTATTCCACAGTAACTATTTGTCTATACAATAAATTTTACTAATGATAAAATTAAATATGAAATATATAGCATTTACGAGGTGGTTTTGTTGAAAAGTAAGGAAATAATTAGAGATATAATTGAAGACATTACCTTAGGAAAATATAAAGTTGATGAACGAATGCCATCAGAAAATCAATTAGCTATAAAGTATAACTGTAATAGACATACTATTAGAAAAGTTATTGAAATTCTAATTGAAAGAGGATACCTAAGAAGAATTCATGGTGGTCCAACTTACATAAATTCCTTACCATCTAATCATAGTTTAAATTTTTCATCTTTACTTGAATTATATGGAGAAAGTTCCATTACATCTAAAGTAGTAAAATTTAGATTAGAAGTAGCTACACCTAAGATATGTAACATGTTAAAGTTGAATAAAGGATCTAAAGTTTGGTCTATTATTAGAATAAGATATATTTCTACAACTCCATCACATACAGAGGAAACATTTATTCCTTATTCTCTTTTGCCTGACTTAAAGGAAGAAGACTGTTTACATAGTTTACTTAATTATGTAGAAAACTCCTTTGATTATGAAGTAAGTCATGCTATCAAAAATATTAGTGCTATAAAGCTTTCTAAAAAAGATTGTGAATATTTGCAGCTACCTGAGGATTCTTTGGCTCTTCAAATTGAAAATACAGGCTATTTAACTAATGGAAGACCTTATGAATACTCAATAAATAAACACAGAGATAATAATATAACTTACTATGCAAAAAGATAATTTTTTATAAAATAAAAGCTACAAAACAACCTGTTTTGTAGCTTTTATTTTATTTATGCTTTTTCTTAGCATTACCATTTTTCTTTTTTTAATTACCAGCCTTTAAGACCATTGATTATTTGTAGCACTCTTTGGATTTGGTTTTTCATCTTTTCCATGTCCGCATCCACAATTACAGATATTTACCATGCTTCCTCTGTTACAGTTTAAATCATCTTCCCCATGGTTATGATGGTAGTTATGTTCATGATTTTTATCATGATGACAGTGACAATTATGTTTGCTCATAATATATCCCTCCTCAATTTTGATTACATTTATATTATCTGTAGTGGACAAATATTAATGCTATGAAATCACTGTATTAAAATCATTAAATTCTCTATTCTTCCTCTTCTTTTTTATTATAAAAAACATGTATAATTCAATTGTAGTCAGTATTATAGGAAAGATTAAATATTTTATCTACTATTCCTAATATCCCTATTAAAATTAAATCAATTCTAAAAATGTATTTTTTATTATTCATTATTATTCCTTCCATTAACTTTATCCAATATTCCCATAATAAGTTTCTCTTCTAATAATGCTTGTCCCTTAAATGGGAACTTATCCTTTACCGATAATCCATCAAAGCAACATATTTTTGCTTCTTCATAATCATTTTCAATAAACAACTTATAAGACGCTAAAGTTCTTCTACCATTGATATCTTTATCATTAAGCAATAACTTTTTAGTTTTCGTAAAATATTTTTTTGCTTTTTCTTCTTTTAATTCTATTGCAGAATAATAATATATAAATTCGTTATAAAATCCTGGTCTTGAGTACTCTGGAATAATATCAATATGATTTTCTAAAAACTTTATTTTGTTTTTCACTTCTTCTATATTGTCTAAATCCAAATCTTTAAAATATTCATATAACACTATTTGTATTGTTGCCACATCTACTTTTTCACTACTTTTAATATTAAGGTTTGAATCTAAGTCCAAGTCCTTAAAGCTCAATCCTCCTCTTAATTTATTAGTTACGTCCAAAATTTTTAAGTAAATTTCTCCTGAAGGTTCATTTCTTAAAATACTCCAAAAAATATTACCATCGGTAGCTATTCCTATAGATTTTATTGGAATAAAGTTCATTATTGCTAACAAGCTAGTTACAACTATTCCTGCAATTAATATTCCTTTTAATAGCACTTTTCCAGAAGGCATTAAAAACACTCCAAACAACATAAGTAATATACTTATAAAGTTAAAAATAACTCCTCCAGAAATAAATAAAAGATGATCCTTTCTACTACTCTCTTTAGTTGGCATCATGCAGCATAATCCACCAATTTCTTTATTAAATTTCAAATAAAATTTTACTTTTCCATTTTCGTAAAACCAATTAAAACAAGCAATTGAATATCCAATCAACTTATATTTTGCTTTTTTACCAAAAATAAAATGACCAAATTCATGAATATTAATTGATATAAACATCCATACATACAAAGATATTAATATTATAAAAAAATCAATTGGTCTAAAGCCTATACTCTTAAGACTTATTGTTTTTCCAAGAAACACTCCTCCCAGAAAGCATACAACTATACATCCAATAAAAAATAAAATCCTTTTTTTATTTTTATTTTTTTCATTACTTGTTTTATTCATAATCCCCCTACTTTCCTCATTATTTCCATTTTTTAATTATACATTAGTTTATTCCACTTTAAAAAAAATAAATAGTAATTTAATAAAGAATTAAGGTAACAACTCTTTATTTTCTATTGTTCCATAATATAAAAAAGGTGTAGCGGATATTTATTTTGCGTACTAAAGGTAAGGAAATTATAAAATTACTATCCTTTATTTTATATTTTTTAATATGAAAATATAATAATACCTTTGATTTATAGCTAATTTAAATTTTATAATTGGTCTAAAGAATAAAAAAGAAATCCATGGGGATTTCTCTTTTTCATCTCTATTATTTAAATACTTCTTGTTTCCTTTTCCAAGAACTTCTTCTCTTCTTCATTTAAATATGGACTTAACTTTTCATAAACAGTTCTATGATAATTATTTAGCCATTCCCTCTCTTCTTCATCTAATAAAGAAACATCTATCCCTTCTAAGTCAATTGGACAATATGAAATAGTATCAAACTTATAGAATTCTCCCATTTCATCATTTTTAAAGGCCTTAGTAACTAATAAGGTATTTTCTGTTCTTATTCCATGTTTATTTTCCTTATAAACTCCTGGTTCATTTGTAAGTATCATACCTGGCTCAAGTGCTATAGTATTACCAAAAGGCCTTATTCCTTGAGGTCCTTCATGGACATTTAAAAAGAATCCAACACCATGACCTGTTCCACATTTATAATCCATTCCATACCTCCATAATGGTCTTCTAGCTATAGCATCTAGGTTACATCCATTAGTACCCTTTAAGAAAATAGTTGTAGCTAGGGCTATGTGAGATTTTAATACTAAAGTAAAATCCCTCTTCTCTTCTTCAGTTATTGGTCCTAATATAAATGTTCTTGTTATATCAGTAGTTCCATCTAAATATTGAGCTCCTGAGTCTATAAGTAACATTCCTTCACTATCTAATTCATATTGGCTTTCTTCTGTAGCTGAATAATGCATCATTGCTGCATGGTCTTTATAACCAGCTATTGTATTAAAGCTCAATCCCTTAAAATTCTCTCCCTTAGCTCTTATTTCTTCAAGCTTATCTGATGCCGATATTTCAGTCACATTTATTTTTCCTACATTCTCTTTAAGCCATTTAATAAACTTAACCATAGCTACGCCATCTCTCACTTGAGAAACTTCCATGTTCTTTATTTCAACTTCATTCTTAACTGCCTTAAGAGATGTTGTAATATTTAAGTTTTCTATTATTTTTACATCTTCTGAAATTAAAGAATAAAGTTTTCCATTAACTTTAGCACCATCAATAATAATAGACCCAACTACATTCTTTATATCTTCATAAATATCATTATATGATTTTAAAGTTACACCTTGTGCTTCTAATGTTCTCTTATCATCATTAGTTACCTTTTCCTCATTAATATAAAGAACCGCTTCCTTATCACTTATTAAAGCATAAGCTAAAGCTACAGGATTATAAGCTATATCATTTCCTCTTATATTAAATAACCAAGCTATATCATCTAATGAAGTAACTACATAATTTTCCCCCTCTAAAGTAGTCATTTCTGCTCTTACTTCTTCTAACTTCTCACTAGCAAATTTACCACAGTACTTTGTATCATGGATAAATATCTTTTCTTTTGAAAGTTCTGGTCTATCACTCCAAATTTCATTTAAAAAGTCTTTATCCATCTTTATATTAAAACCATTTTTCTTAGCTAACTCTTTATAATTCTTATACTCATTAACAGATATTATGCTTCCATCAAAAGCTAAAGTTTTTCCTTCTTTAATATTATTCTTTATCCACTCAAGTAGGCTTGGATAACCAGGTATATTCATCTTCATAAGCTTAATTCCTGAACCATTAAGTTCTTTTTCTGCTTGGATAAAATATCTTCCATCAGTCCATAAATAACTTTCTTCTAATCCAACTAATAGAATACCAGCAGAACCTGTAAAGCCTGATACATAAGCTCTTCCTTTATAGTATTCTGGAACATATTCACTTTGATGTGAATCTCCACTTGGAATTATGTAATAATCTACATTTTCTTTTTTCATGACTTCTCTTAAATTATTTAAATTACTCATTTTCAGTCCTCCCCAATGATTGTAAATTATAGTTCTATTATACAATTATTTAACATTCTATCAATAAAAATATATGATAAATGACAAACTATGATATTATAAAATAAAAACTTTTATAAGAAGGTGAATTTAATGAAAAACGTAGCAATAATAAGCTGTTCAAATGGTCTTCAAGAAAGTGCAAGACCTACAATAGATAAACTTTTAGAGATTCTTAGCTCTCTTGGGTTAAATGTAATCCTATCTTCAACTATTTATGTTAAGGATGATGGACTTTCTAGTGGAAGCGGAAAGGAACGTGGAGAAGAATTAATGAAGCTGTATAAAGATTCTGCAATTGATGCAATTTTTGATGTTTCTGGTGGGGATTTAGCTAACGAAGTTTTGGAGTATATAGATTTTAATGTTATAAAAAATAATCCTAAACCTTTTATTGGATATAGTGATTTATCAGTAATGCTAAATAGTATATATTCTCAAGCTGGTTCCCCTTCTTACCTTTATCAAGTTAGGCATATTGTAACTAACAAAGAAAACTTATATAGATTTAGTAACTTTATTAAAGATTCTAATAATGATCTATTTAATATTAATTATAAATGGGTTCAAGGAGAATCTATGGAGGGCGTAGTTATTGGAGGCAATATTAGGTGTACTTTAAAACTAGCTGGCACTAAATATATGCCTAGCTTTAAAGATAAAATACTTTTACTTGAAAGTCTTGGTGGTGATGTTGCTAAGATGAGAACCTTTTTAACTCAGTTAAAGCTTATAGGAACATTTAAAGAAATTAACGGAATTATACTTGGAACTTTTACTGAAATGGAGAAAAATAATTATAATCCTACTATTGAGGAATTAGTAAAAGAAATTGTTAATGATAAAAATATGCCTATAGTTAAAACGGAAGAAATAGGACATGGAAATGACTCTAAATGTATAGTCATTGGTAAAGAACTCAAGTTAGTAAATAATTAAAAAAGTACTATTCTTTTAATATACCTTATATATCCTATTAATATACTCTGAATTTGACACAAGATAATAATTATGAAATAATAATCATTATCAAAAATGAAAAGGAGAAATTATTTATGGATTATAAAAAGACGGCAGAGGAAATCTTGTCTGGTTTAGGTGGAAAAAATAATATAAATGATTTATCCCACTGTATGACAAGAATTAGAGTAAAACTAAATGATACATCAATTGCTGATAAAGAAAAAATTTCTTCAGCAGAAGGGGTCATTACAGTAGTAGAAAAAATGGGTCAGTTTCAAGTTGTTATAGGAAATAAGGTTACTAAAGTTTATGATGAATTCATTAAGCTTGTACCAGAAAAAGATATATCATCATCTACTATTAAAACTAAAGAAAAACAAAGTACTATTAATAAAATTTTAACTGCAGTTGCTGGAATATTCACTCCTACTATACCTGCCATAGCTGGTTCTGGTATGATAAAAGGAATATTATCAGTTTTAGCAATGTTCTATATGAATAAATATGGTATTAATATAAAAGAATCTCAATCTTATATAATTTTAAATGCTTTATCTGATGCTATATTCTTCTTTATGCCAATTATCTTAGGATACACTGCTGCTAAGGTGTTTAAGGCTAATGAAATTATAGCTATGGTTATAGGCGCAACTTTATGCTACCCTGCTTTTACAGCACTTATGATAGGTGATGCTGCGGTTAGCTTCCTTGGATTGCCTGTTACAAAAGCAACTTATACATCATCTGTAATTCCAATTATTATTGCTGTATGGGTACTTTCATATGTTCAAAGATTTTTAGAAAAGTATATATCAGAAGTTATTAGAATCATAATGGTTCCAACACTATCTTTACTAGTTATGTTACCAGCTACACTATTTATATTTGGGCCTATAGGAATATATTTAGGTAATGCTATTAACTTCTCTTATAAATACATTTATGGATTAAGTCCAGTATTATGTGGTGCTTTCATTGGTGGTTTATGGTGTGTTCTTGTTATATTTGGTGCTCACAGAGCTTTATTACCTATTGGAATAAATGATGTTGCTACAACTGGAAGACAAAATCTTTTAGCCTTTGCAGGTGCTGCAAACTTCTCACAAGCTGGTGCTGCTTTAGGAGTATTCTTTAAAACTAAGAATAAGAACTTAAAAACTATAGCAATGTCTGCTAGTGTTACTGCATTATTTGGTATAACTGAACCTGCTATTTATGGTACTAACCTTAGACTTAAAAAGCCAATGATTCTTGCTGTTATCTGTGGAGCTATAGGTGGTGGAGTTATGGGACTTGGTGGTGCTTATGGTAATGCCTTTGCTAACCAAGGTATCTTAACACTTCCTGTATATGCTGAAGCTGGTACTATGGCATTCTTAAGCTACTTAGGTGGATGTGCTATAGCATTCTTTGGCTCTGCTATACTTACCTATATCGTAGGATTTGATGATATTAAAGACTAAAACAACTTAGGAGGACTTATATATGAATACAATGTTTCCAAAAGATTTCTTATGGGGTGCATCCTCTTCTGCATTCCAAATAGAAGGTGCATGGGATGAAGACGGAAAGAAAATGACTGTAGCTGACTACAACTCATTTAAAAAATCTCACTTTCAAGCTGATACAAAGGTAGCTTCAGACTTTTATCACAACTTTGAAGACGATATTGATTTAATGAAGGAACTTGGAATGAAAACTTACAGATTTTCTATTTCATGGGCTAGAATCATTCCAGATGGTGAAGGTGAAATTAATCAAAAAGGATTAGACTTCTATAATAAGGTTATAGATAAACTAGTGACAAACGGAATTGAACCTTTTGTAACTTTATATCACTTTGACTTACCATTTGCATTAGTTGAAAAATATAATGGTTGGGAAGGTAGAGAAACTGTATTTGCCTTTGAACGTTATGCTAAAGTATGCTTTAAGGAATTTGGAGATAGAGTTAAGTTCTGGCAACCTCATAATGAGCAAAACCTTATTGTTAGAGTTGAAGAAAGAATAAATATTTATGATGAAACTGATCCATTAAAGATTGATAAAATGCGTGCACAAATGGATTACAACATGTGTTTAGCACATGCTCTAGCTGTTAATGCTTGTCATGAAATAATTCCTGGAAGTAAGATTGGGGCTGCTGTTTCATCTTCTGTAACATATCCTCTTACTTGTAAGCCTGAAGATATTTATGCTGCAAGAATGAATGATAATTTTAAGGTTTACTATATGCTTGATATGCATCAATTTGGTGAGTATCCAGGATACTACATGCAATATTTAAGAGAAAGAAACATTATGCCTCATATGGAGGAAAGTGATAAGGAAATCTTAAAGAAGGCTAAGATGGACTTCATAGCAGTGAACTACTATAGAACAAATTGTGCTGAAGCACTACCTGTAGATGCTGAACATCCTTTTGGACTTAGAGAAGGCACTGTAGATTTTAACATGTATGGATTATTTAAAATGTCTATGAATCCACAGCTTAAAGCAACAGAATATGGTGCTGCAATAGATCCTTCTGGTTTACGTGTAGCTTTAAATGAATACTGGCAAAGATATCGTCTCCCACTTATAATCACTGAAAATGGATTAGGAACTCCTGACAGTTTAGAAAATGGAAAAGTTCATGATAAATACCGTATAGATTACCTAAGAGACCATATAAATGCTTGCGCTTTAGCTATCGAAGATGGTGTTGAAATGCTTGGATATTGTCCTTGGTCATTTATGGACTTATTAAGTTCTGCTCAAGGATTTAGAAAGCGTTATGGTCTTGTCTATGTAGATAGAAATGATGATGATACTTTAAGTATGAAAAGAATTAAAAAGGATAGCTTCTACTGGTATCAAAATGTTATTAAAAACAATGGAAGAGAATTAAAATAGCCCATAGAATAAAAGGTTGTTGCAATTTGCAATAACCTTTTATCTTTAAAACTACATAAGTTCTTTAGCACAAGCTATATAATAATGTCTTCCATTTGCACTTGTTATTAACTTTGACAATCCCATAAGACCTTCTGCCTTTAGCCTCTTAGCCTCACTATTTTTATCTATAACTAAATCACAAAGCTGAATTGCCCATTGATATTCTTCTTTATTTAAAGAATTTTTTATTTCATTTATAATCTTTTCTTCACCTCCAATAAATTCTACCATTTTTCTTGAATATACATTTGTTGATAGTGGATTAAGATTAGTAGGATTTCCATCAAACCACCCAATATATCCTCCATAAATTGAACGTACGGCCCAATCTACTGTTCCATAGAATTCTCCTAAATAAGGTTTACCTTTGTATTCCTCAGGAAGATTAACTTTTGCCACAACTTCATCTTCACTCATACCTTTATT
Source organism: Clostridium sp. (assembly GCF_018372875.1). Classification (GTDB taxonomy): domain Bacteria; phylum Bacillota; class Clostridia; order Clostridiales; family Clostridiaceae; genus Clostridium. The sequence goes on along the minus strand of NZ_JAHAIF010000056.1, from coordinate 20,711 downwards.
CATACAATCTAAAGTCTGAAGAAGTATGTATTCAATTGCTCCTGTAAAATTTCCCAAAATATCTTGGATATTTTTATATCCGAAAATTGGTTTTGTATGCCCTGGTAATAAAGCTTCTGCAGGATATGATAAGATATTCTTTAAACTATCTACCCATGTAGCAATATCACGATATTGACCTCCTCTTATAGCATATAAATTAGGAAAGCACCCATAGTAATTATCTCCACAACATAATACTTTACTATCTTCTAGCCATACAAATAACTGGTCATCAGTTTCTCCTACTGCTGATACTAACTTAAATGATACTCCATCAATAACACGCTCAACCACATCTTCATTATATATAGTTGTTGGTTGAATAAAATCATATTTTCCTTCATTAATAGCATGTCCTTCTCTTATTCCAATACCTTGCGTTATAACCTCTTCATCTGTTAATTCATATCCAAACTGCCTTGCTGTACGTCTGTTTAATACATCTGATATCTTGTCCATATATTTTAAAACAGCTCGCTTTGGTGCAAAAGCTATAATTTCCTCAACAGTGTCTTTAAAAGCTCCTGCTCCCCCCCTATGATCTGGATGACCATGAGTATAAATTATAGTCTTTACTGGCTTTTTAGTTATCTTCTCTATATCCTCTTTCATTATTTTTGCTCTATAACTTGAATCCAAAGTATCCACAAGAATTAATGAACTTTTACCTTCAATTACTATAGAATTACTATGCCCATATCCAATAACATGATAAATTCCTTCAGAAACTTTTATAATACTCTTTGGATAAGCCTCCATTGCAAACTCTTCAAGTAATAATTCTCCATCTTTTTTTAACATGTTGTTTCTCCTTTTGTTTGTATAGTCTCTAATACTCCTTTATAATAATAATAAAACCTTACCTTTGGAAGTAGGCACTTTTTTATCCGATACGCACTTTTTGGTAAGAATTAAAATTTTAAACCTGGGAGATAAAATTATGATTTCAAAAAATGATTTACCCATTTGTCCTGTTGCTACAACTGTAGGATTAATAGGTAACAAGTGGAAAATATTATTGTTAAGAGATTTATTAACTGGTACAAAGAGATATAGTGACTTTCAGAAAAGTTTACCTCAAATTAGTCAAAAAGTATTAACTCAAAATTTAAAGTCTATGGTTAATGATGGTATTGTAATTAGGATAGCTTATCCTGAAGTTCCACCAAGAGTTGAATACAGTTTAAGTCCTCTTGGAGCTTCTTTAAAACCTATTATTAAATCTATGGAGATATGGGGAACTGATTATTTAAATACATATAAAAAGCAAGAATAACAAATTATGATTTCTAAAAAATAAAAAGAGATAAATTATTCTATCTCTTTTTATTACTAAAAAACTATTTTATTGTAAAGTTCCAATCTCCAATCTTATATAAATCTACTCCACCAAGCTCGAAATCTAACCTTCCAGTTATTTTCTCTGATAGTTTTAAGTCTTCATAATCAAAATTCATAATTATAGGAGAACCATCTGCTGAACCAATACAACCATGGTTACGGAAGCTCGCATTTAATAAGACTATCTGCGAATCTTCCTTTTTAAATTTGTTTACATCAAAATATAGTTCTACTGATTCTTCTGTTCCTTTTATGGACTTTAATAAAATTTTTTCATCTATATCTTCTAAATAAATCTCTTTATTTATCTCTATTGTTTCTCCTTTTTCAGGAATCTTAACTTTTATCTTTGGCATATTTACTAAGTTATAGTCTACCTCTACCCTATTTATATTAATATTTAAATTTGATCTTACTTCTCCATCTATTACAAACTCATTTCCTTGTCCTGAGTAGGTAGAAGAATTTACATTATAAGTTTTACCTTTATCGTCTGAAATTGAAAAGTAATCTTTAGGATAAAAAATATTAGATTGAATATTAATATCTTCCTTGTTCCATATAGATATATAAGTGTCTCCTTCAAAAATATACTTATTACCTCCAATCATAATGCCACTATCTTTACTATTTCCTCCAACATCACTATATTTATATAACTTATCTCCTTCTACTAATGAAATACTAATAACATCTTTATTATCACTTACCAAAGTAAACTCTTTAACTATGCCTTCAGTTTTATAACTTTGATTAAAAGAACTCCTTATGCCACCACTTCCTATTGAATACATCTCTGTTTTTATTAACTCTCCATTAGGAAGTCTTATACTGAACTTATCTTTTAAAGAATTTATATACTTTTCTTCTTCTATTTTTGAACTATTAGAACTATATTCTATCCAAATCCCTATACTTACTTCATTCTCTTTGCTAATTACACTTTTTATCAAAACTTCTTTTCCATCAATTTTAGTTGCTATAGGCTCCTTTAATACGTATACTTCCTCATTTGTACTAACTACCCCTAAACCTGGATTAAAAAACAAAGCTTCCTTTATCTTAGCTACTACATCCCCTCCCATTGGTGAAACCAACATAAATACAACTGCCAAACTAGCTACTAAAGCAATCTTTAATATCTTTGACATTTTTGTACTTCTTACACTACTCTTTAGCTGCTTCTTAAGCTTTTTCTTTTTAATATCATCCATTGGTATTTCCATTTCTGAGGTTATATCAAATTCTATATCATTTAGCACTTCATATATATCTTTATCATTGCTCATAATTTTCTACCTCCTCTAAAGTAGTATACTTAGCTCTAAGCCTCTTCCTTGCCCTACTCACCTTAGTGTTTATAGTCCCTTCCCCTATACCTAGCTTTTCTGATATTTTTCTAGAACTATATCCAAATAGAAACTTCATAACAAATATACTTTTATCTGGTTCCTTAAGAAGATTTATTAAATCCAATACCTTTCTAGTTTCAATTCCTATAATTATATCTTCCTCTATAGACTTATTATTCTGTAAAGTATGCTTATCTATATCACTTGTCTTATACTTTTCATTACTATACTTTCTATAATAATCAATGGCCTTGTACTTACTAATTCCTGCTATCCAATTTTTAAATTTTTCATTTTCTCCTCTAAACTTATCTATATTGTTCCAAACACTAAAGAAAATATCTGATATACATTCTTCTATTAACCCATTGTTTTCTAAAGGAAGTAATACCTTTCTTACAATTCCGTTTACAATAGCAGAGTATTTGTCTATGATATACTCTAATGCCTTTTCATTTTTCTTGCAGAGCTCTATTAAATAATTTTCTTCATTTATTTTCATACAAAAACTCCTTTCCAGAGGCCTCTACTATTAATAACGAATATCTTAATTAAATCTTACACTATTTTATATAACTTTAATGAACTTGTAATAACCTCTTTGATTTATAGCTAATTAAAATTTTATACTTTCTAGACGTTAAAAAGTGCCCTCACCACGCTTTGGTGAAGAAGTCACTTTTTTACCTATACCACAGGTTCCAAAACTTACTTTTTGTGTTCTGCTATTGTACTGTAACTGCACTCCCAAACTTTTTACCACTACTAACAAATAAATATATATTTTTTCGCCCATCTGCATTTCCGAAGCTTGCCTGAGGAAAATCTTGCAGGGGCATATATTTTATTTTTTATTCTTTAGGAAGAAATGAACTAATGTATCGCTAAATTGTTGAAGTTATCCAAAATTTAATTGAAGCTATAATTTCCTAAAGAATAAAAAAGTAGCTCATAAGCTTAAGAACTTATGAACTACTTTTTATATTATTCCAAGTTTTTACCATTTGATGAAATAACTTTTTTATACCAATCAAAAGATTTTTTCTTTCTTCTTTCTAAAGTTCCATTTCCTTCATCATCTCTATCTACATATATAAAACCATATCGTTTTGACATTTCTCCAGTAGAAGCTGAAACTAAGTCAATACATCCCCAAGTTGTATATCCAAGTAGTTCCACTCCATCTATTTCAATAGCATCATGCATAGCTTTAATATGTTCTCTTATATATTCAATACGATAATCGTCGTTAATGGAACCATCCTCTTCAATTACATCCTTAGCTCCCAATCCATTCTCTACAATAAATAATGGCTTTTGATATCTATCATAAATAGAGTTTAATGTGATTCTTAATCCAAGTGGATCTATTTGCCATCCCCACTCGCTAGCACTTAAATATGGATTCTTAACAGATGCAAATACATTTCCCTCTGTAGTTGGAGCCATTTCTTCAGTACTTGCAACTTTACTTGAATAATATGAAAAGGATACAAAATCAACAGTGTTACCTTTTAATAATTCTTTATCTCCTTCTTCCATCTTTGGCATAGTATTCTCTCTTTCCATAGCCTTTATTGCATAGTTAGGATAATATCCTCTAGCTTGTACATCTATAAAGAAATAACCTTCTCTATCCTTTTCCATTGACTTCCATACATCCTCTGGTTTACAAGTGTAAGGATAAGTATTTCCTGCAGCAAGCATACATCCAACCATATTATTGGGATCAATTTCATGAGCTATTTTTGTTGCTAAAGCACTTGCTACTAATTCATGGTGAATAGCTTGATATTTATCCTTCATTTCTGTTTCTTTATTTTCAATTAGTAATCCAGCTCCCATAAATGGTGCATGAAGTATCATATTTATCTCATTGAAAGTTAACCAATACTTTACTAACCCTTTATATCTTGTAAATAAAACTCTACATAAATTTTCATAGAAGCCTACAAGCTTTCTATTTTTCCATCCACCATATTTCTTAATTAGATGAATAGGGCAGTCAAAATGTGTTATTGTAACTAAAGGCTCAATTCCGTATTTATGACATTCTTTAAATAGGTCTTCATAGAATTTTAGCCCTTCTTCATTAGGAATTTCTTCATCTCCATTTGGAAAAATTCTTGACCAAGCTATAGACATTCTATAAACCTTAAAGCCCATTTCTCCAAATAAAGCTATATCTTCTTTAAAATGATGGTACATATCTATACCAACCTTAGCTGGATAGTATTCTCCTTCATGAAAATCTAACGTATCATCTAAACCAAGCATAACAGTAAAACGATTCTTTCCATGTGGTGTTATATCTACATTTGCTAATCCTCTTCCACCTTCGTTATATGCTCCTTCACATTGGTTTGCAGCTGTTGCTCCTCCCCATAAAAATCCTTCTGGAAAACTCATATTAACTCCTCCTTAATTAAAGTAGTTCAAAGTTAGTTTCTTTAACTTCTGATGAATTACATCCTATATATAGTTTAAACTTTCCTGGTTCTGATTTAAATTCCATACCAGCAGTATAGAATCTTAGCATTTCTTCATTTATTGTGAATTTAACCTCTTTCTCTTCACCTGGTTGTAGTTTTACCTTCTTAAATCCTTTAAGTTCCTTAACTGGTCTTACTACACTGCCCTTTATATCTTGAATATATAATTGAACTGTTTCTAACCCTTCCACGCTACCTACATTTTTCACCTTTATAGTAGCTATTATTTCACCATCATTAGTTAGTTTATCTGAATTTAAATTAATATCTCTATACTCATACTTAGTGTAAGATAATCCATATCCAAATGGATATAATGGACTATTTTCTACATCTATATATCTAGAAGTAAATCTTGAGTTATGAATAGAAGTTTTTGCAGGTCTTCCTGTATTAAATTCATTATAGTAAAGAGGTGCTTGCCCTACTCTTCTTGGGAAGCTCATAGTTAATTTTCCTGATGGATTCACATCTCCAAATAGAACATCTGCAACTGCATTTCCACCTTCTGTTCCTGGGAACCATGCTTCTACAATGGCATCAACTTTCCCTACTACGTCAGTTAATACAAGTGGTCTTCCATTAAATATAACTAATACTACTGGCTTTCCTAAGGCTCTTACTTTTTCTAATAATTCTAACTGTATCTTTTCTATAGATAATTCTGTTCTACTTCCACCTTCTCCACTTTGAAGAGGATGTTCACCTAAAGCCATAATAACAATATCAGATTTTTTAGCAGCTTCAATTGCCTCATATATATCTTTTTGTGGATCAACTTCTATTTTTTCTTCTTCTACAGCTCTACCAAATCCACCTAATATAGATTTATCTTCAATCATTTCACACCCTTTTGCATAAGTGAAATTTCCTTCTGATAGCTTCTCCTTTATCGCATCCATTAGTGGTGTAACATCCTTTGGATCGCTGTTAATAGCCCATGAACCAGATAACACTTTACTTTCACCATATGGTCCTATAAGAGCAACCTTTTTATCCTTTGAAAGTGGTAATACACCATTATTCTCAAGTAATACTATTGACTCTCCCGAAATTTTTCTAGCAAGTTTACGCTTTTCTGGTGATAAGATTACTTCTTTTTCTTTATCAATATTTGCTCCTCTATATGGATTTTCAAATAATCCAAGCTTATTTTTAAGATTCAAAATACGCCACACTGCTTCATCAATAAGTTCTTCACTAATAACCCCATCTTTAACTAAACCTTCAAGCTGATTTGAGTAAACAGGTGTCTTCATATCTATATCAACACCAGCTTCTATTCCAAGCTTTGCTGCTTCTCTATCATCTTCTGCAACTCCGTGAGCTATAAGTTCTTGAATTGCAGCATAGTCTGAAATTATTACTCCATTAAAGCCCCATTCTTCTCTTAACACATCTCTCATAAGCCACTTATTCCCTGATGCTGGTATACCATCAACTGTGTTAAATGATGTCATAACAAGCTCACATCCGCTATCAACAGCTGCTTTATAAGCTGGCAGATAATCTTCTCTTAATCTTCTTTCAGACATATCAACGGTATTGTATTCCCTGCCACCTTCTGGTGCTCCATAAGCTGCAAAATGTTTTACGCAAGATGCTATATTTTTATCTGGATTTAAATCTCCTTGATATCCTTCAACAAATGCTTTTGCAAATTCACAGTTTAAATAATTATCTTCACCTGTAGACTCCATTACTCTTCCCCATCTAGCGTCTCTAACCAAGTCAACCATAGGTGAAAATGTTATGTGAATTCCTGTAACTGCTGCTTCTTCTGCTGTATTACTCATACCTTCTTTTACTAATTCAGGATTCCATGTACATCCTAAAGCAAGTGGTATTGGATAAGTTGTCTTATAGCCATTTATAATATCAGCCATAAATAATAGCGGAATTTTATGTCTGCTCTTCTCTAAATATTCTTTTTGTATCTTTATTAATTGCTCTGCTCCAAATACATTAAATATTGATCCTACATTATCTACTACTTCTTGATCTATCCCTAACTTTTGTTTTGGCCCTACTGCTAAAGTGTCTGACTTGAAAAATTCTCCTGATAATTGAACTAGTTGATATATTTTTTCTTTTAATGTTAAATCATCAAATATTTTTTGTAATTCTGCTTTATTCATTGCTACACCGCCTTAAATACTTATTTATATAGCCTTTTAAGGAATAGAAAATACATTAAATTCTTTAAAAATGTAGTTCTACCCCTTAAAGTTATTTTATTTTTTCAATTCTTTATACATTGTTACCATTTCTTCTATTAACTCTTTAGCTAAAATAGATGTCATTAAATGATCTTGAGCATGAACCATAATAATACTGTAATTAGAATTATCTCCATTCGCCTCTGCTTGTAATAACTCAGTTTGTGCATTATGGGCAAGTAAAGAACTTTCTTCAGATTCTTTTAATAAAATTTTAGCTTCTTCATATTTTCCTTCTCTTGCCTTGTGAAGTGCTTCAAATGCCTTTGTTCTTGCTGTTCCAGAGTTCGATATTAAATTTAGTGCTATTAATTCTTGATCCATTATATTTTCTCCTTGTTCTAAACAGTTTTGTGCTTATACAGAGTCTCCTGAAGTTTATTGTTCTTTTTCAGCTGCTAAGTATTGCTTATCTAATAATTTCATGAATGGTATCCATATAACAAATCCTAATACAAAAGTTGCTATTGTTATAACTACAGACCAAGGATTAAAGTTAGTTGCAATTAATTGTTGTATAATTGGAGGGCAAGTCCATGGTGCTTGGAATATTGGAATTGCTCCTGTTAAATTTACTAATAAATATGCTAATCCAGCTTGTAGTGCTTCAACAAATATCCATGGAAGCATTAATGTAGTATTCATGATTACTGGTAAACCAAATACAAATGGTTCGTGTATATTGAATAGTGCTGGTACTAATGATAATTTACCTATAGCCTTTGATTGTTTTGACTTACCTACAACACATAAAGCAACTATTTCTGATAATTTAGCTTGTCCTGTAAAACAAGTAAATGCTGCTGTTAAAACATATGGTAATGGTTCTCCTGCATTAAATGCTTCTAAATTTGCTGCCATTGCTACCATTGCAATTGGTTGCCATACAGTATTTAAAACTAAGTTTGTTCCATGAATTCCAAAGAACCAAAGTACTTGAGCTACGATAAGTATAAATAAGAATACCCATATGTTATTACCAAAACTTAAGAATGGTTTTGTAATAATTGTATCAACACAGTTTTGTAATGTACCAAATGAAGTCATTTCAAATATTAATCTAATAGCAAGTGCAACTAATATAGCACCACCAAATGGAATAATTGATAAGAATGGTTTTGCTACATTTTCAGGAACTGAGTCTGGCATTTTTATTGTAAAATCTTTATTATGCAAATATGCTAAAACGCTTATTGATATAAAAGTAATTAATAATGCTGGGAACACTCCTGATGCTCCTAATACATTAGTTGGAATAAGTCCATTTACAATTGCCCCTTTAATAGTTTCACCATTTACAACTACATCTGAAACTGCTGTAAATGGAGTTACTAATAAAAATGAAGCTAAAGCACACATAATACCATAAAGTGGATCTATATCTTTTTGCTTAGAGTAACTTCTTGCTGTACCTATAATTACATATATTGCCAACAACCCCAATGTAATAGGGCTTATAGGTGCAAATATCTTCTTTAATATAGCATCTACGCTTGGTGCAAAATCACTTAAAAATGGAAAATTACTTAAGATAAGTGCTACTGATGCTATTAATGTTACAGGTAATGAAGACATCATACCTTCTTTAATTGCTGTCATTACTTTATTTCTATTTATTTTGTCTGCTAATGGCATTAAATATTTATTTAACCCATTTTCTAATTTTTCCATAAAACTATTCATTTTTATTTCCTCCCATCATATAAGACTATTTATTAATCATTTTCTTAATTTGTTTTAATATATTAGCTCCATTGCCCATACCATAATCAACTGGGCTTATTGTACTAAGTGGTTTATTATACTTGTTAGCTATTTCTAAAAGTTGATCTTTTTTATAAGCAATTTGTGGTCCTAGTAATATAGCATCGTAATCTTTTATTACTGATTCTAGTTTTTCATATGCTTCTGCATTTATTGTCCATCCTTCTTCTTCTGGACCAAAAGCCGCAACAATTTTTTTCTTTACTAAACTTGTAGACATTCCAGCTGCGCAAACCAATAAAATTTTCATTTATAATTCCTCCAAACAAAACGTTAATGATATCATTTACATTATTTTTATACAGCAATATTCATGCCATACACTTCTACCACTTTATTTTTTCTTATATAAAAAATAAAAAAGATGCTGTAAACCTTGTATTTACAACATCTCTAAATATTAATATTTTTTATTAATTTCACATGCATTTTCTAATTATACTGATCAAATCCAAAATATACACATCACAATTTTAAATATACACATTATTTTATACACATATACTATAGGTTTTTAATTAATGTATATACATAATAAATTTCATCATCAACAAATTTCATATCACATTTCTTTTCTATTGGCTTTAAAACTTCTTTTATTTTACTTATCTCTTCTTTATCTATTGAAAGTATATCTCTATCTATATGCTTTTCCACATGTTCTCCAAGTTTAATTCTATCAATGCTAGATATCATATGCATTATGACACCTACTATGGTATCTAAATTCATAGTTAATCCAAACTTTTCTTCAACATTATAAATAAATTGAATTAGCGCATCTTTAGTAGAAGCTAAATCATATGTTTTTATTTCCCCTTTAAATGCCTCAATTATTTTGCCACACATATCTTCTGCATCATCTTTATCTTTATTTATAGGTGTAAACTTAGAAATCTCCATCTCAATAAGTTTTTCTATTTTATTAAATCCTTCATTACTAAATAATTCACTTGATGGAACAAATGGTATTCCATATATATCTGGATTTATACTGCCTACAATAGCTATAATATTTTTTTCATTGGAAAGTCTTTTTATCTTAATTAACATATCTTCTCTATCTAGTATAGACATAGCATAAATATCAATGTTTTTATCATTAACTATCTTATTATTTTCTATCATGCTCTTAAGCTTAACTGCAGCACCTTCGCCAGTAATACACAAAGTAACTATTATATTCTCTTTCTTATATTCATGTCTATTATAATTTGTATCATCATAACTAAATGTATATTTAATATTATCAATAGTTTCCCTATATATTTCTTCAATATCGTTATTAATCAGTGCTTTTCTTGCAACTTCTATGGCAATAAGAGTACTTACCATATTTATTACTTTAACCTTTATTCCAGTTTCACTATAAATTAAATCTCCGAACCTATCTAAAGATCCCATATCAACTAAAAGAATTACTCCTGAACCTTCATCAATATTTCTAACTATTTCTTTTATCTCTTCATAGGCTTCCTTTGTAGATTTATCTAAATCCATATCATACGAATAAGTATTATTGCTCCCAAGTAACCTATTAACAACATTTTTCATAGATGTTGCTGTACTCTCTCCATGCATAGCAATAAGCACCCTTGGCTTATTATCCACATATTCATTACTATTTGTATATTCTTCAGTTATAAACATTGTTATAAAAGCAACTTCATCCTTAGGAATACTAATCTCATATACATTTTCTATGTTATGCGCCAACTCTAAGCACATTTCAAATTCTTTGCTATGATTTGTTTGTATTTCTTGTAACTTATGATTAACAATAAATCTTCCTTGCTTAATTCTTTCAATAGAAGTACTAATATGAAGACACAGGCTATAAAATATTTGCTTTGTAAATACCCTCTTTAATCTTATTCCTACACATTCCATAAAATCTTCTACCATCTTTATAAGAACACCATCTACAATCTTAGATATTTCTTCTTTATTAATATCTGTAGAAATTTTATATATATAATTTTTAAAATATTTATCTATATCCATGCTCATAATCATATATATATCATTTTTATTTAAACCTCTATTCTTAAGCTGTTCCATGCGATTTTCAAGATTGTTATATAATGTAATAAGACTATCTTCCGATTCTCTTATAGATTCAATTGGCTTTTCCCTATCCCTTGTAAACTTAAATAAACTCTTTTCAATTACTATTTTATCTATTTCTTTTTTATTTGATTTATAATTTAATATTCCCCTTTTTACATGATCAGGAAATTGATTAATATCTACTACTATCTCTTTATTTCTATTTACCATACTGCTTAGAAAGGCATTGGCACAACCAAGCTGAATATCATTCATAAGTTGTCCAACATTTCCTGTACAATTGTATAATAAAAGGCTTTTTATAGCTTCAGGAGTTACTACTACCTCTCTATTAACTCTCTTTGCTTCCATATAAAATGATTCACTTATTAGCTTAAATCTCTCTTTATATGTTCTTTCTGTAAGAGATGGTATGGAAATAGTCATAGGTATTCTTCTACTAAATGTACTTAATAAAACTTTCTCTTTCTTTTCAGTTGTTGCACATATAATTAGTAAATCAACCTTTTTATATTTTTCTACTTCTCCTAAAGGACGATACTCCCCCTTATCAATTAGATAGAATAAAACTTCTTGCCCTTCTGGAGGTAATCTATGAATTTCATCTAAGAATAGTATTCCCCCATTTGCCTTTTCTACAATACCATCTCTATCTTCATTGGCTCCTGTATATGTTCCCTTTTTTACACCAAATAAATAAGAAAGTAATAATTGAGGATTGTTTGCATAATCAGCACAATTAAAAGAAATGAACGGAGCTTCTTCATCTAATACTTTAGTTGATTTAGCATACTTATATATTGTTTCTGCAAATAGTGTCTTCCCTACCCCTGTTTCTCCAAGCAACAAAGTATGTAATCCCCTTGGAGGATACATTATAGCTGCTTTAGCTTGTAAAATACATCCCTTTAAACTTTCTTCACTTCCAATTAATTCATCAAACACAGAAACTTCATCTACATGAATTTTATCTAACTTATTTTCAATTAATGATTCTTCAGTTATTTTATAGATAACAGGTTTCCCTTTTATTTTTATTAGTTTCTCTTCTCTACATAACTTATTTAAAACGGCACTTACATTGGACCTTTTTAACTTCATACCTTCTGCAATATAATTGGTATCACAACCAGTTATAATTCCATTTTTTCTTTCCTGTTCTCTACAGACGTTAGTAATAAAATTATAGATACTATCTTCGCTAGTTTTTTCTCTCATATTATTACACCCCTATTATCTTTTGCTATAAACATAAAGTAAATATTTACATAGAGATTATATCATTTATACACTTACTATAAAAGGAGTAGTATTAAACTACTCCTTTTATTAAATCTATTGATTTATTACTGATTTTATTTTATTTTTAACATCAATCCTATTAAACGGTTTTAATATATATCCACTTACCCCATATTTAGCCGCTTGCGCTACCACTCTTTTATCACTTATTGATGACACAATTAATATTGGAATATTTCTAAAATTATTATATTCTCGTATTTTCTTTAATAGCTTAAAACCATCTATATTAGGCATAATTAAGTCTAAAATAAATAAATCTACTTTCTTTTTACTATTTTCAATAAAACTTATATATCTTATAGCATCATTTGCTGAATCAAAATGCTCTACATTATATCCCTCTACAGTTAGAATATTATCTAATATAGCTAATGATATTGAATCATCATCAACTATAATAACATTCTTATTTTCTTCAATAAAATTATTAATTTCTATTTTAGAATTATCAATATTCTCTACCCATTTAATTTTGCATGACTCTAGTACTTTTCTATACCTCTCTAAAAAAAATTTTTTTGATATTATTTTTGTTATTTCTGTATCTAAGTAAACTCCCTTATTATCAGAAATTAGTATTATATCACTTTCCTTACATGTTCTTTTCAATAACTTGGCACAATTAAGTGAAAAATTATTTTCATTAATATCTTCAACAATTATTATTTCATAAAAATCCTTAGGTAAAGCTGAAATAATCTGAGTATTATAAGCGCTAATTATATTAACATTGATATTAGAGTCCATTAATTCACGAATTATATGCACATATCCCTGTAAGTTATTTAGCAAAAATAAAACATTCTTCATAAGTTACCTCCAACACTTAAATACTCCTTTACTTCATCTAAAACACACATGAACTCTCTTTTAAAGTTACTTAAATAAACTTCAATATCAATTTTATCGGCATTACTTAATGCATAACAAAGTTTGTCACTTACAAACTCTAAATTTTTCATGCTTAGATTAGCAGCAGTTCCTTTAATTAAATGCGTAACTTCATATGCCTCCATATAATCAGAACTATTGATTAAAGATTCTATCTCATTAATATACTCACCATAACTCTCACTGAACTTTTTCAGCAAGTTAAGAAACAATACCTTATCTCCTTGTAATCTTATCATTGCATCTGTATAACATATAAACCTTAATTTCATTATTCATTCCCCTCAATTATACCTAAGTATTTACTAAAAATATTTTTCTAACTTTTCTATAAATAAATTTTTATTAATTGGCTTAGTTAAATAATCATTTATTCCTGATTTACTAATTAACTTCTCTCCTTTATTTAATGAACCTGCTGTCATACCGAATATTATAATACTTTCTGCATTGCAATGATTACTATTACGTATTTTATTACAGCACTTATAGCCATTCATTTCCGGCATTATATGGTCAATTAGTATAAGATCATAATAATCCTTATCTGAATCAATAAACTTTTTATATGCTTCTTTTCCATTAATAGTAGCATCCACCTCAAATCCCAGGCTATTTAAAAGTTCACATTCTATAATTCTACTTATCTCATCATCTTCAGCAAGCAATACTCTTTTACCTTGTCCTATATTAGAAAAGTTTTTGTGACAACTTACATTTATAAGATTAGAATCTACAATTTTTAATGGTAATGTAATATCAAAGCTAGTTCCATTGGATAATTCACTTTTTACTTCAATTTCTCCTCCCATTAAATCCACAATTGATTTTGTTATTGATAACCCTAAACCTGCTCCTCCATTATGTTTAGAATTAAACTCATCTGCTTGAGTGAAAGGAAGAAACATCTTATGCATAAATTCTTTTGTCATCCCTATTCCATTATCTTGCACTGAAAATACAAATTTTCCGATGTTATTAGATTTAATTTTTATAAGTCTAATAGATAAATGGATTTTTCCATTCTCTTCAGTAAACTTTGATGAATTAATAATTAAATTAATTAATATCTGTACTATCTTATTTTCATCACATATTACGCTAATATCTTCTAAAGAACTTATATCTATGGTATATCTTTTTTTCTTTTGCTCTAAAATTGGTAAAACTATTGAGTTTACCTTTTGAATTATTTCTCTAACTCTTACACATTCCTCATATAATCTAATTTCACCTAATTTTCCTTTAGTCATGGTTAATAAATCATTAAGTAAATTTAATAAATTATTAGATGCAATTAGTGTATTATTCAAATAATAATGTAACTTTTCTTTATTATCTTTATTCTTTAAAGCTAACTCTACAGAACCAATAACTCCATTCATTGGTGTTCTTATCTCATGACTAATATTAGATAAAAATCTTTTCTTTCTATAATTTTCTTCTTTTAATTCCTTATTTTTTTCCATATATATTAGTGATACAAACAAACTAAATCCTGTCAAAAATAAAAATAGTGCTATTAAAATAAAACTTCCTTTTTCAATACCAATAGCACTGTTCTCAATAGATTTATAATCAACAGCTATAATAGAATAAAAATCTTCTGTATATTTAATGGGATAAATACTCAAAACTTTAGTTTCATCTATATAATTTAACAAGTTAATTGTACTTTGTTTATTTTTTATTTTGTCTTGTATATCTAAAATTTCATTAATCTTATTATAGTTCTTTAATTCATTGAATAAATTTTCTCCAGTTTCAAAACTACTAGAATCATCTTTATAAATAATAGTTCCATCAGAATGTACAATATATCTATCTAATTCACTAGCATCTTCCTCATAACTTTCATATCCTTCTATTTCACTAACTCTCTCTTTAGCAAAAAGAACTCCTGTAAGCTTTTTATCTTGGTATGTAGGTATAGCTATGTAAAATATGTATTCATTAATTTGTTCATCAAATTCATATTCAAAATAGTATTTTTCTCCATTTATAATCTCATGGAAAAACTTTTTATTTTTAACATCATAATTATTATCAGTTACTACATCTCCATTTAAATTAATAAATCCAATATCATAAAATTTAGTATCTACTAATATATCATTCAATAGATTATTTTTTTTATCTTTATTAGTTTCTTGACTATATATCTCCATAAAATCTGATAAAAGATATAACGATTGAACACTTGTCTCAAATTTATTTTCTACCAAACTAAGTTGTGCTTCAGATATAGACCTTATATATTTTTTCCCATTGAAATTTAGATTTAATTTTACTATTGATATATAAGATATAGAAATTAGTATTAGAATAGAAAAAACTCCAATAAAAAAAATTCCTTTCATCCAATAATTATTGGATTTAATCTTTAAATTCATAACTAATTCTCCTTATTTCTTCAATATTATCTATATATATATCAACTAAATAAGGATCAAACTGAGTTCCTCTTTTTCCTTTTATGTAATCTATTGCCTCTTCAATAGACCAACTATTTTTATAACTTCTTTTCATTAATAACGCATCAAACACGTCTGCTATGGCTACTATTCTTCCTTCAATAGGTATCTCATTCCCCTTTAATCCATTTGGATATCCTAATCCATCATATCTTTCATGATGAGATAAAGCTACTATACTTCCTTTTTTTAAATATTTACTGCTACGATTTTTCAATATATCATATCCTATTATTGTATGAGTTTTCATTACTTCAAACTCTTCTAATGTTAATTGCCCGCTTTTATTTATTATCCGATCACTTATTCCAACTTTACCCAAATCATGTAATTGTGCTGCATAATATATTTCTTCTTGCTCTTCTTCACTCATACCTACAGCTCTTGCTAATAATTTTGAATACTTAGCTACTCTTACAACATGGTTTCCAGTATCTGAATCCTTTTTTTTAGCCGTTTCTACTAATACTTCTAAAGTTTCTTTTTCACGTTCTATAATACTTTTAGTAGCTTCTTTTATTCCACGAGCTAATACCAAAGCTTTATTTTCAACTTTTCTTTGATATTTTATTAATTCTAATAAATTCTTTACTCTCATCATAAACTCATATCTATTAAATGGCAGATACAAAAACTCTGTAGCCCCACTTTCTAGTGCTTTCAACTTTATAGACTCATCACTAGCAGCAGTAATTAAAATAATAGGTATCTTTATATCAAGACTCCTAATCTTCTTAATAAATTCTAGTCCATTCATTTTAGGCATTATATAATCAACAATAATAATATCAGGTCTTCTTAAGTTAATGTGGTCTAGAGCTGTTATTGCATCATAAAAGTATTCAACACTAATATCCATATTACTTAAAAATGCTGAAATAACATCATGATTAATTTTGCAATCATCTATATAAAATAAACTGAATTCTTTCATACTATTCTCCTTACTCTACAAAGCAACTTCCTCCAAAATATCCATAAAGTTATTAGTAATTATTAAGATTATATTAAAAATAAACTTTTCATTAAACCTTTGTCATTTTTATTCACTGTGACACTTTGTGAAATTAAGAGTGCTAATTTTTCACAATTTATACACTTAATTCTATAAAATAAAAAGGTATTTTGTCAACTATTGTCTATTAATATATTGATAATATCTTATATTTACCTTATAATGTAATTTTGACTATTTTATATAATGGAGGATATAAGGTGTATTCTAATGGATTTAGCTATTTATTAAAAAGTTTAAAGGTTTCCCCTTCAAAAATGGCACAAGCTCTAAATGTAGATAGAAGCTTAGTAAGTAAATGGAAAAATGGTTCAAGGAAAATAGATACTAATGCCGCTTACTTTGATAATGCTATTTATTTTTTAATTGAAAGAAATAAAGAGTTAGAAATTGAATTTCTTGAAAGGTTATTTTCATCAATTTACCATATACCTAACAATTCATTAGGTAATACTTCTTCATTAATAGCTTCAATAAAAAAATTCATCTTTGATGATATTAATAACTACGAACAAATTAATAGCAATCTTATTAATAATGGATCTACATATTCAACTACAATATCAATTTATGATGATGAAAAAAACTCACTTTTAGGAATTCTTAATTTTCTGAACTCTGCTATTTCATATGGAAAACCTCAGAGTTTATTATTTGTATTTTGTAAGACATTAGATTTAATGATGGATAATAAAGATTTCAGAAATGAATGGTTAAAAAAAACTTTAATGCTCTTAGATATGGGCTGTCATTTGGACTTTGTATATTCAAATAGCAATAGTTTAAAGCTAGGAGTATATTTATCTCCATTAATAAATCATAAAAATTGTAATTTTTCTCATTTCGTTGATTCTCTTGATAATTATTACAATTATTCTTTTCACATAATGGAGCATGATGGAGTATTTATGTCTTCAAGCCAAATAGTTGACAATGAACCACAGTTTTATAGTACTCTATTTAAGGATCCAATTAGCATAAAATTTTATGCAGTATGGGGTAAAAATATGCTTTCTAGATCATACCCAACTTTCTACAATATAAGTATTTCTGAAATATTGGATAAATTTGAGGTTAATAGCATTCAACTACCTAATAAAAATTCTATTAAACATTCTTATTATAACTGTAGTTCTTTTCCTCTAACATCTATAATGACCGATGAATTATATTACGAAATACTTTGTAATTCAGTTGATAATGAAATAGATAGGGAATTTTATTTCAATTGTTTTAAATCTATTAAGAATTCATTGTATAAGAATCCTAACTTTTTTAATATAGATTTTTACTCTATTAATGATCTTATAGAATTTTCAAAGAAAGAAACTATTATATATGAAAGTATATCAGAGATTGCACCAAAACTAATTCTTACCAAGGAACAGTTTAAAAGACATATATCTTGTTTAATAGATTATTTATTAAATACTGACTATTATAACATTTGTCTTATTCCCGATATATCAAAATTTAACAATAATTTATTTTATTGTTGGTGCAAAAAAAATGAATTTTTAGTTGTTAATAATAATAATAATTTTTTAGATTTTAAATTTACTACTAATACTCCT
The DNA here is from genome assembly GCF_018372875.1 of Clostridium sp. Taxonomy (GTDB): domain Bacteria; phylum Bacillota; class Clostridia; order Clostridiales; family Clostridiaceae; genus Clostridium. The sequence goes on along the minus strand of NZ_JAHAIF010000056.1, from coordinate 2,172 downwards.
TTAGTTAATTCTGTTTCACTCTTACTAGAGAATCTATACTTAAATACACCAGAAAAATTTAAATCAAAAATATATGTAGCTGACTTTTTAAAAAATTTATAAAAATACTTAACATAGTGGATGGTTAACAACATTGTTTACCATCCACATATTTTTTATATTTTTTTGACTTCTATTATTTCATGCATACTCTATCTAATTATATTTTTCTTAGCAGACCTAATTGTTAAAATATTTAATAATGAAAATAATCTTGTATTACAAAGTATTACAACAGACGGCTTAAAGCTTTATTTTATAGCTGTAATATTTGTAGGATTTAATATTATTCTTCCTATGTTTTTAGTTGTATGGAAAAAAGCCCTCCTAGCTCAAATTATTTCTTTATTAAGGGGATGAATGGTTATAATTTCTATGGCTTTTCTACTATCTGTATTATCAGGCATAACTGGTGTGTGGCTAGCCTTCCATATTATTGAGAGCTTAGTTGTAATACTGAGAGTAATACTTTATTTAAAATTAAAAATATAACTTTGCTTCTTAATACAAGTTTTTAAAGCCCATTTTCAGATAAAAAAGTACTGCATATACTTTAATAATGCGGTACTTTTTCTATCTTATTTAATCCTAAAATACATCTCTGGTGTGTTTTCATCTATAATTCTAAATTGATATCCTTCATTCTTATAATAATCTATTATATCTGGAAGGGCTTTGTAAGTATTTTTATTCATATCTGTGCAATGCATAAGTAGTATTATAGGATGTAAATTTTCGCTTCCCTTAATAGCTTTCTTATATAAAACATTAGGATCAAGCTTTTGATTCATTCCATCTGTATTATCTAAGTTCCAATCATAAACTTTAAAGTTATCATCATGCAACTTAGCTAAAAACTGTTTACTTAAGTGTTTGTAGCTGCCTCCTGGAAATCTAATTATATTAGGAGAGACTCCAACTACTCTATTTATCTCATTCCTACATTCTACCATCTCTTTTATAAATGTATCCTCATTACGATAAACATACTTAAATTTATGATTATATGTATGTAAGCCTATACCATGACCTTCATTATGAATTCTTTTTACTACATCTTCTCTATCTTTTATTTGATTTCCAATAAGAAAAAATGTTGCTTTTACATCCTTTTCTTTTAATACCTCCAACACCCCATCCGTTATCTTAGAACTTGGTCCATCATCAAAAGTTAGATATATAATTTTTTTATTAGCATAATCTTCATTATAAGTTTGTTCCTCTATATTAAAAACTTTAACACTAGGAACACTTGTACCAAGCATAAAGATTAAAATAAGCATACCTAAAGAAAATAATAAAGATCGCCTTACTCTATATTTCACTTTTTTTCCTCCTTATTACTTTTAGATTAAAACCTATTACAATTTATCTTGTACAATTTCATATATTTAATTCATTTTTCATTTAATAAATAAAAAAATGAGCTAGTAAATAGATTGAATCTACTAACTAACTCTAAACAAATATCTTAAACGGATGTCTGTAGCTCACAAATGTCCTTATTAATTTCTTTCATCTCTAATAATACAAGAGTATCTAAAATACTATTTAATTTTAAAATTTCTTCTGTCCCTCCATATTTGATGTATAGGTCCCCAACAATTATACCTAATTCTTCACGGATCTCTTCCATCTAAATCTTCATCCTCCTTTAGTTTATCATTATTAATTATATTTATATGGAATATTTAGTCAACTTTTGCTGATAATTATAATTTATACATTTTTACTATGTAAGCGTTATTGTTTAATTTATTAATAGTTACAATAATACTGATTTAGTAATTTTTAAATATTTTATATAAATATTTAAAAATTTTACATTTTCCTATTGTTGCAATTTTATTTTTGTAATTAAATTGTAATAATAATTACATATATATAACTTTTACCAAGGCAATATTAATTATCAAACAAGAATAGTCTTTTATCCTTTTATGAATAAAATAGAAGACTAGGATACTTACTTCATCCTAGTCTTCAACGTAATTTAATAATTATTTCTTTAATACTTACAATAATACCAAAATAAAAAAGGTGTAGCGGATATTTATTTTGCTTGTTCCGTCGCAAGCTCCAAGTCACAGAAAAATAAATATCTATTCCCTTCTTACTTAAGGTAAGGAAATT
>NZ_JAHAIF010000055.1 GCF_018372875.1 Clostridium sp. | reverse complement strand
AGAAATTAAGCATAGGATTTTGAGAATCCTATGCTTTTGGGGTTTTACTTACAATTAAGTTTCCCGAAGGGAGCGTGGCGCAGCCACTTTTTTTATTTTAAAGAAATAGGTATAATTGTGTTATAATATGGAATAAAATAACTAAAGATAATTATATACAATAGCTTTTGTATTTTATATAATTTAGTTATAGATATTTTCTGCATACGTTATCAATAAAAAATATATTTAAAAGCTTTGTTAATATATGATATTAAATAATTCTCTTATGGGTGGGGAGTGTATAAAGTGCATAAATTAGAGCTATTGAAAGATAAACTTAAAGAGTTAAAGTTAGAAAAGAGAAGATTATTATTATCTGGAAAAGAAACTAAAGAAGTAGATATAAAAATAAAAGAGATAGAAATTGAGATAAAACAAGAAGATAAACAATAAAACTTTTATTGAGTAGTTATAAATTTGGATTAACAATCATATTAAATGTTAAGATGAGATTCAAATATATTGCTCAAAAGGAGTGAAGTTTATGATAAGGACAGTAGTATGCCAAAGAGAAGGGTGTTGTGGAAATAAGTTTTATATCGAAACTATAGACAATAATTTGGAAGTAACTTGTAAAGAGTGTGGATCTAAATACTTATTTGATGTTAGCTATTATGACTTTGTAATGCTCTCTAATTGCTCATCATGTAATAATGATACTTTTAAGCTATTTAGAGATGTTGAGAAGGAAGGCATATATGCAAAATGTAGTGAATGTGGTGAACCACCAGAAAAGATATATATAGATGCGGATGGAATTCAAGTATCTTATGAAGGAAAATTACTACATGATATAAAAGAGTTAATGTATCAAGTTGACCAAAGAGTTTGTAATTTAGAAATTAAGGTTGAATCAATGGAGCATAGCCAAGAGGTGCTAGAAGAATCATTAGCATATATAAATAAATATATTGTAGATCAGCGCTAAATTAGAAAATAAATGATATCTAGTGTATAATTATACTTATAATTTATATGCTAGGAGATTTATATGAGCGATAGGAATAAAAAAGTAGTAAAATGGGGGTTATTTTTAGGTTGGATGATTTTTATATTTTATATGTCTCATCAGCCTGGAGATAAGTCTAGTGAACAAAGTAGATTTGTACTATATATTTTTAATTTGCTAGGATTAAAATTGGATACGTATTTTGGAGAGTTAGCAACTTTAATTATAAGAAAGGGTGCACATTTCACAGAATATTTTATCTTGTTTATCTTAACATATAATGTTATAAGTTTATATGTAATAGAGAGAAAAGCTAGATTTTATTCGGTAATACTTGTATTTTTATATGCATGTTCTGATGAATTTCATCAATCATTTATACCTGGAAGAGGCCCAGCTTTTAAAGATGTTATGATTGATACATCAGGAGGAATATTAGGATACCTTTGTGTAAGCATATACAATGAAGTTATTAAAAAAAAGAGGGAGTTATAGTTTAACTATAGCTCCTTAATTTTTTAACTCTGTTACATGTGTAGTTATATATTTATTCTCATTAAGAGATTTTACTATTTGTTGAAGTGGAGATTCTATAGAGTAGTTTACATCAAATACATTATTAGATGTATCAACTTCTATAAAATCTAATTCCTTTGTAGAATGATAGAAAAAGCTTGCTAATAATCCAGGAGTAGGTTTATTTAGCATTTTTATTATTGGATTAGCATCTAAGTCTCTTACGTAACTTAAAGGTGTAGGTATATATAAGTTATTGTTTTTAGTTTTTTGTAGTTTAGTATATATTAAATAATTCTTTGGTTCATAAATATATTGAAAGTATTCTTCTATAATAGATTTTTGTGCAGAAGATGCTTTATAGTGCGAACTTTCAAAAAAACCAAAAGGTATATTTAATGCAGTAGCAGTATTGATAGCATTTTCGATTACGGCTCTAGTTTCATCTTCTGAGCTATTAACTTTACGAGAAAGTTCAGTTCCAACAGCACTTCTAGAATCTCCAGCTTGATGAGTATATCCATGTAATCCTATTAATGCACCATGGTTAATAAAGTAATCTAATAGATTTATAAAAGCAGCATTTTCAAATGTATCAACAGTTAATAAATCATTGTCAATATTATCATTAGGGGCTTTAAATCTAGGTATCCATGCAATATGATATTTGATTCCTGAATTATTTAAAAAGTTTGCCATTGCTTTAAACTTAGGTTGATTAGCTTCTGATGATATTCCTTCACCAGCTGTAAAATCTTCTAACCTAACTAAAGCTATTTTTCCATTGGAAGTTTTTTCAGAAGAATTATTTTGTATATTACTTTGGGGGGATTTTAAAATATTGATAGTCTTATTTTCAAATGTATAAACTGAAATTAAATTAAATATCTCTTCTATATCTGATATAGAAATAAAATATTGGTTATTATTGGTTAATATATTGCCTCTTAAATATAAGGATTCATTTCCTTTTATATAAGAGGTCTCATTTAAAGTAATAGTGTGATTAGAATTTGAGATAGTAAAAGTATTATTTGATTTATTGAGATTATATCCAAGCGTTTTACATACATAATCTAGGGGAATATAGTGTCTTTGAGATTTTTTTATGACGGGTATTGAAGAATCAATATTACTTAACATATTAACTTTAACATCGTAAACCAATTCTTCTTTCGTATTTTTAAAGTTTAATTTAGGTGTATAGGGAGATTTAAAGTCATCATTAGGTAATAATTTAGATTGTATTTTATTATCTTTTACTGTTACAAATCCTTGGAAAAAACTAAAATAAAATAATATTCCATATAAAATTGCAATAGAGAGTATAGATAATAATGTAGATAATATAATTTTTTTCTTTTTACTCATTTCATACTCCTTAATTTATAATAATTCAATAAAAATTATAGCATAAATAGCTATTATTATATAAAGGCTTACAAAACTTAAGAAAATATTTATAAACATACAATAAAATACAGTGCTAAAAATGATATAATGAAATGTAATGTGGTTTATTATATGGAGGATAAAATAAATGAAGGTCATGGATAATATAAAAAATAACTATACTAAATATATCGTAGGTACTTTTATTATAATATCAGCTTTACTAATAGCTTATATATTATTTAAGTATCCACAAGTTGGAGTTGCTGATCAGGGAGATTTTGATAGAGTTATGGGTTTATCAGGATTATCTTTATTAGATTCAGATAAAATGAATCCTGATTTTAAACGTTTCTATGATTATATTGTTACGGACTATAAGATTAATACAAATATATTTACTTTATTTATTACACTATTTGGATCAAGTATGGGGTACTTAATAACATTCATATCTTACATATGTAAGGTTTTAGGGCAAGAAGTATTTAAAACACAATATTTAGCTATTGCTTATGCAATAATATATATATCTTCTATTGCAATTATTTTAAAGAACTTAAATATAAAAAGTAAACTTAAATTAACTATTGTTGTGCTAGTCAGCATTTTTGTGTTTATGGATGGAAACTATATACTGTGGTTTAATAGTTTATATGGAGAACCAATGATGTTATGTACATTATTGCTATTTATAGGGACATTTTTATACTATATTAATTGCAAATATGTAAGGCATGACGAAAGTAATATAGCATCTAAAATTTCTCTAGTATATATAGGTGCATTTATGTTCTTAGGATCAAAGATGCAGGTATTTACCACTTTACCATTTGTAGTAATACTGTTATGTAAGATTCTTTGGGATAACAGAAATATATTAACACGTAAGAATTTAATATTATTATCAGTATTTTTAGTTGTGGTAATAATCTATCCAGTTCAAATAAATATGGTAAATAAGAATATAAGTAAAGATACTCAATATAATTCTGTGTTTTATGGAGTTCTTAATGGATCAGAAACGCCTGAACAGGACTTAATAGATCTTGGACTTAATCCAGATATGGCAGGAGAAGCAGGAAAACATTCTTATTTAGATGCAAGTGAATATGTTAAATATGTACCTAGAACTCCAATAACAGAGGAAGAGTTTTATAGTAAAATAAGTAATGGAAAGCTAGCTAAATTTTATTTGACTCATCCTAAAAGATTAATAGAGGGAATGAAGTATACAGCAGGAAAAGCTTTTATTACTAGTACATCTTTAGGAAAGTGTTATAGAGCTGATAGTGAAGAACCAGTAAGAGAATTTAATAGATTTACTACGTGGTCTAATTTTAGAGAAACAAAATTGCCAACAAAGTTATGGTTTATACTAGCAGTATTTATAAGTGTATTTATAGTATCTTTAATCAAGTTTATAAAGAATTCAGGAAATGAAGAGGTTAGAAATAAGATATTATTGTTATGGGGGATAATGTTAATAGGTGGAATACAGTTCCCAATGCCTTTTGTAGGAAATGGTCAAGCGGATACAGCTAAACAATTATATCTATTTAATTTTGTGTTTGATATATTACTAATTATAGGAGTTCTTTGGAGTTTATTTAAACTAATTGATTTTATTAAAGATAAAATAGTAAAGAGATAGGGTAGGTCAACAATTTATGAATTTAAAGGATAAAATAAATGATATTAAATTTTATAAAAGAAAAGTGTTTTCAACGGGAATAAGTAAATTTAGATTTATTACAATAATAGATATGTTGTTAAAGTCTCTTATATTTATGACTTTAGTTGAAGTAAGTTCTGCAGATAAAATTAAATTTAGTAATATAAGCTTTAAGTTTATATTTGTTAACTTAGCTTTTATATTATTATTTTATTCATTTGGATATTTATTTTCAAGAAATAAGCAAATTGTATATTATATTATTTTAAATATATTATTCAGTACTTTATTGATAGCAGACTTATGGTACTTTAGAGTAAATAGAGATTTTTTAGGATTAAAGAATATATTCTTTTCAGGTACATTTAATCCTGTAGGGGAATCTTTATATCAATTTAAAGCTATAGATTTATTATTTGTTATAGATATAGTTGCCATAATTTTATTTGTTTTCATAAAGAAGATAAGATGTATTGAGTCAAGAAGTGTTGGAAAGTTCCTTTTTACTCTTAGGCATGTAGCAATTATTTTGTTAATATCATTTGTATGTATAGATGTGTTAAGTATTAGTGGATGGTCTAATAGAATGCTTACTAAGAGATGGACGACACTTATGTCTGCAAGAGCATCAGGACCAATAGGATATCATCTTATAGAGTCAGCTAGAACTTTATCTAAAGTAATGAATCCTTTATCAAATAGTGAAAAAGATGAGATAGAGGAGTGGTTAGCTTATAATAGAGAAGATTTAGAACCAAATGAATATAGTGGAGTTGCGAAAGGAAAGAATGTAATATTTATTCAGGTAGAGTCTTTAGAGAATTTTGTTATAAATAAGAGTGTAAATGGAAAAGAGATATCTCCATTTTTAAATAAGCTTACAAGAGAGGGATTGTATTTTAACAATATATATGAACAAAATAATGCAGGTAATAGTATAGATTGTGATTTTATGGTTAATACATCTATATATCCATTAGGTGATAAAATTACTGCCTTAAATTATGGTGAGAATGTTTATTCTAATTCCTTGCCTAGAATATTAGAGGGAGAGGGATATAAAACAATATCATCTCACGCAGAAGAAATTGGAGAATTTAATTGGACAGAGTTGCATAAAAATGGATTTGGAATTGAAACTATATGGGATATTGGAGATTATGTGTATGAAGAGACTGTAGGATACGGATTATCTGATAGAAGCTTTTTAACACAAGTTTCTGAAAAATTGAAAAGTGTACAAGAACCTTTCTTTTTTCAAGCACCTACAATGTCTAACCATGGTCCATTTGAAATTGATGAGAAGTATAGAGAGTTAGACTTACCTGAAGAAGTTGATGAAAGTTATTTAGGTGGATATTTTGAGAGTGTAAGATATACAGATAGACAGATTGAAATGTTCTTTGAGAAATTAGATGAAATAGGTATATTAGATAATACAATGATTGTATTATATGGAGATCATGGTGGAGTTCATAAATATTATAATGATGATATACAAAAACTAGATTATGAAGGAAACTGGTGGAAAGAATATGATAATAAAATTCCTTTAATTATATATTCAAAAGGTATTAAGCCAAGTATTATTGAGGCAAGTGGGGGTCAAGTAGATATCCCAACTACTATTGCATATTTACTTGGTATTGATAATGATAAGTATTTAAGTACATCTATGGGAAGAGTATTGGTTAATACAAATAGAGATGCTACAATAATAAAAGGGAATGAAGTTAAAGGAAATGTTAAAAGTGAAGAAGAATTAGAACACTTATTAAAGTCATATGAGATAGGTGAAAAAATTATAAAGAATAATTATTTTGGAAGAGAGTAAAATCTTTGCGGAGGATTAGAAAATGAAAAAAATCTTATATTTAGTAGTCCCTTGTTACAATGAAGAAGAAGTACTACATGAAACTGCTAAAAGATTATTAGAAAAGATTAATGTGATGATAAAAAATGAAGTTGTATCTGAAGAGAGTAAGATTCTATTTGTTAATGATGGATCTAAAGATAAAACTTGGAGCATCATACAAGAGCTTCATGAACAAAATAACATTTTTAGTGGTGTTAATTTATCAAGAAATAAGGGGCATCAAAATGCATTGTTAGCTGGTCTTATGACTGCTAAAGAATATGCTGATATGACAATATCATTAGATGCAGATTTACAAGATGATATAGATGTAATAGATAAATTTGTAGAAGAATACTATAATGGCAGCGATGTAGTTTATGGAGTAAGATCTTCAAGAAAGACAGATACTTTCTTTAAAAGGACAACGGCTCTTGGATTTTATAAGTTTATGAATATGTTAGGTGTAGATGTAATATATAATCATGCGGATTATAGACTTATGAGTAAGAGGGCTTTAGAAGGTCTAAGCCAGTTTAAAGAAGTAAATCTATTCCTTAGAGGAATTGTTCCTTTAATAGGATATAGATATTCTGTAGTAGAATATGAGAGACATGAGAGATTTGCAGGAGAATCAAAATACCCTCTTAAGAAGATGCTTGCATTTGCTTGGGATGGAATTACATCATTTAGTATAAAGCCTATAAGAATAATAACAGGATTAGGATTTTCTATATTTGCACTAAGTTTTATTGCCTTAATATATTCATTAATTGTTAAATTTATAGGAAATACTGAAGCTGGATGGACTTCAATAACTATATCTATTTGGATGATTGGGGGAATACAATTATTATCTCTAGGAGTTATTGGAGAGTATATAGGAAAGATATACAATGAGACTAAGCAAAGACCAAGATTTATAATAGCAGATAAATTAATAAATAATGAAGAAAGAGATAATTAGTATGGAATCTTTAATTAATAAGATAAAAGAAGTATTTTTTTCTAAACAGTTTATAATGTTTGTCTTTATAGGTGTCATAAACACATTTAATGGAGTGATATTTTCATACATATATTCTAGCTTTTTAAATGAGAATATTGCATTTATATTTGGATATATTTCAGGCTTAGTAATATCGTATATATTAAATAGTTATGTTACCTTTAAAGAAAAGTTAGAATTTAATAAATTCATTAAATTTGCAGTTTCATATATCCCTAATTTTATCATTCAAAATATTGTAGTTTTCATAGTATTTAATATGATGGGATTGCATAAGTTAATTGCTTATGGGTTAGCTGCAGTAATTGGAGTTCCAATAACATTTGTGTTTATGAAATTTTTTGCATTTAAAAAGAATATATAGTTTTTAAAGATTAAGCAAACTTTGCTTAATCTTTTTTTAATATACGTAAAGAAAATTATGGTAAAAAATTCTGGAAATTCAAATAAGTCAAGAAGGTATGAATATTACATATAGAATATATAAAATGTAATATCTTAGTTTCATTATAAGGCAAGGACTATTTTATGGAGTGATAACATAAAAATTATAGTATAAGTTAGCTCGTGATTTATATGAATCAAAAAGTCTATATATAGGAAAGGTGGGTGAAAGTCAAAGGTTAATTAATATTAATACTTTGACGAAAATAATGAAAAACTATTCTATTAACAATCTTAGAAATTTAGGGATTATAGGACACAGTTCTTCAGGAAAAACTTCACTAACAGAAGCCTTATTGTACTATTCCAAGGTTACGGATCGATTAGGTAAAGTTGAAGATGGAACAACAATATCTGATTTTGATCAAGAGGAAAAGAAAAGAGGAATATCTTTATCATCCTCAGTAATTCCATTGGAATGGGAAAAAGTAAAAATTAACTTAGTAGATATTCCAGGATATTTTGATTTTGTTGGAGAAAGCATTCAAGGTATGAGGGCTGTAGATGTTGCAATGATTGTAGTTTGTGGTGTCGCAGGGACTCAAGTAGGCACAGAGCAAGCATGGGATTATTGTAATAAGATAAAGTTACCAAGAACATTTTTTATAAATAAGTTAGATAGAGAACATTCGGATTTTGATAAGGTCTTACAAAACCTTAAAGAGCAATTTGGAATTAGTGTTGTTCCTATACAATATCCAATCGGTAAAGAAAATAACTTTAATGGAGTTATTAATGTGATAACTAAGAGAGCAAGAGTTTATAATCCTAAAACTAAGATGATGGAGGTAGTAGAGATTCCACCAGAATTAGTTGATAAAGTTGATGAATGTAAACAAATGATTATGGAGGCAGTAGCAGAAACTGATGAGGTTTTATTAGAAAAATATTTTAGTGAGGGCGAATTAAGTGATTTGGAAATATATGAAGGCTTAATCAATGGATGTGCATCAGGTGATATAGCCCCTGTTATGTGTGGTTCTGCTACAAAGATTATAGGGATAAATACATTGTTAGAAGATATAGTTGAATGTTTCCCATCACCTAAATATGCAATACCACAAAAAGCATTAAATATTGAATCAAATAAGGAAGAATTTATTCAATTAAGTGAAGATAAACCTTTTTCAGCAATGATATTTAAGACTATAGCAGACCCATTTGTAGGTAAGATTTCATTGTTTAGAGTAATTACAGGTAAATTAAATGGGGATATGACTGTATTAAATACCAATAAAAATAAGATGGAGAAATTAACTCATGTATTTTTTATGAGAGGCAAGAATCAAGTCCCAACAGATAAAGTTATAGCTGGAGATATTGGAGCAGTAGCTAAGTTACAATATACATCCACAGGGGATACTTTATGTGATCAATCTTGTAAAATAATTTATGATAAAATGAATTTCCCTAATACGGTAATGTCAATGGCAGTTTTACCAAAGAGTAAGGGGGATGAGGATAAGATATCTCTAGCATTAAGTAAGTTACAAGATGAAGACCCAGTATTTAATGTAAATAGGGATATAGAAAATGCAGAAACAATAATTTCAGGACTTGGTGAAGTACATTTAGAGGTTATAGCATCTAAGTTAAAAAATAAGTTTGGAGTAGAGGTAAAGCTTAGAAAACCTAAGATTCCTTATAGAGAAACAATAAAAGGAAGTTCAGATGTACAAGGAAAACATAAGAAGCAATCTGGTGGACATGGTCAATATGGAGATGTAAAAATTCTATTTGAGCCTCGTAATGATGGGGAAAGTGATTTAGAGTTTGTAGATAAGGTAGTAGGAGGAGTAGTGCCTAGAAACTTTATTCCAGCAGTTGAAAAGGGTTTAAGAGATTGTATAAAGCATGGTATTTTAGCAGGATATCCTGTTATAGGCTTAAGAGCAACATTACATGATGGCTCTTATCATCCTGTAGATTCTTCTGAAATGGCATTTAAGATTGCTGCATCAATTGCATATAAAAAAGGTTTAGAGGCTGCAAAGCCAATTTTGCTAGAACCAATTATGCACATAGAAATTTTAATCCCAGAAGAATATATGGGAGATGTAATTGGTGATATAAATAAGAAGCGTGGAAGAGTACTAGGAATGGAGCCATGTGGTAAACTTCAGAAACTTGTTGTGGAAGCACCAATGGCAGAGTTATTTAAGTTTGCTACAGATTTAAGGTCTATAACTCAAGGTAGAGGAAGCTTTGATTTGAAAATAGAAAAATATGAAGAGGTTCCACCTACAGAAGCAATAAAAATAGTAGAGAAGGCCAATTCGCAAAAAGAATTGAAAAATGAAGATTAATATCTATGGAGGGTGGTAAATTTTACACCCTCTATTTTTGTTATCATTGTGAATATAAGTAAATACATAGGAGAAAATAGTTATGTGAGGAGAATAAAAAAATAGTTGTAGAATATACTTATATAGATTAGGGAGATAGGTACATTAGGAGGAGATTATGTCAGATTATAGGATGGAAATAAAAGGCCAAATTGGACTAAGTGATTATAGTAATATATATGATTATTTAGGTATAGTTGAAGATGATGATGTTTTTACAATTAAATTTGATAACAGTAATAAACATGATATAGATATTATTAATTCAATGCTTAAGGGGAGTTCATTTAATATTAAAGAAGAAGGATACGATAATCTAGGAAATTATTATATTAATACATATAAAAGAAAATAATTTATATTTATAGGGTTTATTTATTATTTAAAAGGATTTAGAATAATAATATAAACCCTTTAATATTTTACCATATGAGGAGGAAATCATGAAAAAGTATGTAATAGGTGTAGATTTAGGTGGTACAAAAATAAGTACAGCTATATCAACTATAGAAGGAAATATATTAGCAAATGTAGTATTACCTACTAAAGCTGAAGAAGGAGAAACAGCTGTATTAGGAAGAATAGTACAATCAATTGATGAAGTAATTGTTGGATCTAGTACTTCAATAGATGAAATAGAGGCTATAGGGATAGGTTCACCAGGACCTTTAGATGCGAAGAAAGGAATAATAATAACAACTCCAAATCTTCCATTTAAAGATTACAATTTAGTACAACCGTTAAAAGAAAAATATAATATTCCAGTATACTTAGATAACGATGCTAATGCTGCAGCAATAGGAGAGTATATGTTTGGTGCTGGAAAAGGTAAAGATAGTATAGTATATTTTACAGTTAGTACTGGAGTAGGTGGAGGAGCAGTATTGGATGGTAAAGTATACAGAGGTCATACATCTAATGCTTTAGAAATTGGACATACTACAGTAGATCCTAACGGACCTAGATGTAACTGTGGAAACTTAGGATGTTTAGAAGCAATATCATCAGGAACAGCAATAGCTAGAAAAGGTAAAGAAGCAGTTTCAACTAATGTTGAGACGAGCTTGAAAAAGTATGATACTGTTACTTCATATGAAGTATTTAAAGAAGCGGAAGCTGGAGATGAAGTTGCAAAAGATATAATAGATAATGCCTTAACATATCTAGGAATTGGTGTAGCAAATGCAATAGCTACATTTGACCCAGAGATGATAATAATAGGCGGGGGAGTATCAAAGGCTGGAGATATAGTTTTCAATACTGTAAAAAAGGTCGTTAATAAGAGATGCTTTAAGAGTATGGCTGAAAGTTGTCAAATAGTTCCTGCTGGACTTGGTTCAGATGCAGGAGTAGTTGGTGCAGTTGCATTAGCTATAATAGAGAGCAGGTAGTTATAATAATAATCCCAATAGTAAATGCTATTGGGATTTACTATTGGGAGGGACATTATTATGGTTACAGTTTATTTAACTAGACATGGACAAACTGTTTGGAACTTAGATAAAAGGTTACAAGGGTCTGGAAATTCTGATTTAACTGATCATGGAATTGAGCAGGCAGAGCAGTTGAAAAAAAGAGTAGATAGTCTTCAATTAGATGTTATATACACTAGTCCACTAGAGAGGGCAAGAAAAACAGCTAATATAATTAGGGGAAGTAGAAATATAGAAATAATAGAAGTAGATGCTTTTAAAGAAATAAGTTTTGGGGAATATGAGGGGTATACAGAAGAGGAACTATTAAAGGTAGGAAGAGGAAAAGAAATAAAAGAAATTTTTAATGGGAATATGGATATAAAGGCTCCAGGTGGAGAATCTTTAAGAAATCTATATAAGAGAGTAGGAGAAGCTTTAGATAATATATTAAAAAATAGCATAAATAAAAATATATTAATTGTAGCTCATGGTATGACATTAAAAGCTGTAATGAATTACTTTAATAAAGGAAATGGATTTTATGAAGAAATAATGGGACAAGCATCTCTTACAAAAATTAATTGTTATAAGGATAAATTTCACTTTGAGTATATAAATGATACAAGTCATATTAATAAAAAAATAAATTTAGGTTGGTAGAATACTTTTGTGAATAATTTTGCTAGGTACTACATATGTTAGAGATATAAGTACTAAATTCTTTTTCCTCATACATATTTTTCTTAACTATTTATTAATTAATGTTGTAAACTATTTTACTTTACACAGTAATGTAGTGGGGAAAAGAATTTTTTATATATGCTATCCCTAATTATTATTAGGGATAGCTCATATGCTGAAGGTTTAGGGGAGTCTATGACTCCCTTAAATTATTTGTGTTATAATGTATGTTAATAAAAGGAAGAGGTGAAGTTTTAATGAAGGCAGAAATATTAGCTGTAGGAACAGAGATACTATTAGGCGATATTATAAACACTAATGCACAATTCATATCTAAAGAACTAGCTTCATTAGGAATAGATGTATACCGCCAAGAGGTAATTGGTGATAACGAAGATAGATTATTAGAGGCAATGGGAGAAATATTTCAGAGAAGTGATATTTTAATATGTACTGGTGGACTTGGACCTACAGAAGATGATTTAACTAAAGAAACAATATGTAAGTACTTTAATGCTGACTTAGAGGTACATGAAGAATCTCTTACAGAATTAAAAAATTACTATAAAAGATTAGATAGGGAAATGACAGAAAGTAATCTTAAACAAGTTTATTTTCCTAAAGAATCAAAAGTTTTAGCAAATCCAAATGGGACAGCTCCAGGAATGATTTTAGAGAAGAATGATAAAGTGGCTGTTATACTTCCAGGACCTCCTAGAGAAATGAAACCTATGTTTTTAAATTATGTAAAGCCATATTTAAAAGATAAAGGTAATGGAGTTATAGTATCTGAAGTATTAAGAGTATTAGGTGTTGGAGAAAGTACAGCAGCTAATATGATTAAAGATTTTATTAATAATGGAGTTAATCCAACAGTTGCACCTTATGCAAAGGAAGATGATGTAATATTTAGGATTACTGCTAGAGGTAAGAGTGAAGAAGAGGGAAGAAAACTTATAGCGCCTGTAAAAGAGGAAATAAAAAGAGTATTTAATTTAGATTGCTATGGAGAGGGTGAAGAGATAACAATTGAAGAAGTTCTAGGAAAATTGTTAGTAGATAGAAAACTTACCATATCAACAGCTGAATCTTGTACAGGTGGAATGATAGCTAGCAGATTAATTAATTATCCAGGAATTTCTGAGGTGTTTTTAGAAGGTGCTGTAACTTATTCTAATGAAGCAAAGGAAAGAACTCTAAATGTAAAGAAGGAAACTTTAGATATTTATGGAGCTGTTAGTGAGGAAACAGCAAAGGAAATGGCTATTGGTATATCAAAAAGAACTGGTTCAGATATATCGGTTGTTACAACAGGAATAGCAGGCCCTGGTGGTGGTTCAGAAGAAAAACCTGTTGGATTAGTATATATAGGGCTATATTATAAAGGAAAGGTAAAAGCATTTAAATATATATTTAATGGAAATAGGCATAATGTAAGAACTAAAGCTACTGTTACAGCATTAGATTTAGTTAGAAGGGAAATTTTAAAGGATAATTAGTTATTAAAAGTGAAACAATCCCTCTTATGCTTAATATAAACACAAAAGGGATTGAAACGTATATAAATAAAATGGGGGAGAGGCGATTATAAAAAGCGTCTCGCTTCATATATAATTATTTCCTTAGTATACAAGAATTATTCATAAAATAGGAGAGAGAGATGAGTAAATTACAAAGATCTAACATATATTTCTTAATTTTAGTGCTATTAACAATATTTTTACCTGAATATTTAATAAAAACATATTTGTTAATGGGGATAAACGATATAAGAGTAATGCAATTTTTAAATCACGTTATTTTATTTTTAGTACCTGCAATAATTTATGTTGTTGTTACTAAAGTAAATATAAAGGAAACATTTAGATTAAATAAGATACATTTAAAAGACTTATTATTAATAATTTTAATTTCATTTGTTTGCTATCCATTAATGGGGTGCATATCTGCTATATCTCAGATGTTTTTTACAAATAATATAGGAACATTTATGGCTGCTATCGCAGATACTCCATATTGGGCTATGTTATTACTTATGGCAGTTACCCCTGCAATAACAGAAGAGGTGACTTTAAGAGGCATTGTTCTATCAGGATATGATAAGCAGTCTAAATTTAAAGCGGCACTAATAACGGGTGTTTTATTTGGTATATTTCATATGGATTTTCAACAGTTTTTATATGCTGCAGTATTAGGATTTATTTTTGCATATATAGTTAGAATTACAAATAGTATTTTTGCGTCAGTAATAATGCATTTTATAATTAATGGAATATCAGTAACGGCGCAAAAGGTTTTATTTTCTGCAGAGGAATTAATTTCTCAAGTAGTAGAGGAACCATCCTTAATAGATTTAAGTTTTAATATGAAGCTTACTTATATGTCCACTTATATATTAGTAGGAGTAACTTTTGGAGTATTAATATATAAGCTTATTCATAGGCTTGAAGTGTGGAACATAGAAAGACAAGGTGTAACAGGTGAAAGTGGTGAAGCTAGCTATTTAAGAGATGTAAGTGATGAACCTAAGGAAAGTGTAATTAATTGGTCTTTTATATTAATTGTAGTAATATACTTATCATTTATGATTTATGATGTATATATTAGATAATAAAAAAGCTATCGTTTATGATAGCTTTTTTTATATTTAAGTATTGACTAAGATTATACTTAGAGATTTATTAATAACTATTGTGGGATAGTATTAAAACTAAAAACTTTTAGTAATATTTCTTGAATTATTATAAAACAAAGAGAAATCACTTTGCTTTACCCAACCTCTAGAGTTTATGTTGCTATCTGTAGGTAGTGAAACATAAAACCATGTATCTCTTAGAACTTCAGCTTTATCTAAAATTTTGACTTCCATTTTTACCTGTGTTGTTTGAAGGAGGTTTGAACTTTCTATAGGAGCAATCAAAACATTAGATTTTTCTTTAAGTAAACCAGCATAATTCGTCGGTATAAGATATTTAATTTGAATAGAGTCCTTAGTTCTAGTAAATTTAGAAAGTTTAGACCTTAAATTATTATTTTGACTATTTGCAACTAAAAGTTGATGTTTTAAAATTGATTGTTTTCTATCAAAATAAAATATTGTTATAATAAGTGCTATAAGTAAAATTAAAAATATAATATACTTCATAAAAATGCTCCTTAATAGCTATACAATATAAATATATTTATCTATTAACAAAACATACCTAAAAGATAAATTACTATTTTAAAAAATTAACTACTTTTCCCAATACTTTTCCAATAGAGTTATGAATAACAAGGTCAGCTTTATTATCAGCAGTGGTTGAACTCTTATTTATAAGAATTAGATTTTTTCCTTTAAAATAATTAATAAGACCAGCTGCAGGATATACAACTAAAGAAGTACCTCCAATTATAAGGGTATCTGCCTTAGAAATGGCATCAATAGCACCTCTAATTACATCATCATCTAATCCTTCCTCATAAAGAACTACATCAGGTTTTACAGTTCCGCCACACTTAGAGCATGTAGGAACTCCATCTGATTCTAAAATAAACTTCTCATCATAAAATTCATGACAGCTTATGCAGTAATTTCTTAAAACAGAGCCATGAAGTTCAAATACATTTTTTGATCCAGCTGCTTGGTGTAAACCATCAATATTTTGAGTAACAATAGCTTTAAGTTTACCCATTTCTTCAAGTTTAGCTAAAGCTATATGGGCCTCATTGGGTTTAGCATTAGGATATATAAGTTTCGATTTATAAAAATTATAGAATTCCTTTGGATATCTTATGAAAAATGTATGTGAAACTAGTTGTTCGGGAGTAAATGTAATATTTAGCTTTTCATTAAAAAGACCATTAGAACTTCTAAAATCAGGAATTCCGCTTTCTGTTGAGACACCTGCTCCACCGAAGAATACTATATTATTGCTTTTTTTAAGTATTTGAGTTAATTGTTCTATTTCAGTATTCATAAAATCATCTCCATAAATATTTAATAATTTTATTATTGCACAAATATAATAAAAAATAAAACATACAGAAATTTGGAATTAAAAATAGCTTTAAAAGTAAATAAAAAAGTTTTACTTACATAATAATTTCAAATATGTTAAAATAAAGATACAACGAGTAGTTTTTGCAAGGTAAGTCCTGTTGTGAAGGCTATTTTTTTTATTTTGGCGTAATTTTTTAACTGCCTAAGTTAACTCTATATAAAGCTATTAGTAACTTCAGGTAATTAAAGTTTTATGTAAGGAAGGAGACGATTTTATGTTTAAGGTTAATGATTACGTTATGTATGGAATGACAGGAGCATGTAAGGTTATCGATATAAAGAAGGAAAAGTTCATGAACAATGAGCAAAAAGAATGCTACGTGTTAAGTCCTATTTACTCTAAAAATATGACAATAAAAATTCCAATAGATAATAAGAAAGTAGTTATTAGAGGTATACACTCTGAAGAAGAGGTAGAGTCATTAATAAAGAAAATATCTGATATGGATTTATTTTGGGTAGACAATGATAAAGAAAGATCAGAAACATTTAAGTTAATGTTGAAGAATGGGGAATGTGAAGATTTAATTACCATAGTTAAGAGCATTCACTCCAACAAGAAGAATAAGGCGTTAGGTAAAAGGACAAATAAAAATGATGATGAGGTTATGAAGACAGCAGAAAACTTATTGAATGAAGAATTTTCAATTAGTTTAGGAATAGAGAAAGAAAATGTTAAGTCTTATATACTTGGTCATATTAATGAATAATAAAATCTTATAATCAAAAGATGGTGAATTAACGAATATCACCATCTTTTTGATTTCTAATCCATAATGTAGAAGAACATTATAGAATAATATAATTCTAATTAATAATATAGATAAGTTATACATATAATTAATAAGTAACATTGTGGTAAGGAGTAGATTCATGGGGATATATGATTTGACAGGAGAGCAGATGCTAGCACTATCATGGCTTATGGCAACTGAAAGTGTACAAGGATTATCCTTAGCGGAGCAAGATGTTCTTGGATGTTTTTTTGTATCATTGGGAGAAAATATACTATTAATACGTGCTCAAAATGAACTGCTTTTTGATATCCGTAATGAGAGAAGGGGTAATACGGAAGAGCAGGGGGAAGGCTTTTAAATAAAAGTAAAAAAAGTAATTGACATAATTTAATTATATATATATAATACTAATTGAGGAAACACTCCTTCCCATACCGAACAGGAAAGTTAAGCTCTATAGCGCCAATGGTACTGCATGGGAGACCGTGTGGGAGAGTAGGACGTTGCCAGGTAGATATGGCTCGATAGCTCAGTCGGTAGAGCAGAGGACTGAAAATCCTCGTGTCCCTGGTTCGATTCCTGGTCGAGCCACCAGGAAAAGCACTAACTAAAAGTTAGTGCTTTTTTTATTCTTTAGGAAATTATATCTATTATTAAATTGAGGATAACTTCAACAATTTAGCTATATATTAGTTCATTTCTTCCTAAAGAATAAAAAATAAAATATATACCCCTGCAAGATTTTCCTCAGTCAAGCTTCGGAAGCTCTAATGAGTAAGTTCTATTTACCAAATTTAAATTTGGAATATCACTTATGCAGATGGGCGAAAAAAATCGACGGCTCCACAGTCTCCTTGGCGATTTTTTTATTTAAATTATTATGAAATAAATTTGTAACTAATAGTTAAATATTGTGTAATGATTAGTAGTGAGTATATATGTATAATAATAGTAGAAGAAATAAAAGGTTTAACAAAACTCACAAAAATGTAACAATTTATTTATTAAAAAGTAATAAATAACCCTTTACAAGGTAATTGTAAAAATGTATAATGATAAATGTAGTCAATAATAATACTAATCAATCTTTAAGTTTTGCTTAAGAAATACTTAAGAAGTTTAATTTATAATAAGTTTTGTAATTAATAGTATTTAGGAGATGAGTAAAGTGTTAGACAAATTAAGCCTAACAGATAAAGAATGTGAATATTTAGCAAAAGGTATTGCAATTGGAGTTGGGTGTGGAGTCTTTGTAGGAGCTATAGTAGGTAATGTTGCATTAACATTTTCAATTGGTGGTGTTGCAGGAATAATAGGTTCTTTATTTTACTCATGGCATATGAAAAGAAGAAACAAAGCTAAAAAGTCAATTAATATAGATTAAAATCCCCTG
>NZ_JAHAIF010000054.1 GCF_018372875.1 Clostridium sp. | reverse complement strand
CTCTTCCATTTCAGCTTCAAGTAACTGTTGAATTACATCCTTTAATAGCTTTTGCATAAGACCATTTTTACCTACGACATCATCCATTGTCTTACACTTCTTTATTTCTGCCTTGTAATCAATATTAGGTATTTCAATTTCTTTCATTTAGAATCCTCCTTAAATTTATAAGTATATTATTCCAAATCTACCACTTAATTATACAAAAAGGACTGTAGTAGATTTGTATTTACACAAATCTATCTACAGTCCCTTGACATATGCTAGTACCGAGATTTTTCTTATGCTTCTTTACTCTAGCTAGTTTTGTATTTCTATGCAGCTTCATTGGTAAATCTGTATTTTTTACATCCATAAATCCAAGTCTATATAGTTGTACAGTGTCTTGGTACAAACCATTTGAGAGTGATTAAACCTGCTTACCCAACACAAGCATCGGTGACCATGAATTGTTTTTGATTTTATCTACAGTGTAGTTAATAAAATCACTACATTCTAAGAGTTTAAAAGTACGACAAGAATTTGAACGATGCTTTTTATATACAGCTTTGCCAGTATCGGCAAGGTAAACTTCAACATGATTTCCTTGTTTTATTTGAGTAGTTTTACCAGGACGTATTTCATTTGGAATAGTATTTATTGGCCTACCTAGTTCTTTAGCTATCTTATATGGCGTTGCTCCATCTTTAAGAGGAAGTTGAATAGTTATACGTTCCTCATAATTTAAGTATTTATTTTTACGTGATTCTGTGTTAATATTTGAGTGATCCATAGTGATTATCCTCTGTGTATGTTTTGGTTTGGCGATTAAATCATAACACAGAATAATCCACTGTGGATTTTTTTATTAGTTTAATTTCATCTTACAATGGAACAAGAAAAAGAAAGTAGCTAACAGTTAAAATAACGAATAGTAAAGGATGAAACTCAGCAGCTTAGTTTCTAAAAATTAAAAACCAAATTGGCTTAGCCAATTTGGTTTTTGTAATTCCTGTGGAATTGCTTCTTGCATTGTTCACTATTTAATTCTACTAGTTCTTCACTAAAAAATGTCCTATGCCTATCATAATTACAGTAGGGATTAACCATGGAAAACCAAGGTTTGCAAGTGGAATGAAACTTAAATCAAAAACTTTTATTTCAGCTAAAATAGCAAAAATAAGAGAAGTATAAATTCCAAGCCTTACAGCTTTAATATTTGTAAAATACTTATTTAATAATGTAGTAACAATTAATGTTATTGCTACAGGATATAGTATGTTAAGAATAGGACCAGATATTTTTATAATATTATCAACGCCCAATGCACCGATGACTATACTTATTATAGATATTATTACTGCATTAATCTTGTATGGAAGTTTTCCTTTTGATACCTTTTCAAAAAAGCTTGATCCAGCTGTTAGTAAACCAATAGATGTTGTTAAACAAGCAAGACTCATAGCTATTGCGATTACTGTTTTTCCTATGTTACCCAATATTCCGTGAGCTATAAAAAGTAGTAATGAAGTTTTTGAAATATCTGAAGATACAAGTTCAGTAGTTTGTGCACCAAGTATAGTTAGTCCACCATAAACAAATGCTAATCCTAAAGCTGCTATTATACTAGCTCTTAAAGCCATAGGAATCATTTTATCTTTATCATACCCTTTTTCTTTTAAACTATTAGTTATGACTGCTGCGAAAAGTAATGCAGCTAAAGCATCCATAGTCTGATATCCTTCAATTAGTGAAGTTGATAGAACAGATGTAGCACCAGTAGTGCTGATTTCACCAAGAGGAACTAAGATTCCTTTAATAATTACTAAAGAAAGCAATACTATTAATGCTGGAGTTAAATATTTACCAATTGTATCTATAACTGAAGATTTGTTTAAAACAAAAATAAGGTTAAAAGCAAAGTATATAATCATAAATAAAATTGGTGAGAATGATGGAAATAATGGTTGTATAGTTATTTCAAAAGTTGTTGCTGCAGTTCTAGGGATACCTAGCATAGGTCCTATTGCAATAAATAAAATTGAAGCAAAAATAATTGAAAATTTAGGTCCTATTTTAGAAGCTATTGTTTCAAAGGTTCCATCTCCTTTTAAACAGGCTAATATAGCAAATAGTGGTAACCCCACTCCTGTTATTATAAATCCTAGCATTCCAATTATATATTCACTTCCTATAGCGTGTCCTAAATATGGAGGGAAAATTAAATTTCCAGCACCAAAGAACATAGCAAATAGTGCAAAACCGATAATTAATATATCTTTATTTTTATTATTCATCTTAAGTCCTCCTTAAACAATTAACTTTACTATT
This sequence comes from Clostridium sp., assembly GCF_018372875.1. GTDB lineage: Bacteria > Bacillota > Clostridia > Clostridiales > Clostridiaceae > Clostridium. Next base: position 30,724 of record NZ_JAHAIF010000054.1, on the reverse strand, counting down.
AACAATAGTACCATTTAATTTTATAAGTATCAACAAAAAGATACAATATAAGACAAAAAACTAAGAAATTAATATTAAAATTAATATATTTTTATTAAAATGCAAAAAATATATGCGGTTAATAGTTTGATATATTTTGTTAACATAATGATTTAAATATGATAGAATATACTTGTATGTAAAAGAAGGAAGGGGAAGTATTATGAAAGTTAAAAAGGCAATAATACCAGCTGCGGGATTAGGAACAAGGTTTTTACCAGCTACAAAAGCACAACCAAAGGAAATGTTACCAATAGTTGATAAACCAACAATACAGTATATTATTGAAGAAGCTGTTGCTTCTGGTATAGAAGAGATACTTATAATTACAGGAAGAAATAAGAAATGTATAGAAGACCATTTTGATAAGTCAGTAGAGCTTGAAATGGAGTTAGAGAAAGCAGGAAAGTCAGAGCTACTTGAATTAGTAAGGGATATATCAGATATGGTTGATATTCATTATATAAGACAAAAGGAGCCAAGAGGCTTAGGTCATGCTATTCATTGTGCAAAGACATTCGTTGGAAATGAACCATTTGCAGTCCTTTTAGGGGATGATGTTGTTGATAGTGAAGTACCATGTTTAAAGCAATTAATAGATTGTTACTCAGAATATAAAACTACTATATTAGGAGTTCAAACAGTTCCAGAAAGTGAAACTAATAAATATGGTATTGTGGATGGTATTCATATAGAAGATAGAGTATATAAGGTTAAAGACTTAGTAGAAAAACCATCAGTAGATGAAGCACCAAGTAATGTTGCTATCTTAGGTAGATATATAATTACTCCTCAAATATTTGATATTCTTGAAAATACAGAGCCTGGAAAGGGTGGAGAAATCCAGTTAACAGATGCCCTTAAGACTTTAATTAGTCAAGAAGCTATGTATGCGTATAACTTCGAAGGAAGAAGATATGATGTAGGAGATAAGCTTGGATTCTTACAAGCTACAATTGAATTTGCCCTTAAGAAAGAAGAATTAAGAGATAGATTTTTAGATTACTTAAAAAGTAGAGATTGGGAATAAAAAAGGAAGGTGAAAACCTTCCTTTATTTTTGTATAAATCCAATCTTCTTTTGCATTTTTCTTAAAGTTTTATTTGCAACGTAAGATGCTTTTTGAGCACCATTTTGATAAATTTCTTCAAGATACTTTTTATTAGATAAAAGTTCTTTTACTTTTTCTTGGATTGGAGTAAGCTCCCCTATAATAGCTTCAGCTACATCTTTCTTTAAATCGGCATATCCTTTTCCTTCATATGATTTAACTAAATCTTCAGGTGAGATACCTTTTATAGCTGATAATATATTTAATAAGTTTTTCACACCAGGTTGTTCGTCAGTATAGTTTATAATTCCTATACTATCTGTAACTGCTCTACTGATTTTTTTTCTTATAACATCAGGAGAATCCATAATTAAAATGAATGAGTTTGGATTATCTGATGATTTAGACATCTTTTTAGTAGGTTCTTGTAAGTCCATAATTTTTGCACCAGCCTTAGGAATATATCCTTCTGGTATTTTAAATGTAGGACTATAAGTGTTATTAAATCTTTCAGCTAAATCTCTAGTTAACTCTAAGTGTTGAGTTTGATCTTTACCTACAGGTACTAAATCAGTATTATATAGAAGAATATCAGCTGCCATTAGTGATGGATAAGTAAATAACCCTGCACCAATAGATGAACCCATCTTTTGAGATTTATCTTTATATTGAGTCATTCTACTTAATTCACCCATATAAGTGTTACATGTTAATAACCAACAACATTCAGCATGGGCTGGAACATGTGATTGGATAAAAAGTGTATTTTTTTCTGGATTTATTCCAGCAGCTATATATATTGATAAAAGTTCTAAAGTTCTTCTTCTTAAATCAGCAGGAGTTTGTCTAACCGTTATTGCATGCATATCTACAACACAGAAATAACAATCATATTCGTCTTGTAGCTTAACCCAATTTTTTAATGCTCCAAGATAGTTGCCTAAAGTTAAGTCGCCAGATGGCTGAATGCCACTAAAGATTATTTTTTTGTTAAGGTTTTCTGACAATAGAAACACCCCTTTCTAAACTTAAATATAATAACTATATTATAGGATTTACCAATATAACTGTCAATGTAGATGAGTTTTACGAGATTTTGGAAAAAAACTTGAAATGCAATAAGAAATATATTATCATAAAAGTATGTTCAATAAATGAACAAAAAGTAAAGGGGATGGGATAAATGGATAAATTTAATGTATTAAAACTTATATTAGAGGATTCTTGTATAAGTCAAAGAAAAATATCAGAGTTATTAAACATATCATTAGGAAAAGTAAATTCAATATTAAAAGAATCTATTCAAAATAGAGAAATTGATATAATTAAAAATGGCAATAAAGTAATTTATAGAATTACAGACTTAGGAAAAGAGTGTTTGGAAGAAAATTTGAAGAATATAAAAGAAAATCAATTAGAAATTGATATAGATAAAGTAAATGTAGTTACTGAAGCAGTTATATTAGCTGCTGGTAAAAGAAAGGATTTTGATATTCCAGTAGCTGCGCTTAGCTTGGAAGATACAACTATAATACAAAGAAATATAAAGATTTTAAGAGATAATGGAATAAGAAAAATTGTTGTTATTGCTGGTTATAATAAAGAGATGCTATATAATCTATTAAAAGAAGAAAAAGATGTAATTCTAGTAGATAATGATAGATATTCTTGGACAGGCAATATGCAATCATTAGCTTTAGCTAAAAATATTATAGAAAATGATTTTGTACTAATTGAAGGAGATTTAATATTTGAAGAAAGTGTAATTTCTAAGCTAATAAGTAATGATAAAAGAAATACTATAATAATAACAAATGAAAGTGGCTCAGGTGATGAAGGTTTTGTTCAACTAAAGGATGGATATTTATTTAAATTAGCTAAAGATATTCATCAATTTAATAGGATTGATGGAGAAATGATAGGTATATCTAAAATATCAATTAACTTATTTAAATTAATGTTACAAGAGTTTGAGTCTAATGTAAATCCATATTTAAATTATGATTATATGTTATTAGATGTTTCAAGAGATTATAAAGTGCCATGTTTAAAAATTGATGATCTTACTTGGGGAGAAATTGATACGGAAGATCAATATGGAAAAGTTGTGAATAATATCTATCCAAAGATAATGAGAAAAGAGAAAAATAGTAAATATGACTATGTTAGAGATATAGCTTCAGAAGTATTTCAGGTAGATAGAGATAAAATAAAAGAAGTAAGTGTTGCAGGTGGACTTACTAATAATAATTATAAAGTAAATGTTGATGGAGATTATTATATTGTACGAGTGCCAGGAGTTGGTACAGAAAAAATGATTTCTAGAAAATATGAAATGATTAATTCTAAATTGGCTTCAGAACAAGGAATTAATGTAGATATTGCATATTTTAATGAAGAATCAGGTATAAAGATATCGAAGTTTATAGAAGATGCAGAAACTTTAACAAATAGAAGTAGTAAAAAACAAGAGAATATGAAGCTAGTTTCTCAAATAATAAAAGAATTGCATGAATCAAGTATAGTATTTGAAAATGAATTTAATGTATTTGAAGAAATAGAGTTATATGAAGATATAATAAATCAGTTAAATGGTAAGTTTTTTGATGATTATATAATTGTAAAAGAAAAAGTTATGAATTTAAAGGCGTTAATAAAAGAATATGGTGCTAGATATGTTCCATCTCATAATGATACTCTACCAGATAATTTTGTAAAAGATACAAATGGAAGATTATATTTAATTGATTGGGAATATAGCGGTATTAATGAAGAAATGTGGGATTTGGCTGCCCATACTTTAGAAGCGGAATTTTCAGAAGAAGAGGAAAGAGAGTTCTTAAGATATTACTTTGGAAGAGAAGCTACAAGAGAAGAAAGAGTAAGATTATTAATAAATAAAATATGTCAAGATTTTCTATGGGCAATATGGACATTAATTAAAGAAGCTGAAGGTGAGGATTTTGGAACTTATGGCATAGATAGGTATAATAGAGCTAAGATAAACTTAAATAATTTATTTAATATTTTATAGAAGGGGGATAAAGTGGTGAAAAAAATTAATTCTGGAGTTAGAAATGGTATGGTTTCGGCTGTTATGTGGGGAGCTGATACTGTAATGATGGGAATAGTGTTGTCTATGGCTCCTTTTATAGAGAATGAAGAAGCAATATTTTTAGCACCAATAGTAAGTGCTTTTTTTCATGATTTATTTTCTTCAATATGGATCTTTATATATTTATGGACAAAGAAGAAGACTAATGTTTTGTTTAAATCAATAAAAACCAAAAGTGCTAGATATGTGGCATTGGGTGCAATATTAGGAGGCCCTGTTGGAATGACAGGATATCTTTTATCAATAAAGTATTTAGGACCTTCATATACTGCATCAATATCATCATTTTATCCAGCAGTTGGAGCGATTCTAGCATCGATAATATTAAAAGAAAAAGTTAAGAAAAGAGCTTGGTTAGGTCTTTTAGTAAGTATATCAGGAATAGTTGCATTAGGGTATAGTAAGGGTAGCGATATAGGAAATTTATTAGGTTTTGTGTTTATAGCTATGTGTGTAATTGGTTGGGGAACGGAAGCAGTAGTATGTTCTTATGGAATGAAAGATGATGAAATAGATTCAGAGTGTTCGTTACAAGTAAGACAGTTTATTTCAGCAGTATGTTATGGAGTTATAATAATTCCTATATTTAGAGGAATAAAATTAGTAACTATTACAATATCTAATCCAGTAATAATGGTTATACTTATTACAGCTTGCTTTGGAACTATATCATATTTATGTTATTATAGTGCTATATACAAAATAGGAGCTACAAAAGCAATGGGAATAAATATAACATATTTTGTTTGGGCAATAATATTAGAAACTATTTTTTTAGGAACCCCATTATCTTTTAAAACTATTTTATTAGGTACAGCAGTTATGTTTGGGTCATTTTTAGTAGCTAAAGAAGATTAGAAGGAGGATATTATGAGAGCAATATTATTAGCAGCGGGAATGGGAACAAGATTGAGACCGCTAACATTAGAAACACCAAAATCATTAACAATTGTAAATAATGAACCTTTAATTGAAAGGCAAATTAGATTTTTAAAAGAATGTGGAATTAATGAGATTGTTGTTGTAACAGGATATTTAAAAGAAAAATTTGAATATTTAATTGATAAGTATGGAGTGAAATTGGTAAATAATGATAAGTATGATGTGTATAATAATATATATACAATGTATTTAGTAAAAGATTATTTATCAGATAGTTATGTTATAGATGCAGATGTATATATAAATAAGAACTTTTTTATTCAAGAACCTAAAAGTTCATTATATTTTTCAGCTTATAGAGAGAAGTTCTTTAATGAGTGGGAAATACAGTTTAATGATGAGAAATATGTTGAAAAAATATCTGTTATAAATGAAGGAAGCGGCTATATATTATCAGGAGTTTCATATTGGAAAAAAGAAGATTCTAAAATAATTGTAGCAATGTTAGAAAAAGCAATTAATGAAGGTGGATTTGATAAATTATATTGGGATGATATAGTAAGAGAAAATGTTGATAAGCTTAATTTGAAAATTGAAATGCTTGATAGTAGTGATATATATGAAATTGATTCTTTAGAAGATTTACAAAACGTAAAAGCAATAGTTGAATAAATGTAAGAAAAGTATGACTGTTAAATGTTAGTCATACTTTTTGTTTGTATATAAGGCAAATTAACTTTTTTCTTTTCTTCTATTTTGGATGAGAGATAGTATAAAAACACCAAATGCAATTATGATTATTAAATTAATTGAAACTTCTCCGTACTCTAGTATAAGAAATGATAGAGCTAGAAAAATTACTAATCCTAGTAGCCATTTAGCTACCTTCATAAATATCCCTCCTTACATGTATTAATATTATTATGTTCATAATCTTAAAAAAGATACATAAACATTGTATCGGTATATTTGCAAAAGATATTTGTTAAAAATATAATGCTTTATATAAATAAATTAAGGGGGTTATATATATGTATAATATTAATAGTAGAACTAGGGATTTAATTCTTACAGCTTTAATGATTGCATTTGTATTTATAGCAACTATGATTATAAAGATACCTACTGTAGGTGGTTATGTGCATCTTGGTGATTGTATGGTATTTTTATCAGTTGTAGTACTTGGGAAAAAAAGAGGGGCTTTTTCAAGTGCTGTAGGTATGGCTTTAGTTGACATTACATCTGGATACTATGTATGGGCACCATTTACATTTGTTATTAAGTGGGGAATGGCATATATAGCTGGAGCTGTTCTTGAAAAATTAAACAATGGTGAAGAACATAAAATGATAAAAAAGGATGAAGTTATTGCCTTTTCTATAGGTGGAGTATTTATGGTAATAGCCTATTTTTTAGCAGGAGCTATTATAGCTGCTTTTTTAACAGGCAATGTAGGATTGATTCAGGGGCTAGTATTAGCAGCTAAAGATATAGGCACTAATATCGTTCAAGTTTCTGTTGGAATAGTATTAGCTATGCCTTTAAGTTTGATATTAGTACCAATAAAGAAAAGAATATTTAATTAGAATATCTAAGTTTGATCTAAGTGTAACTCAGAGAATTTTTCAAAAGTTTTATAATTTCAGCAGTCCATAGTGATTATCATCTGTGTATGTTTTGGTTTGGCGATTAAATCATAACACGGAATAACACACTATGGATTTTTTTTATTCTTTAGGAAGTTATATTTATGGACAAGTTGTGGATAACTTATAAAATATAGATATGGATATTAAAGAGAAGATAACAGTAAAAGATATATTAAAAGATAATTATAATAAATTTAAGAATACGTATTGGTGCATGGTTCCGCAACAGATGCGAGAGCATATTGATAATGCAGTGATAAAAGCATTGAAGTGTAGTGATATAAAATATGGATTTGCTGAATACAAATGTGAAAAGTGTGGAGATAGTACGAAAGTACCACTTACATGTAAAAGTAAGTTTTGTAATAGATGTGGTAGATTATATACAATGAAATGGGCAGAAAAACAAAGAGATAATATGTTAAGAGTTATACATAGACACAGCGTATTTACAATTCCAGAGGAATTAAGAAGCTTTTTCTATAAAAAAGAGAATTATTAAAAGAGCTTCAAGATGGAGTATATGAAGTAATTAATTATTGGTATAACAAAAAGAAAAGTTCAAATTTTGAAGTTGGAGTAATTTCCGTATTACATACATTCGGAGGAGATTTGAAGTGGAATCCACATGTGCATGCTTTAGTAACAGAAGGTGCTATAGATAAAAATTCTAATAAAACTAGAAGACTAATTAGCTATCTTTATAAGACATATACTAAAGGTTTTTATGTAAACGCAAAGAGAAAATTATATGATAAAAGACAGGCAGTAAAATATATAGGTAGATATCTTGCGAGAGCCGCGATAGCGGAATATAGAATAATTAAGTACGAGAATAATAGAATAAGATTTTGGTATGAAGATCATAATGATGGTCAAAAAAAGGTTATAGAGTGTGATGTGCTAGATTTTATAGGTAAGATTACTCAACATATAGCTCCAAAAGGATTTAGAATGGTTAGAAGATATGGTGCATATTCGAGGAGAAATAATAAATTAGCTAAAAATATTATACATCTTTATAATTTTGTAAAACAAAGAAATATTAATGAATTGTTGAAAGAAAAGAGTAAGGCAAATGAAATAAAGAAAAGTTGGAAAGAAAGAATCATAGAAAACTTTAATAAAAATCCATTAAGTTGTAATAGATGTGGAAATGAAAAATTCTTATGGAAAATATGGCATAAGGATTATGGTGTGATATATAATATTAGGGAATCAAGTAATAGAAAGGATATATTATATGAACCTAATAGAAGTAAAGTACACAGAAAAATATTACAAGTATCATTGTTATAAATGTAAATATAATGAATGGGCTCCTGCCGACATCGTAGATGAGTTTGCAGATATGGATAAATATTGTGAAAGTGAATATGATGAGTGCCAAGAGAAGAAAAGGAATGGAATGCCAGTAATGGTGTGCCCTAATTGTGATGCGGATTTTTATTACTTAGGAAAAAGTAAAATAAAAGAAGGCTCATACTTCGTTGATGAAGATGAACCTATGCTATTTTAATACTCATAGTCCACGAAGTTGATTTTATTATACGAGGAAATTATAAAATTTAAATTAGCTATAAACCTTACCTTTAGTACGCGTGGGGTGGATATTTGTTTTGATGTGACTTGGAGCTTGCGACGGAACAAGCAAAATAAATATCCGCTACACCTTTTTTATAAAAAAGCTCTAGTCAATATGACTAGAGCAAAATAAACATATTAAATTATCTTCTAGAATTCATTTTTTGAGCTTTTCTTGCTCTTCTGCAATCAGGGCATCTTACAGGATCATTTTCAAATCCTTTTTCTTTAAAGAATTCTTGTTCACCTACAGTAAATATGAATTCCTTTCCACAATCTTTACATATAATATTCTTATCTTCCATTGATAAACCTCCTTAAAATTCATAGGATTATTTGACTTGATAATAATACCTCTCTTGAATTTTAAAGGGAAGTCTTAGTATCGATAGAAAAACACCTACTTATTTTTATTATATTTATTATACCATAATTGGAATTAAATTCAATGAACTATTTGTATATTTTAACAGATTTTTTGTGTTTAAAGTAATGGGTAGTAAAGGCTACTACAGGGATTATGATAAATGGTATAAGCAAAAATCCTTGCAATAATTTCAGTGAATAAAACAGAAAGTACTGACTTTCTGTTAAGTACCATGAACATATGAAAACAAGAACACTGAATATACCTATAAATACTTTTTTGTTTTTTATTTTATCTTCATATAGTAATAGGATTCCATAAGAAGATAATAGATATTTTATAAACCACATGCATACGCTTCTAAATATATAAAATATCTCACCAAATTCTAAAAAATGTGCAATTTGTACTCTTTGGGCCTCAACATATTCTGGGTAGAATATGTTTCCTGCCCTTGCAGGACCAAAGAAAGTAATTATAGAAATAAGTGAACTTATAACTAGAGAAACACAAATAATTAAAGAAAGAGAAACATCTGTTTTCAATCCTTTTTCCTTTGCTAAGAATTTCAAGAAAGGAAAAGAGATAGCTACTGAAGAAAGTGAACCAAGAACTAAAAATATGCATATCCAATTTCCTTTAGTCATACCTTCTCCTAATATTGGAAGTAAATAATTAAAATCCAAATATTTACTTACTAATGCTAATAAAGCCACATCCCCAACTAATGTAAGTGTTACAGTAATAATTACTAATATCAGAATTGTGTTCATTTGCTTTGTTAATATATATGCTGCAGGAATTATCAAAAACAATAAGCAATACCAATTAGGTGTAGAAAGAAAGAAATTAGTGTGTATAGAACTTGCCTCTACAGAAGCAGATTCAACAGCACATGAAAATAATCCTACTGCAAATATAAACATATATATTTGCCCCAACCAATTTGATGATGAAAAGAAAATATCTTTTATATTAAATGTTTGAGATTTAATGCAAATATTTAAGAGATACATTGTAATAACTATAAAAATTATTGAAGCAAAAAAAGCAATAATCCAAGTATCTCTTCCCCCTAAGCGGACAAATATAGAGCTATAGCTTCTAAGGGCTATCATGCTACATCCTAATATAAAAAACATAAAATGTTTACTTGATAATTTATCCATAATTAATACTGCCTCCTTTTAATTCAACATTAGTATTAACAAAAAAGGGAATATTAAACCTTCATAGAGGAATAATATCTTTGGGTGATGCTTATGAAAAAAGATATAGAATATGTGAAAAAGAGATTTGAGGGTGCATTTGACGTAAAATATAGGGAGATTATGACTTCATTAGGATTATGCACTTTAGTCTTTATAGATGACTTATGTAGTACTCAATTTATAAGTGAGTATATTGTTACGCCTTTAGGTAAGAAAGATTATAAATGTTGGAGCGTGGAAGATGTAATTCCTAATGTTTTAGGGATAAATATTGCAAACTACGCAAAGGATGTTGAAGATGCAATTTTGCATGTATTATCAGGAGACGTGGTTTTATTATTTAATGACCATGAAAAAATAATTTATTGCGAAGTTAAAGGTTTTGTAAGAAGAGGGGTAGGTATACCAGTTACAGAGTCAGTAGTTAAAGGACCAAGAGAAGGGTTTACAGAATTATTTGTAGATAATGTTTCTTTAATTAGAAGAAAAATAAAAAACTCTGATTTAAAGTTTGAACCTATATATGTGGGTAATAAGAGTCAAACTGTTGTCTGTATTTCTTATATAAAAGGAATTGCACCAGACTATTTAATTGATCATGTAAAAGAGATAGTAAATAAATTAGATTTAAAATTTATATTAGATACTAATTATATTGAAGATGCTCTTAGAAAGAAGAAAAGTGTATTTGATACAGTAGGATATACTGAAAAGCCAGATGAAGTAGCAGCTAAAATGTTAGAAGGAAGAGTTGCCATATTAGTTGATGGTACTCCATTTGTTATAACTGTACCATATTTCTTTTTAGAAAACTTTCAAGCACCAGACGATTACTACTTAAATAAATATTTTGTGAATTTCACAAGGGTAATTAGGTGGATTGCATTTTTCTTAGCTACATTTATGCCAGGTTTGTATGTTGCAATTTTAACTCATCATTTTGCATTAATACCATCCTTATTTGTATTTAGGTTAGCTGTTTCTAGAGCTGGAGTTCCATTACCTACAATAGTAGAGGTATTAATCATGATGGTGGCCTTTCAATTAATAAAGGAAGCAGGATTAAGGCTTCCGCAGCCAATTGGTGGAGCAATGAGTATAGTTGCAGGTTTAATATTAGGTGATGCTGTAGTTGGCGCAGGTATAGCTTCAAGAATAACAATAATTGTAGTAGCAATTAGTACATTAAGTTATTTCTTAACACCTAAGTTATATGGAGCTATGTCCATATGGTCTCTTATTATAACTGTAGTAAGTTCTATGTTTGGATTGCCAGGATTCTTTATAGTGGCGTTAGTTTTAATTGCAAAATTAGCAGATTTAGATACTGGGGGATATTCTTATTTGTTCCCTCTTGGTAGCATAGAAACATATAAGTTTAAAGATATTATATTTAGAGGCGATTTAAGGCATATATCACAACATGTAGTAGAAAAGGGAGGGGAAGATAATAATGAAAAGAAAACTAGCTAGCATTTTATCTATTATTATCTTTTCAATTTTATTTATAGGTTGTTTTAACTATAGAGAAATAAATAAAATTACATTTGCAACATCAATAATATTTGATAGAGATGAATACGATAATGTAATTTTATACATAGACTGTGTAAGACCATATAGAAATGCCAATGAAAGTTCAGATAAAGGTAGACGAATTATCTTTAAGGGAACAGGTAAAACTTCATTAGAAGCTATTAGGGAAATGAATGTAAAGTCAAGTAATAGAATAAACTTTAGTCAAGTAAGAGCTTATATATTTACAGAACAAGCAGCAAGAAAAGGTGTGAAAAAGTATATAGACTTAATTAATAATGATCAAGAGTTTGGGTTTAAACCCTATATGTTTACGTATTTTGGAGATATAAATACTTTGTTAGATGTTACTAGCAATGATGAAGAATATCTTGGATTATATTTAGATCAACTAGTAGAGAAAAATAGAAGTAATGCAAAAGTAATTAGTGCAAATGTTAATGATTATATAACAAAAAGCTTAGTGGGAAGCAATATAAGCTATATGGGTGCTTTTATTATAAATGATGATGCCTTAGATAAGAAAATAGAGTTAAATGGTGGAGTTATAATGAAAGATAACCATATGATAGATAGATTAGAACAAAAGGATGCAGTAAGTTACAATCTTTTAACTAGGAGAGTAAATGATGGTACTTTAGAAATTCCTAATCCAGATGAAAAAGATAAGTTTGTTACATTAGATATATTAGAAGATAATCTTGAGACAAAGGTAAGAATAGATGGAGATAAAGTAATATTAGAAAAGAATATAAATTTAAAGGTATCTATAGGTGAAATACAAGGAAGCTTAATTGTTGATGAAGAAGCTTTAGAAACTTTAAAAGTTGATGAAGAAGAAAAAATAAAGATATATTTAAATGATTTCTTTAAGAATTATAAGGAAAAAGGAATAGATATATTAGGAGTTAGGAGGTTAGTAGATGAATATTATCCCCAAAATAGTGTTGAAGATATATTAGGCTCCACAGAATTAAATTTAAATATTGACCTAGTGATAGATGGAAGCAGTTTAGTTAGAGATAGCTTATAAAAATTATATAATTAAAAGAAATTTTAATAAAAAATTAGATATTATTGAAAATAAATGGTAAATAAAGTATTATAATATGTATATGGAGTACTTGAATTATATTATAGTTTCCATCCATATTAGGTGGGGTGTTAAAATGGGAGAATATAAAGAAAGATATGAGAAGCTAAAGAAAGAATATGAAACATATCAAAGTTTTGTTGAACTGCAAATACAAAAGTTATCTAATAGAAATATGAAATTAGAAAAAGATATGAATGCTTTAACAAATATTGTTGAAATAAGCAAATACATAAATTCATTTTTAAGTGATGAAAATCTAATTGCTATGATAAATGATATGGTTCTTGGTTTATTGGGCGTTTCTAAATCAACAATTTTACTAGAGGAAAATGGTGAGTTAGTGGTTAAAGCTACTAATATAAAAGAGAAGGATATTTGTTGGAGTAGTGATGAATATAATTATATAAGAGTAGGAAAGAGCTATCTTATAAATTCTAAAGATCCAATTAGAGTCTATAGTGAATATGATTTAGAAATACGATCAGCAATGGGAATGCCTATAAAAATTAGGGATAAATTTATAGGTTTCATAGTTGTAGAACATAGCGTTTTTAATTTCCTAGATTTAGAGCATGAAAAGTTTTTAAGGTCAATAGCAAATCAAATTGCTGTTGCAATAGAAAATTCTATGCTTTATAGGGAGTTACAGCAGACTGCAAAAATGGACCCATTACTTGGAGTATATAACAGGAAGTGTTTTTTTCAAGTTGTAGAAAAGCGTAATAAAGAAAATCCAGGTAAAGAATATGCAATAGTAATGGTTGACTTAGATAACTTCAAAAAGTTTAATGATACATATGGTCATCAATTTGGAGATGAAATATTAATTAGAACAACTGAAGTAATAAAAAGTATGTTAGAACCTGATGATATAATAGCACGTTATGGTGGTGAAGAGATTATAATATATATTAACAACGTCTTAAGTGTAATGGATGTTTATAATAGAATAGAAGCCATAAGAGAGTGTGTTGAGAATAATAAAGTTATAAAAGACAATGTAGCAAGAAGTGTTACAGCGAGTTTTGGTATAGGATATTATCCTAATGATGGAAAAGATATAAATGAAGTAATAAAAGTAGCAGATAAGTTTTTATATAGAAGTAAAGCAATGGGAAAGAATATGGTATTAATATCAGATTTTTTGAAGTAGAAAAAAAGCACTCTTATTTATAGGAGTGCTTTCATTGCATATAAGTAAAATAGATTTTTAAATATGAATTTAAATGATAAATATTTTAAAAAAATGGGAATATATATTAGTAAGGATGATAAAAGTTTCCTGACAGAAAGTGCAGGTATAATTTGTGTTGATAAATATTATCCTGTTTAAGGTGAAATAGAATTGGTGAAAATGTAGCTGTATATGAAGTGATTATTTGGAAATTAATAACTGTATAGAGGTGGTAATAAATTAGGGGATTAGGGTAGTATTTTTTATGTATTAGAAAAAGGATATTTTTAATTTAAATTACAAAAGTATTCTGAATATTATATGGTTAGTCTAACGATTTATATCGTAAAAAAATAAATAAGGAGTGGTCCTAATGATTCAAGTATTTTGTAACAAGAGAGGCTCAGGAAAAACTAAGAAGCTAATTGATTTAGCAAATGGCCAGTTATTAAGATCTAAGGGGGATTCAGTTTATATTGATGATGATTCCAGTTACATTAGGCAGGTGGACAGAAGGATTAGATTTATATCAACAGAGGAATTTGGCATAATGGATTGTGAAAGTTTCTATGGTTTGATTTGTGGGATTATTTCAGAAAACTATGATATAGAAAATATCTATATTGATGGGGTTTTAAACATTGTTTCATGTGGTATAAAGGATACAGCTTATTTATTTAAAAAAATATATGATTTATCAAATAAATACAATTTTAATGTGTATATGAATATTAATTATGCAGAGGAAGAGATACCAGAGTTTATTAAAGAATACGTCGCTTAAAATGAAAACAATTACGTTTTATATAGATTAGGTTTAAAAGAGAGGGGGAAGCCCTCTCTTTTTCTTTCTTGATAAAAGAGGTCATTAAGGTTATACTAATAAATATATATTGAAAAATGGAATTGTATTAGGAGGTAAAAAAATGTCTAATGTATTAGATGAGTTATTGGATCGTGGATACATAAAGCAATTTACTCATGAAGCGGAAACAAGAGAGTTGCTAGAAAAGGAGAAAATAACTTTTTATATAGGATTTGATCCAACAGCTGATAGTTTACATGTTGGTCATTTTATAGCGTTAATGTTTATGGCTCACATGCAAAGAGCTGGACATAGACCAATTGCTTTACTTGGTGGTGGAACTGCTATGGTAGGAGACCCAAGTGGTAAAACTGATATGAGAAAGATGCTTACAAAAGAGCAAATACAACATAATGTTGATTCTATTAAGAAGCAAATGGAAAGATTCATAGACTTCTCAGATGATAAAGCTATATTAGTAAATAATGGAGATTGGTTATTAAATCTTAACTATGTTGATTTCTTAAGAGATGTTGGTACTCACTTCTCTGTAAATAGAATGTTATCAGCGGAATGTTTTAAACAAAGATTAGAAAAGGGATTATCTTTCTTAGAATTTAACTATATGCTAATGCAAGGATATGATTTTTACGTATTAAATCAAAAATATGGCTGTAAAATGCAATTAGGTGGAGACGATCAATGGTCTAATATGATTGCTGGTGTTGAGCTTGTTAGAAGAAAGGCACAAGGAGAAGCTTTTGCAATGACTTGTACTTTATTAACTAACAGCCAAGGTCAAAAAATGGGAAAAACAGTAGGGGGAGCTTTATGGTTAGATGCTGAAAAAACATCACCATTTGATTTCTATCAATACTGGAGAAATGTTGATGATGCAGATGTAGAAAAGTGTTTAGCGTTATTAACATTCTTACCAATGGATGAAGTAAGAAGACTTGGTTCACTTGAAGGTGCTCAAATAAATGAAGCTAAGAAGGTTCTTGCATATGAAGTAACTAAGTTAGTTCATGGAGAAGAGGAAGCTAAAAAAGCTCAAGATGCAGCTAATGCTTTATTCTCTGGTGGAGCAGATATGAGCAATGTTCCAACAGTTACTGTATCAAGAGATGTACTAGGAACTTCACTTCTTGATGTTTTAGCTAACAATAAGATAGTTCCATCTAAGTCAGAAGGAAGAAGATTAATTCAACAAGGTGGATTGTCAATTAATGGCGAAAAGGTTGTTGAGGTATCTAGAGTATTAACAGAAGAAGACTTTAAAGACGGTTCTGCTTTAATAAAAAGAGGTAAAAAGAATTATAATAAAATTGAATTAGCATAGTTTATATTATATGGATTTCATAAAAATTATAAAGAAGTGGGCTGTTGCACTAAATAATTAGTGCAACAGCCCCTTTTTACGTCTATTTTACCTGGGAAGTTATATAGTTATTTACATTTTCAATTACTTCACTTTCACCTACATAGACAATAATATCTCCATTTTTTATAGCAAGATAAGGTCCTGGTGACAGATACAATTTACCTTCTCTCTTAACTCCAATTATTGTAGCACCTGTATTATTCCAGAAATTAAGTTCACCTAAGGTTTTTCCAATAATTAAGCTGTTAGGCTCTACTAAGCTTTCGTAAGGAACTATTAACCCTACATTTCTAAGCTGGGTAGCAAATTCAATAAGATCATTAATTTTATTTTCAAGTTTACTTTCAAGTTCCTTTTTTTCTTCAATTATTGAATATATATCATGCTTAATTGTAGCAAATTCATTTTTTGTTTTAAATTTTTCAAGAAATGAACCAGCATTAGTTTTGCTTTTTATAGTTATACCACTTTTTTCTTCAACAACTACTACGTCCATATCCTGTAGTAAAGCGATAGATCGTCTTATAGTTTCAGGAGAAACATTATAAATGCCAACTAGAGTTGAACGACCAGATAGTTTTTTACCTTCAATAAAGTCACCATTTACTATTCTTGATGCTATATCTAATGCAATCTTTAAATAGGCAGGTGAATTTGTTCGCCTTGACATGATGATACCTCCACATAACTTTTATATAATAAATTCTATCATATAAAGATTAGAAATAATAGTATGTTAAATATTTACTACTTAAGCACGATAAATATAATATTAAATAGAGAATGAGGGAATGAATTATGCCTGCAATTTGGAATGTAAATAGTAGTTATAATGTAAATAATAAAAAATATTCAAGTAAGTTAACTTTTGAAGTAGGAGAAAAATTTAGTGGGAGAATTATTTCCAAGGGTGAAGGAAATGAAGTCACAGTAAAACTTGCTGATGGATGGCAATTTTCTGCAACTATAGATGGAAATATAGAAAGTGAAGAAAATATTCCTTTGCAATTGCAAGTTGAAGGATATGAAGAGGGAAAGTTAAAGTTAAAAATAATTAAGAAAGAAGTAGGGACTAATAATTCTTCTAATGATAGTTTTTCAGAAGTTATAGATAAAGAGGGGTTAGGTAAGGTTGATGTAGATATATTAAAAAAATGGTGAAATATAATATGCCATTGACTAGAGAAAATATAACTTTTCTTAAGAGTTTGCTGCAATTCAATACAAAGATTAATATTGACAATAGTGAGATTGATAATTTTATATTAAAATATATTGATAGTAAAGGAATAAGCGGAGAAAGTGAGCAAGGAAAACAAATAATAAATACCCTAAAAGAGTTTTTTATTAATTTTAAGAATATGAAGCCAGAAGAAATATTGTTTTTCTTGGAGAATAATATTAAATTAACATCTGAAAATATAGAAAGCTTTAAAAAACTATTCAGTTCTAATGGAAGTACAGTAAAAGAATTTTTTGATAATATAAGAAATGATTTTGCTGGTATTGGAGTAGAAATGAAAGAATTAGAAGACAATATTTTAAATTCTAAAATTGGAGAAAATCATCTAGATAACTCTCTTAAGAATTTTAGTGAAGAAATAAATAAAGATAAATTAGGATATAATTCTTTAGCGTCTAAGTTATATGATTCTAATGATATGTTAAAAGCAAAAGTAAGTATGTTGGCAGTTCTTAAGTCTATGACTGGTGGAGATGACAATTTATTAAGAGATCTTATAAAAGATATTTTAATAGGAAAAAAAGAGCAGTTTACAACAAATGAATATAATACTGCTTTAGCTAAGATAAATAATTTATCGGATGAAGAATTTATAAATATAGTAAAAGATGTATTGGGAAAAAATAGAGAGCTAAAAGAAATTTCAAAGGATACTGTTAATATTGTTTTACGTAGTTTGCTTAGAAAAGATATAGAAGTGGGAGAAGCAGAACTAAGAAAGATACAAGATGTTATAGAATATAAATTTCAAAAATTTGAGTTAAATAATGAATTGGGTAAGGAAGATAAATTAATAGGCAATAATATTGCTAACAATATAATAACTACCTTAGAACAGGAAGTTATTATAGAGGAGAACAAAAAAATAGTATCTGCAAATGAGCTTATAAAAAATGATATTAATAAAAAGATAGATGGTATAAAAGACATAATAAAAGAACTTTTAATAGCATCTAAAGGGGAAGGCGAAGGAGCAAATAAAGTAATTCAATTACTTAAAAATAATATAAGTGAATTTAAAATGTTTAATACTATCAGTAATGAGTATTATTATTTAGATGTTCCAATTAATAGAGAAATGAGTGAATATCCTTGTAAGTTAATTATCAAGGATAATAGAAAAGATGGAAAAAAGATTGATAAAACTGATGTGAAAATAGTGGTAACAGTAAAAACCATTAATTTAGGAGTAGTAGATGGATTCCTGTCTGTAAAAGATAAAAGCTTAGATGTTGAGTTAAAATGTGATAAAAATTATATGAAGGTTTTAGAACTATCAAAGAGTAAATTATCAAATGATTTGCAGAAATTAGGGTTTAATATTAATATTAAAGTATCTATGAAAGAAGAAGAGATAAGCTTAGCTAGTTGTAGAGAGTTCTTTAACGATAAAGCTATGAATGGAATAGATATTAAGGTTTAGAATGTTGATTGACCAGATAGAGTTAAGGATATAATATAAAAGAGAATCATTTTAGGGGGATAACATGAAGCAAAGAAGAAAGGCTGCAGCTTTAACTTATGAACAAGGTTTTGATGCACCAGTTGTTAGTGCAGCAGGGGTAGGAGTAATAGCAGATAAAATAATAGAGAAAGCAGAATCAAATGATGTTCCTATTGTTTATAATAAAGAACTTACAGATCTTTTATGCAATGTAGATGTAGGTGAATATATTCCACCAGAGTTATACGATGCTGTAGCTCATGTTATTGCTTATATTACTGATTTAGATAAACTAATAGAAAGGTGATTACTTAATGGCAATTTATGCTATATCAGATTTACATTTAGCTTTTAGTTCAGATAAACCTATGGATATATTTGGTGAGAAGTGGGTACAACATGATGAGAAAATAAAAAATAATTGGATAGAAAAAGTTACTGAAGATGATTTAATCTTAATTGCTGGAGATATATCTTGGGCTATGAATCCAAGTGAAAGTAAGGAAGATTTAGATTGGATTGATAAGTTACCTGGAAAAAAGATTATTTCTAAAGGGAACCATGATTATTGGTGGGGAAGTATAACCAAATTAAATAAATTATATGAGACCACCAAGTTTCTTCAAAATAACTTTTATGTATATGAAGATTATGCAATTTGCGGCACTAGAGGATGGATATGTCCAGGCTCAGATAAATTTACATTAAAGGATGAAAAAATATATTTAAGAGAATTAATTAGATTAAGATTATCTTTAGATGCAGCTAAAGGCGCTGGGTATAAAAAGATTATAGTGATGTTACATTACCCTCCAACAAATGAGAAGTTTCAAGAGTCTGAAGTACAAAAAATATTAAAAGAATATAATGTAGAGAAAGTAATTTATGGTCATTTGCATGGGGTGGCACTATCACGTGTTTTAAATGGAAATATTGATGGAGTTGAATATATATTAACATCAGCAGATTTTATAAACTTTTCTCCTAAAAGGATATTATAAAAGAAGGTTTGAAATAAACCTTCTTTATTTATATATTTATATATTGGTATATTTATATGTTGATATATTTATATATTTATTTAGCGACTTTTTTGGCTAATGAATTTAAAGTTGAATTAAATTCTTCAATGTTACTTGTTTGAATATCCATTGTTGCAGCAATTTCTTCAGCTAAGGCAGTATGTTCTTGAGAAATAGAATTCGCTTTTTCTACTGCAGTTAATACATCTTCCTTTTGAGCTGAAGCCATAGCAAGGTTTTCTATACAATCATTAATTTCATTAGTAGCATCGTCTATAGAAGACTTTATACATTGGAAGCTATCTTTTGTTTCAGTTAAGGTTTTTTGTTGAATATTTATAGCTTCATTTCCTCTATTCATTGCTGTGGAAGCATTAAGTATATCCTTTTTAATTTCTTCAAGTATTTTAGTTATGCTTTGTACTGCTTGTTTAGAATTATCTGCAAGCTTTCTAACTTCACCTGCAACTACTGAGAAACCTTTACCAGCCTCCCCTGCTCTAGCAGCTTCTATAGCAGCATTTAGAGATAGTAAGTTAGTTTGTCCTGCTATTTGGCTAATAGAATCAGTAATTGTATTAACAGATTCTAACTTAGATACTAATTCATTTACTGTTGAGCTTGATACAGTAAATGCACTTTGTAAGTCATTTAAGGAAGAGTCTAATTTTTCAATAGAGGTGATACCTTTATTGGATAGTTCATCAGTATCATATACTTTAATTTGAACGTTTGTTACATTGTAGGCTAGTTTTTCCATACTGTTACTAAAGTCTCTAAGTATTGTTGCAGCAGTATCAATCTCTTGACTTTGAGAAACAGTAGCATTACTTAAAGTATTTACTGAATCAGTAACCTCATTTATGGATGAAGCAATATTATTGCTTGTATCTCTTAAAGAATTAATTTCTTGTTTTACTTGATCTGTTATTACAGATGAAGAATTTGATTCAGTAGCAGTATTTTCAACTGGTACATTAGAAGTGGGTATAGTTTTTTTATTTGTAAATAGTCCCATAATAATCCTCCTTTATATCCATTATATCCATGTAAAATGTATTATAACATAAAACTTGAAAAATTTACAAAATTCTCAAGTTCTATTGGCTTTTATTAAATCTGTACCTGTTCTATCAAGTTCTTTAACGCGATAGGAAGCACCATATTGTAGTGATTACTTTAGAATACCATTGGAGAGCTGTATCATTATAATTCAATCTCCTATTCAAGTCGCCAATTAAATAAGTTAGTGAATCACGATTAAGTCCATACATAGGAAAGTTTTCATTAATGTAGGCATTTTCGAATGTAGTTAATGCTTGAGAAAGATATTTTAATTCTTCTATATTATTATTTAATAATCTATACATCCAAGATATTTTTATTAATATCATTCCTATTGTGCTATTTGGCTTTTCAATAGATAAAGCAGTAATAAGAGTTAGCTTGTACTTTTCAATAGCTAGTTCTTCAGTCATAATATCTGGATATATTCTAGGTTTCCATTTAGATGCTATTTTTTTAAAGACTAAATCTTTTTGGTAATCCTTTATTTTAAGAAAATCTATTTCATTGCTGAATATCCACAGGAGTTACATATCCATACATCATAAAAATAAGGATTAATACTTTTATATCGTATAAAAAGGTGACTATCTTTAGATAATATTCTTGGAGATTTAGATTTTACACATTTGATTTCAAATTTACTTAATCAAACAGGGCAAGTTATTATTTTATCAAAAGTATGTTCTAGTATATCTAGTTGTTTCATTTACACACCTCTACATATTTCTGTAATATATATAAAATTATAACATAATAAAAAATTCATTAAAGATAAAAGGTTATCTACAATATTATAAGTTTTTGATATAATGTATCTGAAGGAATATACGAGGGTGATTTTTATGGCTATTAATGATTGGAAGAGTTTTCTTATGCCCTATGAGCAAGCAGTAGAGGAATTAAAGGTAAAGCTGAAAAGTATAAGAAAAGAATATAGAAGAAAAAATGAATATTCCCCTATAGAGTTTGTAACAGGCAGAGTAAAAGAAGTATCTAGTATTTTAGAAAAAGTAAATAAATTTGGAATTCCTATAGATAGAGTAGCATATGAGCTAGAGGATATAGCAGGAATAAGAATAATGTGTCAGTTTGTTGATGATATAGACACTGTTGTACAAATACTACGTGGTAGAAAAGATATGCAAATATTATATGAAAAAGATTATGTAATGAATGTTAAGCCTAGTGGATATAGAAGTTATCATATGATAATTAAGTATCCTGTTAATATGGCAAGTGGACCAGTAGAAATTTTAGCAGAATTTCAGATAAGAACTCTATCTATGAACTTTTGGGCAACAATTGAACATTCTTTAAATTATAAGTATAAACAACAGATACCTAAAGAATTAAAAGATAAACTAAAAAGTGCGGCAGATGCTGCTTTTAGGCTTGATGAAGAAATGCTTGAAATTAAAGATGAAATTAAAGATGCTCAGAAGTTGTTTGAGGTTAAGTCAGATATTATATCTAATATTATGAGTGGTATTCTTACATTAACATCTTTAGGCAGAGGATTAGAAGCAAGTAGGCATGAAAAGGCTTTAAATAAATTGATTGAGGATGGAGAAGTGTGGGAGTTAAATAATGTTCTTTATGCTATAAAGAAAGATATAGAAAAGTATAGAGACAGTTAGAAAAAGTTATTGCAAAATTTGCAATAACTTTTTATTTGTTAACTTTATTACTTGATAATAATTATTAAATAATATAAAATTATAATATATTATATTTTGGGAGAAAAGCAATGGAAGATAAAGTTTTATTAAAACAAGTAAAAGAAAATCCAATGATTATAGAAAACTTAGAAAATCCAAGTTATGAGATTTTGGAGGTAGCAGTTAAGAAAAATGGAATTGCTATTAAGTTTATAGATAATCCGTCTTTTGAATTAAAAAAGGAAGCAATAAAAAGCAATCCTTTATCAATAGAATATATGGAGAATTTAGAAGAAGAACTTCAAATAATGGCTGTAAAACTTCTTTGGAATTCACTAAAATTAATAGAAAATCCATCATATAAAGTGCAGGAAGAGGCTGTAAAGACAAAGGGATGGGCAATTCAATACATAGAAGACCCAAGTGAGGAACTATGTATTGCTGCGGTTGAAAATGATTATGATTCTATTAAATATATAAAAAATCCATCTGAAAATGTGCAGCTAAGAGCTATTGATAATTACTGGGGAGCTATACGATTTATAGATAATCCTTCATTAAGAGTAAATAGAGAAGCTATAATTAAAAGTGAAGAAGCAATTCACTTTATAAACAATTATGATCTGGATGATTTGAAGATTTTTATTGGAGATAACATAAATATAGTAAAGTACCTTTATGAGTCAATAGAACCTGAACTAGTAGTTGAAGTATTGGTAGAAAAGTTAGAAAAAGATGATATAGATGAAGAGTATATGAAAGACTTCTTAGATTTAGAGGTGCTTGAAATGGATAAAGGTAAATTAGTATGGGATTTTGGTAGTAAGAGAGCTAAAAAGCTAGTGGTAGATCACATACTTTCAAAATAATCAGGAGGAAGAAAAATGAAGTTTACAGAAGTATTAGACACAATTAAATTAGTAATAGAATCTAGAGAAGTACCTCTTGTTATAGGTGAAAGTGGAATAGGGAAAACAGCTTTAGCTCATAGAGTGGCTAAAGAATATAATTATCATCTAGTCACTATTGATGCTAACCTTTTAAAAGAAGGAGAAATTGGAGGACTTCCAACAGTAATAAATGGATTTACAGTATATGCTACTCATCATAAATTAGCTGAAATAAGTGAAGCAGTTAAAAAGGGGGAGGAAGTATTACTATTTATAGATGAATTAAATAGATGTGACCATGCGGTTCAGCAAGAACTTATGAATTTAATTCTTAATAGAGAAATTAATGGTTATAAATTAGATAAAGGTGTAAATATAATTGCTGCCATGAATCCATCTAACAGATATGAAGGCTTTTATGAAAGTGAGTATCAAGTTGTAGATATGGATCCAGCTCAAGAAGATAGGTTTGTTTGGTTACAAATGGAGTCAGATATTAAAGAATGGATAAAGTGGGGGATGAATAATGGAAATATACATCCTGATATAATTGAGTTTATATCTACATTCCCAGAATATCTTCATACACCAGGTTCAAGAGAAAGCTTAAAGGCTACTCCAAGAAGCTGGGAGAGAATATCAAAGGCTTATAAGTTATATAAAGCTAAAGGTTCTAGTTATTCAATAAATACCTTATTAAATGTGGTTAGAGGAAATGTAGGAGAAAGTATATCTACTGATTTTGCTAATTATATTTCTAATATTAAAAAGCCATTAATATCAATGGAAGATTTATTTGATCATGAAGTTTTACCAGTTGAATTAAGAGATGATTTATTAAATGAGTCTCATTCAAGATTATATATTTTAGCTAAAAATTGCTTAAACTATTTAGGGGATAACATGAAAGATTCAAATATAGAGTTATTCTCTGATTTATTAATGGTATATCCTAGAGATTTAAGATTAGGAATAATGAAAGAGATAAAGAAGGATTATCCTAAAGATTTATATGAAAAATTGTTAGATTGTGATGGATTTATAGATGCTTTCTTTAATATTTATCTATAGTCTGAATAGGTGAGAATATGACTTTTATGGAAGAAAGAGATGCCTTGTTTAGCAAGGCATTAAAAATTGAAAATAATGAAGATATAAGAGATGACTTTAAAAGAGAATTTTTTGCCCTTGTTGGAAAAGTAATAATAGATATGCTTAGTAGTGAAGACAACTTCTTTGGTGGCTTTATGATAAAGATTGAAAGAGAAATAAGAGTTGATATTACATGGCCATTGGCAACAATACCAAAGATAAATGGGTTTACTATGTACTTTAATCCATTATTATTTCTACAATGTGATAAAAAAGAAATGGCAGCTTTATTTAAGCATGAAATATATCACATGATGTATATGCATTATGAAAGAGTAAATGATCTAAAAAATAAATATAGTAATGAAGTAATATCAATGGCTATAGATATTTCTATAAATCAGTTTGTAAAGAACATGCCAATGGAATCTTATAGGATAGATAGAGTAAATAGAGAATTTAATATTGAATTGAAAGAAAACAGAAGTATTGAGGAGTATTCAAAAGAAATCCAAAAGGCTATTGAAGAACGAATAGAAAAGTCATCAAAGGATAAGAACAGTGATACTATAGCAAGGGAAGTAGATATTGCTAAGGCTCATGAAATTTGGGATAACATAGATATAAGTGATAATAGTGTAAAAGAAAATGTAAAAAAGATAGCTTTAAGTCTGAAAAGTAGTGGAAAACCAGATGAGATATTAAAGCTAATAAGTAAATTTGAAGAAAAAGAGGAATTGTCATGGCAGAACATACTTAAGAGAATGATTCCTACTGTTAAATCAGGTTATAGAAAAACAATAACCAGAAGAGATAGAAGACAGCCTGATAGAATGGATTTAAGGGGAAAGCTTGCAAATCATATTCCTGAATTAATTATAGCTATAGATATTAGTGCTAGTATGACTGATGAGGATATAAGAAAGATAATGGTAGAAATATTAGCTATAGTAAGAAATAGAGAAGCTAAAATTACTGTAGTAGAATGCGATAATGAGATTAGAAGAGTATATGCCTTAAGGTCTCCTAAGGATATAAAGTCAAGGTCAGAAAAGAATGGTTCAACTGCATTTTCTCCAGTTTTTCAATATATTAGAGAAAAGAATTTAAATGATAGCATCGTCATATACTTTACTGATGGAGTTGGTGAAAAGGAATTAAAGGTTAATCCATTAAATAAAAAAATTATTTGGGTGTTAACAGGGAATGAAGAAATTTCATTAAAAAATCCATTAGGTGAAATACAAAGAATAAATAAAAAAAGCAAGATAAATGAAGAAAAAGTTTTTGCATTAGATTTAGTAAGAGAAGTAGTAAGAGATATGAATAGAGAAACAACTTAGAAAGTAACTATGGTTAAAAGGGGAGTTTTATGATAAAATTAAATAAAATAGGAGGGGGTCTAATATGTTTAAGAAGGTCAGAAGACCTGGTGACTATATGTTATTTGTAGTTGTTATTTTATTGATAAGTTTTTTGGTAAACGTTTATATTTCTATATATAATTATAAATTTAAATATAGGGTTGGTAGAGAATCATATACCAATATAGAAAAGATTAAATCTACAAATAAAACTAATAATGAAATACTAAATAATGCTATAAAGATTGGTTCCTTAGATAACATGGAGTTATTGAAATTATATAAAAATTATGGTGAGTTATCTGATAGTATGGTTAGCCTTTGGGATGAATATTCTTTTTATGAAGAAAATATATCCGTATTAGATTTTAGTAAGAAAAAGATAGATAAAAATAATGTAGTATTTAATGATATATATGGAACTATAGAAGAATATTTTAGAAGTTTAATGTACGAAGAGATGAAAAACCAATCATATAAAGTTGAATTAACAGGAAAAACATTAGAAAACTTTAATTCTATACTGATAATATCTAATAAGATAGATAGCTATTATGATGAATTTTATAATAAAAACTTATCTTCAGTAGATATAGAGGATAGAGAAAAAACTATTATAAAAAACTATTACTGGATAGAGATGTTAGAAGATATAAATGAAATTAATCAAAAGTACATAAATAGTGAGTTTACACATTAGAGAGCTTTAAGGCTCTCTTTTTTATTCTTTAGGAAATTATATCTATTATTAAATTGTAGATAACTTCAACAATTTAGCGATATATGCCCCTGCAAGATTTTCCTCAGGCAAGCTTCGGAAATGCAGATGGGCGAAAAAAATCGACGGCTCCACAGTCGCCTTGGCGATTTTTTTATTACCTTTAGTAGGAATGGTGGGATATTTGTTTTGATGTGACTTGGAGCTTGCGACGGAACAAGCAAAAAAAATATCCCCCCCACCTTTTATATAACATCTTAGAAATTCGATAAAAGTGCTAAGAATTTTGTATGGAGTAAAAAGGAAATTAGAATTAAAATGAAAACGTAATCAAGATTTCAAAAAATTTCAATTATGGATGGAGGGTAAAAAAATGAGAAAGATTAAAAAATTACTTGCTATGGCTACAGCAACATTAATGATTGGTGGCTTATTTGTTGGATGTGGAGGCAAAGATGGTGGAAGTACAGCATCTGGTGATCCAGTAAAGGTAGGAGTATTCCTATATAAATTTGATGATACTTACATTTCAACAGTACGTCAAAGCTTACAAGAAATTCAAAAAGAAAATGAAGGTAAGGTTGAATTTGAATTTATTGATGGTAAAGGTGATCAATCAATACAAAATGATACTATAGATACAATATTACAAAAAGATATTGATTTGTTAATGGTAAACCTTGTTGATATAGGTGCAGCACCAACTGTACTTAATAAAATAAAGGATGCTGGTAAACCAGTTGTATTCTTTAACAGAGAACCAGCTGCAGATGTAGTGAAATCTTATGATAAAGCTATGTTCGTAGGAACTAATGCACAAGAAGCTGGTGTTTTACAAGGTAAAATTCTTGCAGATCAATGGAAAGCTAATCCGGCATTAGATAAGAATGGCGATGGGGTTATGCAATATGTAATGCTTAAGGGTGAACCTGATAATGCAGAAGCTGTTGCAAGAACTAAGTACTCTGTATCTACTATAAATGATGCTGGAATTAAGACAGAGGAATTAGCAAATCAAGTTTGTAACTGGCAACAAGATTTAGCTCAAACTAACATGGAAGCATGGTTGTCAAGATATGGTGACGGAATTGAAGTAGTTATTTCTAATAATGATGGTATGGCTCAAGGTGCAATAGCAGCTCTTCAAGCAGCAGGATATAACAATGGAGATGCAGCTAAGACTATTCCTGTCGTAGGTGTTGATGCAACAGCAGCAGCTCAAGATTTAATCTCTAAAGGATTTATGACAGGTTCTGTTCTTCAAGATGCTCCAGCTATGGCAAAAGCCCTTTATGAATGCGGTATGAATTTAGCAGATGGTAAGAGTGCTACAGAAGGTACTGAATATAAGTTTGATGATACAGGTGTAGCAGTTCGTATTCCTTATCAAGAATATACTAAGAAATAGTTTTTAAAGAAGTTAGTTAAAAGTTGCACTGTATTTTTAAAATATAGTGCAACTTATAAAATATGCAAAAAGAGTGGTGAAAGCAGTTATGGAAAAATCGAAGTATGTGTTAGAGATGATTGATATATGCAAAAGCTTTCCAGGGGTAAAGGCCTTAGACCATGCACAACTTAAGGTACGTCCTGGTACTGTACATGCATTAATGGGCGAAAATGGTGCAGGTAAATCGACATTAATGAAATGTTTATTTGGTGTTTATATAGAAGATGAAGGAAAGATTTTAATAGATAATAAAGAATGTAAATTCTCAAATCCAAAACAAGCAATGGAAAATGGTGTTTCGATGGTACACCAAGAATTAAATCAAGTTTTGCAAAGAGATGTAATGGATAATATATGGCTTGGAAGATATCCAAGTAAAAATGGAATTGTAAGTCAGAAAATAATGTACGAAGAGACTAAAAAAATCTTCGATGATTTAGAGATAGATGTTGATCCAAGAGAAAAAATGGCCAAGCTTTCTGTTTCACAAAGACAAATGGTTGAAATAGCGAAAGCAGCTTCATATAATGCTAAGATTTTAGTACTTGATGAGCCTACTTCATCTCTTACTCAAGAAGAGGTTGATCATTTATTTAAAATAATGAATAAGCTTAAAGAAAAAGGATGTGGGCTTATTTACATATCTCATAAGATGGAAGAAATTCTTCAAATTTCAGATGATGTTACAATTATGAGAGATGGAAAGTGGATAGATACGTTGCCAGCAAAAGAGCTAACAACTGATAAAATTATTAAATTAATGGTTGGTAGGGATTTGACTCATAGATTCCCTCCTAAAACTAATAAGCCAGGAGAAACAATATTAGAAGTTAAGAATCTTACAGGTGAATATCAGCCATCAGTAATTGATGCATCTTTTAAATTAAGAAAAGGAGAAATTTTAGGAGTTGCAGGTCTAGTTGGATCTAGAAGAACTGAGTTAATAGAAACTATATTTGGAATAGCTCATAAGAGTAGTGGGGAAGTTCTACTACATGGAAAACCAGTAAATAATAAAGATTCAAGAGCAGCTATTAAAAATGGATTTGCACTATTAACTGAAGAAAGAAGAGCAACAGGTATATTCGGTGGATTAGACATAAAGTTTAATGCAACAATAGCCAATATTGATAACTATAGTAAATTTGGTGTCTTAGATAATAAAAAGATGACAGAAGATACTAAGTGGACAATCGATAGTATGAAGGTTAAAACTCCAACTCAAAAAACTGCCATTAGAAGTTTATCTGGAGGTAATCAACAAAAAGTAATTATAGGAAGATGGTTGTTAACAAATCCAGAAATACTATTGTTAGATGAGCCTACTAGAGGTATTGACGTAGGAGCTAAATACGAAATATATCAACTAATAATTGATTTGGCTAATAAAGGAAAAGGTGTAATTATGGTATCTTCAGAAATGCCTGAGTTATTAGGTATATGTGATAGAATTCTTGTAATGTCAAATGGAAGAGTTGCAGGAATAGAGGACACAGATAAATTAGATCAAGAAAAGATAATGACTTTAGCAGCTAAATATATTTAAGATTGAGGTGTAGAAGATGGAACAATCAAAAGTAAACAGAGAAAAGGTAACGAATTTTTTAGTTAATTATGCTTTATATATAGTTTTAGCAGCAATGATAGTATTCTTTATAATAAAAGAACCATCATTTTTATCAATTAGTAATTTTACAAAGATTTTAAGTCAAGCGTCAACTCGTGGTATCTTAGCACTAGGTGTTGCAGGACTTATAGTATTACAAGGTACAGACTTATCAGCAGGACGTATTTTAGGGTTAACAGCAATTGTATCAGCATCACTTTTACAATCTACAACTTATGCTGCAAGAATGTATCCTGATTTACCAGCATTACCATTAATACTACCATTATTAGCAGCAGTAATTATAGGTGGTATTTTTGGAGCGATTAATGGATTTGGTGTGGCTAAACTTAAAGTACATGCCTTCATTATTACATTAGGAACTCAGCTTATTGCTTATGGTATATCATGTTTATACATAGATAGACCTCCACTAGGAGCACAACCAGTTGCGAATTTAGATGAAAGATATACAAATTTTGTTAATGGGTCAATTAAGTTAGGACCAGTTGAACTTCCTTATTTAATAATATATTTAGCAGTTGTAGCAGTAATCATGTGGTTCATTTGGAACAAGACAAAGCTTGGTAAGAATATGTTTGCAATAGGTGGTAATCCAGAAGCAGCTGCTGTATCTGGTGTTAACTTAGCTAAGAACATAATGATAATATTCATAATTTCAGGTATTCTTTACGGTGTTGCTGGATTCTTAGAAGCAGGTAGAGCTGGTTCAACTACTACAGCTACTGGGTTAAACTACGAACTTGATGCTATAGCAGCATGTGTTGTAGGTGGAGTATCATTTACAGGTGGTGTAGGTACAATACCTGGAGTATTAATAGGTGCAGTACTTCTACAAGTTATTAACTATGGTCTTAACTTCATTGGAGTTAATGCTTATTGGCAATTTATAATTAGAGGTTTAATTATTATAGTAGCAGTTTCATTGGACGTTAGAAAATACCTAACTAAAAAGTAGGTGGTAGTATGAGTAATGAAGTTACAGATGAAAATGTGCCAGAAAAAGAAGTAAAAAAAGATTTTAGAGATTGCTTATATGGAAAGATAGATGTATCTGTTGAGAGTGTTGACAAATTTATATTTGGAGTTCTAGTTCTTTTAGGGTTCTCAATATTATTTGGAGTAATATTTTAATAGATAGTAAAGGAGCTGTCGTATTAGCGGAATAAAATCCGTTAGCGACAGCTCCTTTTTTCCTATTTTACGAATAACCTTTAGATATTATTTGTACTTAAACACATATTACTTAAAAATA
>NZ_JAHAIF010000053.1 GCF_018372875.1 Clostridium sp. | reverse complement strand
TTAAAAGTAGGTTTGGGTAGGGAAATTATAAAAGTCAACTGTAGAATAATGGATATAAAAATAAGTGAAATTATTGCCAACTTTTACTTGACTCAAACAAATTTATCTAATTGCTTGTATTATTGAAAAAAGTATGATATTCTAATTTAAGAAGATTTTATTTCAGATAGCTAGAAAAAGGAGTGGGATACAATACCCGCTCTTTCTATTTGTAACGCAACTACTATAATAGTTGCGTTTTTGATTAGGTAAAAAATATTAAACTAGTATTTGGGAATAATAATCTTGAGAAAATTGAATATTGTAAAGGAGGTTTAAAAATGCAAAAAGATGGTTTAGTAGAAAAGGTATCAGCTCTAATACAACCAATTGCAGATGAATTAAACTATGAATTATACTATGTTGAGTATGTTAAAGAGAGCGGAGAGAATTTTCTAAGAATATACATAGATAAGGAAGAAGGAAGTATAAGTCTTACAGATTGCGAAACACTTTCTAGAAGAGTTAGTACTATGCTAGACGAAGAGGATCCAATTCCAGATTCATATTATTTAGAAGTATCTTCACCAGGTCTTAATAGAGGTTTATATAATGATAACCACTATAATAGATTTGTAGGAAGAGAAGTAGCAATTAAGCTAAGTGGAGCAGTTAATGGAAGCAAAAGTTTTAATGGTATACTAAAAGATGTAACAGAAGATTCAATAGTTGTTAATAATGGAGAAGATGTTACTATACCAAAAAATAAGATAAAAAAAGCTAATTTGGATGGGGAAATATAGCAAGGAGGATATAATAATGAATGAAGAGTTTATAGGCGCTCTAAAAGAACTAGTAAAAGAAAAGGGGATTAGTGAAGAATTAATATTCACAACAATAGAGGATGCATTAGTTGCAGCATATAAAAAGAATTATGCAAATATTAATACTTCAGCTCAAAATGTTAGGGTTAGCATGCATAGAGAAACAGGAGAAATACATGTATATGCACAAAAAGTAGTTTGTGATGAAGTATACGATGATGTAACTGAAATCTCTTTAGAAGAAGCTAAGGAAATAAGTCCAAAATATGATGTGGATGATATTGTAGAAATAGAAGTTACTCCAAAGAACTTTGGTAGAGTTGCAGCGCAATTAGCTAAGCAAGTAGTAACACAAAGAATAAAAGAAGCTGAAAGAAATATCATTTACAATGAATACAAGGAAAAAGAATTTGATATTATTACTGGTACAATCTTAAGAAAAGATAAGGGAATGGTTTTTGTTAATCTTGGAAAGCTTGAGGGAGTAATAGGACCAAATGAGCAAATACCTAATGAAGAATACAAGTTTAACGAAAAACTTAAGCTTTATATAGTTGAAGTTAAGAATGGATCAAAGGGAGCTCAAATACATGTTTCTAGAACACACCCAGGATTAGTTAAGAGACTATTTGAACTTGAAGTTCCAGAAATCTATAATGGAGTTGTAGAAATAAAGAGTATTTCAAGAGAAGCAGGATCTAGAAGTAAGATAGCTGTTTACTCAAATGATGAATCTGTAGATCCAATGGGAGCTTGTGTTGGACCTAAGGGTGCAAGAGTTCAAAATATAGTAAATGAATTAAAGAATGAAAAGATAGATATAATTAAATGGAGTAAATCTCCAGAAGAATTTATTTCAAATGCTTTAAGTCCAGCAAAGGTATTAAGTGTAGAAGTAGATGAAGATAATAAGTCTGCAAAGGTTGTAGTTGATGATAATCAATTATCACTTGCAATAGGTAAAGAAGGCCAAAACGTTAGACTAGCAGCTAAGTTAACTAACTGGAAGATTGATATAAAGAGCAAATCTCAAGCAGAAGCTTTAAAAGAAAGTGAAGAAGCTACTGTAACTGAATAATGAGGTGTTTTTATGAAAGTTAAGAAGATACCATTAAGAATGTGTACAGGATGTATGGAAATGAAGCCTAAGAAGGAATTAATAAGAGTTGTTAAAAGTCCAGAGGGTGAAGTTTCTGTTGATTTAACTGGAAAGAAATCAGGTAGAGGTGCTTATATATGTAAAAGTGGAGAATGCTTAGAAAAGGCATTTAAAGCTAAGAGATTAAGTAGAAACCTAGATGTAGCTATAAGCGAAGATATATATAATAGGCTAAAGGAAGAAATTGAGAATGAATAAGTTTTTTAATTTTTTAGGTTTAGCAAAAAGGTCAGGTAACATATTAGAAGGTTACAGTAAATGCAATGAGGAGAGAAATAGAAGAAAGCTTTTTCTATTTATAATTTCTCCAGATGCATCGGAAGCCACAAGAAAAAAGTTTAAAAATCATTGTAAGGAAAATAATATACCATATATTGAAGATTTCTCAAAAGAGGAATTAGGAGGAGCAGTTGGAAGACCAGAGGTTAAAATCCTATCTATTTTAGACCAGAACATGGCCAATAAGCTTAATGCTCTTTACGAGGAGGAAAAATATATGAATTAAAATATTCGGGGGTGACTGTATGTCAAAAATTAGAGTATATGAATTAGCAAAAGAACTAAATGTAAGCTCAAAAGAACTAATAGAATTATTAATGACAGAATTTAACGTTGAAGTGAAAAATCATATGAGTGTAATAGAAGATGAAGATGCAGCGTTAATAAAAGAATTATTAGGTGAGCCAAATAAAGATGAAGCTACAAAGGAAGTATCAGCAGATAAAGGTAGTATTGTTGAAGAGTACGAAGAGCAATTAAATGAAGAAGTTAACAAGGGTAACGGAAAGAAAAAGAAAACTAGAAAGCAAATTGCTGAAGAAAAGGCAAGAAGAGAACAAGAATTTGCTGAAAACACAATTTTAGAAATTGGTGAAACTATTACAGTTAAAGAATTAGCAGATTCTTTACAAAAGCCATATGCAGATGTTATTAAGAATTTAATGTTCTTAGGTGTAATGGCTGCTGTTAACCAAGAAATCGACTTTGAAACAGCTGCAAAGTTATGTGATAAGTATGAAATCTTATATGAAAAGAAAGAGGTATCATCTGAACTAGAAAGCTTAGAAGTAGATGTGGAAGATGATGAAAACTTAGTTAAGAGACCACCAATAGTAACAGTAATGGGTCACGTTGACCATGGTAAGACATCTTTACTTGATGCTATTAGAAAAACAAGAGTAACTAAGACAGAAGCTGGTGGAATTACTCAACATATAGGTGCTTACACAGTAACATTAAATGGAGAAGATATTACATTCCTTGATACTCCAGGACATGAAGCTTTCACAGCAATGAGAGCTAGAGGAGCTCAAGTTACTGATATAGTTATATTAGTTGTTGCAGCAGATGACGGAATAATGCCACAAACTAAAGAAGCTATAAACCATTGCAAAGCTGCAGAAGTTCCTATGATAGTTGCTATTAATAAGATAGATAGACCAGGTGCTAATATTGATAGAGTTAAGCAAGAATTAACTGAATTTGGATTAGTAGCAGAAGACTGGGGTGGAGATACTATATGTGTACCAGTATCAGCTAAGGAAGGGCAAAATATTGACCAATTATTAGAAATGGTTATATTAACTGCTGAAATGCAAGAATTAAAGGCTAACCCAGATAGAAAAGCTAAGGGAACAGTTATTGAAGCTAAGCTTGACAAGGGAAGAGGACCTGTTGCATCATTGTTAGTTCAAAGTGGTACTTTAAGTGTAGGAGATTCTATACTTGTAGGTTCTACTTATGGAAGAATAAGAGCTATGTTTGATGACCAAGGTAAGAAGATTAAATCAGCAGGACCATCAATTCCAGTAGAAATCTTAGGATTATCAGAAGTTCCATCAGCAGGAGATAGATTTATTCAAGTTAAGGATGAAAAGACTGCTAGATCTATGGCAGAAGCAAGAAAGGATAAGATAAAGAATGAAACTTTAAATGCTTCCCATAGAGTATCATTAGAAGATTTATATAGCCAAATAAAAGAAGGTACAGTTAAGGAATTAGCTATTATAGTTAAGGCTGACGTACAAGGTTCTGTAGAAGCTATAAGACAATCTCTTGAAAAACTTTCAACAGATGATGTTAAAGTAAGAGTAATTCATGGTGCTGTTGGTGCAATAACAGAAACAGATATAACTCTTGCAACAGCTTCAAATGCTATAGTAATTGGATTTAACGTAAGACCAGACTCAAATGCAATAGCTGCATCAGAAAGAGAAAAGGTTGATGTTAAGACATATAGAATAATATACGATGCTATAGAGGATGTTAAGTCAGCTATGGTTGGTATGCTTGAACCAGAATACAAAGAAGTTGTTCTTGGTAAGGCAGAAGTTAGAGAAACTTATAAGATTTCTAATGTTGGTACAATTGCAGGATGCTATGTATTAGATGGTAAGATTCTAAGAAACTCTGATATAAGAGTTATTAGAGATGGTATAGTTATATTTGAAAGCTCTTTAGCTTCATTAAAGAGATTTAAAGATGACGTTAAAGAAGTAGCAGCTGGATATGAGTGCGGCTTAAGTGTTGAAAAGTTCAATGATATTAAAGAAGGCGATATTATTGAATCATTCAAGATAGAGGCTATAAAGAGAAAAGAGCTTTAAAGAGGTGATATAAATGCCAAATTATAGAGGCGGCAGAATAAATGAAGAAGTTAAAAGAGAAGTAAGTAATTTAATTAGAAATGAAATTAAAGATCCAAGACTTACAGCTATGATTTCTGTAACTTCTGTAAAAGTTACTAAAGATTTAAGATATGCAAAGGTATATGTAAGTATATTTGCAAATAGCGAAGAAGAGAAGAAAAATAATCTTGATGCACTAAAGAGTGCAGCAGGTTTTGTAAGAAGAGAGATAGCACAAAGAATTAATTTAAGGCACAATCCACAAATAATTTTTGAAATAGATGATTCTATTGACTATGGTATGCATATAGATAGTTTAATAGAAAAGATTAAAGATAAATAATATGACTTTAAAAGATATTTCAAAAGATATTATTGAAAGTAAGAAAATAGGGCTAACCTTTCATGTATCCCCAGACGGAGATGCAATAGGAAGTACATTAGCCCTATTAAATGGACTTAGAGAACTAGGAAAAGATTCATATATAATATCAAGAGAAGTTATCGCAGATAACCTCTCTTTCCTACCTCTAGGAGAAGAAATTAATGGTGATATACCTGAACCTATAAAAGGAACAGATATGGTTATCGTTTTAGATTGTGGTAATTATGAAAGAATATGTGCAAATCTTGAAAATTATGATGGTAAGCTTATAAACATAGATCACCATGTTACTAATGAAAACTATGGAACAAGTAATTATGTTGAAGTATCATCTGCTGCAACAGCAGAAATTGTCTATTTACTTCTAAAAGAATTAGGTTTTGATTTTAAAGAAAAGGATGAAATTAATGAGAAAATAGGAAGATGTATATATACATCTCTAGTTACAGATACAGGTGGATTTAGACATTCAAATGTAACAGAAAGAACTCATAAAATAGCATCTGAGTTGATAGCAATTGGGGTTAATAATACCAAAATTCATAATAATCTATTTGATAATAGACCTTATGAAAAAATTAAACTTATTGGCGAAGCTTTAAACAATTTAGAGCTTTTACTTGATGGAAGGTTATCAGCTATAAAACTTTCTAAAAAACTTTTAGATTCTTATAATTTAGGGAACGTAGATACTTCTGATGTTATTTCTATGGCATTAGGGATAAAGGGAGTAGAAGTTGCCTTAGTATTAAAAGAAGTTGAAGATGGAGTGAAGGGAAGTTTAAGATCAAGAGAAGATTTTGATGTTAGAAAGGTTGCAGAGGTTTTAGGTGGTGGTGGCCATATAAAAGCTGCTGGATTTAAAATGAAAAATCTTTCATTGGATGAAGCTTTCAATAAAGTAATAATTGAAATAGAAAAAGAGATATAGATATGAATGGTGTATTAAATATATTTAAAAATTCAGGAATGTCATCTTTTGATGTTGTAAGAATTATAAGGAAGATTGCTTGTGAGAAAAAAGTTGGACATACAGGTACTCTTGATCCAGAAGCAATTGGTGTTTTACCAGTATGCTTAGGAAAAGCAACGAAAATAATAGATTATATTATGAATGATAAGAAGAGCTACAAGGTAAAATTTAAGCTTGGAGTTACTACAGCTACATATGATTTAGAAGGTGAAATATTATCGGAAACGGATACTTCTAATATTACAGTTGAAGAGACATTAGAAGCTATAAATAAATTTAAAGGAACATATAATCAAGTTCCACCTATGTATTCTGCCCTAAAGAAAAATGGAGTAAGGCTATATGAACTTGCAAGAAAAGGAATAGAAATAGAGAGAGAAGGAAGACCCATAACTATATATGATATTAAAGATATAGAAATCAATCTTCCGTATATATCTATGGAAGTAACTTGTTCTAAGGGGACATATATTAGAAGCCTTTGCTATGATATTGGTGAAGAATTAAGAGTAGGTGCTTGTATGACAGAGCTTAGAAGAACTGAAACATCTTGTTTTCATGAAAGAGATAGCGTTAATATTAATGATTTAACTAGTGAAAACATAAATAATTATATTATATCAATAGAGGATGCATTAAAATCCTATCCTAGACTTAAAGTTAATGAAGGATTTGGCAAGTTACTTATAAATGGTGTTAGAGTAATGGATAGAAGATTAACAAATGAAAAAATAGACAATAATATTCTATATAGAGTTTATGATGAAAATGATAAATTTTTAGGTCTTGGGAAAAGAGAACTTAATGGATTTAAAATTGAAAAACTATTAATATAGTAGGAGCTAATGAAGTATGAATGAGAAGCTTAATAGATTTTTAGAAGAAGGTACATATAGTTATGTTGCCCTTGGTAGCTTTGATGGTTTACATTCAGGACATTTATCATTAGTAAATAAGATTATTGAGCTAGCAAATGAAAACAAAGGTAGAAGTATAGTATATACTTTTAAAAATCATCCAAGAACTTTAATAAAAGGAACAACTCCTCCTAAACTACTTATGGATAATGAAAGTAAGGAAGAGATATTAGAATCTTTAGGTGTTGATTTAATATACTTTGAGGAATTTAATGAAGAATATATGAAATTAACTCCAGAGGGATTTATAAAATATTTATGTGAAAAGTTTAAAGTAAAAGGAATTGTTGTTGGATTCAATTATAGATTTGGATATAAGAATATTGGAAATATAGAGATGTTAAAAGAATTATCAACTAAGTATGGATATGAACTTTATGTAATGGAACCTTGCAATTATGAAAATGAAGTTATAAGTAGTACTAGAATTAGGAATGAATTATTTAATGGCAATGTTGACAAAGCTATGAAGATGCTTAATAGACCTTACATTATAAAAGGTAAGGTGGTACATGGTAAGAAACTTGGAAGAACTATAGGTTTTCCAACAGCTAATTTAGATTATTCTAAAGAAATTTTAATTCCTAGTAAAGGTGTATATTATACTAATGTAGAGTGGCAAGGTAAAATATATAAGGGAATAACATCTGTAGGTAATAATCCAACTGTTAATGGTAATAAATTAACAATAGAAACTTATATTTTAGATTTTAATAATGATTTATATGGGCATAATATAAAAGTATACTTTATTAAAAAGATACGTGATGAGAAAAAGTTTAACTCAATAGATGATTTAGTTATCCAATTAAAAAAAGATAAAAATTATGCTCTAGAGGAAAAGTTCTTTGTAAACTTATAAAAAATATTTACAATAAGAATGGCTTTTGTTATAATAGCCATTAGGAACCTAGTCCTATGTTTAAAGAATGCCAACTTTATACATGGCACTAAGGCGATAAATTATGGAGGTGCATTACGCATGGATAAGGCAAAAAAGTTAGAAATAATTAAAGAATTTGGAAGAAATGAACAAGATACTGGTTCTCCAGAAGTTCAAATCGCTTTATTAACAGAAAGAATCAATTCTTTAAATGGTCACTTAAAGACTCACAAGAAAGATCACCACTCAAGAAGAGGATTATTAATGATGGTTGGTCAAAGAAGAGGTCTTCTAAATTACTTAGAGTCTCAAGATATCGAAAGATACAGAGCTATTATCAAAAAATTAGGTTTAAGAAGATAATCTTTAGAGCGGATAACTCCGCTCTATTATTTTAAAATCACAAGAAAATTATGTAAAATGTAGATAGTGAAGGGAGGTCCTATCATGAATAAAGTATTAAGCAAAACCATTGCTGGTAGAGAGATGAAGGTTGAATTTGGTAAGATAGGGATGTTATCAAATGCAGCAATTTTTATGAGTTATGGGGATACAGTAATATTAACAAATGTTAATGCTTCAGAACAACCTAGAGAAGGTATAGATTTCTTCCCATTAAGTGTTGAATATGAAGAAAGATTATATTCAGTAGGTAAAATTCCAGGTGGATTTATAAAGAGAGAAGGTAGACCTACAGAAAAAGCAATTCTAAACGGTAGAGCAGTAGATAGAACAATAAGACCATTATTTCCAAAGGGATATAGAAATGATGTTCAAGTTGTATGTACAGTGGTTTCAGTTGAAAAGGATAACTTACCAGAAATTTTAGCTATTAATGCAGCATCAATGGCATTATGCTTATCAAGCATTCCTTATACAATTCCAGTGGCAGCAGTTCAAGTAGGATTAATAGATGGAAACTTTGTAGTTAATCCAAATGCTGAAGAAAGAGAAGAATCAATCATGCACCTTACTGTTTGTGCAACAAAAGAAAAGGTTATGATGATTGAAGCTGGAGGTAATGAAATTCCAGAAGACACAATGATAAAGGCTATAGAATATGGATTTGAAAGATGTCAAGATATAATTTCATTCCAAGAAGAAGCTATGGCTACTATGGGGAAAGAAAAAGAAGTTCCTGAATTATACCATGTTGATTTAGATGTAGAAAAGGATATAACTGAATTTGCTGGAGAAATGGTTCAGAAGGCAATGTACATCACTGATAAGGATGAAAGAAACTTAGCAATTGATGAAATCAATGAAAAGGTATCTGAAGAATTTGGTGAAAAGTATGCTGATAAGACTGGTGATATAAAAGAAGTTCTTTATAACATGCAAAAGAAAGTTGTAAGACATATGTTATTAAAGGAAAAGAGAAGACCAGATGGAAGAGCTTTTGATGAAGTAAGACCAATAAGCTGTGAAGTTGGTATATTACCAAGAACTCATGGTACTGGTTTATTTACAAGAGGATTAACTCAAGTAATGACAGTTGCTACATTAGGTTCAGTTGGAGATATTCAAGTATTAGATGGTATAGATGAAAGCGAAACTACTAAGAGATACATGCATCATTATAACTTCCCAGGATATAGTGTTGGAGAAGTTAAACCATTAAGAGGACCAGGAAGAAGAGAAATTGGTCATGGAGCATTAGCAGAAAGAGCTCTTGAACCATTAATTCCATCAGAAGAGGAATTCCCATATACTATTAGATTAGTATCTGAAGTTTTAAGTTCTAATGGTTCTACTTCACAAGCATCAGTTTGTGGTTCAACATTAGCATTATTAGATGCAGGTGTTCCAATAAAGAGACCAGCAGCAGGTATTGCAATGGGATTAATTACATCTGAAGATTTAAGTGAAGAAGCGGTATTAACTGATATTCAAGGAATAGAAGATTTCTTTGGAGATATGGACTTTAAGGTAGCTGGTACAACAGAAGGTATTACATCAATTCAAGTTGATACTAAGCTTCAAGGTTTCTCATTTAATGTAGTTGAGAATGCTATTAAAGATGCTAGAAAAGCTAGATTATTCATCTTAGATAAGATAAATGAATGTATAGGAAGTCCTAGAGAAGAAGTTTCTCTATATGCTCCAAAAACATCTATTATTCAAATAGATCCGGAAAAAATTAGAGACGTAATTGGAACTGGCGGTAAGGTTATAAACAAGATTATAGCTGATACTGGAGTTAAGATTGATATTAAGGAAGATGGTACAGTATTCGTATCTTCACCTGATCATGATGGAGTTAACGCAGCAATTAAAATTATTGAAGGTATTACTAAGGAAGTTCAAGTTGGTGAAGTGTACTTAGGTAAGGTTACAAAAATAACTACTTTTGGTGCTTTTGTAGAAGTTCTTCCGAATAAGGAAGGATTAGTTCATATTTCTAAGCTAGCTAAGGAAAGAGTTAATAAGGTTGAAGATGTAGTTACTGTTGGTGATGAAATCTTAGTAAAGGTTGTAGAAATAGATAATCAAGGAAGAGTTAACCTTTCTAGAAAAGATGCTTTAGCTGAAAACGAAGAAAATAAAGAACAAGAATAATATGAACACAAAAAGGGCAATTCATTGCCTTTTTTCTATATATATTGAAATATAGAATAAGATACCACGAATTACTTTATACTATATAAAGAGAATTCGTGATTTTTATTATAGGAGGAAAATATGTATAATTTTTATACTTTAAAAAATGGACTAAGAGTAATAACAGAAAAAGTAGATGGGGTAAACTCTATAAGTGTAGGGGTAATGATTCAAAATGGTTCTAGAAATGAAACTCCTGAAGTAAATGGAATATCACATTTTATTGAGCATATGTTTTTTAAGGGAACAGATAAGAGGACAGCAAAAGAAATTGTAGAATCAATTGAGAATATAGGTGGACAAATAAATGCATTTACAAGTAAAGAAGCTACTTGTTACTATATTAAAAATTTATACACTCATTTAGATTTATCTCTAGAAGTGCTTTCAGATATGATATTAAACTCAAAGTTTGATGGAGATGAAATAGAAAGGGAAAAGGGAGTAGTTATTGAAGAAATTAATATGAGTGAGGACAATCCAGAAGATGTTCTTGAGGATTTACATTCAAAAGCATGCTTTGATAATAATTCCTTAGCCTACCCAATTTTAGGGACAATTCATAAGGTTAAAAGTTTTACTAGAGATAAAATAAAGAATTTTATAAAAGAAAAATATACTCCATACAATACAGTAATATCTATATGTGGTAAGTTTGATGAAAAGGAAGTTGAAACTTTAGTAGAACAATATTTTGGAGGGTGGAAAAGTGATAATATTTATATTCCAACATACGGTGAAACTTTAGTACAATTAAACTCCATGACAGCTACAAAGGAGATAGAGCAACTTCATGTAAGCCTTGGGTTAAAGGGGCTTCCTTTTGGCCATGATAAGGGATATGGTCTTGTATTATTAAGTAATATATTTGGTGGTGGAGCATCATCTGTACTATTCCAAAGAGTAAGGGAACAACTAGGGTTATGCTATAGTATTTATTGTTACCCTCAACCATATCAAGGGGCAGGAGTATTAAATATATATGCTGGTCTTGGAAAGAATTATGGAGAAAAGGCTTTAGAAGCTATTAAGCATGAATTAAATAGCTTCGTTAAAGAAGGTATAACTAAAGATTTATTAGAGGTTAATAAGGAAAAGATAAAAGCGAATTATATTTTAGGATTAGAAAGTACTAGTTCAAGAATGTTTAGTAATGCAAAATCTGTATTATTTAAAAATAGAGTAACTACTCAAGAAGAGGTTATAGAAAAAGTTGATAGAATCAATATGGAGGATATTGATTTTGTATTAAAGGAATGCTTTGGAAGTGGAGTGTTAAATACTTCTTATGTAGGGCAAAATGTTGAGGCTGATAAGTTAAATTCTATAATATTAGACTCTGATAAAGCATATAATAATAAAAATAAATTTGGAAAAATAGAAATATAAGAATAAAATCTCTCTTTATATCATATGTATTATGTAGGTAATAAGGAGGGATTTTTATGTCAGGAGAAAAAATAAAGTTACTTAGTGAAATAGAAAGATATGAACTTATAAATATTAATGATGGAGAAAAGTACGATTATCTTCAAAATAATGACTTAGTAGTAGATGATGATGGAAAGATACGATATCTTATTATAAATACTACTGGAAGTAAGATGGGACTATTCAGTAGGTCTAGAGAGTTTTTAGAGATTCCATGGGAGTGTGTAAAGAAGATTGGATCAAGAACTATAATACTTGATGCAGAAGATAATGATGTAAAAAGAGCTAAGCTATAAATCTGGAGGTAATGACTTGAAAATAGTTATACAAAAGTTTGGTGGTACATCAGTTTCTACTAAGGAGAATAGAGAAAAAGTAATGGCTAAAGTAAAGGAGTCAATTGATAATGGATATAGTCCTGTAGTTGTTGTATCAGCAATGGGTAGAAAGGGCAGTCCATATGCAACTGATACTTTACTTTCTTTAGTTAATGAAAATTTTATAAAAGAAAATAAGTTGGCAGCAGATCTTTTAATGTGCTGTGGAGAAATAATTAGTTCTGTTGTAATGTCATCAGATATGAGCAGTAAAAATATTGAGGCTTTTCCTATGACAGGTGGACAAGCTGGGTTAATTACTAATAAAAATTTTGGTGAAGCTACTTTAATTTCAACTAATGAAAAAGAAATATTAGATGTAATATCACAAGGAAGAGTTCCTGTTGTAACTGGATTCCAAGGTGTAACAGAGAATGGATACTTTACTACATTAGGAAGAGGTGGAAGCGATACTACAGCTTCAATACTTGGAGTAATGTTGGATGCAGAAAGAATTGAAATATATACAGACGTTGATGGAGTAATGACAGCAGATCCTAGAATAGTAAAGAGTGCATCAGTAATTGATATTATAAGTTATGATGAGGTATTCCAACTTGCTGACCAAGGTTCTAAAGTAATACATCCTATGGCTATTGAGTATGCTAGAGAAGGTAATATTCCTATTATGATTAAAAATACTTTAAATGATACGATAGGTACATTAATTAATAGTGTGGGAGATAGAAAGAAGAGAAGATTAATTACAAGTATAACTAATCATGATAATAGAATTCAGGTTACCCTAAATCTTGATGATAATAAGGGGAATGATAGATATAATGATGTGCTAGAAATAATAGCTGCAAATAAGATTAGTTTAGATTTAATCAATATTTTTCCAAGGCAACAAGTATTCACAATATCTAAAGTAGCAAAGGATATTGTAAAAGATATATTTGATAAATTAGATTTGAAATATACATTAATAGATAATTGTAGTACTATAGCCTTAGTGGGAGCAGGAATGAAGGGAATACCTGGTGTTATGGCGAAAATTTATAAAACATTAAGTGATAGCAATATAGAAGTGTTGCAAACTGCAGATTCGCATATGACTATTTGGTGTTTGATTCATACTGAAAACTTAGAAAAAGCTATAAATGCTCTTCATAAAGCCTTTAAACTTTAAAATTGTATCTTATAAAGTATAAAAACATTCCTCCTGTACAAAATAAAACTGTACAGGAGGAATGTTTTTATGGAGGATATTAAATTAACAAATAAGTCAACAAAATCAGGAAATGAAGAAACGCAAGAAGAATTAAAAGAAAACACTGAGAAAATGAAATCTGTTAAGGAATATGGTAATACAACGATGGCAGTGCCTAATGAAA
This sequence comes from Clostridium sp., assembly GCF_018372875.1. GTDB lineage: Bacteria > Bacillota > Clostridia > Clostridiales > Clostridiaceae > Clostridium. The sequence continues at coordinate 6,414 of NZ_JAHAIF010000053.1, read as the reverse complement.
GAATTCAAGTCCTTTCAATAATAGGGCAAATTGAAGGACATAATGTTTCGCCAGCCCAAACCAAAGCAACTAAGTACGAACACGTAATACCACAACTAATTTCTATAGAGCAAAATAAAAATGTAAAAGGTGTGCTAATTGTATTAAACACAGTAGGAGGAGATGTTGAAGCTGGCCTTGCAATATCAGAAATGATAAATTCAATTTCTAAGCCAACAGTTTCAATAGTTATAGGAGGAGGTCACTCTATAGGTGTACCTTTAGCTACTTCTGCTGACTATTCTTTTATAACTCCGTCAGCTACTATGATAATTCACCCAATAAGAATGAATGGATTTATTATAGGAGTTTCACAAACTTTCGATTATTTTAAGAAGATGCAAGAGAGAATTAATGATTTTATTGTAAGAACTTCCAATATTAAATTAGAAACATTAGAAGAGTTTATGATGCAAACAGATGAATTACTAAATGATGTAGGAACTATGTTGATTGGTAAGCAAGCTGTAGATTGTGGACTTATAGATGAAGTTGGGGGAATAAGTAAAGCCCTTGAAAAATTAAATGAATTAATAGGAGATGAAAAATAGGGATGTAAGCCCTATTTTTTTTTCCTTTATTAAAAGGAATTAAGGAGAAAGTGTAGAAATTATTATGATGGGGTGATTTTAAGTGAGTAGAAGTAATAGTAAAAGAAAAAACACAAAAGAAACAAATAAAAAAGTACAAAGTCATAATAGTGAAATTACTGGAATTATATTTATAGCATGTGGAATGCTGAGTACAGTATCAATATATACAAACCTAGCTGGATTTTTATCTACATTTTCACAGAAGATATCACATTTACTATTAGGAATAGGAGCTTATGTAGTACCTATATATTTAATTTATTTAGGATATAATTATTTAAAGGGAAGAGGAAAAATAAATCTTGATAAAAAGTTTTATGGTATTACTCTATTTGTTGGGGTAATTATTTTATTTTCAGGAACATTTTATGTAGAATCATTAAATAATATTACCTTTGGAAAGGGTATGAGTAATATAATTCAAACAATAGTAAAATCCGATTATGGATTTAATGGAGGTCTTGTTGGACATATTATATCTTATCCTCTATTTAAAATACTTGGATTTGTAGGTTCATTTATTGTGTATATAGCACTTATAATTATAGCTTCTATACTAACATTTAGTATTTCAATTTTTGATTTAGGTGAAAGAGCAAATGTAAAAAGGAAAGAATTTAAAAAGAGAAGAGAAATTTCACCAAAAATCAAGAATGAAGAAAGAAATGACTTTATAAATGTAATTGAAAAAGAAGAAAAACTAGAGCCCAATAGGGAAGAATTTTTAAAGGGAGTAAATCATAAAATAAAGATCCTTGATTTTATGAAAAATGCAACTATTGATGATGAGCTTGAAGTGGCTATAGAAAATAACACAGAAAAAGAAATATCTTCATTTATTAACAAGGAGGAATCTATGCCCTCTGTTAAAAAAGAAAAGCTTGATAATGGAATAAAGGAAAGTGTGAATAAAGAAATTGAAGATATACTAAATGAAGATAAAGAAGAAATAGAGAAAAAAGAATATGTATTTCCTAATACAGAGCTTTTAAATGTTAATAATAAAACTAAATTAAATAGCTCTGATAAAAAAGAATTAATTGATAGTGCAAGTAAGCTAGAAGAAACTCTAGGAAGTTTTGGAGTAGATGCAAAAGTTGTTCAAGTTACAAAGGGACCTTCAGTAACTAGATTTGAACTTCAGCCTAGTCCTGGTGTAAAAGTTAGTAAAATAGTAAATTTATCAGATGATATAGCATTAGGTCTTGCAGCCTCTGGGGTGAGAATTGAAGCACCTATTCCTGGAAAGGCAGCAGTTGGTATAGAAGTGCCAAATAAAAAACAAACACCAGTATTTTTAAGGGAAGTGCTAGATTCAAAAGAGTTTACTAGTAGTAATAAAAAGTTAGCCTTTGCCTTAGGAAAAGATATAGGAGGAGCTTGTGTTGTAGGAGATTTAAGTAAGATGCCACATACATTAATTGCAGGGGCTACTGGTTCTGGTAAGAGTGTATGTATAAATTCTTTAATTATAAGTTTACTATATAAATATTCTCCTGATGAAGTTAAGTTACTTATGGTTGACCCTAAGGTTGTTGAGCTAAATGTTTATAATGGAATACCACATCTTTTAATTCCTGTAGTAACAGATCCAAAGAAAGCAGCTGCTGCATTAAATTGGGCTGTTAATGAGATGACAAAAAGATATAATCTTTTTGCTGAAATGGGAGTAAGAAATATTGATTCATACAATGCTTTAATAGATAAAGGAATTATTGAAGAGAAGTTGCCTTATATAGTTATAATTGTAGATGAGCTTGCTGATTTAATGATGGTTTGTCCTAATGATGTGGAAGATTATATAGGAAGGTTGGCACAAATGGCAAGAGCAGCTGGTATGCATCTTGTTATAGCAACACAAAGACCATCTGTAGACGTAATTACAGGTGTTATAAAAGCCAATATACCATCTAGAATTTCATTTGCGGTTTCTTCTCAGGTTGACTCGAGAACAATACTAGATTCAGCTGGAGCTGAAAAATTACTTGGTAAAGGTGATATGCTTTATTATCCTGTTGGTGAGAGTAAACCTCAAAGAGTTCAAGGATGTTTCATCTCAGAAGAGGAAGTTGAAAAGGTAATAGAATTTATTAAGTCAGAAGAAAAAGATGCGGTTTATGAAGAATCTATTTTAGATCATATAAATAATGAAACAGAAGGTAAGAATATAGATGGTGGTGATGATGCTGATGAGTTGTTACCAGAAGCTATAAACTTAGTAATTGAATATGAGCAGGCATCAACATCTTTCTTGCAAAGAAGACTAAGAGTTGGATTTAACAGAGCTTCTAGAATAATGGATCAGCTAGAAGAAAGGGGAATAATTTCGCCTAAAGATGGAAGTAGACCAAGGCAAGTTTTGATGAAAAAAGAAGATTTACTCCATAATTCAGATAATATGGAAGAAAATTAACTTGTAATACTTATAAAAGCGATATAAAATGTTTTTGATATAGTATTAAAGTAGAGTAATACACAGGAGGAAACACATTTGAAAAAGTATAAAGTTGGAATGGTTAGCTTAGGCTGCGATAAGAATAGAGTAGATGCAGAAATAATCCTAGGTAGAATGAGTGAGCAGTACGAAATAACAAATAATCCAAAGGAAGCAGATATAATAATAGTAAATACTTGCGGTTTTATAGAGTCTGCAAAGCAAGAATCTATAGATACAATTTTAGAGATGGCAGAATATAAGAATAAGTACAAGTGTAAAATGTTGATAGCTACAGGTTGTCTTACACAAAGATATGGAAAAGAGTTACAAGAATTAATGCCAGAAATAGATATTACTCTTGGAGTTAATGACTACGAAAAGATTAATGAATATATAATGAATTTTATTAATAATGATGAAAAGTTAATAGAGGTAAATTATTCAGATCAAAAGATTAATGAAGGTATAAGAATTCTTACAACAAAATCTCATACAGCCTACTTAAGAATAGCAGAAGGATGTAACAATTTCTGTACTTATTGCATTATTCCTAAAATAAGAGGGAAATTCAGAAGTAGAGATAAAGAAAGCATTATTAAAGAAGCTGAATTATTAAGTAAGAGTGGTGTAAAAGAATTAATTTTAATAGCTCAAGACTTAACTATGTATGGTACAGATCTTTATGGTGGCCAAAAGTTACATGAATTATTAAGAGAATTATCAAAAGTTGAAGGAATTGAATGGATAAGACTATTATATTGTTATCCAGAAGAAATTTATGATGAATTAATAGATGAAATAGCTAACAACAATAAAGTAGTTAAATATTTAGATTTACCAATACAACATATAAGCAATAACATTTTAAAATTAATGGCAAGAAAAACAAGCAAAGAAGCTATAATAAATAAGATTGAAACATTAAGGGAAAGAATTCCTAGTATTGTAGTAAGAACTTCTTTAATTGTAGGGTTCCCAGGTGAAACAGAAGAAGATTTTAATGAATTAACAAAGTTTTTACAAGATTATAAATTAGATAATGTAGGGGTATTTAAATATTCTCAAGAAGAGGGAACACCAGCTGCAAATATGGAAAATCAAGTGCCTGAAGAGATAAAGGAAATTAGAGAAAGAAACTTAATGTTAGTGCAACAAGAAGTGGCAAAAGAAATAAATGAATTGAAAATTAGTAATATTTATGATATTCTTGTTGAAGGACATAATGGAGAATATTACTATGGAAGAAGTTATGAAATGGCTCCTGAAATAGATGGTGTAGTATTCTTTGATTCAGAAGATAATATAAAAACTGGGGCAATAGTTAAAGTTAAGATTACTGATTGTGCCGATTATGATTTAATGGGAGTTGTGGTTTATGAATCTTGCAAATAAATTAACTGTAATTAGAATCTTTTTGGTTCCCATCTTTTTAATATTTATTGCTGTTCAAGGTATACCATATGGTACATTTATTGCAACATTTATATTTATTTTAGCATCACTTACAGATAAGTTAGATGGATATATAGCTAGAAGCAGGAATCAAATAACTAACTTTGGAAAGTTTATGGATCCCCTTGCAGACAAGCTACTTGTAACATCAGCTTTAATATCGTTAGTAGAGCTACAAATGGTACCTAGTTGGGCAGCTATAGTTATAATTGCAAGAGAGTTTGCTGTATCTGGATTAAGAACAATAGCAGCTTCAGAAGGAAAAGTAATAGCTGCTAGTTGGTGGGGGAAGATAAAGACAGTAATACAAATAATAGCTATAGTGTTATTGTTATTACAATTTAATATTACTACATCTTCATACTTAACAAATTTAGTTGAATCAAGTGGCTTTTGGAACTGGTTCTTCATGAATGTACCTAGTTGGATATTAAATATATCTGTAGTAATAACATTAATATCTGGTTGGGATTATTTTAGAAAGAATAAGCATACAATTGATATGAATAAATAAGATACATGTGAGATCGTACTAATATATTTAGCACGATCTCTTTTCTTTACTGTCTAGAAAAGTATAAAATTTAATAAATATATATATGTATAAAAACAATCAGTTATGATAATACTAAAGAAGAGTTTGCCATAAAATGGAGAAAAGAAAGTTTTGTGTTGACTATAAATAATAAATACTATATAATATGATTATAGAACATAAGTTCGTTTGTGAAAGAGGTGTAAGAATAAAAATGAGTAACATAAATATGGATAAATTAAAGGCTATAGAAAGTGCTATGAGCCAAATAGAAAAGCAATTTGGTAAAGGTTCAGTAATGAAATTAGGAGAAGATAGTACATTAAGTATTGATTCTATATCAACAGGATGTTTAGATCTTGATATAGCACTTGGAATTGGTGGAGTTCCAAAGGGAAGAATAGTAGAAATATACGGACCTGAAAGTTCAGGTAAAACAACAGTTGCATTACATATTGCTGCTGAAGCTCAAAAGGCAGGGGGAGCAGTAGCTTTTATTGATGCTGAACATGCTTTAGATCCTAGTTATGCAAGAAAGATTGGTGTTGATACTGAAAATCTTATAGTTTCACAACCAGATACAGGAGAACAAGGTCTTGAAATAGCAGAAGCATTAGTTAGATCTGGTGCTATTGATGTTCTTGTAGTTGACTCTGTTGCTGCATTAGTACCAAGAGCAGAAATTGAAGGAGAAATGGGTGATTCTCACGTAGGGTTACAAGCAAGACTTATGTCTCAAGCATTAAGAAAGTTAGCAGGAACTATTAATAAAACTAATTGTGTTGCTATATTCATAAACCAATTAAGAGAAAAGGTTGGGGTTATGTTTGGTAATCCAGAAACTACAACAGGTGGTAGAGCACTTAAATTCTATGCTTCTGTAAGATTAGATGTTAGAAGAATAGATTCAATCAAGCAAGCTGATGCTATAATAGGTAATAGAACTAGAGTAAAAGTAATGAAGAATAAGGTTGCTCCTCCATTTAAACAAGCTGAGTTTGATATTATGTACAATGAAGGTATATCAAGAACAGGTAATATAGTAGATGTTGGAGTTAAGGAAGGAATAGTACAAAAGAGTGGAGCTTGGTTCTCTTATGGAGATGTTAGATTAGGTCAAGGTAGAGAAAATGCTAAGATTTACTTAAAGGATAATCCTGAAGTAGCATTAGAAATTGAAAATCAAATTAGAGAGAAACATTCTTTACCTTTATATGTTGGTGAAGTTGCTGTTAAAGAAGAAGTATCTACAGATAAAGAATAAAAAAGGGGCTGTATCAGATTAAGGTTTTTTACCTTAGGCTGATACAGCCTTATTTTTATAATTTTAAATTTTATTCATAACTTTATATGTATTT
>NZ_JAHAIF010000052.1 GCF_018372875.1 Clostridium sp. | reverse complement strand
TTTAAATCTATTTCAATAGAGTGATGGGGTCCGCTTTTACCACGATGGTGTTCGTTACAAAGGTATTTATAGTTAATTTCTATATCTAAACCGCCTTCACTTCTATGAACTATATGGTGTATATCAGCTGGCTTATTACATATTTCACAAAAGAACAATAACATACCTCCTTATTAAATATGTACTTATTATATAATAAATTAAAAACAACTTCAATTTTGTAAAAAATTTCAATAAAAATTATTAAATAACAGTATGAATAGTAATTCAAATACATATTTTATAATAACGTGTAAACACGTAGTATGGTATTGATAAAGAGGTATATCTTACTATATAATATATTATATAAAGGAAAGAAAGGTGATAAGAGTGAGACAAAACTATAACTCCTTTAAGTATTGGGAATATTTAATCCATGAAAATAAAACTATAAGAGGCCATATGTTTATGGATAATCCACCAAAGGAAAAGTCACTTTATATTCATACTTTAATATTTTCAAAAAATAATGGTATTGATAATATCTATGCATATTTCCCTGATGCAAAGGTGTTACTTGGATATATTCAATATTCTTTCTTGCAAGAAGCTTTTTATAAATGGATATATGGTAAAGATAGAATAATAATTAATATCCCATCGATTCCTGTTGATAAAATTATAAGGGATGGATTATCAAAAGGGAAAATATCAAAAAGTGAAGCACAGTTAATGTTAAGTCACTATACAAAAGTATCGAAAATGTGGGATCTACCAAAAGATAGAGTTATACCTGAATTGATTAAATTTAGTAGAGAATTTAATAAAACTTGGTATGGTGATAATAAAGAGTTTTTATATTTAAAGATATTTAAAAATCCAGGGGAACTTGGAGATTTTATTGTAGATTCTACTATGTTAACTAATGATGAAAATACATTTATATGTAAAACTGGTGTAACAGTAAATGAGTGGAAGAAGATATGTAGTGAAGCAACAAAAAATGAAGTGAGTGCAGAGAAGTTTAAAGAAATATTGCAAAAGAATTTGTCAGAAGTAATATAAAAAAATAATATTATAGCATCTTGACCATAAAAAAGTTAGATGCTATAATATTTTATGTAAATAAGCGCTATTAGCTCAGTTGGTAGAGCACCTGACTCTTAATCAGGGTGTCCCGGGTTCGAATCCCTGATGGCGCACCAAATGAAAGGAATCTAGTTATAGGTTCCTTTTTTTCTTGTATAATAAAAGAGACTTAATTTGAGAGGAGAAATATATGAAAACAAAAGGAAAATTTTCTGCATTATTGCCATTAGCAGTTTTTTTAATAGTTTATGCAGGAACATCGATTATAGCAAAAGACTTTTATGCAGTGTCAGTGATAGTACCATTTTTAATATCTGCCATAGTTGCTTTATCAATGAATAAGAAGAGAACATTTGAAGACAAGCTTCAAGATTTTTGTAAGGGAGCAGGAAATTCTAATGTTATATTAATGATTCTTATATTTGTATTAGCAGGAGCATTTGCACAAGTAGCTAAGGCTATGGGAGCTGTTGATTCAACAGTAAATTTTGGACTTTCAATTTTGCCTACAAGTATACTTGTACCAGGTGTATTTATAATAGCTTCATTTATAGCATTATCAGTAGGAACATCCATGGGAACAATAGTGGCATTAGTTCCAATAGCAGTAGGAGTATCAGATAAGACAGGAATAGCTGTTGCTATAGTTGTAGGGGCTGTGGTTAGTGGAGCTATGTTTGGGGACAATTTATCTATGATATCAGATACAACAATTGCTGCAACTAGAACTCAGGGTTGTGAAATGAAGGATAAGTTTAAAATGAACTTCAAAATAGTATTACCAGCAGCTATAGTTACTGCCATTATATTTATGATTCTTACAAAAGGAACATCTATACAAACTTTAGGAGAGTATGAATATAGTTTTATAAAGATACTTCCATACATAGTTGTGTTAATATCTGCATTAATGGGTATAAATGTAATATTTATTTTAATAGGTGGAATTGTGTTTGCAGGGGCAATAGGAATTTTATATGGAAGCTTTGATATAATAGGATTGTTCACTAATATTTCAGCTGGAATCCAAGGTATGAGCGAACTTATAATAATCTCTTTATTAATAGCAGGAACAATTGAGCTAATTAAAAATAATGGTGGAATAGAATATATATTAAATAAAGGTATGAAGAACTTTAAAAGTAAAAGAGGAGCTGAACTTGGTATTGCTACATTAGTAAGCCTAGTGGATATTTGTACAGCTAATAATACTATTGCAATAGTAACTGTTGGGCCAATAGCTAAAGATATTTCAGATGAGTTTGAATTAGAGCCTAGAAGAGTAGCTGGCATAATGGATATGTTCTCTTGTGTATTTCAAGGGTTGATCCCTTATGGGGCACAACTTATTTCAGCCTCAGGATTGGCTATGATATCACCATTTGCAATAATAAAATATTCAGTTTATCCATATTTAATGGGTATTTGTGCTTTGGTATCAATTTACCTTTATTGGAGAAAAAGAAGTGAATAAATAAAGATTAAGAGAAATTGCAAATGCAATTTCTCTTATTATTTATAAAGAAGGCAAATACTTTGAGAAGATATCCCAAGTCCCTCTCCTGTAAATCCAAGTCCTTCTTCAGTTGTAGCTTTTACATTTATTTGATCAATGTCTATGTTTAAGGCATTAGCAATATTCTTTCTCATTAATGGTATGTGAGGTGCCATTTTTGGTTTTTGTGCTATAATTGTTGAATCTATGTTGGAAATTTTGTAACCATTTTCATACAAAAGCTTTCCTACTTCTTTTAATAAAGCTATACTTGAGATTCCCTTATATTTAGGATCAGTATCAGGAAAGTGTTTTCCTATATCACCTAAAGCGGAAGCTCCCAATAAAGAATCCATTATAGCGTGCAATAACACATCAGCATCAGAATGGCCAAGTAATCCATACTCATATGGAATTTCAACACCACCAAGAATAAGTTTTCTGTCACTAACTAATTTGTGAACATCATATCCAAGTCCAATTCTCATATAATCATCTCCTGTAAAAAATGTATATAAGAATTATACCATTATTGAACATTTTTTACTCTAATATTTACATTAGAAATCCTTTGTTCTGTTAAAAAAAGAAATTTAAAGTATCTAACAAAGGAAAAAGATTTTGTAGTAATAAGGAATCTGATATAACTTACTTTCTTACGTCTATAGATAAAGTCAACGTAAATAACATTTCCTTTCATAGATAAACCTCACTTTCAAATTATATGGGTTCAGTAAAATATATTTGCAAAACCTTTGATATATACAGAGTAGGTGTAGGTTTTTATATGGTATAATACATTATATGTGAGGTAGTATAATTTGATAATGTGACTTAAGTTGTCGTATTACCATGAAAGGATGATAAGTATGGCTGAGTTTAATAGAAATAAATATATATTTTCAAGTACCCAAGCTATTATTGAAGTTGGTGAAGAAGCAAGAAGAATAAGGGAAAAGCAAATATCATTTATGCTTAAGGAATTATTTTTATATAAAATACTTGTAAAAGACTTGATTAATATATTTCCAACATATAGAGATAGAAATTTAATTTTGAATATAGCAAGTTATATATATGAAGACTATGAACTTTTTGAGAAAGTTCAAAAGAAAAGAGAGTTACCAGTAGCAATGGTAGCTAAGAGGACGCGAGTATCTAGAACATTTTTAGAGATATGGCAAGATTATATATTAGTATATGTAATAATTCTTTCAAACCCTAGTTATAAGTGCATACAAGATTATATGCGAATAGAAGAGAGAAGTAAGAGTGCTGCATTATCTTCAAAAGAGAATAAAAATAATGATATAAAAAAGGGAATAGTTCTTAAGGTAAATAAAAGAAGTGTATTTGTATTTACAAGTGCAGGGGAGTTCTTGAAGTTAAAAAAGGAAGGGGATTTAAAAGTAGGACAAGAGTATAGAGGGAAAGAGAAGAAAGGAATTAGAAATTATAAGTTACAAATATGTGTAGGAGCTGTATTTTTAACTTTTATTTTAGCAGGTGGAATTTACCAGTATACTAAGACGGTAAGGACTGTTGTTATAGATACAACATCTCAGTTAAAGTTTGAAGTTAATAGATTCAATAAAGTAATATATACTTATTCACCAACTCAAAAAGGTAAAGAACTTATAAATATTGTAAATCCAAAGTATAAAAATATAGATACAGCTTTAGAAGAATGTTTAAGATATGCCAAGGAAAATGAAATGATACCAAATAAAAGTATATTAATTACTGTAAGTGGAGAAGCTTTAAAATATGGATTATTAGAAGATACAGCAAGGTATGTTAAGGAAGAAAAAATAAGAGTATTAGTAAATAATTCAGGTAAGGAACATAATATTAAAGATATGGTAAATGATGAAAAGGAATCGAAGGATGAACAGAAATAATAATGTAATAGTACATAATGATAGAAAAGAAGAGATAAGATTAAATAAATACATAAGTGAGACTGGAATTTGCTCTAGAAGAGAAGCTGACAAGCTTATAGAAAGTGGAAAAGTAACAATAGATGGAGTAAAGGCTACTATGGGGATGAAGGTAGGAAAAGGGCAAATAGTTAAGGTAAATGGGAAAGATATAACTAAGGAAGAGGAACTTATTTATATAGCATTAAATAAACCTGTAGGTATAACTTGTACAACTGAACATAAAGTAAAAGGAAATATTGTTGATTTTGTTGGACATAAAAAAAGAATATTTCCTATAGGAAGATTGGATAAGGATTCTCAAGGGTTAATTTTACTAACTAATGATGGAGATATAGTTAATAAAATTTTACGTGCAGGTAATAATCATGAAAAGGAATATGTGGTAACTGTTAATAAGCCGATTAGTGATGATTTTATTAAGAAGATGTCATCTGGGGTTAGAATTCTAGGTACTGTTACTAAGAAATGTTTTGTTAAAAAAGAAGGAAGCAAGGTATTTAGAATAATATTAACAGAGGGAATGAACAGGCAAATAAGAAGAATGTGCGAAGTTTTTGGATATAAAGTAGTTAAACTTGAAAGAGTTAGAATAATGAATATTAATTTAGGAAATTTAAAGAATGGTAGTTGGAGAGACTTAACTACAAGAGAATTAGCTGGTATAAATGAACTTATAAAAGATTCCCAAAAGGTTTATAAAGAATAATAGGCAAGGAAAATAATTTTATAGTTTCCTTACCTTAATATGAATGGAGTGGATATTTGCTTTCTGTGATTTAAAGTAAATATCCACTTTACTTTTTTTATTTATTTGTATTAATTAATCTGCTTTTAAATCTTTCCATTGTATATCTAGAACTTACATAAATTCTATCAAGTTTTAAAGGAATATCCTCCCTGTCAGAATAACCTAAGTTAGTAGTGAAAGCTAATGAGTAGCCAGCTTCCTTTACAGCTTTAATGCTATCTTCATTTAAGTCACCATATGGGTAAGCTACAGATAGAACTTCCTTACCAGTAATAGATTCTATCTTTTCTTTTGACTCTTTTAGTTCTTTAAGTTGTTCTTCATAAGTAAGTTGATCTAAATGACTGTGGGTTGCTGTATGGCTTTCTATATCTATTCCATAGTCAGACATTTCTTTAATTCTTTCACTAGATAAGTAGTAGCTACCCTCATCAATTACAGAAGTAATAACAAAAATTGTTGCTTTCATATCTAATTCTTTAAGTATTGGAAAAGCATTTGTATAGTTGTCCATATAACCATCATCAAAGGTTATAAGTATACTTTTTTCTGGTATTGGTTTTTCATTAATAATATAGTCATTAAACTCGCTAATAGTTAAAGTAGTATATCCTGAATCTTTAATAAATTGAAGTTGCTCTCTAAGTCTATCAGGAGAAATAATAACTTCATTTTCCTCTGAAGGATCTACTGAGTGATAATATAGGACAGGAACTCCACGATTATCGTTAATAAGTGTTAAACCTTCAAATCTATTAATTTCTTCTGGTTCAGTTTTAGGTTCTTCTTGCTCTTCATTTAGTTGTAAATTTTCAATATTTTCATTACTTGCAGTGCTTTTTTGTTCTTTTTCTTTAATATAAATAGCAAATATAACTCCTATTAGAACTATTATAAGTGCTATTAATATAATATTTTGTAGTTTTTTACTGGAAATTTTCATCATAATATTCACCTTTAAAAATATATTTGTTGTATATGAATTTTATCATACCAAGATATGTAAAGTAAATAATCAAATGAAAATATAGAAAAAAATGGATGGTATCCACATTGTCCACAATTGGGTGTGGATAAGTTGTTAAGTAATTGTGAATTGGTATGTTGATAATTGTTAAAAAAAAGAGAATACTATATAAAAAAGAAAGAAGAGGATGATTAAGTTATGAGTAACAAAGTTTTATTAAGTTTTTCTTTAATAGTTATCAACATTATAAACAGTTTTTGTCCACAAGTAGTGTTGGCAAGTGAAACGTCGAAAAATGAAGAAGAGATTAGAATTGTGGATAAAGTCATAAAAGAGAAAGATGATTATGTAGATGTAGATGTAATTATACCTCAGATAAGTGGTATATCTAATAAGAGCAAAGAAGCTTTAATAAATAAAGAAATAGAAAATTGGACTCTAGAGTGGATTAAAGACATTAGACTGATTGCAAAAGAAAATTTTGATACCAATGTTAAACCATTAGCACCTTATGAAGCAAATGCTAGATATGAACTTAAGAGTACTAGGAATCCTTTAAGCTTTTATATAGATTACTATCAATTCATAGGTGGTGCTCATGGAATTACTACAAGAAAGTACTATAATATTGATAAAAAAAGTGGAGAAGTTTTAAAGCTTAATAATTTATTTAAAGAGAAATATGATTATACAAGTTTGATAAATAAGAAAATTCAGAGTGAAATAGACAAGAATAAAGATATGTATTTTACAGGTAAAGAGGGCTTTCAAGGAATAAAGGATAATCAAGGCTTTTTTATAGAAGGAAATAATTTAGTAATATTTTTTGCACAATATGAAATTGCACCATATGCTGGAGGAATGCCTGAGTTTAGGATTCCTTTAGAAATATTTAAAAAGAACTATGTCTATGATAAAATTAATAGTAAATAGTTAGGTTGAAAGGAAATAATATGAATAATATAAAAGATATTATATTAAAACTGAAGAACTATTATTTATCTGGGAAAACAAAAGATATTAATTTTAGAATAGATAATCTAAAAAAGTTAAAAAGATTAATAAAAGAGAATGAAGAAATTATTTTAGATGCTTTAAAAAAGGATTTAGGAAAATCAAACTTTGAAGGATACATAACAGAAATTGGAATGGTGTATGAAGAAATAAACATCATGATAAAAAATATAAAAAAATGGTCTAAAAAAGAAAAAGTAAAATCTTCAATTAATTATTATCCTAGTAAATGTTATGTATATAAAGAACCTTATGGAGTAGCTTTAATTATAGGTCCATTTAACTATCCTTTTCAGTTAATACTATCTCCTTTAATAGGAGCAATTGGTGCAGGAAACTGCGCAGTTATAAAGCCTTCAGAGTATTCTGTTAATACATCTATGTTAATTGAAGAGTTAATTAATAATAACTTTAATGAAGAATATATTAAGGTGGTTAATCCAATGGGAGGAAAAGAGGTTGTTTCTGAATTGTTAGAACAACCTGTAGATTATATCTTTTTTACAGGTAGCGTAAGAGTAGGAAAGATAGTTATGGAAAAGGCCTCTAGGTATTTAATTCCTGTTACTTTAGAGTTGGGAGGTAAAAGCCCATGTATTGTAGATAAAGATGCTAATATAAAGATGAGTGCAAAGAGAATTGCTTGGGGAAAATTTTTAAATGCTGGCCAAACATGTGTGGCACCAGATTATCTTTATGTACATGAAGATGTAAAAGTAAAGTTTTTAGAAGAGTTAGTTAAGGAAATAGAAGAGCAATTAGGGAAGAAACAAAAAGAAAGTCCTGATTATCCAAGAATAATTAGTGAGAGAGAAGTTAGAAGACTTTCTGAGTATTTAAATGAAGGAGAAGTATTCTATGGGGGAGAAGTATCTATAGAAGAAAAATATATATCTCCAACCATATTAGTAAATATAGGAAAAAAAGCTAAAATACTTGAAGAAGAGATATTTGGACCAATTTTTCCTGTATATGAATTTAATAATTTAGAAGAAGTAGTAAGTAAGGTTAATAATGGAGATAAGCCACTAGCTTTATATTACTTTTCTGAAGATAAAAATAAAATTGAGTATGTGTTAAATAATACATCATCAGGTGGAGTTACAATAAATGATACTGTAATACATGTTGCATCAACATATCTTCCTTTTGGTGGAGTAGGTAATAGTGGTATAGGCTCTTATCACGGAAAGGCTAGCTTTGACACATTTAGTCATAGAAAGTCTGTTTTAAAAAGAGGAACATTTATGGAATTACCCTTTAGGTTTGCTCCATATAATGATAAATTAAAATTAATAAAGAAAATATTAAAATAGAGGGGGTTTATGTTTATGAAAAAATATTTAGCTTTTGATATTGGGGGAACAAAAATTAAATGGGGTATATTAAATGAAGAAGGATCTATTTTAGAAAAGTCTAGCTTTGATACAAGAAGAGAAAGTGAAGAATTATTTTTAGAAAATATAATAAAAATAGCTTTAGAAAGAAAAAGCGAAGTTGAAGGTGTGGCTATAAGTATGCCAGGATTTATTGATTCTATAAATGGTATACCAAAGGTTTGTTATGCAATAAGATGTATTGAAGGAAAATGTATTACAAAGATAATAGAAGAAAAGACTGGACTAAAGGCTTCAGTAGAGAATGATGGAAAGTGTGTAGCTTTAGCGGAAAAGTTTAACGGAAATGCTACTGAATGTTCTGATTTTGTGTGTGTTACTATTGGAACAGGCATAGGTGGAGGAATCTATGTAAATAATAAATTACTTAGAGGAAGTACCTTCCAAGGTGGAGAGTTTGGATTTATGAGATGTAATGAAAAGGGAATGTATAGTAATACAGCATCAACTTTAGCATTAATAAAAGAATATATGAAATATAAGAATTTAGATAAAGCAGTAGATGGACAAGTTGTCTTTGAAGAGGGGGAAAAAGATCCTAAGGTAAAAGAAATAATAAATGAATGGTATGGATTAATTGCTACAGGAATATATAATTTAAGTGCTACTTTAAATCCAGAAAAAATACTTATTGGTGGCGGAGTAAGTGAAAGGGAAGAATTTATAGAAGAAGTAGTAAATGCATTGGAAAAGATAGAGGCTTGGAATGATGTTAAGTGTGTCGTTGAAAGATGTAAGCATAAAAATGATGCGGGAATGATAGGAGCTGTTTATAATTTCCTTAATGAGTAATAAGTAATTGGTTAGGAAGCTTTGTGTAGTCAAGGCTTCTTTTCTTTTGGAATTAAATATAAAATCTTGGGAAAACTATTTTAAGAATTATTTGTAAGGAGTGAAGACCATGAGAGGTAGAGAAGTTTTAAGTGAATTAAATAATGGTTTTTCTAAGATAAAAAATAATTATAAATATATTAAATCTTTGTCAAAGCAGGGGGAAGAGGTCTTAAGTTCAGGTGAATGGCTATTAGATAATATATATCTAATAGAAAAAGAGTATAAGTCAATAAAGGAAAATATGCCTCACGATTATTTTTATAATTTACCTTTTTCAGATGAAAAATTAGATAGTAAAATTCAAAGAATATATTTTTATGCTAAAGAATTCATTAAGAAGTATGAAGGTATAGTTACAGAAGATAAAGCAATAAGCTTTATACAAAGTAAGGATGAAAAGTTTACTATGGGTGAATTATGGGCGTTTCCAATAATGCTACGAATAGCTATTATTTTGGAATTAGCAGATGTGACTGATAGGCTTACAAATGTTCAAAATGAGAAAAAATTAGGGAAAGACCTTGCTTACCAGATTATAGATTCTATAAATAAAAATGATTTAGAAAAGGTATTAGCCTATATTAATGAACATTATGAAAATATAGATGGCTTGCTTAAAGATGAGCTATTAAAAGTATTAAGAGATAATTCTATAGAAGAGAAAAGTGTATATGATTTAATTGAACAAAAGTCTAGTGGCTCTAGTGATAAGGAATCAGTAAAAAAGTATTTTATAGAAGGAACCATTGAGCAAAATATAAGTACATATATAAGTGCATTAAGAAGTATAGAGGGTATAAGTTGGAAAAAATTCTTTGATTCTACATCAATAGTAGAAAAAAAGTTGCAAACAGACCCCTATGGAACATATGAAAAAATGGACTTTAAGTCTAAGGACTATTATAGACATAGTATAGAAAAGTTAGCTAGAAAGTTTCAGGTAGGTGAAATAACATTAACGGAAAAAGCACTTTATCTTGCCACTAGAGCTAAGGAGGAGGGGAAGAGATCTTATAGAACTCATGTTGGATATTATCTTATAGATGATGGAGTTAAAGAACTATCAAATGAACTGAATTTACATGTTAAAGTAAATAATAAGTTTTCAGAAGGGCTATACATTACTATAAACATAGTATGTACCTTAATGATTGTTTCAGTAATTTTAGCATTTAGTTATATGTTAGGAGTACGTTTTTCTACAGGACAATTAATTGTAGCTGCTTTACTTATGATTGTTCCAGCTAATGAAATAGTTGTAGCCCTTATTAATTGGTCTGTTAGTAAGTTAAAGCCAATAAGGCATGTTCCTAAGCTAGATTTATCAGAAGGAATTCCAGATAATAAGAAGACAATTATAGTAATACCAGCTATATTACCTAATGCAAAAAGAACTGAAGAATTAATGAAACAGCTTGAAGTATCTTATCTAGGTAATAAGGATAAAAATTTATACTTTGCTTTGTTAGGAGATTTTAAAGATAGTAAGGTTGAAAAAACTTCAGATGAAGAAGAAATAATAGAAGCTGGATTTAAAGAAGCATTAAGAATGAACAATAAGTATTTTAGTGGCGAAAAGCATTTTTTCTTTTTAAGCAGAAAAAAGATATATAACCCAAAAGAAGGGGTGTATATGGGCAAGGAAAGAAAAAGAGGCAAACTTATGGAGTTCATGAACCTTCTTAGAGGGGAAGAGAACCATACTTTCAGTGTAATGAGTAGTTATATAGGAAGCTTAAAGGATATAAAATACATAATTACATTAGATGCAGATACTTTTATGCCAAGAGATTCAGCTATTAAATTAGTTGGAGCTATGAGTCATATTCTTAATAGAGCATGTGTTAAAAATAATTCTGTAAAACATGGATATGGGATTATGCAACCTAAGGTAAGTATATCCTTAGAAAGTAAAGATAAGTCTGATTTCTCTAGAATTTTTGCAGGAGAAGGAGGAATTGATGGATATTCAATTGCTTATTCAGATACCTATGAAGATTTATTTGGAGAAGGTAGCTTTACAGGTAAAGGAATAATAGATATAGATGCATTTAAAGAAGTTCTTGAAGGAGAAATTCCAGACAATACTGTATTAAGTCATGATTTATTAGAGGGAGCTTATGCAAAGTGTGCTTTAGTTACAGATGTAGAATTTATTGATAATTATCCATCTAGTTACGAATCAAGCTGTAAGAGAATACATAGATGGGTAAGAGGAGATTGGCAAATTTTTAAGTGGCTATTTTCTAAAAAGATATCAGTATTATCTAAGTGGAAGATATTTGATAACTTAAGAAGAAGTTTATTAGCTCCAGTGTTACTTTTATCTATAATATTAAATCTTACATTTTTAAATGGAAGTAATCAGATAACATTTTTATGCTTTTTAGGAGCCATAGTACCATTAGTTTTTACAGTAACAGACTTTGTTGTTACTCCTAGGAATATGATTAGGGGTACATTTAAAAGTATGCAACAAATACTATTAATAATTAGTTTTATACCATATCAAGCCTATCTTATGGTAGATGCTATCATAAGAACTATTTATAGAATGACAATATCTAAAAAACATAGATTACAATGGCAAACAGCAGAAGAGGCAGAAAGAACAACTAATAATTCATTAAGTTCTTACTCAAAGAGAATGTGGTTCTCTATTTTTTGTGGAATATTAGTAGCTGTTTTAGCCATAGATGAAAGATTTTTAATAAGTATAATAAATTTACCTCTAGCTCTTTTATGGATAGTGAGTCCATACATAGCTTACTACATAAGTCTTCCTGTGAAAGAAAAAGTGTTTAAGATTAAATATGAGGATAAAGAATATTTAAGAGATAATACAAGAAGAATATGGGCATATTATCAGGATTTTGTTAATGAAGAAAATAATTTTCTTGCACCAGATAACTATCAAGAACAACCATATAAAGGTGTGGCCCATAGAACTTCTCCTACTAATATTGGTATGGGGCTAATTAGTAATATTGTAGCCTATGACCTAGGTTATATAACTTTAGGAGAAGTTATTGATAGAATAGAACTAACTTTAGAGGGCATGAAAAAACTAGAAAAATGTGAAGGACATTTTCTTAACTGGTATGATACAAAAAGTTGTGAACCACTATGGCCTAGATATGTTTCCACAGTAGATAGTGGGAACTTATTAGGGTATTTGTGGATTATAAATACAACTTTAGAGGAATATAAAAATAACCCTTTAATAAGAATTCAAGAAATATTAGCATTAAGGGATTCTCTTAAAATAATTGGGATAGAAGGTTTAATTAATAAAGAAGCTTTAAATAAGATGGAAGTAAAAGATTATATTCCAACCTTGGAGAAACTTCTATTGGAATTAGAAGAAATTGATATAGAGAATGAAGAAGATAATGAAAAAATATATTGGATAGGAAAAACAAAAAAAGAAATAAAGTTGAAAATATCATATTATCAATACTTTTTAGATGGAGTAGAAAAATTATTAGATAATAAGTCAATAAAGAAAGCACCATCTATAAAAAGTTTTCTAAATCATTTAGATGAGATTTTGAGATCCTCTGGAGATGAGTTTAAGGAGGCTATAGAGGATAAGGTAAACAGTTTAAAGGTGCTTAAAGAAAGAATGGATAACATCATGTTAGATATTAATAATATGATGAATGATATGAACTTTAAGTTTCTATACAATAATGAAAGAGGATTGTTTGCTATTGGATATAACTTAGAGGAAAATTCATTAGGAAATTCCTACTATGACTTGTTGGCATCAGAATCAAGGGCCACTTCATTTATTACAATAGCAAGGGGAGAGGTTCCTAGTTCACATTGGTTTAATTTAAGTAGGGCTATGACTAATGCTTTTGGTGGAAAGAGCTTAGTTTCATGGAGTGGAACTATGTTTGAGTATTTCATGCCAGCATTAATAATGAAGAGCTATCCTAATACATTGCTACAAATGACATATGATTCAGTAATAAGGGCACAGAAAAATTTCACAAAGACAAAAGAAATACCTTGGGGAATTTCAGAGTCAGCATATTATCAATTTGATGTAGCAGATAATTATCAATATAAGGCTTTTGGTGTACCTGGAGTAGGACTTAAAAGAGGGCTAGAAGATGAGTTGGTTATTTCGCCATATTCAACCTTAATGAGTCTACCTTACTCTAAAGAGAGAGGAATAAGTAACCTTAGAGAATTAGAGAAAAAGGGTGCTTATGGTAGATATGGTTTTATTGAAGCTATAGATTATACTCCTAATAGGGTGAGTAAAATGGATAGTGGAGAAGACAATAATGAAAGCAAAGATGTTAGATGTTATATGGTGCATCATTTAGGTATGTCTTTGATGGGGCTAGATAATATTTTAAATAATAATATATTTCAAGAGAGGTTTCATAGAATTCCAGAGGTTAAGGCAACAGAGTTATTACTGAAGGAAAAGATTCCAGAGAAGATTACCTTTGAACATGAACAAGATTTAACTATAAAGAAGGAAATACTAGAAAGAGAAAACTTTGTACCTAGAATATATGAGGGAATAAAGAGAGAAAATCCAGAAGTATTACTTTTATCAAATGGAAGTTATTCTACTATGGTAACCCTATCAGGTAGTGGATATGGTAAGAAGGATGGAATGACAGTTTATAGATGGAAGGGAGATAATACTTCAGATAGTAGTGGTATGTTCTTCTATATTAAAAATTTAAATTCTAATGATTATTGGAGTGCAACATATGAGCCATGTAAATATGGTGGAGAGGATTACAATGTAGAATTTACTTTAGATAAAGCAAAATATAGTAGAAGAGATGGATCTATTAAAACAACTATGGAGGTGGTTGTATCTCCTGAGGATGATGTTGAAGTAAGAAAAATCACTTTAAAAAATACAGGAGATAAAGGAAGAAGCATTGAAGTTACAAGCTATATGGAGGTAACCCTTCAATCCTTTGAGGGAGATGCTGTTCATCCAAGTTTCTCAAATTTATTTATAGGAACAGAGTTTAATGATGAAGGAAAATGTCTTTTAGGAAATAGAAGGGCTAGAGTTAAGAATGGTACTGTACCTTATATATTCCACAAGGCTATTACATCATCAGAGATGGAAGGTGCAATTACCTATGAAACATCAAGGGTTAATTTTATAGGTAGAAATAGAGATTTAAGGAATCCTAGTGCAATGGATAATGATTCATCCTTATTAAATACAGTAGGAATAGTCCTTGATCCTATTATGAGTATGAGAGTTAGATTAAGGCTTGAACCAGGGGATGTTAAGGAAGTTTATTATATAACGGGAACAACAAATGATAAAGAAGAAGCTTTAGCTCTTGCAGAAGAATATGGAGAAGTTAGCAAATTAGATAAGGTGTTTAATTCATATAATAAAGCTATTCAACTTGAGTTAAAAGCTTTAGGAATAAAGTCTTCACAAGCAAACATTTATCAAAGCTTAGCTTCATATATATTATTCCTTCACAGTGGTAGAAGAGATAGGGAAGATTACATAAAAAATATTAGTAAACATCAGCAAGATTTATGGGCTTATGGAATATCTGGTGATTTACCTATAGCTATGGCAGTAGTTAAAGGTGAAGAAGATATGGATTTAGTTAGAGGGATGATAAAGATGCATTATTATTGGAAGATGAAAGGTTTAAAAGTAGACCTTCTAATTTACAATGATGAAGAGGCATCTTACGAGCAACCAATGCAAAAGAGTATTATAAGTGCAATAAACTTATCTAAAGAAGGAGATATTCTGAATAAACCAGGTGGAATATTCCTTCATAATAAGTCCACTATGGGTGAAGATATAAAAGACTTCATTATAGGAATATCAGCATTATATGTAGATAGTGAAAAGGGATCTATAATAACTCAAATTAAAGAAGTGGATACAAGTGAAGAGGTTGAATTCTTAAGACATAAGGAATTAGTTGAAAAGAGTAAGATAAATGTACAAATAAAGAAAGAAGAAAAAGTAGATTATGGTGAAAAAATTCTTAGGAATGTAGAAGAACTACCTGAAAATAGTGTTTCTAGAAATGAAGATTTAAGTGAAAAATTAGATTTTTGGAATGGATATGGAGGATTTGATCCAGAAGATAAGAGTTATGTTATAAGGCTAAATGACTATAATAATACTCCTGCTCCATGGATAAATGTAGTTTCAAACGAAGACTTTGGCTTCCATATATCAGAAGTGGGTTCAGGATATACATGGTGTGGAAATAGTAGAGAGAATAAAATAACTCCTTGGAGTAATGACTGGGTAATAGATCCACCAGGAGAAGCGCTTTATATTAGAGACAATAATAGTGGAGTGTATTTCTCTATAACCCCTAAACCAGTTAGAGATGGAGGAGAATATATTATTAAGCACTCTTTTGGATATTCTACATTTACTCATACAGCATACAACATAAAAGGAGAAATGCAGATTTTCTGTCCTAAGGGAGAAAAGTTAAAAATACAAAAGGTTACTTTAGAAAATCTATTAGATAAGGAAAGAGAAGTATCAATATACTACTATGCTCAATTAGTATTAGGGGTATTTAATTATGGAAGTGCAAAATATATTTCTACAGAGTTAGAAGAAAATTATATTTGTGGGCAAAATCCATATAGCCAATACTTTGGAAATATGAGAGCTTACTTAACTATTTTAGGTGGAGAAACCTTATCTTTTACAGGTGATAGAAAAGAATTCCTTGGAGTAGGTGAGGATATTTCTTCTCCTAATGCTTTAAATTATAAAAACTTATCTAATAAAACAGGAAGTATATATGATCCTTGTTTAGCAACTGAAACTAAGATTAAATTAGCTCCAAGGGAGAAAAAAGAGATAATTATACTATTTGGTCAAGATGAAAGTAAGGAGAATATATCAAAATTAATAGATAAGTATAAAAATATTGAAGAATGTCACAAAGCCTTAGAGGAAGTAAAACAATATTGGTCAAATTTCCTAGGAAATATACAAGTAGAGACAAAAGATAAGTCTATGGATTACTTGATTAATGGTTGGTTATTATATCAAACTTATAGTTGTAGATATTTAAGTAGAACAGCCTTCTACCAATCAGGAGGAGCCTATGGTTTTAGAGATCAACTTCAAGACTCTATGAATTTAGGAATTGTTAACCCTAATATAGCTAAGGCTCAAATAATAAGGAATGCATCAAGGCAATATCTAGAAGGAGATGTACAACATTGGTGGCATCCTGTTGTAAATAGTGGAATAAGAACAAGATTTTCTGATGACTTATTGTGGATGCCATATGCTACAGCTCAATATATAAAAAGAACAGGGGATTATAGCATATTAAATGAAAAAGCCCCTTATCTTGAAGATGAACCATTAAGAGAGGGAGAAGATGAAAGATATACAATTGTAAATAACTCTCCTACTGAAGGTACTATTTATGAACACTGTATTAGAGCTATAGAAAAGGGCTTGAAATTTGGTGAACACAATATACCTTTAATGGGCAGTGGTGATTGGAATGATGGAATGAGCACTGTTGGTAATAAGGGCAAAGGTGAAAGTGTATGGCTTGGATGGTTCCTTTATGATATATTAAATGACTTCCAAGATATATGTAAATATATGAAAGATGAGGAAAGTCTAAATAGATATTTTGAAATGAAGGAGTTTATTAGAGAAAATATTGAAAAGAATGCTTGGGATGGTGGATGGTACAGAAGAGCATACTTTGATGATGGTATACCGCTTGGATCAAGAGAAAATGAAGAATGTCAAATAGATTCTTTAGCAGAAAGTTGGTCATTAATTTCAGGTGCAGGTAAATATGAAAGAGCTGTTGAAGCAATGGAAGCTGTAGATAAGAACCTAGTTAGAGAAGATAAGGGAATGATTCTACTATTAGCACCACCATTTGAAAAATCATCATTAGAACCTGGATACATTAAAGGTTATGTTGCTGGTGTTAGAGAAAATGGAGGGCAATATACTCATGCAGCAGTATGGGTAATCTTAGCCTTAACTAAACTAGGCTTAGGAGATAAGGCTTGGAAGTATTACAACATGATTAATCCTATTAACCATTCAAAAACTGAACTTGAATGTAGAACATATAAGGTTGAACCATATGTTATGGCAGCTGATGTATACATTAAAGAACCTCACGGTGGAAGAGGAGGCTGGAGTTGGTATACTGGAGCTTCAGGCTGGATGTATAAAGTAGGTATTGAAGATATTTTAGGACTAAAACATGTAGAAGGAAAAGGATATAAGGTAGAACCTTGCGTGCCAGCAGATTGGACTGAATATAATATTAAGATTAATAATGAAAAAGAACATTATGATATTAAGGTTATAAGAGGTAAAGAAAACAAGATAAGAATAGATGGTAAGGAAATGGATATAATCCCTAAAGAAGCAGGCACTTTAAAAATAGAAGTTGAGTTTAAGTAATAAGAGTAATAGAGTAAGGAGAAGCTGCTTTGATGGCTTCTCTTTTCTTTCATTGTTTACAGAGTATAGAAAAATGTGTAAAATATAATTGGTTAGGTGGTGAATTTTGGTGAATAATAGTAGAAAAGGATTAGGAATTATTATTGTATTATTTATTGTCCTAATAGGAGTTTTAACTCTTGGTATTTTTAAAGAAAAGAAAATGCAAAAAGATAGTGAGAGTGTAACTTCAGAATGGGTTGCGTCAAAAGATAACAGTACTAGTAAAGAAGAAGATAAGAAGGAAGAAGAAAAGCCTTCTGATGAAGAGAAAAAAGAAGAGCAAGAAGCACCAAAAGAAGAGTATAAGGGGCTTTATAGCAAATTAAAAAATAAGGCTGATGTAAGAATGCTTGTATTAGGTGATGGATTGGCACTTAGCCAAGGAAGAAATACTACAGCTGGTATTTGGGATAAGGAAATCGCAAATTGGATGACTAATACCTATGGTAGCAAGGTAGAATTAGTTTCTCTTGCAAGAGCTGGTGCAACATCAGCAGTAGGGTATGAAGTTGCTGCAAATAATGATATAAGCAATTACGATTTAATCATTATTTGCTTTGGACAAAACGATAATAATAAGCTAACTAATATTAATACTTTTAATGCTAATTATCAGGGGATAATTAATAAGGTAAAAGAGAAAAATCCTGAGGGTACAATTTTACCTATATTACCAAGTACATTAGTTGCAGATAACGCATATAGAGTTGCTATACAAAATATTTCTAAAAATAACACTCTTAATGCAATTGATGTAAGCAATGAGTTTGCAAATTCTGGTGTAGCAATAAATCAACTTGTAGGTAATGCTGGGTTACCAAATGATAAAGGTTATGGACTATATATTAAGGCTGTAACTAAGCATATAGAAAACTCAATGAATTAATTAACTAGGGGGAACAAAGGATGAAGCTATTTGTAACTGATTTAGATGGAACTTTAGTTGAATATAATAATATGACAGATGAAAACCTTGAAGGAATTAAGAAACTAAATGTTTCAGGAGAGCTTCTAGCAGTTGCAACAGGTAGAGCTTATAATAGTTGTGCTTTTTTAAAAGACAAGTATGGAATAAAAGTAGATTATTTAATTCTTTTAAATGGTGGATTAATAATAGACAAGGATGGTAAGGTGGTTCATCATAAAGAAATATCTTATAATACAGTAAATAGCATTATAAATGATATAAAAAGTGATGATTCTGTAATATCTGTGGAAACAGGATATACCTCTTATGTAGTTCATGGAAGATATAAAGAAGACATAGATTGGGACGGGTTAGAATATGAAGATTTAGAAAATATTAAAGACAAAAACCTATCTTTAATTTCTCTTTATTATCCAAAGTCAGATATAGAGGAAGTTGAGAAAATATGTAGATTTATAAATGAAAAATATTCAGATGAAGTAGTTGCATATAGAAATACTTGCTTTATTGATGTTGTTCCTAAAGGATGCTCTAAAGGAGAAGGAGTAAGCTATGTAAAGGAAAGAGAAAACATAGATACTAAAAATACATATGCTATAGGGGATTCTTATAATGATATACCAATGTTTAAAGAAGCAGGAAATAGTTTTACTTTTGAAACATCAGAAGATGGAGTAAAAAAGGAAGTTAAGTATATTGTTAATAGTGTTGCAGAAGCTATAAAAAATTATTGCTTAAAGTAGCATAAATAAAACCAATTTTTATTTGTTGTTTTTCTATACAAATTTTGATAAAATATAATATGTTTTTCAAAAATGTAATGGAGGGTTTGATATGCCTGTAAAAATAGCAATACTAGGTGGACCTAGATGTGGAAAGACTACTTTGATGCAACAATTATATGTAGATTTAAAAATTAGAGATATTAATGTAGGTGCAGCTTCAGAATATAGCACGGATTATTTAAGAGATAAAGGTATGATTGAAAATATAGCTGAACAATATGGAATATACTTAGGTCAGCTACAGTTAGAACAAGAGCTAGAACAATTTGATTATGCAATTACAGACTATGCCACTTTTGTACCATATATATATGGTAGATTTATGCTTGGTGATAAAGAAAGAAGCAAGAAAGAAATTGAAATCTTAAAGGATTTATATGTTCTTGCATTAAGAGATTTACCTAAGTATGACTATGTATTCTTTGTCCCAAGAGAATTTGGTTACACAAAGGATGGAGTAAGATGGCAGAATGAAGAAATGGCATCTGCTGTAGATAATGCAATACTTAACTTTTTACAATCAGAAAATGTTAAGTATGATGTTATAACTGGCAACACAAAAGAAAGAGCAGAAGCAATATTAAAGAAAATTAATTTAGTATAATCAAGTGAATAAAGATAATAGATATAATAAAGATGTTGATGGGGCTGTATCAAAATAAATTTGATACAATCCGATAAAAAGAAAGAAGAGAATTCATGAATTTGAATTCTCTTCTTTCCGTATAATATTAATATGAAAA
>NZ_JAHAIF010000051.1 GCF_018372875.1 Clostridium sp. | reverse complement strand
GAATTTGGTCATTGGGAGATAGATACTGTTATTGGTGAAAAGACTAAGGATGATAATGTACTTCTAACTATAGTAGAGCGTAAAACTAGATATGCTATGGTTTTAAAAGCTATAGCAAAAACTGCTCCTGCAATTACGGATGCACTTAATAAAGTCCGTGACATATTTGGTGAACAATTTAGTCAAGTTTTCAAGAGCATAACTAGTGACAATGACTCTGAGTTTGCTGATTTATCTACAATTTAAGTGAGTTTAAGTGTTTAAGTAATAAATACAGATTAGTTCAATTTGTTGTTGTAATTTATAAAAAATAAAATTATGTTCTAGAAGAAAAAAAAAAACATATAAATGTATTGAATAAAATAAATTTTCATGATAATATGGTAATATATTCAATACTAATATTAATTTGTATGTATAGGAAAATAAATTAATTAAAGAAATATTAATACAATGAGGCTTGGTATCAAAATTTAATATTTTAGGTTTTGAGGGTGTGATGAAATATGAATAGACAAATAGAATATGCTAATAGGAAAGTAGATGTTATATATGAAGTTGATACTGTTGTTGTTGGTGGAGGAACTGCGGGAGCAGTAACTGGAATATCAGCAGCAAGAGGGGGCAATAATACACTAGTTGTAGAAAAATCAATTGCTTTAGGTGGAAGTCAAACTAATGCTCTAGTTGCTCCAATGATGCCAACTTATGTAGATAAATTTTCTTTAAATAAAGAAATAATTGATAGGTTAGAAGAAGCTGGGTGCGGAACATCAGATGGTAGAAGTTCATCATCATGGTTTAATGGAGAAAAATTAACTTATCTTCTGGAAAGAATGTTAAAAGAGAGTGGAGGAAATATTCTTTACGATGCAAGTCTTGTTGATGTGGTAAAAGAAAAAGATGAAATAAAATATATAATAGTGACAACTTGTGAAGGATTAGTAGCAATAGGAGGAAAAAACTTTGTTGATGCTACAGGAGATGCATTACTTTCTAGAATGAGTGGTGTTAAAACAAATTCAGGAGATGTAAATGGTGATAATCAGTTAATGTCATTTAGGTTTGAAATGGCTGGTATTAATGTAGATAGGTTAAGAGAATATATGATAAGTTTAAAAGATACTTTCTGTCAACTTAGCAGTGGAGATTATTACGAGATTGCTTTTATAAAAGGAAGAGGATTTGTGCTAGAACCATTATTTATGGAAGGTTATAAAAATGGAGAACTAGAGGAAGATAACTTAAGATATTTCCAAGCTTTTACGGTTCCGGGTAAAAGAGGTGTAATGACATTTAATTGTCCTAATATAGTACAAATAAATCAAAGTACAACTGCAAAAGATAGAAGTCGAGCAGTGATAGTTGGAAGAAGATTGATGAATAAGTTAGTAAAATTCTTAATTAAAAATTTTCCAGGATTTGAAGATGCGTATTTATCAAGAGAGGCATCTGCTTTGGGGGTTAGAGAGTCATATAGAATAGAGGGCAAATATACTCTCGATGAAAATGATTATATAAAAAGAGCTAGATTTGAAGATGGTGTAGTTAAGGGTGATTGGTATTTAGATGTACATTCTGTAAATGAGAGAAGCTTAGAGGAAGACAAGCCTTTAGAGCGTGGAGAATATTATGAAATACCGTATAGATCTTTAATAACAAAAAATATTTCAAATTTAATAGTTGTTGGAAGGTGTATATCAACAACATTTTTAATGCAATCTTCTATAAGAATACAACCTACATTAAGAGATATGGGTGAAGTAGCTGGAGATGCTTGTGTATATTCAGTAAAAAATAATATAAGCCTTAATGAAATAGATGGAAAAGTAATTAGAAAGATCTAGTGAAGCATAAGGTATTAATTATTAGAATAGGAAGTGTATTAATTGGATAGTAAATATTTAATCAAAGGACTAACTTTAGAAGCTGTCAGTGAAGATATTAGTCTTACTGTAAGGGGAATTGAAATGTCAATTAACTCAGTAGATAATATTAGTGCAGGTGATAATAACTTAGTTATTATTTCAAAATATTATGAAAAGGATGAGTTACCTAAGGATTGTACTTGGATCTTATTAGATAGGAATAATAAAGTTTTGAAAAAAAATACTGGAGTTATTAAAAAGAATTTTGTAGATGGATACATAGTAATTGGTAAAGGTGAAGGTGCATACTTTTTAAATGAAAGGTTTAAAGAAGGAGATATTATAAAAATAAGGCTTAATGATGATATTGTAAGTATTGATGATATTACTAATAGAGTGCATGAGCATAAGGAAGATTTAATTATTAAAGGAGAGAACTTCCTTACAGTTAATGAGTCAAGTATAAGTATAGAACTTGATTTATTAGGACTTAAAGCTAATAAAAGTTATGTAGTAAGTATAAACGATAGAATTATCGAGGTTGAAAATAAATCAATAATTAATAAGGTTAATTTAACTTTTGGTGTAAACAGTTTCGATATAAAGCTTTATTCTGGGGAGCAAGTATTAGTTCAAAAGTATTTAGTTGTATATAGGAGGAGGGGAGAGAGTAGATTTAAGGATAATATTCTTTGGATAGATCAATTTCCAGGAGCATTACAACTTAATTCCTTAGAAGATATAGATGATATACTAAAAAAGGCTAAAGAAGCTGGCTTTACAGCGTGTTCCATAGATGTAAAAGGGCCAGAGGGATATGTAAGCTATAAGAAAAATGATGTTTCAAACTCTCCTTATATAAGCAAAATAAAGGTATCCCATAAGAAGGGAATGAATCCAAATAGGGATTTACTTGAAGACTTCATAATGATAGCTAAGAAATACGGAATAAAGGTGTATGCAGCTATTAATGTTATGACAGAAGGAAACCTTGTAGCCAATGATTTCCCATTAATAGAAAAATATAAAGATTGGGAGGAAATTCTACAAAGGCCGGAGGATAAAGGGAAGCTACTAACTGTTAGAGAAAGTAGTGCCAATAATATTCTACTTTATATAAATCCATCTAATGATGAAGCTATTGAGTATCAACTTAAGAGATATGAAGAAGTGTTAAAAAACTATGATGTTGATGGTGTGGTTCTTGATAGATGTAGATATGATAATGCATATGCAGACTTTAGTGAACTTACAAGAAGAAAGTTTGAAACTTTTTTAAATAATAAAAATAAGAAGTTAATTAAATGGCCAGATGATGTATTTAAGGTACAAAATGATGGAGAAATAATTGAAGGGAAACATTATTTGGAGTGGTTGACTTTTAGATCACAAACTATTAAGGATATTGCTAAGAAAATAAAAGAAATAGTGGACAAGTATTCTAATATAAAACATAGAAAAATAGAGTTTGCAAGTTATGTCGGATCATGGTATGACATAATTTATCAAAATGGTATAAATTGGGCTAGTAAGAACTTTAGGTATGACCAAGCTTTGGGGTTTGGTGAAGATAGAATATACAATGATGATTACTATAATACAGCCTATATAGAATACTTAGATTTTATAATGATAGGAACTTACTATAAACAACCTAAAGAGATAAACAAGTACATTACTATAGGAAATATATTAACTATGGAGGAGATTCCTATATTAGCTGGTATGTCATTACCTGATCTAGATGATGTAGAAATACAAGAAAATGTATATAAAGCAGCTTTAGAAAGTTGCAATGGGACCATGACTTTTGACCTTTCATATATAGATTGGCCAAAGTTCAAAATAAGAAAAAAAATTGATAAAAAATAAGCTTATATACTCATAAGAGGTTAAATATAAGAAAACAAACAGTACATGAAAAATAGGAGGGAATTTTATGAAAAAGACATTAGTATTATGCTTAGCTGCAATGTTAACGACTTCATTATTTGTTGGTTGTGGTAAAAAGGAGCCAGTACTTGAGAAAGTGGAAGTACTAAAGCATTTAGGGCCATACGACATGTTTGACCCAAATGAAGATTTAACAGCAAAGGCATTAGAGGAATTAACAGGTCAAAAAGTAGAATATTCAATGCTACCAGCTGAAAATGCGATGGAAAAGTTAAATCTTGAAATAGCAGGTGAGGCACAATACAACACAGTAAAATTATATAGAAATCAATTTGATATTTTAATGGGAAAAAATACGTTGTTAGATTTAAAACCTTTATTAGAAAAGTATGGGAAAAATATACTTGCATCAATAAGTGATGAATCATGGGAATCAGTTACTGTTGATGGAAAAATTTATGGTATACCTGAAAAGAATCCGTCAGATATAATCAATGCTTCAATTTTTGTGAGAAAAGACATATTGGATAAGTATGGATTATCTATTCCAACTACTACAGATGAGTTCTATAATACGTGTAAGATATTAAAAGAAAAAGGTATAAAAGTACCTGCATCTTTAGATCAAAAACTATCAAATTCTATTATGGGTGCTTTTGGAGTTTCACAAGAGTGGAATGAAAAGAATGGAGAATTAGTTTATAGAGGAGTAGACGAAAATTTAAAGAAATACTTAGATTTTATGAAGAAAATGAATGATGAAGGTCTTTTAGGTCAAGACTGGGCAACTATTAAGTTTGGTGATTCACAAGAAAGATTTATTACTGGTGATTCAGTATTTATAGTTAGTGGATGGACAAAGGGAAAAGCTATATATGATGCATTAAAGACAAAAGCAGGAATTGCAAAACCAGAAGAAGCTATAGCTTATATACCAAGTTTAGAAGGTCCTGATGGATATATTGGTGTACCAAGAGATAAGGGTATAAATTATGTAACTGCAATTCCAAGATATATGGAGGAACAAGCAGCGCAAGCAATTCAATGGATAGATAAGAAGTTTGAAGCTGAAACATTTAAGAAGCTTGTTATTGGAGATGAAGGATATCATTATACTGTTGAAAATGGAAATTACTTACCTAACTTAGAACAAAATGAAGCTGGAAAGCCAAAGTTTGATGAAAAGAATAATTCGAGTTGGTATTTAACTGGAACAATAGAAAATGAATATCCAAAGTACTGGGAAGCAAGAGTTAGAAAGACACCAGAAAACTATGATGCATGGAGTAGAATAAATGCAGAAGCTGACAAGTATGGAGTATTCAATCCATTAGGATTCGCGCCTAATATAGAATCTTTAAGTAAGAATAAAGCTGCTTTAGATACAGCTGTTGGTGATTTTGCGACTCAATATATTTCAGGAAAGGTTTCCGATATATCAGTACTTGAAGAACAATTAAAGTTAGCAAATATAGATCAAATTACTAAGGATGTTAATGATTATTATAGTACTATAAAGAAATAATAATTAAATAAAAAACTAATAAGATATTGAACTTATGAAAAAATGAAATGGTAGGATTATTTTTAAAGGTTATCTTATAGAATAATCCTACTATTTTGCAAAAGTGAAATGAGAATTTAAAGTAGGTTGGTATCATACTATAAAATGTTAATTTGGTATTACTAAAGATATAGAAATGATTGTGAGAAGAGGATGAGATTATGAAAAATGGATTAGGACCTATTGTAAGAGTTGGAGAAAGTATTACCATTTTAGTTTTATTAAACTTAGTCTGGATTATTACAGTTATTCTAGGTTGTGGAGTAACAGTTGGAGCCGCTACGACAGCAGCTTATACTGTTATGAGAAAAAGAGCAGATAAGGAAAAAGATGAAGTAATGATTCATACATGTTTTTCAATATATTGGAAGGCTTTAAAAGAGAATTTTAAAGAAAGTACAATAGTATGGATAATAACATTGGTTTTAGGTACAATGCTTGTAGCTAATATTAGATTTTCATTAATATCGTCAGAGTCATTGGCATTAGTTTTAAAGGCATTGCAGATTATTATACTAATTCAGCTTGTATTTATTAATATCTATTGCTATAGCATGATATCAAATTTTGAAGCAGATATCAAAAGGATAATGTATTCCGCGCTACTAATTGCTAATGCACATCTATTTACAACTCTAACATGTGTAGTAATTGCTGCAGCACTATTATTTACTGTTAAAATGTTTAATTTCTTGCCAGTGTTCATATTAATAAGTTCATATGTTGCTGTGACTTCATTTATATTCAAGCCAATTTTTAAAAAGTATTCAAGAGGTGAAATATAATTAAGTATATAAAAATTAGTAATTAATAACTGTACATAAAAGAGTAGTGAACGTATTCAAAGTTACACTAAATAAATTAATAAGGAGCGTAGATAGATATGAATGTATCAGTTAGATCAAATCAGATAAAACTATCGCAAAAGATAGGGAAATTTAAACGGTATTTCAAACAAAACTGGCAACTATATGCATTTTTAGTACCAGGACTTTTGTTTACACTTGTTTTCAAGTACATACCAATGCTTGGAAATGTTATCGCGTTTAATGAGTACGATATTTTCTCAACAGATGGGCCAATTTTAGGAATGTTCACAAGTCCTTGGGTTGGGTTTGAGCACTTTAGAACATTATTTAGTAACATGGATGTATTAAATGTGTTTAAAAATACAATACTTATAAGTTTATATAAGATATTCTGGTTGCAACCAGTACCGATTATTTTAGCTATACTTATAAATGAAGTAAGATGTAAGTATTTTCAAAAGACAGTACAAACAATCTACTATTTACCACATTTTCTTTCTTGGGTTATAGTAAGTGGATTATTCTTACAAATGCTTGGTCCTTATGGACCTATAAATGGATTTTTAGAATCTATTGGAATTATAGATCAACCAATTCAATTCTTTCAAGAATCATCGTTTTTTAGATCAATTATGGTAATTACAGGTGGCTGGAAAGAAGTTGGGTGGAATACTATTGTTTATCTTGCTGCGTTAACATCAATTGATCCTGAATTATATGAAGCTGCTAAGATTGATGGTGCGAATAAGTTTAAGCAAATTATATATGTAACAATTCCTTCAATTTCTTCAACTATATTAATGTTATTTACTATTAGATTAGGTCATATATTTGATGCTGGATTTGACCAAGTATTTAACACATACAATCCATTGGTATATGATACAGGAGATATCATTGGAACATATGTATATAGAATAGGTATAGGACAAATGAATTATAGTTTCTCTGCGGCTGTAGCTGTATTTGAGGCAATAATAGGATTAACAATACTATTTGCTGCAAATAAAATATGTAGGAAGTATTTCGGTAAAGGAATATGGTAGAAGGAGGAATAAGACATGATAGAAAGTAAAGGGACTAAGATATTTTACGTAGTCAATTATATTATATTAACTATACTTGCCATAGTGGTAATTCTACCATTTATGCATCTTATATCAAAATCCTTTAGTAGTAATTCAGCAGTTATTTCAGGACAAGTTGGATTTTTTCCTGTAGATTTTACTACTTCAGCATATGAGTTTGTTATTTTAAATAAGGAATTCTTTACATCTTTTGCGGTATCAGTATTTGTTACGCTTGTGGGTACTATACTTTCAGTTGGAATAACAGTTTTAACTGCCTATCCATTATCAAAACCCAATTTTATAGGTAGAAAGTTTTTCCTTAAGATATTCGTAATTACTATGTTATTTGGTGGAACAATGATATCAAGTTTCTTATTAATTAAAGGTTTGGGAATGTACAATACTATTTGGGCATTGATTATTCCAGGAATATTAGCACCTTATAATATGTTATTAATTAAGAACTTTTTAGAGGGTATTCCAGAGGCTTTAGAAGAGGCAGCTTCTATTGATGGTGCAAACAGTATGCAAATATTGATTAAAATAATAGCACCATTAATGTTACCATCAATTGCAACTATAGGGTTATTCTATGCAGTATCGTATTGGAATTCATATTTTAATGGAATAATGTATGTAACTGATGCAGAGTTAAAACCACTTCAAACATATCTTTATGAAGTGTTAAGGTTATCTACTTTACCTGCACATGAACTGCCAGCAGAGCTTGCCGATAAGGTATCAACGGGAGCAGTTCAAAGTGCTACAGTAATGGCATCAACAATTCCAATTTTAGTAGTATATCCTTTCTTACAAAAGTATTTTGTTAAAGGATTAGTAGTAGGTTCAGTTAAGGGTTAACTAAAGTTGGACTATTATATTAAAAATTCACAATAGTAGTACCCTAAAAAGGGAAGTAAAGATAATTGATGAGGTGAAAAGAGTGAATATTTTATATATATCATTAGATGAAAGACCGTGTAATTATAAATATCCAGCTGAGATTATAGGAAAGTCAGAAGAGGTTAAATTTATAGTGCCTCCGAAATCCCTATTAAATAAGAAGAAGATAGCCGCTGATATTGAAGGTTTATGGTTCTTTGTTGAAGAGAATATAAGAAATTGCGATTATGCTATATTGTCAATTGATATGATGGTGTATGGTGGGCTTCTTCCATCAAGATTACATCAAAGTACTTTAGAGGAATTATTAGAAAGGCTTGAAAGAGTAAAAAAACTTAAACTTATAAATCCTAATGTTAAAATATATGCATTTGATACTATAATGAGAGTTCCAAGCTATAATAGTTCAGAGGAAGAACCAGATTATTATGAAAGTTTTGGAGAAAGTATCTTTAGAATATCTTGGTTACGAGATAAAATTGATAAAGGTTATGGGGATGAAAATGATAAAGATGAATACAAAAAAATAATGTCTGAAGTACCAACAGAGTTTGAGAAAGATTATTTTGGTAGGAGAATGAAAAATTATGAGGTAACTAAAAATGTATTAAAGTTAGTAGAAGAAGGTGTAATTGAATTCTTAGTAATACCTCAAGATGATACGGCTTTGTATGGTGTACAAGCAGGAGAACAGCAAGAGCATATTAAGACCATTAAATCTTTAGATATATCTCATAAGGTATTTATTTATCCAGGAGCTGACGAAGTAGGATGTACATTATTATCAAGAATTATTAATGATTATAATGGAGTTACGCCTTCAGTATTTGTTAGATTTTCATCAGTTAATGGACCTCAAATAGTACCTAGTTTTGAGGATAGGCCATATATAGAAACTATAAAGTGGCATCTAACTTCAGCAGGACTTTGGATGGTTGATAATAGTCAAGATGCAGATTTTATACTTATGGTTAATACTCCTGGAGCTGAAACTACCGGTGCACAAACTCAAGATTTAGGTGTAAGAGAGAATAATTCTATGAGAAACCTAATAGAATTTGTTACTGCTTGTAGAGAGTATATTAAGAGGGGAAAGAAGGTAGTAATTTCAGATGTTGCATATAGTAATGGTTCAGATAAAGAACTTATCAACATATTGACTAAACTTGGAGTAATGTTTAACGTATCAGGGTATGCAGGATGGAATACTCATGGAAATACATTGGGAACAGTTTTGTGTGAAGGAACTTGTGCATTCCATTATGGAGAAAATAAGAAGTTTATTGCTTACAGATATTTGGAGGATTGTGGATATCAGTCCGTAGTAAGACAAATTGTAATAGATGAGTTACCTCTTCAAGGCTTATCTTACTATGATTTCAAGGATAAAGAAGAGTGGGTTAAGGAACGAGTAATAAAGCATTTAAATGAATTTTTATCAAGATATATACAACCGTATTTGGATGAAAATATTAAAATTAATGGGGTAAGTTTTCCTTGGAGAAGAATGTTTGAAATAGATATAGATTTAGAATTAGAAGAGTAATTTATAGGAAAATATATAGTATTGGATGTGGAAAAGTATGATTAATTTCATAGATAAAGTAAAGGGTGGGTTGATTGTTTCATGTCAAGCTTTAGAAGATGAACCGCTATTTGGAGATGGAATAATGGCTAAGATGGCAACAGCAGCACTGCTTGGTGGAGCAGTTGGAATTAGAGCAAATTCTGTGCGTGATATTGAGCAAATTAGAGAGGTTGTAGATTTACCCTTAATAGGATTAATTAAAAAAAAGTATGGAGATTGTGAAGTATACATTACTCCTACAATGAAAGAAATAAGTGAGGTAATAGAAGCAGGAGCAGATGTAGTTGCTATAGACTGTACAAATAGGGAGAGACCTGATGGAAGAATGCTAAGAGATTTGATTAGTGAGGTTAAAGAAAAGTATCCAAAAGTTTTAATAATGGCAGATATATCTTCACTAGAAGAGGGGATATATGCTGAAAAGTTAGGAGTTAATATTATTAGCACAACTCTTTCAGGATATACAGATTATTCCCCTAATTTAGAAGGACCGGACTTTAAGTTGATATCAGATCTTTACCAGAATGTTAAATTACCTATAATAGCAGAAGGTAAGATAAGCACACCTGAAGAAGCTAAAAGGTGTCTAGATTTAGGGGCTACTTCAGTAGTAGTTGGGGGAGCTATTACTAGACCAAGGCAAATAACTGAAAGGTTTGTAGCGGGTATAAAATAATATGAAAGATGTATTGGCAATTGATATTGGAGGAACAGAAATTAAGGTTGGATTAATATCCAATAATTCTAACTTATATAATAAAAAGAGTTATCGAACAAGGGTTGATGGAGTATCCTTGAAGGACAGAGTAGTTAGTATACTTAGAGAGAATATAACTAGTGATATAGGGGGTATTGCAGTATCAACAGCTGGACAAGTAGACAGCAGTTCAGGATTAGTTATAGATGCTATAGGTGAAAGTTTTGTTGGATGGAAAGGTACAAATGTTAAAGAATTAATAATGGAAGAATTTAATTTACCTTCTGTTGTTGAAAATGATGCTAATTGTGCTGCTATAGCAGAAGGTGTAAGTGGAGCAGGAAGAAACATAAAAAATTTTGTGCTAATAACTATAGGAACTGGCATAGGAGGAGGAGTATTTGTTGATGGAAAACTTCTTAAGGGTGCAGGTGGTATAGCAGGAGAACTTGGGCATTTATTAATAGATATTAGACAAGAAGATGGGTCAAGAAAGATTGAAAAGTGGGAGAAGTATGCTTCTACAACTTCTCTTGTAAATAGAATAAAAGATTCCTTGAATTTAAAGGATGAGATAGATGGAAGATGGGTATTTAATGAATTAAAAAAAGGTAATAAAGAGGTAAAGGCAAAATACTATGAATGGATTTATGATTTATCTTTAGGAATTACAACATTAATACATATATTTAACCCTGAAATGATAATCATAGGTGGAGGAATTAGTGCTCAAGGCAATATATTAATAGAGCCAATAGATAAACATATAAAAGAGTTAGCAATGAAAGCTTTTACAGAAAATTTAAAAGTTGTAGCTACAAAACAGAATAATGATGCAGCACTATGGGGAGCGTATTTTTTATCAGAAATTAGAAGTTTTTAATACAATATTTGGAAGTGATAAAATGTTTGTTAAACCGGGATATTTTTCTCAGACATCACATGCTGATCTTAGAAGGGATGAATATGACTTAAAGAATGAAATTATACTAACAAATAATGTAGAAGTAGATTATCTATTTATAGGTGATTCTATTATAGCTAGATGGGAGTTAGAATCGTATTATAAAGACTTAGGCATAGTTATAAATAGAGGAATAGGTGGAGATAATTCACATTATTTAACAATGAGGCTTGAAGCAGATGCTATACAGCTAAAGCCAAAGAACTTAGTCTTACTTATAGGTGTTAATGATACGATGTTTTTAGGAACAAAATATGTTTTAGTAGATACTTCTTACGAAGTATTAAGAGAGCGAATAATAAAAAATACAAAAGATATTGTTGAAAGGGCATTAGAAAATAATATAAGTATATATGTGGGAGCGATATTGCCAACAAATATGAAAAATGATATCTTTTTAAAGGAAAGAAATACCATGATTAAAGAGGTTAATAAGGAAATTAAAGAATTCTGTACACTTATGTCAATTAAATATATTGATTATCATAAGGCGTTTGTAGATGATGATGGATTAACATTGAAGGATGGATATTGTAATGATGGTGTACATCCAAATGTTAAGGGATATAATCTTATGAATAAAATACTTAGGGAAGCCTTATAAAAAGGAAGTGATTGAATGAAGAAGATATTATTGATAGGAGATTCAATTAGAATTGGATATCAAGAATATGTGAAAAGTACTTTGGAGGGGAAAGCAGAAGTTGTTTTTCCTGAAGAAAATGGTATGTTTTCAAAGTATACTTTATGGGCCGTTAATCTATGGATAAATAGCTTAGGTAAGCCTGATATAATACATTTCAATACTGGGCTATGGGATTTACATCATGAACCCCCAATGGTTGAAGCTTTAAGTACAAAAGAAGAATATATAGAAAATCTTAATAGAATAATAAATGAATTAGAGAGAACAGGAGCTAAGCTTATTTATGCAACTATTACACCTATAGCTAAGGATGGTAAAGGCAGAAGTAATTGGGAGATAGATCAGTATAATAAATCAGCTTTAGAACTAATGAAAAATAGAAATATAGAAGTTAATGACTTGAATTTTTTGGTGAAAGAGAATTTAGATGAATTCATTTGTTCGGATAGATTACATTTAACAGAAGAAGGATATAAAGCTTGTGCTAAGCAAGTAGTCGAAAAACTTATAAGATATATTTAATGAATATTATTATTTGGAGGGACATATGGATATTTTATGTGAAATCCAGAAAAATTATAATAACTTTTCGGATAAGGAAAAAGATATAGCAGATTATATAATAAATCAAAATGAATCAATTAACAATATTTCAATTAATAATCTTGCAGAGAGGATTGGAACTTCTAGTTCTACTATAACAAGGTTTTCGAGAAAAATAGGTTGTGAGAGCTTTGTAGAGCTAAAAATAAAGCTTAGTAATGTCCAAAGTAATTTTAAAGATGAAAATGAGGATAGTATTTTAACGGATGTATATGATTATTATTCTGAGGCAGTTGAGAGAAATAAATACTTAATAAAAAAAGAAGATATAGATAAAGTTGTAAAGAAGATAAAAACTGCAAAAAGAATACATATCTATGGTGTTGGCAGTTCAGGGCTTTCGGCTATTGAAATGATGCAAAGATTATTAAGAATGGGGTTTAATGTTAATAGCATTACAGATTCTCATATGATGATAATCGATAGCACTATAGTAAAAAAGGACGACCTTGTAATAGGTATATCTATAGGAGGAGAGACAGCAGCTGTAAATAAGGCACTTGAAATTTCGAAGGAAAATGGTGCAAGTGTTATATCTATTACTAGCTTCGAAGGAAGTACAATTACATCTTTTGGTGATATTATCTTGCTTGTATATAATTCAGCATTTGTGGATGTTGAAAGATTTATTAATACTCAATTTTCCATAATGTATTTATTAGATTTGATATGTATTTCTCTATTAAGATATGGTGAGTTAAGAAATAAAATGAGAAAGACAGTGGATGCTATAAGAGGGCATCAGTAGTTATAAGAACGTTTAAATATACTATTGAAAAGGTAAGAATTTAAGGAGGAACCAAAAATGGCAACATTATCATTTAAAAACCTATATAAAATATATCAAGGAGATGTAACTGCAGTTAAAGATTTTAACTTAGAAATAGATGATAAAGAATTTATAGTTTTTGTAGGACCATCAGGGTGTGGTAAATCAACTACGTTAAGAATGGTTGCAGGCTTAGAAGAAATAAGTAAAGGTGAGCTGTATATTGATGGAAAACTAGTAAATGATGTAACACCTAGCGATAGAGATATTGCTATGGTATTCCAAAGCTATGCATTATATCCTCATATGTCTGTATATGATAATATGGCATTTGCATTAAAATTAAGAAAAGTTCCTAAGTCAGATATAGATAAAAAGGTTAAAGAGGCTGCTAAGATATTAGATATTGAATACTTATTAGATAGAAAACCAAAAGCATTATCAGGTGGACAAAGACAAAGAGTTGCCCTTGGAAGAGCTATTGTTAGAGAACCAAAAGTATTCTTGATGGATGAACCTTTATCAAATTTAGATGCTAAACTAAGAGTTCAAATGAGGACAGAAATTTCTAAGTTACATAAAAGATTAGAATCTACATTTATATATGTAACACATGATCAGACTGAAGCGATGACAATGGGATCTAGAATCGTTGTAATGAAGGATGGTGTAATTCAGCAAGTAGATACTCCACAAAATGTACATGATAAGCCAGAAAATCTTTTTGTTGCATCGTTCATAGGAAGCCCTCAAATGAATTTAATTCATACTAGTATTTCAAAAGAAGGGGACAATCTATATGTAGATTTTAAAGGAGAAAAAATAAAAATTTCAGAGAAAAACGTTAAAGCTTTAACTAAAGGAAATTATGTAGGAAAAGAAGTTATTATGGGAATAAGACCTGAAGATTTAGATTGTGATGAAGAGTTTATATCAAGGTATAGTGACGCTACTTTCACGGCGACATTAGAAGTTAAAGAGTTAATGGGGGCTGAAAGTTACTTATATGTCAGTAAAGGTGGAAGTTCAATAGTTGTAAGAGTTAATGGAAGCAGTGATTTACAACTAGGAGGAAATTATAAATTTGCAATGAATCCAGATAAGATACATTTCTTCGATATAGAAACAGAAAAAGCAATTAGATAAAAAATAAGGAAGAAATTCAAGTTTTAATTGAATTTCTTCCTTGTTTTTTAGAAAATAAAATTATAATATATTGCTCCTTCAAATATAAAGAAAATTAGGGGTAATATAAAGCTTGTTTTACCTTTGGTAGTAAGTGAATTAAGTATTTCATTTTTATCATTATTCTTTGAATTCTTTTTTGCGTATAAAATAGCTCTTTCTGCATCTTTAAAAAATATATTAGTACCGTATGAACCAAAGAAGGCTAGAATAGCAAGTAAAGCTAAATCACCTAAAATACTTGGTAAAAAGGCATTAGATATAATGATTAAAGAAAAAGAAATAACTGCAGGTATAAGTGCTTTTCTATAGCAAAACCAATATGTTGATAAAAAGGTTGAGGCCCAATTCCAATTCATCTTATTAGGGTTGTTCATATAGGTATTAAGGGATTTTTGGTAGAAAGGTTTTGATGCAGACTTCCCTAGATAAGCTTCGAATTCTTCTTTTGTTACACCTCTACTAGTTTTTTTTATAGTTAATTTATCATTTGATTTCATAAAATAATCCTCCAAGTATAGTTAATTTAAGTTTAAATTACTATGAATTTACTGTCAAGTATAATAAAGGATTTAAATACTATATAAATATAGATAGGAATAAGAGGTAATATATGTATACTAAAGGAGATTTTCATATACATTCAAATGAGTCAGATGGGGAGCTTAAGCCAGGAGAAATTGTTTTATTAGCTAAGGAAAGAAAAATTGATATAATTGCTTTAACAGATCATAATACTGTATCAGGAAATAAACAAGCAATAAAGGTTGGAAAGATTCATGGAGTAAAAGTCATTCCAGGTATTGAACTGTCAACTAGATACAAAGGAAATAGAGTTCATATACTTGGATATTTTAAAGATGGCAGATATGAAGATGAAGAGTTTAAAAAGATGTTAAACTCTATAAGAAAAGGAAAATTTAAAGAGTGCCAGATATATCATAAAGGAAAATTAAGTTTCAAATCAGAGGGAGGGAAGATAAGCACTTCTGCTGGAGTAGA
Source organism: Clostridium sp. (assembly GCF_018372875.1). GTDB lineage: Bacteria > Bacillota > Clostridia > Clostridiales > Clostridiaceae > Clostridium. The sequence continues at coordinate 5,012 of NZ_JAHAIF010000051.1, read as the reverse complement.
ATTTTTACATCATTATGGAGCTTTTGTAGTTTTGGCTCATCCAACATTATTAAGAAGAGAAACTTTTAATGGATTAATTAATTTGAATTTTGATGGTATTGAAGCTAAATATTATAGGAATAAAGAAAATGAAACAGAATATTTTATTAGCATGGCTAAAGAAAAAGGAATTATATATACAGCAGGTTCTGATTTTCATTCGTTGAGAAAAGTGGATTTAAAACATGGAACATTAGGACAAATTTTTTTAGAAGAGGATGAAATAAAAGTTTTTTTAGATAAACTATATGAGAAAGGTGTATAATCTTTCTCTATACATATAAAAGGAGAACAAGAAGAATGCAAAAGATTATTATTGTTGAGGATACAGAGAAGATTAGAAATGAGTTAAAAGAGTTTTTAAGTAAATACGGCTATGATGTTAAAGTGCCAGAAGATTTTAAAAATATAATTAATTACATTTTTGAGGAAAATCCAGATTTAGTATTGTTAGATATTAATCTACCTGTTTTTGATGGATATTATATTTGTAGAGAGATTAGAAGTAAGTCAGATGTACCTATTATTATTGTAACAAGTAGAGATAGTGAGATGGATGAATTGATGAGTATGAACCTAGGGGCAGATGATTTTATAACTAAGCCATATAATACTCAAATTTTATTAGCTAGGATAAGTTCTATATTAAGAAGAGTTAATAATTCAACATCTCAATTATTAACGCATAATGGACTTAATCTAAATTTATCTAGTGGGAGTATATCTTACAACAATAATATATCAGAGCTTACCAAGAATGAAATGAAAATATTAAATTATTTAATATTAAATAAGGAAAAGATAGTATCAAGAGATGAACTGATGGAGTATTTATGGTCTTCAGAAGCATATGTAGATGATAATACTCTTTCGGTAAATGTAACTAGGCTAAGAAAGAAATTAGAGGAAATAGGATTAAAGAATGTTATAGAAACTAGGAGAGGATTAGGTTATATATTAATATGAGTTTGAAGGCATATTTAAGAGATAAAGGAATGTTTTTAGTGATAAACTTATTTATTCTATTAACTTTTTCAACATTTTTATTATTTTTAAATATAAAGAGTGAATATGTAATTATAGTAATTTTAGCCTGGAGTATGCCAATTACATCACTTTTAATAATTGAATATTGGAAAAGGAAAGAATACTATACTTCAACAATAGAGATTTTAAATAATTTAGATAAAAAGTTTTTATTATCAGAACTAATACATAAACCAGACTTTATTGATGGAAAAATTTTATATGATATTTTATTTGATACAAATAGAGATATGCATGAATTTTTAAAAGAATATGAAAGAAAGCAAATAGAGTATAGGAAGTATATTGAGACATGGGTTCATGAAGTGAAAACGCCTTTAGCATCTAGTAAGCTAATAATAGATAATAATAGAAATGAAATAACAAGTAGCATAAAAGAAGAGATTAGTAAAGTAGAAGAGTATGTGGAGCAAGTATTATATTATTCTAGGAGCAAGGATGCCGGTAAGGATTATATAATCAAAGAGTTTTCATTAGGAGATGTAGTTAGAAAGATAATAGGAAAAAACTATAAAGATTTTATTAATAAAAATATTAAGCTAGAGTTAAATGAAGTTAATGAAAATGTGTTTAGTGATACTAAGTGGTGTGAATTTATAATAAATCAAATATTAATTAATTCTATAAAATACTGTGATAAAAATGATCCTAGGATAGAGATAAAATCTATTTCAAAAGATACAAAAGTGATTTTATCGATAAAAGATAATGGTGTAGGAATTTCAGAAAAAGATATAAAAAGAATATTTGATAAAGGATTTACAGGAGAAAATGGAAGAGTCTATGGTAAATCTACAGGTATGGGGCTGTATATATGTAAAAGTCTTTGTGAAAAGCTATCTATAGGGATAGAAGTGACATCAGAAAAGGATAAATGGACCAATGTAGATATAATATTTCCGTTGAATAAGAAGGAGCTATTTAAGTAGCTTCTTTTTCTTATCTTTCAAAAATGAAAGATAAGAGTAATGTTAATCAATACTACAAAAGATAAAATAATTATAAAATATGCTTAAAGATGATAGATGGAGGAATTAAAATGAAAGAGATTTTACAAGTTAAAGATATAGAAAAATATTATGGCAATAAGGGGAATGTTACAAAAGCTATTAATAATATTAGCTTTAATGTAGAAGAGGGTGAATTTGTTGGAATAATGGGACCATCAGGAAGTGGTAAAACTACATTGCTAAATTGTATTTCTACTGTTGATAATGTAACAACAGGAAATATTAAAATAAATGGTAAGGAAATAACTAAATTGAAGTCTAAAAGTATAGAAAAGTTTAGAAGAGAAGAATTGGGTTTTATATTTCAAGATTTTAATCTTTTAGATACTTTAACTGCTTTTGAGAATATTGCATTAGCATTAACTATCCAAGAGGGGAAAAAAGCTAAAAATATAAGGGAGAGGGTTTTAGAAGTTGCTAGAAAGTTAGATATTGAAGAGGTTTTAAGTAAGTTTCCATATGAAATGTCTGGTGGACAAAAGCAAAGAGTTGCAGCCGCTAGGGCCATAATTACTAATCCGTCTTTAATATTAGCTGACGAGCCTACTGGAGCTTTGGATTCTAAAGCTTCAAGATTATTATTAGATTCTTTTGAAAAGTTAAATGAGGAAATGAAGGCTACAATACTTATGGTTACACATGATGCTTTTACAGCAAGCTATGCCCATAGAATTTTATTTATAAAAGATGGAAGAGTATTTAATGAGCTAATTAGAGGAAATGATTCTAGAAAAGAGTTTTTTAATAGGATTATTGAGGTTGTAACCTTACTTGGAGGTGACACAAATAATGTATTCTAAAATGTCAGTTAGAAATGTCAAAAGAAGTTTTAAGGATTATGCAATATATTTCTTAACGTTAACTTTTGCTGTATGTATATTTTATTCTTTTAACTCTATATCATCACAAAAAGCAATGATGGATGTTACAAATAGTAAAGCTGAAATAATACAAACGTTGTCTAAAATAATTTCTATGACATCAGTGTTTGTATCAATTATATTAGGATTTTTAATAATATATGCAAATAATTTTTTAATAAAAAGAAGAAAGAAAGAAATAGGTTTATATATGACCTTAGGTATGGGGAAAAGAAAGATATCCTATCTATTAATAAAGGAAACCTTTTTAATTGGACTCTTATCACTTGGATTTGGTCTTATGGCAGGAGTAGTGGTATCTCAAGGATTATCTTTATTTACATCAAAACTATTTGAAGTTAATGTATCAAAGTTCAATTTTATATTTTCTCCTAGCGCAGCTATAAAGACATCCTTATATTTTGGGATAATATTTATACTTGTTATGATATTTAATACTTTGGTAATTTCTAAATATAAGTTAATAGATTTATTAAGAGCAGGAAGAAAAAATGAAAGTATAAAAATGAAGAGTACAAAAGTATCATTTTTATTATTTCTATTATCAATAATTTTAATAGGAGTAGCCTATTTAATAATTCTAAAATTTGGATTTAATAATGGAATTAGCTATGTTCAAGTTTATGTTATCTTAGGTATAGTAGGGACAGTATTATTGTTTTTATCTTTATCTGGTTTCTTAATTAAGGTATTAGAAAAAAGTGAGAAATTTTATTTAAAGAATCTAAATATGTTTGTTCTAAGGCAGATAAATAGTAAGGTGAACACTACATATATCTCTATGTCAGTTATTTCTTTAATGTTATTTTTAACAATTACTCTTTTATCTACAGGGGTAAGTTTTAAGAATTCTTTACAAACAACCTTAAAAAATAACACTCCTTATGATGTGACTTTCTATTCATTTTCAACAGGAGATGAGGAAATTGCTAATATATCAAAATCTTTAGATAAAATAGGACTTGATTATAATAATGCTTTTAGAGAATATCTTTCATATAACTTGTATACAAGTGATGAGGGAATTAAGCAGTATATATATAACTATGGAAATGATAAAGTTAAAAAGAATTTGGATTCTAATGATAAGAATTTAGATTGTATTGCAATATCAGATTATAATAAGTTAAGAACAATGGCTGGAGAAAGTACATTTAATCCACAAAAAGATGAAGTTATTCTAATATCAAATGTGAATGATTATGATAAGGCTGTGGATAAGTTTATAGAAAATAATAAAACAATGAGAATTAGTAACAATAATTATAGGATTATAAATGAAAAAGCGTTGAAAGATAATTTAGAAACAAGTGCGTTAGCAACGAAGTTTATGGTAGCTGTATTACCTGATGAAGTAGTAAATAATATGGAGATAAATACTACTTATTTAAGTGGTAATTATAAGGAGAAGTCTGAAAAGATAGAGAATGGAATATATAATGTATTTGCGGGGTTTACAACAAGAAAATATAGCTATGATGAATATGGATTTGTTTTAGGATCAACTAGAGATATGGCTTATGACTCAAGCGTTGGAATGTCAGTTACAGTAATGTATATAGGTATATATCTAGGAGTAATATTTTTAATATCAAGTGCAGCAATATTAGCGCTTCAACAATTATCAGAAGCAAGTGATAACATAGAAAGATATGAAGTATTAAAAAAGATAGGAACATCCAGTAAGAATATTAATAAAGCAGTGTTTTCACAAGTATTTATATATTTTATGATGCCTCTTACAATTGCTATAATTCACTCTATAGTAGGAATTATAGTAGCTAGTGAAGTAATATCTATGTTTGGGGCGTCAAGTATTTTAGTATCAGCTATAATTACTGCAATAATAATTATAATGGTTTATGGTGGATACTTCTTAACTACATATGTTGGATATAATAATATAATAAAGGTAAAAAGGTAAGAAGGAAAAAAGTAGGGGCTGTATCAAAATAAATTTGATACAATCCGATAAAAAGAAAGAAGAGAATTCATGAATTTGAATTCTCTTCTTTCCGTATAATATTAATATGAA
>NZ_JAHAIF010000050.1 GCF_018372875.1 Clostridium sp. | reverse complement strand
GTACTAAAGGTAAGGAAATTATAAAATTACTATCCTTTATTTTATATTTTTTAATATGAAAATATAATAATACCTTTGATTTATAGCTAATTTAAATTTCCTAGACAGTAAAAAAATGCCTAAAGGTAATCCTCTAGGCATAAATAAATACACTACAAAATAACCTTATCTTTCAGCTTTACGCTGCAGGAATTAGCACCACATATGCTTATGATTCATATCGGTTGCTGGGTTTCATCGGGCCAGTCCCTCCACCTCTCTTGATAAGAGAAATATTCATTTTTATCAATTATATCCTAATTAATACATTTTGTAAATAAATTTACACAGATAAACTTTCTACTTTTTCATTATATCTGTTACTTCTCGTTTTATTAATAAGAACTCTTCAGTTAATTTAGTTTCTTCTCCTCTTTCTTTTGGAAGGTTAACCTTAACTTCCCCTTTTATAACTGCTGGTTTTTCAGAAATAACATAAACCCTATCTGAAAGTAATACTGCTTCATCTACATCATGAGTTATTAAAAGTATTGTAGAGTTCATATTCTTTTTTATATCTAAAAGCCATTGTTGCATATTACTTCTTGTTATAGAATCTAATGCACCAAAAGGTTCATCTAAAAGCATAATATCATTTGAAGTTAGATAAGTTTGAAGGAAATTTGCTCTTTGTTTCATTCCCCCTGAAAGCTTATTGGGATATTTATTTTGGAAACCATTTAATCCAAAGGTACCTATATACTTTTCAACTTCTTTTCTTGCATTCTTCTTATCCATTCCCTTAAATACAAGAGGAGTAGCTATATTATCAACAACCTTTTTCCATGGTACCATCATGTCCTTTTGGTACATATAACTTACATCCCCATTAACTCTCTTTTCTCCTGAGTCAAACTTAATTAAATTAGTTATAATATTAAAAATAGTACTCTTTCCACTTCCTGAAGGACCAACTATAGATACCAATTCCCCTTCATTAACCTCTATATTAATATCCTTTAAAATTACCATGTTATCAAAAGATTTTGATATTCCTCTAAGCAGTATTTTATTCTGGTAAGAACTCATTTGTATAAGCCTCGCTTGCTTTCATATCTTTGTTTATTAATTTGTACTCCAACATAAATTGAGTATAATTATCCCATACACTATCCTTCATTTCTCCCCATCTATTTGCATCTGATTTATATTCTTTAGCTAAGAACTTTTGACTTTCTACAGCTAAATCCTTATCTATTTCAGGTACTTCCTTAACTAAAATTTCAGCTGATTCTTCAGGGTTATTAATTGCAAATTCATATCCTTTTGAAGTTGCCTCCATAAACTTCTTAACCATGTCACTCTTTTCATTTAAAGTGCTTTCTGATGAAGCAATAATTGGAGTATAGTAATCTAATCTTTCATCCAATTCTCTTAATGGAATATAATTAATATCAAAGTTTCTAAGCTTTGCAGATATATTAGTCCACCCTTCAAAAGTCCATTCAAAATCTAAGTTATTCTTAGTTGCAATAAAGAAATCTTCAGTTCCTACATCAACTGTAGTTAGTTTTGAAAAATCTGCTCCTGCCTTTTCCATAACAGCTTGAAGAATAGCCTTTTCACTAGGGCCTCCAAAGCCTCCATAAACCTTTCCTTCAAAGTCTTTTACTGTTTCTATATTCTTCTCCTTAGGAGATGCAAAACCTGATGTATTATGTTGTATTATTGTTGCAATAGCCTTAACAGGCATTGGTGAATCAGATGTTCTTGCATAAGTTAAATCCTCTTGATATGTTATTGCAAAATCACCTTTCCCAGCTGCAACAAGTTGAAGCGATGATCCTTCTGAGGGTTGTATTATTTCTACATCTAGCCCTAACTCTTTAAAATATCCCTTTTCTTTTGCTACATATATACCTGTGTGGTTAGTATTAGGCGTCCAGTCTAAAATAACCTTAACCTTTTCTAACCCCTCTTCTCCCTCACTTTTCTTTGATGCTCCACATCCTGACAACATCATTATTGAAGCTAATGCCATTGATATTATTGATACCATTCTTCTTTTTTTCATATTATTCTCCTCCATCCTTTATCTTTTTGTTCCATGGTGTAACTAATCTTTCTACTAAGCCTATCATAAAGAAAATAGCCATACTTAATATAACTATTATTACAATGGCCCCAAACATCTTATCTAGTGCATAAGCACTCCTTGCCCTGGTCATATATACACCTAGTCCCTTATCTCCTCCCAGCCATTCTCCAATCACTGCCCCCATTATACTGTAGGTTGCAGCAATTCTAACACCAGAAAAGAAATTAATTATCCCATATGGTAGCTTTAAATGAGTAAATATTTTAAACTTAGATGCACCCATAAGTTTAAAATGATTAATAAAATCCTTATCTACATTTTCTAACCCATCTGAAATGCTAATTACAATTGGGAAGAAACACACTATTACAACTACTATAATTTTAGGTAATGCTCCAAAACCAAACCATATTATAAATAAAGGTGCTAAAGCTATAACTGGCACTGTTTGAGATACTACAAGCAGTGGGTATAACCCCTTCTTTATAAATGGTACCAAATCCATTATTATTGCTAAAATAAGTGCTAATACTATAGCGATAATAAAACCTACTAAACTCTCATACAGTGTAGCTATAATATGTGGAAGCAGGGTATTAAAATCTTTAACTATTGCTTTAACAATGTCTGTAGGTGCTGGCATTATATACTTTTCAACTCTACCTAACTCTATTACACCTTCCCATATAGCTAAGAAAACTAACAGGAAAACCAATGGTACTAACTTGTTACTAATTCTTTTTATTTTATCCAAAACTCCCCCTCCTTCTCTTTAGTATATTTATCCATACTATACTTTTCTGAAAAGTAAAAAAAGCATAGTACTTCCTAATCTGAAAATACTATGCGTTAGATAACTATTTATTATACATGTTTTATCTTCCTACGTTGGCATTATCCAAATCAGGTCATGGGTCGAATAACTTATTCCTCTCAGGCTACCTCTTAAGCCTCCCCAGATAAATCTTTTCTTGTTTAATTTTACTATTCCATATTAACCCTTATTGCTTTATTAGTCAATAATTAATAATCATTGTCCATTAGTTTTCTCCAATTTTCCATTATTATCGACTTAATATCATCCCTTTTCAAAAGCTTAGAAATATCATTTACAACTCTCTTAACTTCACTTGGATATCCATAAACTCCATTAACCCACTCTAATGCTGTTGGCCCATCTGTTTCAGAAAGGAGTTTATCTAAAGGAATACGCTTTAATACCTCCTCTGTAACCTTAGAATATCCTATATCAACACTTATAGTAAAATAACACCCAAGCTTTATAAATTTATCTAATATGTCTAAATCTCCACTGTACCAATGAATAATAACTTTATTATAGTTATTATCACTTAAAATATTATAAATTTCTTCCTCTGCTCCCTTGGTATGAAGTGATACTATCTTATCTCTCTTTATACTCTCTTCTAGTATAAACTTAAATATTTCCCTTTGCTTAGGAAAAGTATTCTTATCTTCCACCCAGACATAATCTAATCCAATTTCACCAATGAATTTACTTTCTTCTATGTAGGGAATCAGTTCCTCTAACTCTCCAGAAAAACTTCCAGCTCTCCATGGATGAATACCAAAACAAGGAATTATATACTCACTTCTCTTTCCATACTCCTTATTTAAAAGATAACTATCTATATCCATACTATTAGCTAAAGTAAGTATTTTATTTTTATTAATATCTTCAATAGCCTTATCTATGTCCTCCTTAAAAAAATCTAAATGTGTATGACCATCTATATATTTGAAATCTCCTTTTATTTTCAAATTATTCCCCCCAAATCTCTATATTTATAATGTTTTTTAATTCTCTAGATGTGAATAAAGAGAAATCGCAAAGCAATTTCTCTTGAAAATTCTTATTATCTTTATTTAGTAAAGTTAATATTTTAAAAGTAATAGTATTATTGAAATAATACTACATCCTAAACTAATAATCATTATGTAATTTACACTTTGTTGAACTGTTAATCCTTTTTCTTCAAGTCTATAGTGCATTTGACTTCTATCTGCTTGATAAACTGGCTTCCCTTCAGTGAATCTTTTAAATATAACAAATAGGTTATCAAAAATAGGAACTGCCAAAGCTAATATTGGTATAAATAAGCTCATTATTGTAGCTTGTTTAAATGCACCATCAATAGCTATTATACTTAATAGAAATCCAATCACATTAGCTCCTGAATCTCCCATGAAAACCTTAGCTGGATACCTGTTATATTTTAAAAATCCTAAAATTGCCCCTCCAAGTATAATTGATAATATTCCAGAATCACCTTGTTTTAACACAATTGCTGCAACAAAGAAGGTCATTGAGGATATTAAAGATATTCCTCCCGCTAGTCCATCCATTCCATCAGACCAATTTATAACCGTAGTAACACCAAATATCCAAGTTATAGTTAAGATAAATTGAACCCACTCAGGTAAAGATACATATATTCCAGTTAAAGGATTAGTAAACCCTAAAAAAACTACACCTGACTTATAAACTAAAATAGCTGCAAATATCTGTACTATTAATCTTGGATATATAGGAAATTCCTTTCCCCTAGATTTATAATAATCATCTACTAATCCAATTCCTAAAATTAAAGTGGTAGATACAAATACCCATATATATTCACTATTCTTTATTCCAAGCCACCTAAACATAATAAAGCTGACAATAAAGAACCCTAGGTAAATTCCTACCCCACCACAAAGAGGTATCTCTCCTCTGTGCTTCTTTCTTTCTGTAGGCTTATCTGTAAATCCAACTTTTAACGCAATTTTCATTAATTGAGGTATAACTAAATACACAATTAAAAAAGTTGCCAGTAATGCTATTATATAATGTTGTATATTAAATTGCATTATAAACTCTTCTCCTTAACGTTTTCTGTCATTATACTTTAAGGTCACAATACACTTCGCCGTATACTTACATAAGAATTATACTATTATGTAGTTTTTTAATCAATTACAAAAAAATTAATATTACATACCTTTTCACCTAAATAATAGAATATATCACACTATTAAATAATAAAAAGAGACACTTTCGTGTCTCTTTCTTCTATCCTCTTTGTTCAAGCATACTTTTAACTTTCATTAGTCTTGTTGTAGCTGATCTTTCATTTTCATCAAGCTTCATTCTAATGTATTTAATAGTTTCTTGTAATTGAGGAATTGTCATATATTCAAGAGCATTAACTCTTCTTCTAGTCTTTTCTATTTCATCTGCCATAAGTTGGCATGACTTTTCTACTTCTGCAAGTTCTAGTAATTTAGGAAGTATTCCATAAAGCTTAGCTATTGCATCATCTAGTTCTGAAGAAGTATTTGCAAAACCATAAGGATAAATGCTTCCCTCATCCCCCTCAAGTTGCCTCTTGAAGTTCATTACAGGTACATTTACACTCATAATGTTCTTTTCCCCTACTTCAACTGAAATATGCTCTTTAGGATATGCAACTGCTTCCTCTAAGAATTCTGAACTCATTACAGCTCTTGCCATAACAAAGTCTTTTAAAGAACCTTCTAATTGTCCTTCAACTTCTGCTCTTAGAGTGTTGTTGTATTTAACAAGGTTAATAAATTGTCTCATTAACTCATCTTGCTTATCCTTAAGAAGCTTATGACTTCTTGTAGATGTTGCTAACTTTTTCTTAAGTCTAGTAAGCTCCATTCTAGTAGGATTGACATTTAATTTTGCCATAGACTATTCTTCCTCTCTTGGCATATATTTTTCAAGGTATTCATCTCTAATTCTCTTAAGTTCAGTTCTAGGAAGCATCTTTAATAACTTCCATCCTAAATTTAATGTCTCTTCGATAGTTCTGTTTGTTTCAAATCCTTGTGAAACATACTCACTTTCAAAAGCTTCTGCAAACTTAGCAAGCTTCTTATCTGTATCAGATAATGCTGATTCTCCTAAGATTGCTGATAATTCTTTTGCTTGCTTACCTTGAGAATATGCTGCGAATAATTGGTTCATAGTATCTGCATGGTCTTCTCTTGTCTTTCCTTTACCAATACCCTTATCCTTAAGTCTTGATAATGAAGGTAAAACATCGATTGGTGGTGTTACACCTTTCTTATATAATTCTCTTGAAAGAATTATTTGCCCCTCAGTGATGTATCCAGTTAAGTCTGGAATTGGGTGAGTCTTATCATCTTCAGGCATTGTAAGTATTGGAATTTGTGTAATGGAACCTTCTTTACCTCTAAGTCTTCCTGCTCTTTCATATAATGTTGAAAGGTCAGTATAAAGATAACCTGGGTAACCTCTTCTACCTGGAACTTCCTTTCTAGCTGCAGAGATTTCTCTTAGAGCTTCTGCATAGTTTGTTATATCTGTCATAATTACAAGAACGTGCATTCCTTTTTCATAAGCTAAATATTCAGCTGCAGTTAATGCCATTCTTGGAGTAGCTATTCTTTCGATAGCTGGGTCAGATGCAAGGTTCATGAATAGAACTGATCTATCGATAGCACCTGTTGCCTTAAATTCATCTACGAAGAATTGAGCTTCTTCGAATGTTATACCTATAGCTGCAAATACAACAGCAAACTTAGAATCAGAGTTTAAAACTTTTGCTTGTCTTGCGATTTGTGCAGCTAGTTGTGCATGAGGTAGCCCTGATGCAGAGAACACTGGTAACTTTTGTCCTCTAACTAGTGTATTTAATCCATCAATAGCAGAGATACCAGTTTGAATAAATTCTGATGGATAATCTCTAGCCATCGGGTTTATAGCTTCACCATTTATATCTACTCTCTTTTCAGGAATTATGTTTGGACCGTCATCATTTGGTCTACCCATTCCATCAAAGACTCTTCCTAGCATATCTTCTGACACACCAAGTTCAAGCGGTCTACCTAAGAATTTAACCTTAGTTTCCTTTAAGTTAATTCCTGTAGAACCTTCGAAAATCTGTACCATTGCTCTTGAACCATTAACTTCAAGAACTTTACCTCTTCTCATTTCCCCAGTGTGAAGTTTAATTTCAACTAATTCATCGAATTTAACTCCTTCAACACCTTCAACAACCATTAAAGGTCCAACTACTTCAGTAACTGTTTTATATTCCTTAAGCATCTAGAACCCCTCCTTCGCTGATTAACTTATCGATCTCAGCTTTTAGGTCAATGCTGATTTGATCTATCTTGTTTAGTTCTTCTTCATGGATGTACTTACTTCTTGCAATTCTATCTCTTACTTCATCAAGAGCTAAAATCTTATTTAAGTAAACACCTGCTTCTAAAGCTCTTTCTGCTTCAACCTTGAATGATAATATAAGATTTAACATCTTATATTGCTTATCTAATGAAGCATAAGTATCAACTTCATGGAAAGCATTTTGTTGTAAGTAATCTTCTCTGATTGACTTAGCAACTTCTAACTTTAATCTATCCTTTTCTGATAATGCATCTATACCAACAAGTCTTACGATTTCTTGAAGGTTAGCTTCCTCTTGTAGAAGTGACATAGCTTCTCCTCTTAATCTTGACCAGTCATCTGATACATTTTCATTCATCCAAGCATCAATCTTATCTCCATATAATGAGTATGATGTTAACCAGTTAATTGATGGGAAGTGTCTTTGATAAGCTAGTTGTGCATCTAGTCCCCAGAATACCTTAACTATTCTAAGTGTAGATTGTGTAACTGGTTCAGAAATGTCTCCTCCTGGAGGTGATACCGCACCGATAGCAGTAATAGCTCCTTCTCTACCATCTTTACCTAAGCAAATAACCTTACCAGCTCTTTCATAATAGTCAGCAAGTCTTGATCCAAGGTAAGCTGGGTAACCTTCATCACCAGGCATTTCTTCAAGTCTACCAGACATTTCTCTTAAAGCTTCTGCCCATCTTGAAGTTGAGTCAGCCATAATTGATACTGAGTAACCCATATCTCTGAAATACTCTGCTATTGTTATACCTGTATAGATTGAAGCTTCTCTAGCTGCAACTGGCATGTTAGAAGTATTTGCTATAAGAACTGTTCTCTTCATTAAGCTTTCTCCAGTTCTTGGGTCCTTTAGTTCTGGGAACTCATTAATAACGTCTGTCATTTCATTACCACGTTCACCACAACCAACATAAACAACTATTTCAGTATCTCCCCATTTAGCAACTTGGTGTTGAACAACTGTTTTACCAGCTCCGAATGGTCCTGGTACGGCTGCTGCACCACCCTTAGCAACTGGGAAGAATGTATCTATAACTCTTTGTCCTGTAACCATTGGAGCTACTGGATTAAGTTTTGATGCATATGGTCTACCTTTTCTTACAGGCCATTTTTGCATTAATGAAACTTCTCTATCACCAGTTTCAGTTTCTACTACGCAAACTGTTTCTTCAACTGTAAATTCACCTTCATTTATGCTCTTTACTTTACCTGAAATTCCATAAGGAACCATTATCTTATGAAGTACAACTGTAGTTTCTTGAACTGTACCTATTATGTCACCAGCAGAGACTTCATCCCCTACTTTAACTGTAGGTGTAAATGCCCATTTTTTATCTCTATTTAATGATGGAACAGATATACCTTTTGTTAAGAAACTAGACTGAGCTGCTTCCATAAATGCATCTAGTGGTCTTTGTATACCATCAAACATTGATTCTATTAGACCAGGTCCAAGTTCAACTGAAAGTGGTTCTCCAGTTGTTACAACTGGGTCTCCAGGACCTATACCAGATGTTTCTTCATATACCTGGATAGATGCTTTATCCCCTCTCATTTCGATAATTTCTCCAACAAGGCCCTTATGTCCAACCTTACATACGTCATATATATTAGCTTCATCCATTCCTTCAGCAACTACCAAAGGTCCAGAAACTTTAATTATCTTTCCGGTCTTCAAACTTACCAACCTACCTTCCTATAAAATATTAACGCCTACAGCTTTTTCAACGTTATCGCTAATTCTTTGCATACCTATATTTAATGATCCTTGATTGCTTGGAATTAATATTACAGCAGGAAGTACCTCTCTATTGTATCTCTCAATAGTTTCTTCTATATCCTTTGCAACTTGTTCAGTCACAAATATTACTGCATAATTATTCATTGCTAATCTATCAATAGTTTTTCTTGCTTCATCAGCTTCAACTACTGGGAAAACATCAATTCCTAGAGCTTTGAAAGCTAAAACTGAATCTTTATCTCCAACAACTCCAATTTTCTTAAACATAAATATCACGCAGCCTTTCCCTTATTACTTCCTCAGCAATATTATTAAGCTTGCCAACCATTATAATTCTAACTACTTTAATTTCTGTCTCTTTAGCATAAATATATGCTAGTAAAGGCTCTCCTCCAAATGGAATCATCTTAGCTTCCTTCATCATATTCATGATATAGTTATCTACTAACTTTTCTAAAACTCCAGCTGACCCACTCTTTGTATAGTCTTCAACACCATTCTTAAGTACATCTGCATAATCAGTATGGCTTAACTTACTAAAAATATTTTCATTAGCATCATTAAGCAGTGATACTAATACATCCTTATCAATCTTTCCACCATCAATTAATACAGATAATAAGAATTCTCTACCTTTATTTTGTTTCTTTACTCTTAAAAGAGTTTTTACATTAGTTAAATCTATTTGAGCTTTAACATATTTTTCTGTAAAGGTATCATTCAATTCTTTAGCAACATGCTTCATTTCTTCAAACATATATTTATCTAAAATAACATCAATTCTTTGAGGGTCCTTCTTAGAGTTAAAATCATTTATAGCTTCTTCCACTGCTTCTCTCATAATTGGATTTAAATCGCCAAAGCTATTTGTTTCTATAATTACCTTTAGCTTTGATGCTTCTATTGATCCAACATGTATTAACATATTAGAAAAATCTTTTTGAAGAAACATTCCTTTAAGAATTACTTTTATATTATGATAGTCATACTTCATACTCATGATATCAACTAACTCTTTACAAGGAGTCATGTCATACATCTCATGATATACTCTCTTAAGTTCATCACTTAGTACAGCCTCATAATCTTCTGCTCTTTTTGCACCACTCATAACATTTGAATACTCAGTTTCTCCAAGTACCCTTAATGCTTCATCAGCAGATTTAGAATCTATCATTCTATCTAACTTGGCTTTATCAAGGAGTCTGGTTTCTAATACTCTAAGTCTTGGTATAACTTGAGTAAATTGCATTATATCCATTACTTATCCTCCTTAATTAAATAATTCATTTGCCACTTCAAACTCTAATTCATCCTTTAATGAGCTTACTAAAGCTTCAAAAGTATTATTTATTTCTATTCCACCTTTTTCAAGGATAAATCCACCCTTAAAGTTACCTACTTCTGTACTTATAGTTAATAAACCTTTTTTACCTTTTGAAGTAAGTTCTTTATTTATATCATCTAATAATGTGTTATCAACTAAACTCTTACCTTTTTCATTTAGAATTAGCTTTTCATCTCCAGCTATCCCAAGTGTAAGAATACTTTCTTTAATAAAAGTTTTATATTCCGCATCGCTTAACTTACATAATTCATCAACACTTTTATTAAATACTTCTTCAATGATAGCTTGCTTAGCCTTAAGCTTTTCATTTCTAGCCTTTAATTCAGCTCCAGAAATAGCTCTTTCTTTTCTTGTTTGAGCTTCGCTTTTTGCCTTCTCTATCATCTCAGCTTCTAGTGCCTTAGCTTCCTTATTTCTTTTTTCAATTATAGAAGCTTTTTCACTTTCAGCCTTAGCTAAAATACTGTCCTTTCTTTCTTCTGCATCCTTAAGGATTTTAGAAGTCAGATTACTTATATTTGACATAGCTTCACTTCCCCAATCCTAGAATAATTGAACTACTAACATGATTGATATAACGAATCCTAATAGTGCATATGTTTCAACCATTGCTGTTAAAACGATACCCTTTGTGTTATGTTCTGGCTTTTTAGCTAAGATTTGAACTGCAGAAGCTGCCGCTTTACCTTGAGCTATACCTGAGAATAAACCTGCTATACCAACTGGTAAACATGCGCATAATAAGTACATACCTTGTGCTAATGTAGTAGTAGTGCTTAATTGGAATAATACCATTAACCCAACAACGAAACCATAAAGACCTTGTGTACCTGGTAATAATTCAAGAATTAAAGCCTTACCAAACTTTTCTGGTTGTTCTGTAAGTAATCCAGAAACCGCTTGACCTGCTATACCAACACCCTTAGCTGAACCTATACCTGATAAACCTACTGCTAATGCAACACCTAAGCCTCCTAAAACGAAGCCACCAAAATTTTCTGATAAATATTGAATCCAAGTCATTTCCATTATAAAAATCCTCCTAATCTTTCTTTACATTAATGTATTTATTTTGTGTCTTAAATGGAGAGAATGCTTTTCCTCCACCTTCATAGAATTTTCCAAAGTACTCAACATACTGTAATCTACATGTATGAACATATGCTCCAAGTAAACCTAGTGCAAGGTTAAATATATGACCAAATACGAATATTACTGGTGCAAATAAAATTCCTGCAACTCCAGGAATCATACCCATTATCATGTTAAATGCTCCTGCAAGCGATCCACCTGCAAGACCAAGTGCCATAAGTCTTGTATATGAAACTAAGTCTCCAACATAACCTGTAATACCATAAAGTGCATATGCACCTTGACCTAATTGAGCTCCTCTTGTTTTTTCTTCTCTACCACCTGTTAATACAATTACAACCATACCAAAAATCATAAATCCGATTGCTATATTTTTAACTAATGGTGATAAACCTAACATACCCGAACCTAAAACTAAAGCTACTGATACTAAAGTAATTACCCAAGCCCCTACATCATAGAAGGCATCCTTAGGTTTTCCTGCCTTAAGTAACATGTATGCTTTAATTCCTAAACCAAAGAATATTTGAACTGCTCCAAATATTACTGAAACAATTAATATGGTTGTAACATCCTTATTAGGATCCACTAATTTCCAAGGCATTTCTATAATACCTCCAAAGAATGAACCATAAAGTATTCCAAATCCAATAATAGGGTAACTTAAGTAATAGAAGAACTTAGCAAACTTTCTTGTTCCTTCATCTAAATTAAAGGCCTTAAGCGCCACTAAAGTTACTATTAACTGAATTAATCCATACCCTATATCTGCTACCATCATACCAAAGAATAATAAGTAGAATGGTGTAACAAACGGAGTTGGGTCTATTTCATCATATCTAGGAGTAGCATACATCTCAGTAATATTTTCAAAGGAACTATTTAATTCATTATTCTTAAGTTTTACTGGAACCTTATCTATTTCCTCATCTTTAACATCTTCAAATGTTAAATAATAATCTTCTCCTAAAGCTTCTTTTATGATAGCTTTTAATTTTTCATTATCCTCAACTGCTAACCAACCTTGAAGGACAGTAATATTTTCTGTTCTCAAGAAATTACCTATAGCATTTTTTCTATCTACAAGGTTTGTATAATATTCATTAGCAGCTTCTAGCTTATGATAGCCTACTTCAAAACCAGACAATTCTTCTTGAACAAAGAACTTCTTTGAATCTAGTTTAGCTATTGTATCCATATTATCATGCATGACTTTAATTGGCGTTTCTTTTACATCTGTCTTAAATTGACTAAAGCCAAACCCTCTTAACTTATCACTTACTTCCTCTTTATGCTCTTCTCCGCATATTACTAAGAAAAACATATCCTGATTGTTTCTAGATATAATTTCTAGATAATAATCATTCATTTCAGCAACTAAAGTGTCTTCATACTGCTTTGGTACACTTCCTATGAAATAAGGAGTTTTAATTGAAGACAATTCTTCAAAAGAAACATCTAAGCCTTCCCATGGTTTTAAGGATTCAACAATAGATTGTAGTTTAGTTTTTTCGCCTTCTAAACTTGCTATTACCTCTTCCTTTTCTTTAACTTTTTTATAAACTTCTTCCCAGTTATTGCTCATAACTTCTGTTTCAAGTTCTTTTAAAGTTAATTGTCTCTTTCCTTCCTTCATAGCCTTTATCACTGACTTTTGAGGAATATAATCTTTTAGAAATTCAAGGGCAAATTTAGTCATAGATAACTTTTCTTCACACCCTGCAAACTCTGAATCATCCTTATCCTTTGAAAGGTCACTAAACACTTCATTTTCTTCTAAAAAAGAAGCATCTTGAAGATTTACAAATTCAGTTTCTGCAAATCCCTGTAATCTTTCTAGAATTCTCGTTTTTTGTGATTCAAAGGCAAGCAAAGTGAACTTATTCATCTTAACAATTGCCATTTGCTTTCACAATCCTCTCAACTACTAATTTAACAGCATTATTCTTTTTATCATCAGAGATATTATAAATATTCTCAGACTCTTGCTTTCCTTTTTCTAAAATAGGCTCAGCTACCTTATTACCTTCTGCTAAAGCATTTTCCATGACTCTATTACATTCTTCCTTTGCAGCACTAATTACCTCATTGTATTTTTGTTCTGCTTCTTCTGAAGCTTTTTGAACAATTTCTTTAGATTTTAATGTTGCTTCTTTAATCATTTCATCAGCTTTTGCTTCTGCACTTTTAATCTCATTTATTGCTTCTAATGCCAAAAATATCACCACCTTTATGCACACCATGTAATAAAATATGAATAAAATATGAATTAGTACTTTATATAGTATTAATTACTTTTTACCAATTCTATTATACACTGTTTTAAGAGTTTTTCAACACCTTTATCATTTAATTGTTCATATTTTTTTACATTTTTCGATATATGTAAACAATATCAACATTGAAAACTCTACCATCTTAAATTTGGATATATGAATTAAATTTTTATAATTTCACAATTGTTACCAATTAAATAAAAGCATTCTTTTTTTATAATTTTCCCTGTATTTAAATACTCATTTATATCTATATCAAACTTTTCAATTTGGTAATCTTTAAATGAATATCTTTCTCTAAGTTTATCCTTTATTTGAAGTTCCAATTGTTTATCTATATTCGATTTAATAAAATCAGGCATTCCTCTTCTTTTATTAAAAGATAGATAATCATATTTAATAATATCCTTAAGATAGCTTTCATCACCATTTAATATTTCCATATTAAAATCTAAAAATACCTTATAATATTCTGTATTTCCTATATTTCTATTAAAATATCCTTTTGACTCAAAATAATCCCCTAAATCATAAAAGAAATCAAAGGGTGTTTCATACTTTTCATAGAAAAATTTCAATGTATTGTTAAATTTTTGACTGTTATAATATTTATCGACCATTTCTTCTACTTTTTTTAGCCTAATCATTTCTTTATATGAGACTTTATCTGTTTTTATTATTTCATAAGGAGGATAGGGAGAATAAACCATTCCATATTTTTCTGCTTCTTCCCTCATAGAAGAACCTTTTAATAACTTTAAAAATCCTAATTGTATTTCCTCTGGTCTTATACTATGAACATCATTAAAAGATCTTCTAAAGGATTCATAATCCTCCCCTGGAAGACCTGCAATTAAATCTAAATGTTGCTTTATATTTCTAATAGAAAGAAGCTCAACAACCTTCTCCTTTATATCACTAAAATTAACAAATCTATTTATATTTCTTAAAACATCATCATTAGTAGTCTGTACTCCTACTTCAAATTGGAATCTTCCTTCTGGTGCATTTCTCAAAAGCTCAATTTCTTCTTTCTTTAAAATGTCCGCTGATATTTCAAAATGGAACTGGGTTTTTGTATCTTGATTAATTAAAAAATCCCAAATAGCCATTGAATATTTATGGTTACAATTAAAGGTTCTATCTACAAACTTAACCAACCTAACGCCTTTATCAATAAAGAACTGAAGTTCTGATAAAACTCTCTCTATAGAATGAAATCTAACTCCATGAGTAGTTGATGATAAACAATATTTACAATTAAAAGGACAGCCTCTGCTTCCTTCATAATAAACTATTTTATTGCTTAAATCCTCATCTTCCTCATAAGGAAATACAATCTCATCCATAGACATTAGTGGTCTACTTACATTCGATAGAACCTTATTATTTACTTTATAATGTAATCCTCTTATATCCTCTATTTCTCTTAATCCAAGCTTATATTCTACAAACTCTCTATAAGTTTTTTCACCTTCTCCTTCAATTACATAGTCACCCTCAAACTCACTAAGAAAAACCCTACTATCATAAGAAACTTCAGGTCCTCCATAAAGCACCTCAATATTAGGATCTACAAGCTTTATAAGATTAGAAATCCTTTCAACCATTTCCACATTCCATATGTAAGTTGAAAATGCCACTACATCTGCTTTTTCTCTTATTATCTCTTTAAGGATATTTTCTTCTCTATCATTTATTGAAAACTCCCTTATTGCACACTCATATGGCATATCCTTTGTAAATGCTTTTAAATATCTAACAGCTAAGTTACTGTGAACAAACTTCGAATTTAAAGCTGTAAGTAAAATTTTCATTCTTATTCCTCCTAAAGTTAATCAATTATTTTCTTTGCTTTAATAAAGAAAATATCTTCCCAAACTTTAGTTTCTTCTATTTTGCAATATTTTTCAAGGATTTTTTTAACTTCCTCAAAAGAACATGTTAATAAAGGATTATAATTTTTAAATTCTATTTCCTTTACCTTTTCATTTGGAAGAATAACCTTAACTTTATTATCTACTATTTTTCCTCTTTCCTTATTAATGTCCCATACATATATCTCTCCATTCTTGTTTAAATATTGAGATATCTCTTTTATTATTCTCTCCTTTTTTCTGCTTCCCCACACTTTATTTAAATTAAAGAAAAATGTGCAAGCTCCATACTTCCTATGCTTTAATAAACTCTTATTCTCTCCATCTACATAATCTACAGATATTTCATCATCTATCTCTTTTGAAATGTTATATATTATTCCTGTTATGTCTCCAGCAACATCTAATATATCTCCTTCAATAACTATATCTTTCATATTTATAACCAATGTTTTTCCCATAAAATCACCTCTCAAAATTATATTACCATAATTTTACATAATGTAAAACTAATATAACTCTAATGGTTTCTTTTTTTACAAACTAACAAATAAAGGAACCAAAGCAGCAGCCAGGTCCCTTATTAATTACTTTATTCCTTTTTTTTACTCATTTTATACACAACTATCATTAATATTGCAAAAGCCAATAAAAATACAAATACCCATACTACAACAGGTAATGTAAATCCAAGGATACCTTCCTTAGCTTTTATATTATAAACGCACCCAATTCCACTATCTAAAATTAAAAATTCATTGCCATTAAAAATAATATCCTCCACAAAACTCTCATTGCTTACCTTAAGAACTTTTTTATATACATTATTCTTATCTAAGGCTCCTATAACATTTTCACTCTTATCCCAAAAGACCATTGTGTCCTTACCAAAAACCAACCCATTTTTATCTATAGCTAACTCTTTTAAAGCATCAACTGATGTATGTTGATAAATTGGTCCAAGAGGTGACTTCTTTGGATATGTTTTTAGTAATGGCTTTATAATTTCATCACCTTTAAATCTAGGAGATGAAATATTATCTCCTCCACTAAAATCAGGGAATCCATACCATTCATTCTTTTTCAGCTCATATATATAGTCCTTGTCCCTTTTTACAGGTCTTATTCCCTCATCCTTCATTCCACTAAAAATAGCCATAATATTATTTTCCGAATTAATATCAATGCCAGATATTCCTCTAATTCCACAGGCATAAAGCTCTAATGATCCACTTTCTAATGAAATCTTATAAACAGTTCCATTACCTATAGGAGAACTTTTAATCCCCTCCCCCTGTTCAGATTTTATTCCATTACCTTTAAAAGCTCCTGTACCATCAATATTTATTCCATTTAAAGTTAAATCTATTGGAGTTCTATCAAAATCATCTCCCTCTGATATTCCAGAGTTAGTTACTGATCCTATTGTTATATATGATTCCTTATCTGTAATTAATAGTTTTCTATCTATTCCATTTCCCCCCAGAGGAATATTATCAACTAATACTTGTACCGTACTATCACTTAACAAAAATTTATTTAATCTACTATCAGAAATAAAGTATAAAGCTCCATCCTTATAGGCTAAATCTTCAATTTTTAGGTTCTTATCCTTATAAATAAGCTTTTCCTTACCATCGTTATCAATTTGTTTAATAGAATCATCAAAGGCTATGTACATAATACCATTCTCATCTAAGGCTATAGCTCTAGAGTTTTCTACTCCTTTTGTTATTATAGTACAATCTATATCATCCTTAAGAATATCCAAATTATATTTATCTGACACTTTATAAGTAATAAAAGCTAACGTAACTATAATTATAGACATCAAACAAAACTTAAGAAATTTCTTCATAACTATCCCCCTCATTATCACTCTATAAATTTATATTTTTTTAACCCCAAAATATAACCCTATTATTGAAAATTATATTCTTAATGCTATACTAGAAGATAATCATTAATAAAGGAGGAAAATTTATGAAAGACCCACGATTTACTAAACTAGCCCACAACTTAATAAATTATTCCTGTAGGCTTAAAGAGGGAGAAAAAGTTTTAATAGAAGGTATAGGTGATTGCGAAGCATTAGTTAAAGAATTAGTTAAAGAAGCTTATAAAGCAAAAGCTATACCTCTAGTTACCTTAAAAAATAAAGAAGTAGATAGAGAAATTTTAATGGGAGCTTCTAAAGAACAGTTAGAATTAATGGCTAAATATGAAGCTGCTAGAATGTCAGATATGGATGCTTACATAGGAATAAGAGCAGGACAAAACTCTGCTGAAACATCAGATGTTCCATCAGAAAAACTTTCTTTATATAGTAAATATTTTGCTAACCCAGTTCATGGAGAAATTAGAGTCCCTAAAACTAGATGGGTTGTTTTAAGATACCCTAACTACTCAATGGCTCAAGCTGCAAATATGAGTACAGAAGCTTTTGAGGATTATTACTTTAATGTTTGTAACTTAGACTACTCAAAAATGTCTAAAGCTATGGATAAGTTAGTAGCTTTAATGGAGAGAACTGATAAAGTTAGGTTAACAGCTGAAGGTACAGATTTAACTTTCTCAATAAAGGATATTCCTGCAATTAAATGTGCCGGAGAAGCTAACATTCCTGATGGTGAAGTTTATACAGCTCCTGTTAAGAACTCTGTTAATGGTACAATAACATATAACACTCCATCACTTAGAGAAGGATTTACATATGAAAATGTAAAACTTACTTTCAAAGACGGAAAGATTGTTGAAGCTACAGCTAATGATACTGAAAGAATCAACAAGGTATTTGACATTGATGAAGGAGCAAGATATGTTGGTGAGTTTGCTATAGGTGTAAATCCTTACATCCTAGAACCAATGAAGGATACTTTATTCGATGAAAAGATAACTGGTTCTATTCACTTTACACCAGGTGCTTCCTATGATGATGCCTTTAATGGAAATAAATCTGCTCTTCACTGGGATCTAGTTCTTATACAAAGACCTGAATACGGTGGAGGAGAAATTTACTTTGATGATGTTTTAATAAGAAAAGATGGATTATTTGTAATAGAAGAATTAAAATGTTTAAATCCAGAAAATCTTATCTAAATAAATGGCTCTGCTTTTGCAGAGCTTTTTATTTTAATCTATTCAATTTTACAACTCACAAACTAATATTCATATCTAGATATCTTAATTAGCCAATCCCCATTTAAATAATGATATATTTATATATTGTTATATTTATAATTTCTTATTTTTTTGCCACAAAAGAATTTATCTTAGAAAAATTCTTTTAAAAGATATATAAGTAATATAAATAATATTATTTTTATTATTTATATTATCCAACACTATTAATGAATCATTGACACGAAAAGATCTTACCAACTCCTCAATCACATTCTGAATAACAAATAAAAAACTCAATCACATTAACCAGCTCTCTTATATTTATTATCAATCCTATTTCTTTTTATCTTTTTTATTCCTCTTGCTCTTCTTATCTCTCTTATCCCTATTACTCGTACTCTTTTTGTTATATTTCCCTCCTTAACTGAATATGATTTATTGTAATCTAAAGGAGTGAATAGCTTTGGAGAAAGACAATTTTTTTAAGAACTCATTTTTACTTACAGCCTCAAATATCACCACTGGAATATTAGGATTCATATTTTCAATATACCTATCACATGTGTTAGGTCCTGAAGGAATGGGATTATATAATTTGGTAATGCCAATATATAATCTCTTTATTTGTATGATGTCAGCAGGAATATCTGCATCCATATCAAAGATCTCTGCTGTATATGCTGAGAAACAAGAAAATGGAAATCTAATTAAGACTATAAATACAATTGCTGTATTCAATATAGTATGGGCAATAGTTATTGGAATTTTAGTATTTATATTTGCACCTTTTATAGGTAGGTATGGCATAAATGATGTAAGGGCCATTGATGCAATTAGAGTTACTTGTCCAGCTATGATATTTATAGCATTGTCTAATATTCTAAAGGGATATTTTTGGGGAACATCGAAAATCACAATGCCTGCAATAATAGACATATTTGAAAAAGCATTAAGAATTTTAACAGTTGCAATACTAATTTTTCTTTTCTCTGCAAAAGAACTTACAACTTTAGTAACTTTATGCTACGTTGCGCTGTGTTTAGGAGAGCTACAAAGTTTGGTTCTACTTTATTTTTATTATAGGCAGTGTGCTAAAAAACTACCAAAGACTTATGAAAAAACAGAAAGAAGATCTCAATTACTGTTCAATGTACTTATAATTTGCTTACCACTAACCCTAAATGGATTCTTAAGTAATATCTTTAATACACTATCAACCCTAGTTGTACCTAGGTGTCTAATTACAGCAGGTTTTAACCATACGGAAGCCCTTGCTATGATTGGAAAGTTCTCAGGTATGGCTATGATGATTATTGGAATCCCTTTGATTGTTGTAAGCTCCATAAACACATTACTTATACCAGATTTATCACAAACTCTTGTTAAGGGAAATTATTATGATGCAGCTGTAAGAATTAGAAAAGTAATAAAAATAGCATTTATACTAGGGCTTGCTACCACAACTATATGCTGTCTAATTCCCAATTCATTAGGTGAACTATTCTATCAGAGAGATGATCTTGGCAAATATATCTTATATGCTGGATTAACAGCTCCAGTATTTTTTACATCTACTACGATGTTCGGTATATTAAATGGCATAAATAAACAAGGAATAATTCTAAGAAATTCACTTATAGTAGCAGCATTAGAATTAGTAGGCTTATATGTATTTACATCCATTCCTAGTATAAATATTTATGGATATGTAATTACTTTATTCTTTACTTCTCTAGTAAGCTTAGTGATAAATCTTTATGAGGTTAAAAAACATATTGAATTAAAGTTATCATTAGCTAATGTAATAATATTTACATTACTTTCAGTTTTAACATTTTTAGTTTTACATTCACTAATTAGGAAATTCTTATTACCTCTAAATTTTGCAAGTACTATATTTATAATACTTTTAACCTTTGGAATCTTTGTATTCTGGGGAACCTTTGGAGAATTTGAAGAATAATAAACTCATAAAAAAATCGACAAGGCGACTATTTTATTTTTTATTCTTTAGGAAGAAATGAACTAATATATCGCTAAATTGTTGAAGTTATCCACAATTTAATAATAGATATAATTTCCTAAAGAATACAAAAGTGTAGTGGATATTTATCTTGATTGTTTCGTAGAAAAGTTTCAAGTTACAGAAAAACAAATATCCACTCCACTCATACTTAAGATAGTAAAATCATAAAATTCATATTTTATAATTAATCTATGTCTTAAAAATAGCCTCCTACTAAATTCAGTTTTTCTAATATTCCACTTTTCTCTTCTTTAATGCCTATGGCTTGTTAGATGGACAAGTTATCTACAGGGTTACACCAACTAAAATTAAAGTTTGGAAGTTCGTAGATGAAAAACCTCTAAGAGAATTTCTATATATTAAAGAAGAAATAGTCAAACAACTAGATTTTATGTAAAAACAAAAGAAACTGCTAATGGCAGTTTCTTAAAAAAACATATTATTTCTATCTTATCTAAGTTTTCTTCTCATAAATCGTGGCATTATTCTTATTAACTTTGGTGATATAGTTTGTATATCACTCTTTCTAATTCCACCCATTAATATCATTAGGTATAAATAAACAATTCCACCTATTGCAATAATTACTATTGTAATAGGAGCTGCTGTAAGTCTAGATAAAGAGATAAACTCAAACACATACTTTAATGGTAACTTTAATAAGTATATGACTCCTGCCATAAAAACTGATGCTATCACTGGTTTTATTACTAACTTTGGAATGGATAACCTCATTCTCATAATCTCACAAAGTTTTTTATGATTTAATATTGCAGGTATTAGATGCCAGAATAAGTTACCAATTAACACACCATAAATATTTATACCTGGTATACCAACAAAAATATAATTCACTATAATTTTTACAGTTATACCTGCCATGAAGGTTCCAAGTATAAAGTATAATTTATTTATACTTTGCATAATAACAGCTTGTATTTGTGTCATTGTGCTAAGAAATAGCAAGAATGCACCTATCATCATAAGTTTATGTCCATAAGTTTGGTTGTATAAAGTAACGTATATTAACTCACTTAACATTGAAAGTCCTACTATAGCTGGTATAGCTATTGAAAATGCCATCTTAAATGCATATGCAATTTTTCTCTTTACTTCTTTTCTATCATTAAGAACCATTGATTTCGCAATTGCTGGCAAGGTAGTAGTTCCTATAGACGTTATAATAACTAACGGTACACTTAACAATGTCTTATACATTCCTAGTTGTCCATATAATGCATTTGCACTATCTTTATCAAAACCTGCAATTAATAATCTATTATTTACATTTACCATATCCACTAAACCACCAAAATTTTGCATCCCAGTGCTTAGGGTTATTGGAATAGAGTACATTATAACTTTTCTTAGTATTTTCTTTTCACTAACTTTTCTTACATTTGTTAGGCTTTCTATCTCATCTTCCTCTTGGCTATACTTCTTATCTAAACTGTAAATTAAATATAGAGTTGCAAATAAAGCACCTACAGATGTACCAACTTGAGCCCCTGCATTCCCTAACACTGTAGATACTTGAACAAGTATATAGGCACATAATAGGCTTAATATTACATTTATAAGCTGCTCTATAACTTGAGATACTGCAATTTGAGTCATATGTCCCTTTCCTTGCATATATCCTCTATAAGCAGAAAGAATACAAGTTATTAAAACGCATGGTCCTAAAGCCATTACACCATATGCTGCATCTGAAATTCCAAATAAATTACACAGAGGAATAGCTAGAACCATCATTAAAATTCCAAGTCCTCCACCAAGCATTATATAGAACTTTCTAGATATCCT
Organism: Clostridium sp.; assembly: GCF_018372875.1. Lineage (GTDB taxonomy): Bacteria > Bacillota > Clostridia > Clostridiales > Clostridiaceae > Clostridium. The sequence goes on along the minus strand of NZ_JAHAIF010000050.1, from coordinate 18,819 downwards.
TAAAGCTTTCTTTGCCCCCTCTTCATTTCCAAGGGCAGAAAGTTCAGATACAACCTTTGCTACTGCAGGTTGTGCCCCCATACAGGTAATTGCATATATAAATACGAATATTTCTGTAGTTTTCGAATATATACCATATCCAGCATCTCCTAATATTCCCACTAAAAATGGAGTATAAAATACCGATATAAACTTTGCCACCATCCCAGCAAGAGAAAGTATAAATACCCCCTTTGCTGCTGAATGCTCCTCTCCCATAGCAATTCTCCTATCTTATAGAAAATTTAAACACATCACTCTTTATCTTCTTAAATATTGGAGGTAACGCTGCTGCTATTGTTTTGTTCTTTAAGTAAGATAACTTGCCTCCAACTTCTCTAAATATAAGCTTATATGCATAAAGGAACTGATAATTTAATCCAAACTTATTGTTAAAGAATGAATTAAGCTCCTTATCTCCATATTTACTATCTCCTATAACTGGATTTCCTAAATGAGCTAAGTGCGCTCTAATTTGATGGCTTCTTCCTGTTATAAGATCAATTTCTAATAGTGAGAAGGCCCCATTTGTTTGAACCGTTTTAACTTCCATAGATATTTCTTTAGAGTTTGAAACTTGTTTGTCAAACACTTTTGAAATATTAGCTTCTTCATTCTTTAATATGTACCCTTTATAAACTCCATCCTTTAGCTTTCCTTTAACCAAAGTATAATAGTATTTCTTAACTTGACCTTCTCTAACTACTTCGTTTAAAGTCTTTAACGCTTCAAAGTTCTTACCAAAAATAACTACACCTGAAGTATTTCTATCTAATCTATTGCAAGATGCTGGTGTGAAAGTTATTTCTTCTTCTGGTCTATAGTCACCCTTTTCATTTAGGTATGAAAGTACATAATCTGTTAATGTAGCTTCATTTCCCTTACTATCTGGATGAACTAACACTCCTGGCCACTTTTCTACTATTAAAACATTTTCATCCTCATATACAACCTTCAACCCTGATGAATCAACTTGGATAAAGTTAGTTTTATTTTCCTTCTTACTTTGTATGTATCTAATTTCAACTTCATCACCTTCAAGTAATGAATATTTTTCCTTTTGTTTCTTTCCGTTTACTCTTATGTCACCTTTTCTAATTGCCTTAAAAATTGCACTTAAAGGAACATCCTTTAACAATTTTCTTAAAAATTTATCTAATCTTTGCCCTGCTTCATTAGATCCTATTTCAATTTTCAAATATAATCAACTCCTAGTCTTTGCTTTTGTTTACTATTCTCCATTCTACTAGAGTAATATTTATTTATATTCTTGTCAAATAATCGTATGCTATTCCACATTGCATTGCAACACCTAGGGGGATAGCGTCCTCATCTATGTCGAATAAATTGGAATGTGCAGCTTTATCTGTCTCTTTTATTTTATTTCCTGTACCTAAATAATAAAAGGCAGAAGTTCTTTCCATTGCAAAAAAAGCGAAACTTTCTACACCCATACTAGGATGCTTTTGTTCTACAACATTTTCTACACCTAGTAGCTCTTTTCCAACATATTTTACTCTCTCTACCATTGTAGCATTATTATATAGACAAGGATATCCCTCTTCTATATAAATATCGCACTCTCCCCTCATGCCTCTACAAATTCCTGTAACTAATTCTTTAAATCTTCTTACTACGTATTCTCTATCTTCTTTAGTTAAAGTTCTAATTATTCCTGTAATCTCAACTTCCTCTGGAATAACATTTTGAGCTGTTCCTCCATTAATACTTCCAACAGTTATTACACTTGGATTTACAGGAGCTATCTCCCTACTAACTATAGTTTGAAGTGCCATTACAACATTTGAGGCAATAACAATAGGGTCTATTGTTGTATGAGGTGCTGCGCCATGGCCCCCTCTTCCTTTTATCTTTATTTTATAAGGATTTGATGCAGCATTTACTACATCACTTTTTATTCTAATTTTCCCATAGTCTAAATCCTCAGTAACATGAAGCCCCACTATTGCATCTACTGTTGGGTTCTCTAAAACCCCTTCCTTTATCATAAAAGGAGCTCCACCAACAGTTTCTTCTGCTGGCTCAAAGAATAACTTTACACATCCACCAAATAAGCGTTTATTCTTATTTAATATTCTTGCCACACCTAGTAGAATTGTTGTATGTGCATCATGTCCACAAGCATGCATTTTTCCTGGAACTTTAGAACTATAGCTACATACCTTTTTATCTTGTATTGGAAGAGCATCCATATCTGCTCTTAACCCTATAACTCTATTATTGTCCTTTTTTTCACCTTTTATAATTCCACATACCCCTGTTTTAGCTACTTCAACATATGGAATTCCTTCTTTAGTTAAAAACTCTTTTATTTTTTCTGAGGTTCTCTTTTCTTCAAAGCCCAATTCTGGATGTTCATGTAAATCTCTTCTTATTGTTATTAATTCATCCTTTATCCTATTTGCTTCCTCAAGAAAAGTAATCATTAAAGTCCTCCCTAAGAATTATTAACTCCAAAATACCTCTACTATATCACCATTATTCAATTTATCTGTATAAGATGCATCTTTCCCATTAATCTTTAGTGTAATATCTCCAGTCACTTTAGTTATATCAATATCCATGTGGTTAAATATATCTATAAATAAAGGTTCTTCTCCACTTAAGATTACATCCTTATTATTAACCTTAACTTTTATTCCTTCTTCTTTTACTTCATTAGTAACTTCTTTTTCTGCTAACTTTTCAGAATATATTCTATCTCCCTCTTCAATAAGAGAGTCATCTTCTAATAAAATACCTTCTTTAAATAATTCTATTTTTCTTTTCAATATGTAATTCTTAATATCTAATATTTTCGATGGAATATATACTAAAATTTAATCTCCATCCTTAATATGATTTGATATCTTTTTCTCTTTACCATTTATAAGCACAACTGGTTCTAAGCTAACCAATTTATCATCTATGTATATATCAATAGAATTAATATTTTCTATAACTTCAATTACTTTAGGTGATGCATCCTTACCATTTTGAGCATAAGTAATTTTCACATTATCTCCTGCATTCACCTCTGATTCTATAGATGCCTTCTTTCTATTTATGCTTATCTTTGCATTTTTCCCCATCTCTCCAAATGCCAATCTTCTTTTACCATTAAGAGTGAACCTTATACTTTTACCATTCTTTCCTATAAGTAGTGATGGATTAACTCCTGCTTGAAGCAAAACATCCATTACAGTATGTTTATGAGAATTAAATAAACTTACTGGTGTACCATTTAAGTTTACATCTATAAAGTCATGTCCCATCTTCTTAATAGCTGATAATGCTATTCCTAAAACTGTAACTCCAGCAGACCCTAATTCATTATTTGATAAACATTCTATTACGCTTGTCCTATCCTTAATAGCTATTCTTTGAGTAGGTAATCCTATGTGATTAGATATCTCTTCTACAAGACCTGGAGTGTGAGCTCCTCCCCCTACTAAGAATAAAGCTGCTGGTGGCTTATTTCCATTAAGAGAAATTATCTCACTTGAAATGGCTGTTGCAATCTTTTCTACAGTTGGAGCAATAGATTTTATAATAGAGCTAGATTCTATAGTATTTTCTAGTCCTAATACATCTGTATATGTAACTTCATCCTGTAATGTCACACTTCTTTTTATATTTTCAGCTGAATTAAAATCAACTAAGCACTCTTGAGCTATTACTTCTGTAATCTCATCTCCTGCCATAGGTACCATTCCATAGGCACATATACTTTCTTTTGAACTTATAGCTATATCTGATGTTCCTGCTCCAATATCAACTAAGGCTATATTTAATAATCTTAAATTCTTAGGAACAGCAGCCTCTATTGCTGCAATTGGTTCTAGTGTTAAATTAGACACCTTTAAATTAACCTTGTTCATAACAGTATATAATGAATCAATAACTGATCTAGGTAGGAAGGTTGCTATTACCTCCGTTCCAATTCTTTCCCCTTTATGTCCTATTAGGTTTGTTATTACATATGAATTTAGGTAATAATCCTTTACTGAATAACCTACACAATATAGCTTACTTTCAGTATTTTTTATTACTTCCTCTTCAGCCTTTTTAACGGCACTTAATTCTACACTTCTTACTATTTCTTCATCTATTTCTTCATCGCCATTAAGCTCTATTTCACCCACTGCATTAACAGTTCTTAGAAATCTACCTGCTGCTGCAATTGATACTTCTTTTAACTGTATTCCTAATTCACTTTCTATATCTTCTTTAACATCCTTAACTACAGATGCAACTAAGTTTATATCGTGAATTTGCCCATCTACCATAGCTCTTTGTTCATGTTCTTTATACTTCTCATATAAAACTTCAAACTTCTTTTCTCTTACAACTCCAACTGTACCAATTATCGACCTAGTACCAATGTCAAGAGAAAATATTATATCTTTAGGATTAAATACACCTCTATCCATAATAACCTCTTCCTAGCAAAACTATAATTAAAGGCTTATATCATGAGATATAAGCCTATTTAAAATTATATATGAATACCAATATTTATTCAATATTTGATAAATTTCATCATATTTACTTAGATATTAATCCATTATCTAAAAGAACCTTAGCAGAGAACTTTCTTTTCATTCCATCATTGAATAGAATTCCAACTTCATCCCCATTAACTTCCACAACTTTTCCTGTTCCAAAAGTCTTATGTGTAACTACTGAATCCTTAACTAACCCATGGGATGCCTTAACAATTTCCATAAATCCACCTTCTTCAATAAATCTAGACCCATCTCTAAACTTTCCTTTTCTCATCTTAGGTACAAAAAGAAACAAATTATCTATTGCTCTTGTTATTCCAACATAAAATAATCTTCTTTCCTCTTCTATATTTTCCTCTTTACTAGATGAATGTGGCATTGTGTCCTCATTACAGTTAATTAAGAATACATTTTTAAACTCCATTCCTTTTACACCATGGATAGTGCTTAATAAAACTCTGTCTTCCGTCTTATTTCTTTTACTTTCTTCTATCTTCTTTCCCACTTCATCTACATGCTCAAAAAATTCAAAGATAGTTTTAAATGATGAAGCTGACATTTTGAATTCTTCAACTATTTCTTCTAAATCTTCAATATTACCTCCAAATCTTTCTGTATATGTTTTAAGGTAATCTATATATCCCATATCAGTTACTATGTATTGTATACCACTGCTTAATGATGACTTCTTTATATAATTAAAATCCCTTTTTAGTTCATCAAGCTTCTTTCTTTGAAATGGTGGAGTATCATCTTTTTCTATAAGAATATCAAAAGTATTTTTTTCATACTTATATTCCCTAATATAAGCTATACTAGTTTTACCAACATACCTAAAGGGTTTATTAATTATATTTATAAAAGCTTCTCTATCATATGGATTCATTGCTAAAGATAAATAAGATAATAGATCCTTACATATAAAATGATTAAAGAAGTTATATTCTTTATCCAACAGGGTAAATGGTATCTTATTTCTTATAAAAGAATCTATAACACTCATAGCCTCCATATTAGTTCTATAAAGAACTATGTTTTCTTTATACCTATAACTGGACTTATTATAGAAAGCTCTAACTTTTTCAGAAATTTCATCTCCCTGTATTCTCTCATCATAAACTCCTTTACATAGGATAATTCCATCCTTATCTTTATACCACTGTATGTCCTTTTTATTTCTTTCCTTATTAAAAGAAATAACCTTTTTTGAACTTTCTATTATGTTTTTGTTACTTCTATAATTTATATGTAAATAATATTTCTTTGCACTTTTAAAGGTTTTATCAAAAGAAACCATGTATTCAGGTTTTGACCCCCTAAAACTATAAATACACTGATCCTCATCCCCAACAGCAAAAAGAGAATTCTCCTCCCCCTCTGTCATTAATTTTAAAAATTCTATTTGAAGATCATCGCAATCTTGAAATTCATCTACAAGAATATATTTAAATACTCTTTTATACCCTTCTCTTATTCTTTTATTGTTTTTAAATAATTCTAAAGCCTTAATAGTTAAGTCATCAAAATCCCAAAGATTATTTTCTTTCTTATATTTATCATAGGCATCATAACATTCCATAAAAATATCTTTAGCTATAGAAGGTTTAAAATCTTCTATATTTTCACCTGATGTTTTAAATAATGATATGTTATTTACAGCCTCCTTAACCCTATCCTCATTAACCTCATCTGAATACTTTCTAAGAACACCCTCTATAATTTTATTGGTTATATATCCTTCAATAATATTTATATTAGCTCCTTCTCTTAGTAAAATTTTATAAAATAAGCCATGGAAAGTACCAAAAAAAGGAGAACTTTCTTTATGAAAGGTATTTATGTATCTATTTTTCATATTCAGAGCTGCTGCTTTAGTAAAAGTTATAACAATTATATTTGATGGATATACAAAAACTTCATCAACTAAATATTTAATTCTATTTATAATAACAGTTGTTTTACCTGAACCTGGCGCTGCTACAACTAATACATTTCTTTCATTTGCCTTTACTGCTTTTAATTGATTTTTATCTAAATGCATATTAATCCTCCCATCTACTAAGTATTACCTTGTAAATGCCTTAAAAATCATTTTGAGTCTTCATTATATTGTAATAATTAAAATGAAAGGGTACAATAGGAATAAGGCATTTTTATGAAAAGAGGAGATTAAGATGACAAATACTAATTCATTCGATGTTAAAAATGACAGAAACTTAACAATGCTTGTAGACTTTTATGAATTAACAATGGGTAACGGATATTTCAATAAAGGATTAGAAGATAAAATTGCCTACTTTGACATGTTCTTTAGAAGAGTACCAGACGGTGGTGGATATTGTATCATGGCTGGTGTAGAACAATTAATTGAATATTTAAGTACCCTAAAATTTACTGATGATGATATTGAATACTTAAAAAGTAAGCATACTTTCTCAGAAGAATTTTTAAATTATCTAAAGAATTTTAAGTTCTCTTGTGATGTTTGGGCTGTTCCAGAAGGAAACCCAGTATTCCCAAATGAACCTTTAGTAACAGTTAGAGGACCAGTAATTCAAGCTCAATTTATTGAAACTATGATACTTCTTACAATAAACCATCAAACTCTTATAGCTACAAAAGCTAACAGAATATCAAGAGCTGCAAATGGTAGACCTGTAATGGAATTTGGTTCAAGAAGAGCTCAAGGTTACGATGGAGCTATATACGGAGCAAGAGCTTCTATTATTGGAGGATGTAGCTCAACTGCATGTACTATTTCAGATAAGATGTTTAATATTCCTGCTGTTGGAACTATGGCACATAGCTGGGTTCAACTATATGATAGTGAATATGAAGCATTTAAGAGCTGGGCAGAAATATACCCTGATAACTGTACTTTATTAATAGATACTTATAATGTTATAAAATCAGGTATTCCAAATGCTATAAAGGTATTTGATGAAGTTTTAAAGCCAATGGGTAAGAGACCTTCAGGTGTTAGAATCGACTCTGGTGATATAACTTACTTAACTAAAAAGTGTAGAAAGATGCTTGATGCAGCAGGCTATGAAGATTGTAAGATAGTAATTTCTAACTCTCTTGATGAATATATAATTAGAGATGTTCTTGAACAAGGGGCTTGTATAGATTCATTTGGTGTTGGAGAAAGATTGATAACTGCAAAATCTGAACCTGTCTTTGGAGGAGTATATAAATTATCCGCTGTTGAAAAGGATGGAGAAGTTATTCCTAAAATAAAAATAAGTGAAAATGATGAAAAAATAACTAATCCAGGATTTAAGAAATTAGTTAGAATTTTCGATAAGGATTCACATATGGCTATAGCAGACTTATTAACTATTAATAATGAAGTTATAGATGAAAATGAAGAACTAGAAATATTTGATCCAGTTCATACATGGAAAAGAAAGAAAATAACAAACTTCTATACTAAGGATTTACAAGTTCCTATATTTGAAAAAGGGAAACTTGTGTACACTAGTCCTACAGTAATGGAAATAAAAGATTTTGCTAAAAAGGAAACAGAAAAGTTATGGCCTGAAGTTTTAAGATTTGAAAATCCTCATACTTACTATGTAGATTTATCTTATGATTTATGGACATTAAAACAAAATCTGCTTCATAAATACAGTACAATTTACAAATAGTATTTTTTGAGAAATTGCTTTGCAATTTCTCTTTTTATTTAAATTTAAAAAACTTTGCTTTCGCAAAGTTTTAAATACAATTACCCTTTATTAATTATTCCTTTAATACTGACTTATTTCTCTTTCTATTTTTATCCCCAAAAACTCTCCATTAAATGTTTCCTCAGCATAGTCATATTCTTCATTAACTATATCCTTAAACTTCAATTTAGAATCTGAAACATATTCTTTAAAAGGACAATTACCCTCTAAATTTAATGTATTCATAGGGCATTCTATATTACATTCAACCCTGTCTTTACCAGTTGACCAAAACGGACACTTACTCATATTCTCCCCCCACCTTTACTGAAAACGAATCCACCATATGCCCACATTATATTATAATTTCCAGCAAAAATAAAGGTTTTTTTTACAATTTAGTATATTTTTATATAATTGCCAACCTATTAGACCACTCTATTGACTCCATATATAAATCAATAAGGATTTTTTTATCTAAATTTAGCATTTCACAATATTCTTCCATTCTATTAATATTCATATTCTCATAAGAAAGAACTAACTCTAGCACCTTTCTTAAATCATTCTCTTTTCCTAGTAATGCATCTTTTATTTCTTCATTAACAGGTAACTCCTGTATAATTTCAGCCATATCTCTTTGCATATAACTATCTAAATTTGAAAATAAGCCTACCATAAATGCTAATGATTGATTTTTTTCTTCTATTCTCGCTTGAACTAACTCGCAAAATCTTCCTCTTATTATTGTACCATTGGTAACTTCTTCACTATTCCCCCCTCTCATTTCACTCATTACAATCATAGCAAGCCACTTTTTTAATTCCCTTCGTCCTAAAAGCATTATCGCTTGTCTTATAGATGAAATTTTTTGAACAAAAGAAAATGCTGCAGAATTTAAAAACTTCATTAACTTATAACTTATAGAAACATCCGTCTTTATTATTGATTCAATTTTATCTACATCAAAATCATCTCTTAACAATTCACTCATTAAGTTAAAGCAAGTTACATTTCTTACTGGTATATCTTTTTCTTCTATCATTATAGGCTTGCTAAAATAATATCCTTGAAAATAAGAATAACCACTGTCCATAGCTTCTATATACTCTTCTTCTGTCTCTATCTTCTCTGCTAATAGCTTTGCTTCAGGATTATAATTCTTCAATACATTTACAAGAAACTTTCGTTGATTTGGCGATGTAATTTTAAAGTCTATCTTATATATATCTATCATTGTCCCAAAATTTTTATAATTTGTACTAAAGGATACGTCATCTAGAGCTAATACGTATCCTTTTGATTTTAGTTCCTTCAAATAACTCACTACATCTTCTGTGGGAATAACATTTTCTAAAATTTCTACTACTACCTTCTCTTTAGATAAAAGGCTTGCCACATCATTTAATAATACTCCTTGAGAAAAATTAATATAGGCTTTTTTATTATTTGTCAGTTCATTTAATCCGATTGTTGCACAATTAGAAATTAATTTTATAGTAGCACTATCCTCATCTATATTTCCTACAAATCTATTTTCTTTAGAATTCCTAAATAATAACTCATATGCTTGTACTTTAAAATTTCTATCATATATTGCTTGCCTTGCTAAATAAATATTCATAACTAGCACCTCTATTACTTCGTTAATAACATTATATAACATTTTATAACATTTTTCCTATATTTTTTAACATTTTATGACCTTAGTCCTCTTTTTACTTTTTATTACTAACGCAGTAATCTTCCCATTTATAAAGCCATGTATATATAAAACCTAATCCCGTTAATTAAGATAAAAATTAATAGTTTGGAAACAGCAAAAAAAAGAGAAATTACATTTGCAATTTCTCTTTTAAATCTTATAATCCCGAATTTTTAACTACTGATATATCTATGATCTCATTTTGGAATGCTTTTAATAAAGCTTTTTCTAAAACCTTTTGTTGATCAAAATTTTCTATATCCTTACATTCAGCAAAAACTTTATGTTTTTCTCCTCTAACATTTCTATATGTTAGGGTAACATAAGGTTTATCATACTCAACATTTAATATTTTAACTCCCCAAGAAAACTGTGCATAATCACCCTCTACAGTTAACTTACTTAACTCTTGAAGTTTTCCTTTCTCTTCACTTGGATCATTTACAATTATTAATTTGTCTCCAACTTTATATTTTGCCATATTTAAGACCTCCTATAGATTCCAATATCTCCTAACATAACTTAGTGTATCACTGATTACTTTCTATTGCAATAATAAGAAAGATAATGAATATATTGTAAACAAGTTCTTTTACAAAAAGGCGGGGTATATTTATTTTGCTCGTTCCGTTGCAATCTCCAAGTCACATCAAAACAAATATCCCTCCCCCACTCCTACTAAAGGTAAGGAAAATATAAAATTATTATCCTTGATTTTATATTTTTAATATAAAATTGTAATAATAACTTTAATTTATAGCTAATTAAAATTTTATATTTTCCTCGTATAATAAAATCATAAAAGTAAATACGAATATTATTACTTTTATAGGTACAGTCTAATCAGTGAAAATAATATATGAATAGGTTATTGACGTTAATTTCCTGGGTGCTTACGCTTACCCGTCGTATAGACTGTTATTCCATTCAATGATATTTATGAGTAACTGGTTGGGTTTCTATCTTTTAGAATTACCCGAATAACAAACGAGGATATAATTCATTGAAATATAATGGAAGTCCTATTCTAACAAAAGGAGAATTTATATGATTAACCATACCAATTATTTTGTTGCTGGAATTGATATTTCTTCAAAGTCTTCAGTTGTAACTATATTATCACCTAATGGTGAGATTTATGGTAAAAAACTAACTATTACTAACAATTTATCTGGCTTTAAAAAATTGCATGATATTTTAGTAAAAATATACTCTGAGCACAATATAAAAACTAAGATTTTCATGGAATCAACTGGATTATATCATATTCTTCTTTTTAATTATTTTAGTAAGTGTGGATATGAATGTTTTGTAATTAATCCAATTAAAACAAAGAACTTTGCAAAGCAAAGTATACGAAAGGTAAAAAACGATAAGATAGATTCATTGAGGATTGCACAATTAGCACAATCCCCAACTTTTATAAATGATTCTATTTTTGATGAAAATTTCTTCATATTAAAGAAATTATGTAGAGAGTACTCCTCTCTCATATCTCAACGTGCTCAATATAAAAAGAAATTAATTTCATCATTAAATATAGTATTTCCTAATTTCAGTTCATTATTCAGTGACCCTTTTAGTCCTATACCTCTTGCTATTTTAAAAAGATGCCCATCATATGATATTTTCCTATCAACGTCTAAGCAAGAGATTGTAAATTTAATTATATCTACCGTAAATCATTCTAAAGAATGGGCTGAAGCAAAGTACAACGCAATTCTTCAAGTTGCTTTAGAGTGCAAAGAACTTAAGATAAGTTCTACAGCTTTAAATATAGAAATACTGTGTTTTGTTAATATAATTGATAACCTTTCATTAACTAGTGAATCTTTATTAAATCACATTAAAGAATTTTGTAAAGAGATCCCTTTACTAGAGCATAATATTAATTTGCTTTGCAGTCACCCTGAAGTTGGATTTATTAGTGCTGTATCATTACTTGCAGAAATAGGCAATATAAACAACTTTAAAAACGCTAAAAAGCTAGTAGCTTTTGTAGGCGTTGATTCTACCGTTTGCCAATCTGGGAACTTCAATAGTACTCACAATAAATTAAGTAAACGGGGATCTAATTATTGCAGAAAGATACTTTTTAATTTGGCAATAGCATCTATAAAAACACGCCGTAACGGAGTTGCTGCCAATCCTGTTTTATTAAGTTATTATAAAAAATTGTGTGAGAAAAAACCTAAAAAAGTTTCTATTTGTGCAGTAATGCATAAATTAATCAATCATTTTTTTGCTATTCTTAGGGATCAGAAACCTTTTGAACTAAGGTTACCTGAAACTCACCAGAAACTCTACATCGATAGTAACTTAAAGGCCATTGTTTAACGAACAATAGTATAGATTTACTTGTCCATAATTCTTATTATAATTATGGTGTGTTTACTATACCCTTTTTTAAATAAATTCTATTTTAAAAAAAGTATTGACTTTTTATAACTGGTCTAAAAGAACAAAAAATATAGGAGTATTTATATACTCCTAAAAATGAAATTGAACATGAACTGATGTTAAATATTTAACATATTTGTTTATATTTTAACATACTTTCAAAAGTTAAGCAACTCCTTTTTATTTAAATAAACAATAATTATTATTAAATACTCACTAACTTCTACGAATAATCATTGACACTTATTTAATAATTTATTATAATATTTTTAACAAACTGGAAAGGATGACTCTTATGGAAAATATAACTGCTGTTTTTAAAGAAAAGAAGTTAAAGCTTACTCCACAAAGACTTGCAGTATATAAGTATCTTATGAGCACAAAGGAACATCCATCTGCAGAAGCAATTTATAAGGCTATTCAAACAGAATATCCTACTATGAGTTTAGCTACGGTTTATAAAGCACTTAAAACATTAGCTGAAGTCGGGTTAATACAAGAAATAAATGTTGGTGAAGGTAATTTCAGATATGATGGAACTACTTATCCACATCCACATCTTCAATGTATAAATTGTAGTAAAGTAGAAGATTTAGATTCTCTATGCTTAGATAACTTAAATGCTGAAGCAAGTAAGGTTTCAAAGTACAAGATTTTATCAAACCAAATATATTTCTATGGAATATGTCCTGATTGCGACAAATAAAGGATCACTTTATATCAAGTGATCTTTTTTATTTATATTCTTATTCAACTCTTCATATAATGTATATGAGGTGAATAAATTGAATGTACTAATTATAAAGAAAAAACAAATTTTAATATTCTCATTTTTTATAATACTAATAATCTCTACATTAATTTTGTTACGAATCCCTAAAAAGGAAACTGATATTAATGTTATAGCTCCAATAGAGTATGGAAAATCAACATCAATTGATTTAAATGGAGACAATATAGAAGATGCTATTGAAATAATATCTAATGATGGCTTTGATGATATTAAAATTACTATAGGAAATAAAAACTACCTCCTAAGTAAATTATGTGACAACAATAACTTAGGAAAAACAAAGTCCCATTGGCCTACAAAAGTATTTCTAAAAAATCTTTCAAGAAGCTCAACACCAGAGATAATAGTACAAACATCACAAGATAAAAGTATCTCTTATATATTCAAATGGATAGATGGCGACTTTAAAAAAATTTTTACATCTAATAAAAATATTTTTGGTATATTAGATTCAAGCGGAAATAAAACTCCACAATGTTACTCATTAAACTCATATTCTGGCAACTCATCTTTAGATTCATTTATGATAATAGATAATGCTACAATGAATATAACTACAGATAGCATTAAAATTCCGGACCTTGGCAATATCCTATCTTTAATTGACCTGTTACAAAAAGATTATGAATTAGATGAAGTGCCAGATATATTCTCTGAAAACATCTCAGAAAGCGAACTAGGGTTATTGTGGAACCTTGATAAAGAACATAATCAATATAGCTTTCAAAACGCTTTCTTTTATGATGAATCTGTTGATAATGAAGGCAATATAACATCAATGAAATGGATATTATCTTTTGAAAAATATATACGTGAAAAGGATGATTCATCAAAAACTGAAACTACATTCTATGTAAATACAATAAAGAGTGGGGATAATTCATACAAAATATCCTCAATATACAAGAAATAAAAATGAAAAGGCCGCATCAACTGCGGCCTAAAAGGGGGATGGGGGGTTTTAGCTTTATGAAGAATAACTTCATGTAGCTATAGGAGAATACTTTCTCCGGTACATTAATATTATTGACTATATTCATTGGAATTATACAGTTTTATTTTTCATTAAATGCACCATTATTATATAGTTCTATTATTTTATCTACAAATTGTACTTTATTAGGATCAACTATCTTTCTTAAGGATAATAATATCTGTATGTTTTCATCATCAACTTCTTCAGGATATGAATTTTCATCGAATTTAGATATATTTTCGGTATTTACTTTATTGTCCATATGATTCCCCATCATATTCATTCCACTCATTGCATTCATCATACTTTCAAAGTTAAAATTATTATTGTTACCATTCATATTAGTATTTCCGTTATTATTGTTATTCATCTGCTGATTCATTGAGTTTAAATCAAAGCCTTCCATATTCATTGAATTTAACATACTTCCTAGTCTATTCATATCAATGTTTCCACCTAACATCCCAAAAAGCTGTTGTGGATTAATTCCAAATGGAAATCTATTATTTGAGTTTGCACCAAAGCCTTGATTCCTACCCATATTATTACTCTCTCTTGATCTATCCCTATGCCTACGTTTTGACATAATGATCCTCCTAAAATGAGTATTATTTATGATATTATATGTACCAATGTATATTTTGGTTATAAATTAAGGCAAATTTTTTGGAGGGCATTCCTGCCCTCCACCTAACTTTACTACCAACTAAATCCGTCGGATCCGCAGCTACCACAGCTCCAACCATAAAGTAAAAATAGTAATATTATTAAGATTGAATTAGTGTTTAATAATCCTGCTCCGCAAGCTATTAACCAGAATATAATAGCTTCTAGGATACCACAGCCCATTCCATTGTTGTTATTGCTTCCACAGCAGCAATCATCATAGCAACAATCACAGCAATTACAGCAATTACATGGATCACAACATTCACAACAGCAGTAATTATCTTTTCTACGCTTCTTCTTTGACATAACTATCGCTCCCTTCTAGATTAGTCAGATAGCTATTTTATTAGCATCCGCAACCGCAACCATCACCTATGAAGTTGCCACAACCACCGCAATCACCAGAGCATATAAATAATAGAACTAGTAAGAATAACCACCAAGATCCACCAAAGAATCCATTATTGTTTCCGCATCCGCATCCATTGTTGTAGTTATTTCCTCCACAGCAGCAGCAGCAATCATCTTTCCTTTTCTTCTTTTCGCAGCAGCAGCAACAATTATTTCTACTATTGTTACCACCAAATCCTCCGCCAAAGCCATTTCCGCCCCAACCGAAGAAGAAGAATAATAAGATTATCCAAATCCACCAACCGCCGAATCCGCCGCCGAATCCGCCGCAGTTACCAAATCCACAATTTCCACCACAATTTCCACCACAACCACAATTATTATTGTTAGTTCCACAATTATTATTGTTGTTTGCGCCATTATTGCAGTTTAATCCATTAATAATGTCATTGATTTCCATATCATTTCCTCCTTGGGATTTAATATTTAATTTTTATAGTATATCTTATTCTATAAAGAATTATTTGACACAATTTTCATATAAAATTTCTTATTTACTACAAAAAAAGAAATAGAGCAACTTAGAAAAAACTCTAAATTGCTCTATTTACTACTCTTCTGAAGCTAAATCTCCAAATAAATTATCTATTAACTCATCTTTTCCTTTTTTATTTAAGGATGAGAAGTAATATAATTTATCCTCTGGACTTAACTTTAAAGTTTCTTTTATTATCTTTTTACTTTTACCTAATTCATTATTAGATAACTTATCACTCTTTGTTGCAACTACTATAACATCATATCCATAATGCTTTATCCATTCATGCATCATTATATCATCAGCAGTTGGCTTATGTCTTGAATCCACTAGAAGAACAACTCTCTTAAGTTCTTCTCTTCCATTTAAGTAAGTTTCTATTGTCTTCCCCCAGCTCTCCTTTTCTTTCTTTGATACCTTTGCATATCCATACCCAGGTAAATCAACTAAATAAAAATCATTATTTATAAGAAAGAAGTTAATTAACCTTGTTTTTCCTGGAGTACCACTTACTTTAGCTAACTTTCTTCTGTTAGTAAGAGCATTTATAATTGAACTCTTACCTACGTTTGATCTTCCAACAAAAGCTACCTCCACCCTATCATCCTTAGGATACTGATCTCTTTTTACTGCTGAAATTATAAATTCACTTTGTTTAATTCTCATTGGCTTCATCTCCAACTATAGCATTATTTAATACCTCTCCAACTTCCTCCACTGTTATAATAGTAAGGTTTTCCTTTACTGAAGAAGGTATCTTTTCTATATCTTTTTCATTTTCTTTTGGAATTATTATTGTGTCTATTCCCATTCTATACGCAGCTAAAGATTTTTCCTTTAATCCACCTATAGCTAAAACTCTTCCTGTTAAAGTAACTTCACCTGTCATAGCCACATTACACTTAACCTTATTACACGATAACGCTGATACAAGGGCAGTTACCATAGTAACACCAGCAGAAGGTCCATCCTTAGGAACAGCTCCTTCTGGAACATGAATATGTATGTCCTTAGTCTTATAGAAGTCTTCTTCTATATTGTACTTAGATGTATTTGCCCTTACATATGTATAGGCTGCCTTTGCTGATTCTTGCATTACATCACCAAGCTGTCCTGTAAGCTGAAGTTTACCACTACCACTCATAACCATAGCTTCTACTGGTAAAGTATCTCCACCATATGCAGTCCAAGCCATTCCTGTAACTACACCAACCTTGTCTTCCTTCATCTTTTCATCAAAGCTATATCTCTTAGTTCCAAGTAACTCTTCTACCTTAGCCTTATCTATATTCATAGACTTTAAATTTTTCTTTAATATAGATGCCATTGACTTTCTAATTAAAGAAGAAATAACTCTTTCAAGGCTTCTTACACCAGATTCCCTAGTATAACCATCTATAACAAACCTAATAGCTTCATCATTTATAGTAATAACTTCATTATTTAATTTGTATTCTTTAAATATTTTAGGAATTAGGTGATTTCTTGCTATATTAAATTTTTCTTCATAAGTATATCCCGACACTTCTACAACTTCCATTCTATCTAACAATGGTCTTGGTATTGTATCCAAGCTATTTGCAGTTGTAATAAATAAAACCTTAGATAAATCTATTGGAAGCTCCATGTAGTTATCCCTAAATGTTTTATTTTGTTCGCTATCCAATACCTCCAATAGAGCATCCCCTGGATTGCCCTTATAATCTGAGCTCAATTTATCAATTTCATCTAGTAATATTAGAGGATTCATTGATTTAGCTTCTTTTAAGGAATAAACTATTCTACCTGGAATAGCTCCAACATAAGTTCTTCTATGTCCCCTAATTTCAGCTTCATCTCTCATTCCACCTAAAGACATTCTTACATACTTTCTATTTATAGCCTTTGCAATAGATCTTGCAATAGATGTTTTACCAACACCTGGAGGTCCTACTAAACATAAAATTGGTCCTTTTAAAGTTCCACTCATCTTCTTAACAGAAAGATACTCTAATATTCTTTCTTTTACATCCTCTAATCCATAATGCTCTTCATTTAAAACTTCTTCAGCCCTATTTATATCTAATCGTTCCTTTGTATTTTTACCCCATGGTAAATCGAACACCCAATCTAAATAGCTTTGAATTGCATTTCCTTCAGATGAAGAGATATTCATTCCCTTTAGCTTTTTTAGTTCATATGAAGCTTTCTCCTTAACCTCCTTAGGAAGTTTCATAGTCTCAAGCTTTTCTTCATATTCTTTTATTATTTTAGACTCTTCATCATCTTGTCCTAATTCTTGTTGAATAAACTTAAGCTGCTCTCTTAAATAGAATTCTTTTTGAGAATCATCAACACTCTTCTTCATCTTTTTAGCAAGCTTTTTTTGCACTTGAATAACTTTTATCTCATTTTCTATAAATACTATGATAGCTTCTATTCTCTTCTTTATATCTAAAGTTTCAAGTATTTCTTGTTTCTTTTCCTCAGATATTGGTAAATATCCAGAAACCATATCCACATACTCTAGTACGTTATCTACAAGTTTTATTTCTTTAGCAAATTCACTAGTATTTTCGCCTGCTTGTTTTAAAAATTTTGCAAGAGTTTTCTTTAAAGAATTAAAGTACGCCTCTATCTCCGGACTTTCTTCTAATGTTTCATTAATCTCACTTATAGAAACCTCAAAGTAGTTTTCGTTATTAAAATATTCCTTTATTTCGCATCTTACCTTACCTTCTACTAATACTCTCATAGTATCGCCAGGCATCTTTATTATTTGCTTTATTTTACATAAAGTTCCTATCTTACTTATATTCTCAGAAGTAGGTTCTTCTATCTCTGGATCTCTTTGTGATGCTAAAAATATATTTTCATCATTTAACATTGCTTCTTCAATAGCAGCAACTGATTTCTCACGTCCCACATCAAAATGTAATACCATATTAGGAAAAATAGTTAGTCCCCTTAAAGGAATCAAAGGAAGTCTAATATACTCTTTCATAATACTCTCCCTCCATCCATGTTATAATTATTTAGACTTAATTAGTATACACATAATATATATTTTTTTCAATAATTAGACTTTAAAGTTTGAGTCAAGTAAAAGTTGGCAATAATTTCACTTATTTTTATATCCATTATTCTACAGTTGACTTTTATAATTTCCCTACCCAAACCTACTTTTAAT